>JHVF01000001.1 GCA_000620005.1 Metamycoplasma spumans ATCC 19526
CTTGATTAGAAATTTAGAAAAATTTAAATTAAATACTTCGGGTTTAAAAGAAGAAATGAACCACTTAAAATCAATGTTTAAAAACGCAATTAAAGAAGTAGATAATAACCTATCTGAATATTTTAAGTAGATTTTAATTTTTATTTTAAGATATACAGATTTAAAAAAATAATAGCAAAGTATAACACTTTGCTAATTTTTCCTGATTACTGGCTTAAATTTTTAGGTCTTAAAAAATAAATTTGATATCATAAGTTTAATAAACATTTTTAATCTATAAAAATGTTGCAATTTGATTAAGAATTAACATTTAATATTTTAAAAAATATTACATTTATCAGTAAAAATTCAATTATTTTGTCAATAAATCGTCAACTGTTTGTTTTGAAAAATTCTTGACCAAATAAGATCCGACAACAGCTAAATTAACACCAGCTTCAAAACAATGTTTAATATTTTCTTGTTTAACGCCACCGTCAATTTGTATAATTGCTGCGCTTTTTTCTTCTTTAATAATATCTTCTAGTTCTTTAACCCTATCATAACTTATTTCCATAAATTTTTGACCGCCAAATCCCGGTTCAACGCTCATAATTAATGAAAGTGATAAATCTTTAATAAATGGACGTAAAACTTCAACATTTGTTGAAGGTTTAATTGCTAAACCAATTTTCACATTATCTTTTTTGGCTTTAGCAATTAAAGATGTTAATTTTTCTATATCCATTGCTTCATAGTGAAATGTTAAAATATCGCCGATATTTTTATACATTTCATAATACAACTCAACATCTTCAACCATTAGATGTATATCCATAATGTGCTTAGGGCAATTTTCATA
This sequence comes from Metamycoplasma spumans ATCC 19526, assembly GCA_000620005.1. Lineage (GTDB taxonomy): Bacteria > Bacillota_I > Bacilli_A > Mycoplasmatales > Metamycoplasmataceae > Metamycoplasma > Metamycoplasma spumans. The sequence continues at coordinate 842 of JHVF01000001.1, forward strand.
AACACTTTTAATTTCTTCAAAAGTTAGTGCTGAGTTAGGAACAAATTTATTATCCATTACGTCATAATGCACATTATTAACTCCCCACTCAGTTAATTGAGTAATGTAACTTATTAAATTATTTTTAGGAACATCCAATACTGATGGACTAATTTTTTTCATACTTCTCCTTTAATACTTAATTGGTTCGTCGATTAATCTTTTTAAAAAACTAATGTAATTATTATATCTTTCTAATTTGATTATACCTTCAGAAACTTGTCTTTTTACTTCACAATCATTTTCTGATTCCATGTAATGCTTGCAACTTCTAAATTTGCAATTAACCGATGCTTCTCTAAAGGCTTTAAATGCTTTTGGTAATTCATCAACAGTTAGATCAAATTCTATCGATGAAAACCCTGGCGTATCAATTATTTCGCCACCATTAAAGTCAATCAAACTAACTTCCCTAGTCGTATGCTTACCACGGTTTAAAGCCTTTGATATCGCTTGCGTTTCAAATTTGGTATTTGCTAAATAATTAATTAAAGTTGTCTTTCCGACTCCGGTTTGACCTACAAAAAAACTTGTTTTATGCTTAAATAATTCCTTTAGTCCGTCAAAGCCTTGATTAGTTTCATAATTTATTTCAAAAACCTGATAGCCTTGTTCTTTATAAAAATTGATTTTTGATTCACTAGTCAAATCTTTTTTAGTTAAAACAATAATTGGTGTTACATTTTTATTTTCAATAATAATTAAGAATTTATCAACTAATAATGAACTAAACTCAGGTTCAACTAGTGACATAACCACAATTGCTTGATCAACGTTTGCAATTTTTGGTCTTATAAAAAAGTTTCTTCTTCCTAAAATTCTATGTATTAATTCACCTTTTTCAAACTCTACATTATCACCAACAATTGGCTTCATATCTAGTAAGCGCAATTTTCCCGAACCTCTTACGCGATAAATTTGATGATCTTTAAAAGATTTAACATCATAAAAACCAGCAACAGATTTTACAATTTTTCCCTCTTCCATAACTAAAACTTAATTACTCCTTTTAATAATAATATCAATAAAACAATCACAATTGCTATCAGTATTCCACCAATTGATAAAAATATTGTTAACATCTTTTTATGTCTAAATGTTGGCGTATCTTTTTTTATTGTCTTGTTATTTAAATTAATTTTTTTATCATTAGATCTTTTAGCTGATAAACACATTTCTAAATCTTCATAAATTTCTTTGACATTTTCGTATCTTTGATCTGGGTATTTAGCCGTACACTTAATTATGATATTTTCTAAAGCCTGTGGAATAACAATATTATTTTTTTCGTTTATCGGAGGTAAGTCATCATTAATATGCGCTAACATAACCTCATTTTGATCACTGCCATTAAATGGAACTCTACCAGTAAACATTTCATACATCATAATCCCTAAAGAATATATATCACTTTTTATTGAAGCATTTGATTTTCTACTCAATATCTCGGGTGCTAAATATTGAATTGAACCTACTGCTTTATTTTCAGCAGTAACACGATTACTATTTTCAGATAAAGATATTCCAAAATCAATTAACTTAACAACATTGGTCCCGTTTTCTATTAATATATTGCTTGGTTTTAAATCACGGTGAATAATATTTTTATCATGTATCTTCTCTAATGCCATACAAATTTCTTTTGAATAATTAACAGTGGATTGAACATCAATTTTACTTTGTTTTGCAATAATTGACTTAAGTGATTGTCCATCAATTAATTCCATTGCATAATAACATTCATTATTGCTAATATAAGAACCTAGAATTCTAACAATATTAGGCGAATTAATAACTTTTAAAATATTTATCTCGTTTTTAAAACGTTCTTGGTCAATTCTTTTTCTATCTAAATCATCGCCTAAATTCAATATTTTTATCGCATAACGTTTATTATTCTTCTTAAAAATTCCCGAATATATAAAGCCGTAACCACCGCTACCAATTTTTTCAAAAGATTCAAAATTCTTATTAAGATTTTCAAACTTACTTAACTCTTTAAATTCATTTTTACTATTCATCTATAACTCCAAAATAACAACACTTAAATTATCTTTACTTTCATTTTCAATGGCCTTATTTATTAAATTTGAAGCCTTCTCTTCTAAATTATTATCGCTATTTAAAATACTTATAAATTCTTCGCTATCAACATTATCATGTAAACCATCAGATGTTAAAATCACATATTTTAACAAACCTGAAGGTTCAATACAAAATGAATCTCACTGCATAATTTTTTTAGGGCCCAAACAGCTTACTAATTTATTGGCATCCGGGTGTAATCTAGCTTCTTCTTCATTTCATTTTTTTTCATTTACCAAATAGTTAAAAAAGTTTTGATCTCTAGTAATTTGAATTAACTTTTTGTCATACACATATGTTCGTGAATCACCAACATTAAATACATACATCTTTTTAGTTATATTAAAAACGAGAACAGCAGTTAATGTTGTTCCCATATCTATAAATATATTATTTTTTCTTGCATAATTAATTAATACTTCTTTTACGAAGTTTAATGTTTTATTAAATCATTTACTAATTTTCAAACTATCATTAGCTTGCATATCGATATCAAAATTTAACTCGAAACTTTTTTTAAAATTTTCACATGTTAATTTTGAACATAAAGAACCACCAAAATGTCCGCCCATGCCGTCACATAGAATAGCAAAAGTTCAATCGCCTTTACTAATAAAGCTGGCGTAATCTTGATTTTCTGGTCTAAAATTCCCTTTTTCGCTTTTTATGCAAACTTCCATAATTGTTAATTAAGCCTTTCTTCCTTCTGAAACTTCTTCTTCAGCATTTAGAATATCGCTAAATTCTTTTTTAATGATTTCCTTGATTTCGTTTGCAGTTTGCTCGATATCATTATTAATTACTACATATTGAAATAATGTTGAGCAACCTATTTCTTCGTGAGCTTTATTCAATCTTTTATTAATTAATTCATCACTTTCTGTATTTCTTCCGCCAATACGTTTTTCCAACTCTTTAAATGAAGGTGGCATTAGAAAAATTGAACAAATTTCGTCTTGTTTGCCTTCTTTTTTATAGTAGTCAATAATTTGTTTTGCTCCGTTTGTTTCAATTTCTAAAAATGGAATTTTACTTTGTTCACAAATTCTTGTAATTTCTGAATAAAGAGTTCCATAGTAATTATCAAAATGCATTGAATATTCGATTAAACGATTGTCAGCTAAACAAGCGTCGAATGTTTCTTTAGAAACAAAATAATAATGAACTCCGTCTACTTCGCCCTCTCTAGCTTTTCGTGTTGTCATTGAAACTGACAATTTCAATTTTAATGATTTGTCTTCAAATAGAAGCTTTTCAACTGTTCCTTTTCCAACTCCGCTTGGACCGGCAAAGATAATTAATTTCTTGTTCATATATCCTCCCATATTGTTTTGTATGATTAATTAAAAATTGTTTTGTAGATAGTAGATGTAAATTTTACCATATTTTTTTACTTTTGTTATCCGATAATCTTGATAGTCGTATTTTAAATCTGATCAATCACTTTCAACGATAATTAATCCGTCACTTTTGATGATTTTGCGTTCGATTATTTTGTTAAGGCATTCCAACAAAAGTTCTTTATCTTTAAAAGGTGGATCAAGATAAATATAGTCATAAAATTCAGAAGGCGCTTTATTCAAAAAGCTCAAAGCGTCAGTATTAAAAACATCTAAATTTTTTTCGCCAAGACTTGCTTTGTTTTTTAAAATAACATTGAAAGCTTCACGATTTTTTTCAATACATGTCGCATGTTTTGCTCCACGTGACAAAGCCTCTAAACAAAACGAACCACTTCCTGAAAAAAGATCTAAAAATTCTTTTCCCTCAATATTAAATTGAATTGATGAAAAAATCGCTTCTCTAGCCCTATCAATAGTCGGTCTGGTAATTGATTTATTTGGTTGTTCAAGCAATCTTGAACGATATTTTCCTGCTATTATTCTCAACATATTAATACAATTATAGATGTTATAATTCAATAAAAACAAAATATAATATAATTTTCTTTAAAAAGGAGTTAAATTATGAATAAATATCCAAAGAATAACAAAACACCTAAAAGAAGTTTTCCAGTATGGGCAATAATTTTAATTGTCTTAACTTCTTTTACGTTCATTGGAATTTTGTTTATTCTCGGTTTTTTTGCTCTTAAGAATACATTAGTAATAAATGAAACAAATCCATTCCCAATTGTTAAAAATTTAGATAAAGACGCTTTAAAAACTAATGAAAAAGTTATATATGACGAAAAAAATAAATTTGAAACTATTAACCCAAATTATGCATATGGAAATTTAACTATTACTGAATACCCATTTCATATTGACGAAAAAAATAAAAAAGATTATTTCTTAGGTGAACATGGTCATGAAATTTTGAACAATATGTTTAAACTAAGAGCTAATTTCGGACCTGAAATAAACGCTTTAAGAAAAGTTTATATTAATAAATCTTTTCCGGAAAAATCTATCTGAGACGGTGTAAATGGTTTATATCTGCCAACTTCCTCAGTTATTTATATCAACATTTCAAACATTTTAAAAACATATGGATACAAGGTTTATGATTTAACATTAGAACAAAGAGTTGAACTGATACTTTCGGTTTTAATTCATGAATATTCACACCACATTGATAATGTTTATAACCAAGCAGTCAAACCAAGTGACCCATATGCTAACAATAACTACATTGATAAAAGACGTAATAATGAACAAATTTCGGTTAATAAAAAATTTACCGATAATTTTATAGAAGCCTTAAACTATAAAATACCAAATAAATATATTGAAACAACTCAAAGAATTCCAAATACCAATAAACTAGAAACCGTATCTACTCCTTTGGTTAGAGATAATAATGATATTCGTTTAAATAGAGGATTATTCACTGAACCCAACGCTATATTTTCTAAATTCTCAAGCTATGACTTATTCAAAATTGCCAATGTGCCACTGAATAAAGAAGAAGAAAAGTTATATTCTTTAATTGATAAAAATAACTTCTATTTCAACAACTCATCAGATAACCTTATTCGTTTTTCAGATCCTGTTAAATTAAAAGACATTAAATATAGCTATTCACTTGCAGAACTTTTCCCTAGAGAACTTTTAAAAATGTCATACACGTCAAATCCAAATTTATATTATTACAATACTGATATGTTTGATAATTATTTATACTTCTTTAATCCTGAAAATCGCAAGCCTTATTTAACTGCTATTGGAGATGATATTATTAAAATGGTTGCTCCAAGGGCTTTTAAAAACAATATTAAAATTTATTCATCTAATTGAGTTTTTGATTCTGAACTAAAATCTTTTTATAGTGAAAACAATAAATACACATTTTATAAAATCAAAAGAAATAGAGCTCTTGCACAATTGTTTTCAGCTTATGTTGATTTGATGGGATACAGACAAGCTATAAGCTACATTGGAAATAACAATTGAAATCTAAATGATGATCTTGAATACTCACCAGATAAAGACAATGTAAATCTAGCTGGATATTTAAAATTTAAGCGCGAAGATCTTAATGAGAAAAATGTTTTAAAATATAAGGTATCAATGTTAATAGGAACAAATGATGATCCTAAGAAAAATACAAAAGTTTCGCTAAATCAAACTGGTTACAATTACATTGCTAAAAGTTTTTGAAACCAACCTTATGTAAATTTAAATGGAGTTAGAGGTACATACAGTGAAAAAGATTTATATTCACTTAATAGTGAAGAAAATTATGAATATGTTGCTTACTACTCTGATTCGGTTGCAATTAAAAAACTTGATTCACTAACAAATAATGAAAAATTAAACATCAATCTTTGAATTGACAGAAACAAAAATAATGAAATTGAGGCAGACGAAGTTGAAAGTATACTAAATAACTCTTCAATCGTCTCTTCTGAGCAAAACGATTATTATAATGTCGAAAAGCATAATAAAAGAACGATAACAAATTACAGAAATTATTTCTACTATGCTTCATGAACGATGCCTCAAAGAGTTATCTCGATTAAAAAAGATGAGAATAATAATCAATATTTTGAATTCAAATATTACTAATAAAACCGGCTAATTGGCTGGTTTTTTATAAATTAAAAACACACTTTTTTTATTAAGTGTGTTCAATATTTTTTATAAAACATCATTAAGATTTTTCAATAGCTTCTTTTAATTTTTAATAAATTCTTTAATCAAGTTCAACTCCTAATTCTATTAAATAATCTCTAATTTCAATAGCTTCTTCAAACTTTTTGTTTTTAGCTAGTTCTTTCATTTTTCTAACCATGTTTTCAATAAATTTCTTATTATGAATCATTCTTGAACGTTCTTTTTCAATTGTCAATTCATCATATAACAGACTGCCCTGAATAGGTGGGGCTATTGGCTTAATAATTGTCTTGGGAATAATATTATTTGCTAAATTATAAGCCTGTTGAATTTCACGTTTCTTTTTATTATCATCAATGGTACTTTGCATGCTCGATGAAATTTCATCAGCATAAAAAATTACTTTTCCGTGGTCATTTCTAGCTGCTCTACCAACTATCTGAATAAGACTACGTTCATCACGCATCAAACCAGCGCTATCAGCATTTAAAACGCAAATTAAACTAACTTCAGGTAAGTCAATCCCTTCACGCAGTAAATTAATGCCAATAACAACATCAAATTTACCCATTCTAAGGCCTTTTAAAATCTCGTTTCGTTCAAATATTTTAAAACGGTCATGAATATAAGCAGATTTAATTTTATGTTCTTGTAAATATAACGAAAGTTCTTCTGCATTTTTTTTAGTTGTTGTTAATATTAAAGTACGTTCATTTTTCTTAATTTGTTCTTTAAGATTATCATAAATATCTTGGATTTGACCCTCTTTAGGTCTTATTTCAATTATAGGATCTAATAAGCCTGTTGGTCTAATATATTGAGTTGTCACTTCGCCTTCAGTTTTTTCAAGCTCATAATCGCCAGGAGTTGCAGACATATAAATTCTAGGAAACTTAAATGATTCATATTCATCAAACATTAAGGGGCGATTATCTAAGGCTGATGGCAATCTAAACCCAAAATCAACTAAAGTTACTTTTCTAGAACGGTCTCCGTTATACATACCGTTAAGTTGCGGAATCATTAAATGACTTTCATCCACATAAATAACCGCATCTTCTGGTAAATAATCAAACAATGTATAAGGACGGTCTCCTTCATCGCGACCATCTACATATCTAGCATAATTTTCCATTCCATTGACATAACCAAATTCTAAAATTGAATCAATATCATTTAAAGTTCTATCCTTAATTCTTTGCGCTTCTAAATATTTTTCTTTATTTTTAAAAAATTCTATACGATCCTCTAACTCAACTTTAATCGCCTCGCACATTTTCTCAACATTATTAGAATTAACTGTATATGTTGTCGCCGGAAATATTGTTAATGATTTTTTAACTTCAACTAAATCTTTTGTTAATGGATCAATATAAGTTATTCTTTCAATTTTATCGCCAAATAACTCAATTCTTATATTGTACTCTAAATTATACCCAGGACAAACTTCAATAATATCGCCTTTATTATAAAACTGACCTCTTGATAAATCGGTTTTAACATTTTCATAACCCATTTTAATTAATTTTATTTTTATATCTCTTAAACTAATTTTTAACCCTATCTCAATTGGAAAAAAATTTTTACGATATTCCTCTGGATTAAATTCACCATATATTGAAGCAACTGATGCAACGACAATTGTGTCATGTCTTATTGACAATGCATTAATTGCCGACATTCTCATTGCCTGTAATTCTTTATTATTTTTACTTGTTTTTTCAATATATAAATCAGATTTAGGTATGTAAGCCTCAGGTTTATAATAATCAAAATAAGACACAAAATATTCAACTCTGTTGTTTGGGAACAGTTCTTTTAATTCGCTATAAAGTTGGCTCGCAAGTGTTTTATTGTGGCAAACAACTAATGCGGGTCTGTTAACCTCGTTAATTACATTTGCAATTGTAAATGTTTTACCAGACCCAGTAACGCCTAATAAAACTTGATGTGGTTTATTACTATTTATTCCTTCAACCAATTCTTTAATTGCCTTAGGTTGATCTCCAGAAGGTTTATATTTAGATATTAATTCAAATTTTTCCATATTGAAATTTTACAATATTTTACATTTTTAAATATCTTATGACTTAAAAGCTGTCCTTTATTTTAACTTTAGTAATATTATGATAAAATAATAAACATGAAAAAAAGCAAAGTATTATTTTTAAGTAGTTTAGCAATTTTAACACCTTCAATTACTGGTATTGTTGCCATCTCTTGTGGTGGAGAAAAAGCTAACCAATTCGCAGACCAATTTGTAAACGGTTCAAATGCAACAAAATATTGATCAGAACAAACCAAAACACTTGACTTATCTAAAGCTGACATAAAAGAAATTCCAGATGGTGCATTTTCTTTTAAAGCATTATCAAATTTTGCAATAATTCGTTCTGGAAGCAATGTTACAATAGGAAATATTGCAAGCGGTTTGGTTGATTGAGAATTAAGCAAGTCAAACACAAAAATTGGCGTTAACGGATTTAACATTGAAAAACTTATTTTACCAGCAAATCTAGAAAAAATCGGAGCTGGCGCATTTAGTGGGTTAGGCAAAATAAAAACTGTTGTATTTGGAGATAAATTAACAACTATTGGCGATGAAGCATTTAGCCAAAACGCTATTGAAAAATTAGAATTGCCAGTTTCAGTTAGTTACATTGGAAAAAGAGCATTTTCACAAAATGCTATTGCATCATTAAATTTAAACGCCGCAACAAAAGTTACAATATTAAACGAAGGTGTATTCTCACAAAACAAGCTAACAGAAATTGATTTAAGCAATATTATTAGAGTTGAAAGTGGCGCTTTAGCCCAAAACAGTTTAACTAATGTTACAATTTCACAAGCAACAATTTTCTTCTCGCCTCAAACATTTGACTATATTGGCGCAAATGACAACTCAGCAAAAGTTGCAATCACAGTTCAAAATAACGACGGAATTTTAAACGCATTAAAATCTGCAAAAGAATCAAATCCTAAACTTCTTTACACTTTAACAAATTCTTAATAATATATAAATTAAAACGCGGGTGTCCCGCGTTTTCATATACTTTTATTCTTCATCATCTGATAATGAATTTTCACTCATAGTCATATATTCAGTAAAGTTTGATAAATCTTCCATTTTAAAAACATGTAAACTAACTAATGATTTAACAAATCAATCCATTTTTTTCAAATGTTCAATTGCTTTAAAAATCTGTAATAAATTATTAATAGATCTTGAAAAATAAAAACTATTAGATAGTCAATGAAAACCATAGTGTCTTAAAATATCTCTAACATCTTCATAAGCTTGTTTATGGTTATTATCAGAGCCATAAGCTTGTTTTAAAACTTCTTTATTCAAATAAAAAACTAAGCCGTACATAATTTACAGTCCTCCTTAATTTCATTATATTATTGTAATATTAGATTTATTCTTAATTATTATATCATAACAATTATATATTGAAATACAGCAATCCTTAACATAGATATAAATTAAGACGTAATTTTTAAATATTAAAGATATAATAAAAATATGAAAGAAATCAACGCTATTGAAATTTTTAAAAAATTGAAAAAAGAACTTAATTATTTTGATAATTACAAATTATTAAATAACAAAGGTATAACAACTCTTTATGATCTCGCAAAAACTCCCGATAGTGAAATATATGAACTGGATTTACAAGATTATAAAATTAGAGAAATTATTGAATTTAAAAAGAAAGCAATAAGATTAAACCCTTTAATGTTTTTAAGCCCCGAAGGCGTTTTTGAATATGAATCTAAAAAATATTATGATTTTAAAATATATGATTTAATAAACACAGAAAATTACGAAAATAAACATTTGTTTATTCGTAAAATAACTAATCTTTCAGAATTAATAAAATCTCTTAACGATCCTTTAAATACTGAATTCTTTAATAAAAAAATGAATAATTTGCTAGATAAAATAGAACTTCAAACTAAAGAAGATTATGATTTGCTTTATGCTAAAGGTAAAGAAGTTCACATTCTTTGAAATTTAATATTCAATACAAAAATTGAGTTAGATGATAATTTAATCAATTTTATAATAACAAATTTAGAGTATATTAAAATTAATCCGAATATACTAATTTCTGAATATATACAATCTTATATCAGCATTCAAAATGGTTATGTCGATATAAACAAATTTGAAGGTATTATAAAAAATTTTTCAATCTATAAACAGTATATTAGCAATTATTTAAAAATGTCCGGCAAATATAAAGTTGAAGGTGATCTAGTTTGCCTGATAAAAAAATCTTTTTTCGAACCTAATGAATTAATAGAAAAAGTCTTTAAACGCAAGGAATATTTAAAGAATTTAAATGACTTTAGATTTGCATATAAACCATTAAAGATATGTCTTGAAAAGAATGACTTAGTATTTTCAGAAAATGAATATCTTCATTTAATTGAAAATTACATTATTAGCAGGGAATATTTAATACAGTTCTTTAACCTTTCTGAAAGACAAATTCAATATCTATCAGCTATAAAAAATCAAAAAACAATTAAAAAAGAATTATATTATGCTCTCAATGACGGAAACATTCCTGAAAGCTACAAAATAATTATTAAACAGATATTAGAAAAAAGCAATGACTATTTAACTGAAGTTGATGGAAAAATACTAAGAGCCAATAAACTTGCTGTTTTGGAACATATAATTAGTTTACACAAAGACGAAACATTATCAATTGAATATATATGAGTAGAGTATTTTGATTTTTTAAAGAATCTCAACCTTTCAGATAATAGATATAAACAAATGGTGGAAGACTTAACTTTACATACTCTAGAAGCAAATTTAGGAAGAATGGATAATCTTATTCTAAATTTATACAGAAAATATAGATTCTATAATTTTTCAAAATATGATTTTAATAAGTTTTTTAACGACATTAAATTTAATGAAATGAATAACATAATTATATCTACCAAATATTTTATTCAAAAGTATCCCGAAATAATGCAACAATATGACATTAGAAATGAATATGATTTACACAGCATAATAAAATATTTAAAGTCAAGAAATATAATTGAGTTAAATTGCAATCTTCAAAGAATGCCACACTTGCAGTTTGGAAATATAACCGAGGAGCAACAACTTTATAACTATATAAAAATGTGACAACCGATTAAATATGATAATTTTATAGAAAAATATTGCTCTCAATTGGGTTTTAATGTTGACTCAATAAGAAATAATTGCTATGCATTTCTAGAAAGATTTTTAGATAAAAACGGCTACTTAGAAGTTTCAAATTACCAAGAAATATCGGACGAAAATATTGAAAAATTGAAAATGTTAGCCAAAGAAGATTTGTACACCAAAGAAGCGTTAATCAAAATTATCAAATCATTTTTAAATCAAAATTATGCCATCAATGATTTTATAATCAAAAAATTAGGATTTAATTTAAATGATAATTTTGCATATAGAAGCAATTATAAGAGCTTAGCATCTTTTATCAGAAATGTTATAAAAGATTTTAAAGTCTTTACTTTTAACGATATTTTAGATTTTTTAAACATAAATAAAAGGGCTGAAAAAACAGACGCCATAAACGCGGCCTTTGAAAAAGTTAAACAAAATTTAGATATTATATGATGAGATAAAAGCAAATATTCATATATTAGTATTGACTATTTAAATAAAAATTATGGAATATCTAAAGAATTAATTAACGATTTTAAGAATTCTGCTCTTGCACAAATAAAATCAAATTTCTTTAACATAACAAGCCTTGTCAATGAAGGTTTTGATCATAAACTTTTAGAATTCGGATTTAGTGACGAGTTTTATAATGACATAATATCAAAGGAAAATTCAATTATTAAATTAACCGCATTAAGCGAGATTATGTATTATAAAACCAATGAAAATAGTAACATTGATTTCGTTTATTTTTTAAATCATATTAAAAACGACTTTTTTAAAGAAATTGATTCTGATGAAATTAGAATAGACAAACTAAGAGACTATATCAATAGAAAATTTGGAATTAACTATAAAATTGATTACTTGATTGAAAAAGTAAAAAAATCTGATTATAATTTTCACCCTATTAAGTTAAAAATCTATAAATAAATCACAAATTTAAATACAGCGCCTAAATATAAAATATTTAAGTGTTGTATTTTTTAAAATCTTAACAAAGTTGTATTACTTATCTTTTTGATTGTCATGATTTAACATTTTGACCGAAATACAAACTTTTTAAATAATATCTATATAATAAAATGAAACAGATAGTTTGCAAAAAATTAATAAAATGATGAGGGTGATATTTATGAAAAAAACAAAAAAAGTTTTGTCTCTTTTTAGCGGATGCGGTGGTATGGATCTGGGTTTTGAAGGCGGTTTTAAATGTTTAAAAAAGTCGATTAATGAATTTAAGTGTTCTAATTGAATTGACAGAACAGAAGGAGAATGAGTATATTTAAAAAACACCAATTTTGAAACAGTTTTCGCAAATGATATACGTTCTGACGCCCATACTGCATGAGTTAATTACTTTTATAATAAAAGAAAAATAGATAAAAATATATATAAATTAGAAAGTATTGTAGATTTAGTAAAAAAACACAAGGCTGGTCAACAAATTTTTCCTACTGATATAGATATCGTTACTGGTGGCTTTCCCTGTCAAGATTTTTCACTTTCTGGCAATAGGCAAGGCTTTAATTCTAAAAAGGGACACGATAATTCAAAACAATTCAACAAAGATGAAAATAGAGGGAAATTATATTTATGAATGAAAGAAGTCATAAGTATAATAAAACCTAAGGTTTTTATTGCTGAAAATGTTAAAGGTTTAGTAAGCCTAGATGACGCCAAGGAAATTATTGAAAGAGATTTCTCTTTAGCCGCAAAAGAAGGTTACATAGTTATTCCGGCAAAAGTAATACAAGCAGCCAACTACGGTGTTCCTCAATCCAGAGAAAGAATTTTTTTCTTCGGTTTTAAAAAGAGTTCATTGACTAAAGAGGCTTTAATAGAGTTGCAAAAAAGTGTAATATCTGAAAAATTTAACCCTTATCCTTCCCCTACTCACAATTATAATTTAAATGACAAAACTTTAAAATCATTCGTGACTTCGGGTGATGCATTTATAGAATTATTAGAACCTGATAAAACAAACGATATATCACAATCAAAATATTCAAAAGCCAAATTATCTAAAGGGCAAGGAAATACAGAAATAAAACTCAATAATGTCGCTCCAACAATTAGATCTGAACACCATGGAAATATTGAGTTCAGAAGATTATCAAAAATTAACGGCGGTAAAAATATAGATGAATTAAACGCGGGATATGAACAAAGAAGATTAACAATTAGAGAGTGTGCAAGATTGCAAACATTTCCAGATGATTATGAATTTATTATTCAAAAAAACGGCAATTCTCCGTCATTAAGTGCCAGCTCAGCATATAAAATTATCGGAAATGCCGTGCCTTGTTTATTAGCATACAATATAGCACAAAATTTGAACGATAAATGAGAAGCTTATTTTGAAAACGACGATTAGTAATCGTCGTTTTTTATTAAACTAGAAATATTTCTTTTTAATTTCTCTTGTTGTTCTTTATTTAAAGTATCATAGTAATTTAAAAACTTAATAATAAATTTTCTCATATTATTATTAAATCAAGGTTCCCTGTTTTTAACTGAAGAAGAGTTCAACAACATATCTATTCATTTTTCGGTAAGAAAAGCTTGTCAGTCTGTTATTAAAAAATACTTATCTTTTTCGTCATCAAGGGCATTATAATACAGTGTTAAATTTTCGACTCTTCTGTTTTTTTCATTTCATTTTTTTAATTCTTCGAAAGAAACCTGCGGTCTCGGGCTTCTATCTGGAAATTGAATTCTTGAATTTATGGAATTAACATATTTCCCCGTGGCAATATCGATATCTAACTTTGAATGTTTTATAAATATCACTCATTCTTCAGGCAAAATTTGTCTAACACTAGAACCAGGTATAATATTTGATTTTGTCGATTTTAGTTCTATAGTTTCATAATAAATTTGGCCATCATACAATATTTTCAAACAAATATCAGGATTAGTATAAACATTATTATTCTTTTGTTTTTTTACCATTCTTTTTATATCTTCGTTTATGTTCTCAGGTAATAAAACGGATAAAATTTTGAAATTTTCTATATCTAATTTTACCTCTGAGTTTTTCAAATTGACAAAGCCAACTTTTGTTGATAATATAATATCATCAGAGTACTTTTCAAGTATATATTTTAAATATTCTTTAAGTGGTCTATCAGTATTTGCTTCATCACTTTGATACGCAATATTTACGAGTTCATTCTTTTTTGTTAATAAAAATTTTTCTAATTCGTACATGAATAAATGTAAAATATATTCCAATTTCTTCATCTTATTTCTCTTTATACTATTATAAAAAAATTATAAGGGTTAACTTTATTCAATTTTTCTCTTTCTTATAATAAAAACAGCAGATATATTCCGTGATAAGGAATAATCTACTGCCTTTATTAAATTCAAATATAAATTAATTAGAAACTTTAGCGTTACCTTCTTCATCTACCATTTTTTTAGCTTCTGCTAAATTAACGCTAAAGAAGGTTGTAACACCACGTTTTTGCATTGTGGCACCGTATAGCTTATCAACTCTTTCCATTGTACCTTGACGGTGAGTAATAACAATAAATTGAGTATCTTTTTTAAGGCTTTGCAAGAATTCGGCAAATCTAATAACATTAGCTTCATCTAATGCCGCCTCAACTTCGTCAACAATACACAATGGTAATGGTTTTGCTTTTAAAATTGAGAAAAGCAATGAAATAGCAATAAGAGCTTTTTCTCCACCTGAAAATAGTTTTAAATTCTTAACAGATTTTCCAGGAGGCTGAGCAATAACATCAATACCCGATTCAAGAATATTATCTGGATCTGTATATCTAATTTCGGCCATACCACCACCGAACATTTTTGCAAATACATGTTTAAATTCATCATTTACAAGTGATACAGTTTGAGTAATTCTTTCAACAATTATTTTATCCATTTCATCAATAGCCTCTTCAATTGTTGCTTTGGTTTTGATAATATCTTCTTCTTGTTCTTTTACTTCGTTATATCTGTTTTGAACTTCTTCAAGTTGTTGGATTGAGTCTTGATTAATATGACCTAGTTCTTTGATGTCTTGTCTTAGACTTGTTACTAATTTTCTTGCTACATCAAAATCAATTTCAGGATTATATAATTCTTTGGCCGCTTCAAATAGCATTCCATATTGAACTGATAATCTTTCTTTAGCATATTGAATAGCCGCTTCAGCCTTAGCCTTTTCAGATATTTTTTGTCCGTTATCTTTTAGTAATTGATTTAAATCGCTATCGATTTCAGATTTTTCAAGAATTAAATTATTAACTTCTTTTTTAGCGGTACTAAATAAATCATTTTGAGAAATTCTTAAAGCGGTTAAATCGCTACGTTTTAATATTAGTTTTTGAATCTCTGCTGTTATGTCAACAATTTGACTTTCATATTCAACTTCTTTTGAAATTGATGAATACTTAACCATCAATTCATCAAATGAGTTTTGAATAGTTTCCAATTCTTTATCAGCCTTGGTTTTTTCTAAAATGTAGTTTGTTAATAATGATGATTCACTATCTTGTTCGTGTTGCATTTTTGCAATAACTTGATTTATTTTACTTACGTTATTTTCTAAGGTAGGTAATAAAGCTTGCAATTCTTTAACTTGTTCAGAAGTTGCAAATGTTGAGACATTTTGTGAGCTTTCACCACCCGACATAACTCCACCAGCACGAATGATATCACCTTCAAGTGTAACAACTGTGTATCTTCTTTCTAAAAGATTAGCTAATTTATTTGCAGATTCAATATTTTCAGAAACCAATATGTTTCCCAATAAAAATTTTTTAAGAATGTCAAGATCTCTATCTGCAGAAACCAACTCTGATGCAATACCTAAAAATCCTTTTTGTGTTTGAGCTACAACAATATGTTGTTCGTGCACAAATTTTGGCTTTATTGAACCTAACGGAATAAATGTCGCTTTTCCACCGCGGTTTTCCTTTAGGAAATTAATTGCCTTAACTGCAGTATCAGAATTATCAACAACAATGTGTTGCAATGCTCCAACTAAAACTGTTTCAATAGCGACAGCATATTTAGCTTCGACACTGATTAATTCGCTAATTAGTCCTTTATATCCTCTGAATAAATGAGCATTTTCACTAATATTTTTAACCCCTTTTGCTAAAGTTGTTTTATTAGTTCTCATTTCTTCGATATAGTCAAGTTTATTTTTAATCTTGTTAATCTTGTTTTCTTCTGCACTCAACTCTCTTCTTAGAGAAGTTAGTTTTGTTGATTTATCAGTTACACTAGCTTGTAACTTTGTGATTTCTTTATCTTTGTTAGTGATAAACTCTTTGAAACCTAATATTTTAGTACTTAAGTTATTCAATTCTTCTTTTATTGCTTGAGCTTGTTCTTTAGGAGTTGCAATTAGTTCTCCTTTTATTAACATCTCGCGATGTTTTTCTTCTCTAGCGTTTCTAATTTCCAAATTATGAATTTCGTTATTAACGTCATCCAATTCTTTATTTAAATTAGAAATATTATTGTCTAATTCAGAAATAATTTCATTTTTTCTTTTAATTATTTCGTTATATGAACGCAATTTTGTTTCTAATTCATCTTTTAAAAAGTCGTAATTTCTAGCTTCTTTTTGAAGTTCTTCCAAACGATCTGAATATGCAAGAAAGTCATGAACTAATAAGCTAACTTCAACTTCTTTAAGTTGAGCGGCTTTTTGGTTATAAACTTTGGCTTTTTCAGCTTGTCTTTGTAATGGTTTTAGTTGTCTTTCTAATTCGTCAACCAAAATTTTAATTTGTTCTAAAGCTTCTTGTGTTCTTTCTAGTTTTCTTTGAGTCTCATTTTTTCTGCTACGATACATTGAAGTACCACTGGCTTCTTCAAAAATTTCACGACGTCTTTCCGGGGTTGCTTCGGCAATATCAGAAATTGTACCTTGAGCAATAATAGCTAAACTAGATTTAGAAATACCACTTTGCATTGCTATTTCTTTAATATCTTTTTGTCTTGCCACTTCGCCGTTTATGTAATATTCATTACTTCCTTTTCCTCTGTGTAATACACGAGAAATAGTAAAAATATCATGAGGAATATCACATGTTCTATCTCTGTTATCGAATGTTAAAATAACCTCCGCACGGTTCATTTCTTTTTCAGTTTTAGAACCTGCGAAAATAACATCCTCCATATTATCTCCACGCAGCATCTTTGAACTGGTTTCACCTAAAACTCATCTAATTGCATCGTTGATGTTTGACTTACCAGAACCGTTAGGTCCGATAATGGCAACAACACCACCATCAAATTTAAGTGTAACTTTATCAGCAAAAGATTTAAATCCGTGAGCTTCTACTTGAATTAATTTCATCTTTATCCTTTCATAAAATCTTTAATAATTATAAATATATTTGCAGGCTTTTAGCAAATTATTTTTTGTTATATTAGATATAATAATTAACAAATACTTCAAATACACAAAGGACACACATGAAAGCATTATCCTTATCAAATCTAATACTTAGCGCATTGTTGTTATTTATATTCCCCATTTTTTTAGGTTTATTGATTGCGATGGGTATAGTTGTAAGCAATAATTACGATTCGATAAATCCTCAAAATTTATGAATATCTTCTTTAGTATTAATTATTTTAACCAGCATTACTGGAGTAGTATTATTTACCATATCATTCATAAAAGACATAATAACAATCGTTATTATTTGTCTTGAATGAGAAAAAAATAGAAAACCTGCAGTAATTTTATTAATTTCACTTTTCATTTTAGGTTGTATATTAGGATTGATTGGTTCGGGAAAACTTGTTAAACATTATTTTTCTAAGAAAAATGTCGCAGAAAAAGAACTTAAAAATGCAAGCTTGTAACTTGCATTTTTTATTAAATTAAATTTAATACAACTGTTCCTATTACTAATCACAATGGAATAAATATAAAACTCAACATAGTAGCTAAAGAGCTTACTTGCGATGTGTAATCATCGTGCACTTTAAAGTGTTGTGAGTAAATAACAACTGTTGTTCCTGGAGGAACTGAACCAGTCATTACTAAAATAACTCCAACTTGTGCTGATAATAATTTTGTTTTTACGAGTGGTAAAACCATTAATAATATTAATAATGGCATTAAAATCACTTTGTAAACTAAGAATAATCAGTTTCTGCCTCTTACAAACATTTGTTTAATATTTGTTTTAGCTAAACTTGTTCCAATTACTATTCAGATTAATGGAGAAATTAATCCCGCTAAAATAGAAATTGGTTTAGCGAAGTAAGGCATTGTTACACCTCAATCAAATCAACCAGTTGGTTTACCGCTATACACTTGTCAAGTGCTTGTTAATTTGTCGTATGTAAATCATTCAACAATTGTTTTTGCAACTGGTTTGCCATCGATTGTAGTCAATATTCTTTTAATTTCTCTTCCATATAATGATGAGAAATTAGGTCCAAATGTACCTTTTAGATTTACTGAAACATTTTGAATTAATGGTTCACCAGTTTTTAAATCTAAACCGTACTTAACTGGAATAATTTCATCTTTGTTTAATTTTGTAACTCTTTCACCAGCGCCTGGTATAAATTGAGTTGCTCAAAGCATGATAGCCACAATAACTGTGATAAATGCTGGATTTAAAACAGCTTTTTTCATTGTGAATTTGAATTCTTGTTTTGTAAATTTTACTCCTGATAATAATGAGAATGAAAGTCCGAATCCACCAATGTAGTATAAAACGTTTCAAATACTTAATGCTCCCAGTTCAATTCCGCCAGGATATACCCCTAAAACTATTGGAGTAGCAAACAAAATATTTGAACCATAGATACACATTAGTCAAGTTACTAAATGTTTCTTTTGAAGACTTTCAAAATACGATTCTCTATTAAATATTTGTCTTTGACCCATTTCGATTTTGCTTTGTCATTCATCAAAATCTCTTTGAGCTCTAGCAATAACACTTTTTGGTATTGCTTTTGGCAAATATTTTACTCAGATAATCGCCATTGATGTAAGTAGCACATAATATACCACACTCAACCCGAACACTATACCAAATGTTTTTAAATCCGTCTTATCTGCGTTTTTTAAAAATGAATAAAAAGATAAAAACGGAATAATAACATTGATAATAACTTTTTGTATTGCTCCTGAAGATTCATTGTTTAAAACCTTTGTACGGAACAAAACAAAACCTAGCATAGTAATTGCTATAGTACTAATTATGGCCCCTCACAAACCGGTATTACTCATAATACCAACGAATAACGTTCCTGGGTTTGTCATTTTAATCCTTTATATAATAAGTTTGTTTTGCAAAATATCAATTTAATTTTAAACCTTTTTGACGCATATAAATTCAATTTATATAAATTAATTAACATTGCAAATATATAAGATTTATTTTTACAAAAAATAGCATAAAAAAAGACAACACTATTGTCTTTATTTTTGAAATTTTTTTAAAGCTTCGTCGGCTGCTGCTTTTTCAGCATCTTTTTTTGTTTTGCCTACACCAGTGCCATAAATACAATCATCAACCATTACTTTACTTTCAAATAATCCGTTTGCCAATGGCGTATTTTCATAAGTAATTTCATTTTTACCAGATGTTTGAATTAATTCTTGAAATCTTGATTTAGGGTCTTTCAAACTTTGATGAGAAAATTTTTCTAAATCTACTAATAAAAATTCTTCAATGAACGCTTCTGCGGCGCCAAGCCCATAAACGCAATATAGTGCGCCAACGAATGATTCAAATATATCTGAATCAGCTTTCATATTTTTACCATTATTAAAAGTTCCTTTTGAAGCTCTTAAACACTCTACTAAACCAATTTCATTAGCTAATCTTCCTAAATTTTCACGATCAACAATTGCTGATCTTAATGCTGTTGCTACACCTTCATTTTGTTCTGGATAAGTTCAATAAATTGCATTAGTTACCAAAAATTGAAGTATTGAGTCACCTAAAAATTCTAAATATTGATAATTCTTGGCGTTTTTATGTTCGTTAGAATAAGATTTGTGAGTAAAAGCTTGTTCAAAATATTCTCAAGAATTACTATCAAGCTCAGAAGGGTCGAATCCCGTTTTTTCTAATTTATCCGCAATTAATTTTCTAAATTCATTATTCATCGCCTTCTCCTTTGTCAAAAATAGTTTGTAGTTTTTCAACAACATTATTTTCTAAGGCTATTTTTATTTGATTTAAAGCGTTATAAAATGCAAGTTCGTCAGAGCCACCGTGTGCTTTAACAACAACTTTATCAAGGCCCACAATATACGCTCCGCCAACATTTCTATAATCAAATCTATTTTTAAAGGATTTTAAATCTTTTTTGACTAATAATGCCGAAATTTTATTTTTAAGATTTTTAGTATATATACCTTTTAATAACTTCGCAAAGTTTAAAAATGAACTTTCAAGTGTTTTTAAGAATATGTTGCCAGCATATCCGTCTGCTAATAAAATATCAACATTACCCTTAATAGCAGTCTCTGGTTCAACAAATCCGCTAAATTCATAATTAGCATTTTCTTCATTTTTTAGTAATGTAAATGCTTCTCTTGCAATCTCAGTACCTTTATAATCTTCGGTGCCAATATTTAGTTGACCGATAGTTGGTCTTTTTTTGCCAAAAATTATTCAATAATATTGTGAAGCTATCTTAGCTCAACTAACTAAATATTCCGGTTTAATTTCAATATTCGCTCCAGCATCTAAAAGCAAAATACTCTTATTTTTTTCTGCCGTTGGAACAACAGGCATAAATGCTGGTCTGGCAACGCCATTCAACCTTTTTACTTTTAATGAAGCTAAAGTGATATATGAACCACTATCACCACTACTTAGAATAGCATCGGAATTGCCTTCTTTTAAACAATCAAAAGCAAGTAACATCGAACTTTTATTTCTTAATACATCTCTCGGACTAATTACTTTATGAGCAACATCGTTTGAATCGATAATTTCGACCTGCTCGCTTAGATTTCCTAATCTTTGTTTAATTATTGATTCTTGACCCACTAAAATAAGTTTATAATCAGGGTTTTCTTGAATAAATCTTTTTGCTCCATCAATAGCTTTTAATTGGCCGCCGTCGTTATTTAAAAGATCAAATACTATTCTTTTTTTCATAAAATCTCCTTATTCAGCAGAAATTAA
The DNA here is from genome assembly GCA_000620005.1 of Metamycoplasma spumans ATCC 19526. Classification (GTDB taxonomy): domain Bacteria; phylum Bacillota_I; class Bacilli_A; order Mycoplasmatales; family Metamycoplasmataceae; genus Metamycoplasma; species Metamycoplasma spumans. The sequence goes on from JHVF01000001.1 coordinate 22,354, forward strand.
ATATGGATAAATTGTTTGTCCACCTGAAAAAATTTCAACTTCAACATTGTAATTGATTTCAATGTATGTTTGCAATTCTTTTGCATCAGCTTCAGATGCATCTTGGCCGTATAAAATTGTGATAATCTGTGTTTCTTCACTAACAATACGATCAATTAATTGCTTAGCCGCTTGGTTATGTGTTTTAGCTGTTGAAACTAATTTGCCAGCTTCGATAACCATAAAATCACCATTTTTAACTTTAATACCATTCAATTTTGTATCTTTAACAGCTGGTGCAATCTCGCCGTATTGAATGTTCTTTAGGGCTTCTTTCATTAAACTATGATTTTCTTTTGAATTATTATCTGCGCTAAAGTTCATTGCAACCCCTAAAGATTGGGCTTGTGATTTTGTAGGAATAATAATTACTTTTTTATTTCTAACTATTGTTGCTGCCTGCTGAGCTGATAAAGTTATGTTTGAGTTATTAGGTAAAATAAAAACTGTTTTAGCCTTCACCGAATTTATCGCATCAACAATATCTTGAATTGAAGGGTTGTTTGTTTGCCCGCCCTCTACTACATATGATGCGCCGTATTCTTTAATTAGTTCAATGATTCCTTGTCCTGCATTACATGAAATAAGTCCGCAAGTTGCTAATTCAACATTATCATCATCATTAGAATTCTTTTTGGTATTTTCCTTACTATTGTTTGCTTGTAATGTCATATTATCAATTTTAACTTTGATAAATTGACCCAAACTATTAACACTATTTAAAACTGAACCCGGTTTTTGTGTATGAATATGAATTTTTAAAATTGATTCATCTTGCACAACAACCATTGAGCCACCTAATTTTTCTAATTTTTTAATTAAATATTCTTTATCAAACTTTTTAGGTTTTAATAATTCTAAAATAAACTCTGTACAATATCCAAATTCACCTTCAAATACTTCTGTATCTGAAATAAATTTATTGATGTCTTCTTCTTTATCTGATAGTTCAACTGGTTTTCCTTCGAAATATAATTTCATCCCTTCTAAAATGGCGTATAAACCTTCACCACCTGAGTCTGTAACACCAACTTCTTTAAGGACTTTCAATAAATTTGGGGTGTTATCGCAACTTTTTCTAGCCAACTCTAATGCAGTATTAAAAACATCTTGAACACTAGAATCAACCACGATTGCAGTTTTAAGACCTTCGGATACTTCTCTAATAACTGTTAAAATTGTTCCTTCAATCGGTTTTAAAACAGCCTTGTAAGCCGATTTTGAAGCACTCTCAAATGCTTGCACTAACTCAAAAGGATTAGCTTCTTCTAAATTGCTAAAACCAAGTGAAAAGCCTTTAAAAATTTGGCTTAAAATTACCCCAGAGTTTCCTCTTGCGGAAAGTAACATGTTTTGTGCAATAACTTTCGATACCTCATTTAAGGTTAAATTATCATTATTTTTTAAATCTGATGCAGTTGCAATAGTTGAAGCCATATTGCTACCCGTATCGCCATCTGGCACAGGGAAGACATTTAAAGCATTAATAGCATTCTTTTTATTCAGAATGTTATTCGCGCCTGATAATACAGCCTCTTTTCACATTTGTCCATCTATTTTTTTCATTATTTAGTTCCTTTTATATATACAGATAAAGACCCTAAAATCAAGTCTTTTTGTTTTAAATAATAGTTTATTATTGAGTATATTTCTTCCACAATACCTTTAGCATTAATATTTGACATGATAATTAGCCCAAGAGAAATATTAACAATTCTTTCATTTTCTTTTGATAAAGAAACAACGATACCATCGTTTTCAAAATCTACATCATTTTCCTTATTAAGTGATTTAAAACCAACAATTCCCGCTGTAGTTACTAATGTTGAAGAAATTAGAGATCTGATATTTTCAATTTCCATACACGCCTTCTTATTCTAACGTTTAATATAACTTCTTTTAATAGGGAATGAAGATGTTAGTTTGGCAATTTCTTTTTTAATTACAGTTAGTAAAGATTCATTTTCAGGATCGCGCAAAGCTTTATCAATTAAGTTGGCAATAATTATAAATTCATCTTCTTTAAAACCTCTAGATGTCATTGCTGCACTTCCTAGTCTAATACCACTTGAAACCATTGGGCTTTCAGTATCGTTAGGAATACTATTTTTATTTACAGTAATATTTATTTTTGAAAGTACTTCAGTAGCATATTTTCCTGTAATGCCATATGATGCTTTAACATCAATCATAAATAAGTGGTTTTTTGTAAGACCAGAAATAACCTTTACCCCTTTATTGATAAATGTTTGGCAAAATACTTTACTATTGTTTAGCAGTTGTTGTTGATATTCAATAAATTCAGGTTGAAGAGCTTCATAAAAACTTACAGCTTTTGCTGCGATTTGGTGAAACAATGGGCCGCCTTGATAACCAGGGAATACTGAACGATTAACTTTTTTATAAATTTCTTCATCATTAGTCATAATCATTGCACCACGTGTACCCCTTAAAGTTTTATGAGTTGTAGTCATAATAACATCAGCGTATGGAGATGGTGATGGGTGTAGTCCTGCAATTATAAGTCCTGATATGTGAGAAATATCAGCAAATAAATAAGCACCTACTTCATCGCAAATTTTTCTAAATTTATCAAAATCCACAATTTGAGAATAAGCAGAATATCCACAAATAATCATTTTAGGTTTAACTTCTTTTGCTATTTTCAAAATTTCATCGTAATCTAGAACACCATTTTCATTAACGGTATAGCTGTGTGATTCATAAAAAACACCACTAAAAGAAATTTTGTAACCATGTGTTAAATGACCTCCCGAATCTAATGAAAGACCCAAAACTTTATCACCTGGTTCTAATAAGGCCATGTAAACAGCGGCATTAGCAACACTGCCAGAATATGGCTGAACATTAGCATATTTAACATTAAATAATTGCTTTGCTCTTTCTTGCGCAATTGTTTCAATTTGGTCAACATATTCGCATCCGCCATAATATCTTCTTCCGGGATAACCTTCACCATATTTATTAGTTAAACATGATCCAGCAGCTTTTAAAACATCTTCAGAGACATAATTTTCTGAAGCAATAAGTTCAATATGATCTGCTTGACGTTGGTTTTCGTCATTAATTAAGTCTGCGATTTTTTTGTCTAATAAAGCGATTTTTTTATACATATTTCTCCTTTAAAATAAACAGACTAAACCTATCAGTTTAGTCGAATTATTAATCTAATAGTGATTTATTTTTCAATTCTTCAGCTAATAATTTTGATTTTCTTTTTTCAGCTGATTTTTTAGCAACTGCCTTATTAATCATTAAAATTGGCACAGCAATAAAAGCTAAACCAACAGCTGGTAATACTCTTATATATCAATCAGCACTATCAACTCCACTTGTAACTAAAAATGAGTTCATAGCTAACGCAACTGGAACCAAGAAATTTAAAGCTTCAGAACCATAAACCTTAAATTTTCAAATTAAAAGTGAAACAACAAATAATTGAACTGTTAGTATTCCTAGCGCAATTGGCAAGTTAAATGATCAACGGTTCGCATCTTTAAATGCATTAATAACTCATCCATCTTTTCCAATAAATAAGAAAAATAAGAATGAAGGGATGACAATTAAAAATAAACCTGTTAAAGCTATTTTTCATGATTTAGACAATTCTCTTTTTTGTTTTTGTTGGGTTGCTTGATAATTTTTTACATTGATTTTTTTATTTTTTCATTTTGCATTATTTGACATATTTGGCTCCTTTTTTTATATATATAAAAACAATTAAATTTTACCAAATATTCCATATTTATAGAAATAAATTGAAATCTCAGTAAAAATATGACAAAAAAACCAGCCAAAAGGCTGGAAAATTACACAAAATATATTAATAAAAAAGATAAATAATAAATTAATAAAATAAATATAACAATACAAGGTTTAAAAACAATGATTTTAAAAACAAATAGAGAGAGTGCGTTAAAAACCGTTGTGTAATTTTTTTTAGAGAGATTTTTTTATGCTTTTTTGAAATATCGCCCCAGCGACGGGACAATATTATTATATTAAATATTTAATATTTTTAACCAAATTTAAAACTTTTTTATGTTTTTACTGCGGTTTTTAATGTATTTTAAAATAAAGTCATCTGATTAGTTTCATCCAGTTCATCCAAAACGCCTAGACGTTGTAATTCGCCCAATATTTTTGAATTAACACTAGTTGTCATTCTCAAATCCTCAATTGATATAAATGGTTGAATATCCCTTTGTTGAATAATTGTTTGTGCTACGGTTTCACCTAATCCGTCTACTACAACAAAAGGAGGAATAAGAGCTTTTTCTTTTTCGTCAATAATTCATTTTGTTGCTTCAGAACGTTTTAAATCAACATTCTTAACTTTAAAGCCACGAGCATATAATTCAAGTGTAATTTCTAATGTTGGTATTAAGGCATTTTCTTTAACACTTAATTTCTCACCATTACCATTCATTCTTTGACGAAGTTCGTCTAATTTCTTTTGAATCACATTAGCTCCTGAACTTATTATTTCTATATCAATAGCATCAGGTCTATTAGTATAATAAGACGCATAAAACGCTAATGGATGATACAGTTTATATCATGCTATTCTTCAAGCCATGATTACATAAGCCGCAGCATGGGCTTTAGGGAACATATATTTAATCTTTTTAAGTGATTCAATATATCAATCAGGAACATTGTTTTCTATTAACAATTGCTCTTGATCATCAGTTAGACCTTTTCCCTTTCTAACTCTTTCCATGATTTCAAATGATTTAAGTTTGTCAATATCTTTTTTTATTAAATAGTCCATAATGTCATCACGACAACACACGCAATCTTTTAATTCTTTACCCTGTTTAACTAATAATTCGGCATTTCCTGCTCAAACATCAGTTCCATGAGATAGGCCAGATAATAAAATCAGATCATTAAACGATTGTGGTCTAGTATCTTTTAACATCTTTCTAACAAAGTTTGTTCCAAACTCTGGCAAGCCATAGGCACCGGTTGTCTCTCCACCAATTTGATCAGGAGTAATATTCATTGATTCTGTGCTATAAAATAATTTCATAACTTCAGGGTCAAATTTAGGTACATGTATATCAACATTAGTATTAGTTAAATCTTCTAACATTTTAACAACCGTAGGGTTATCATGTCCAAGTAAATCCAATTTTAAAACATTATCATGAATTGCACGATAATCAAAATGCGATGTTTTTCATTGAGATTCATCATCGTTTGCAGGGAAATTTATTGGAGTAAAATCTTCAATGTCATATTCTTTAGGGATAACAATAATACCGCCAGGATGCTGACCCGTTGTTCTTTTAACACCAGCTGCCTTTACCGATAGAAATTCTAAAAATCCTCTACTTCAAGGTTTAAATGATTTTCTTTGCTCTTCTTCATATTTTTTACAAAAACCAAATGCTGTTTTTTGTTGAACTGCAGAAATTGTGCCAGCACGTAATGTATGCGTTTCGCCAAACAACTCTTTTACGTAATTATGAATTACTGACTGATAATCACCACTAAAGTTTAAATCAATATCTGGAACTTTATTTGCTTCAAAACCTAAAAATGTTTCAAAAGGAATATTATGTCCATCCTGTTTCATAAATATATTGCAATTTGGACATTTTTTATTAGGTAGATCTCAACCAGACAATACATCATTGCCTTCGTATCACTCTAAATGTTTACATTGATTACATAAATAATGTGGCTTAAGTGGGTTAACCTCAGAAATACCGATAATATTAGCAACAATAGAAGAACCTACCGAACCACGACTACCCACAATATAGCCATCTTGGTTACTTTTTTGAACCAATTTATAACTAATTCAATAAGTTACAGAATAACCATATTTAATAATTGGGTTCAATTCTTTTTCAATTCTTTCAACAATTGTTGGGTCTGGATTGTCGCCATATTTTACTTTAAGATTTTTATAAACTACTTCTTTTAGTCTTTCTGGTGAATTATCAAAATTAGGGAAATATAATTTGTCTTTAATAACTTTAATATCATCAGATATCATTTCAGCTATTTTTCTCGTGTTGTTTATAACAATATCCCTTGTTAATAAACCATCATTTAAAAAAGCAAATTCCTTTAACATTTCAGTTGTTGAATAATATTTTAATTTCGGTGTCTTTGAATATTTTTTTAGTCAGTGAGTTCCGCCACCTAATGAAGGGGCATTTATATATATATCGTATACTAATTTTTGATAATCATAAATATAACGGCAATCTGAAACGGCAACACAAATTTTATTCAATTTTGTGGCCTTTTCAATTAAATCTTTATAAGCAAATTTTAAATTTTCATATGTAATATTGCCATCATGAACCAAGTATTCAAACGTACTAATCGGTGGAAGTTCAATATAATCGTAAAGCGAAATGGCCTTGTTGATATTTTCATCAGTTCCATTAAAAATTTGTTCTCATAAATACGATTTATGTGTGCCCGAACCGAATAATAAATCCTCGTCATTCCCAATCTCATTAAAATATAATTGAGGCCCTTCATTATATTGATCAGTTAAAACTTTAGACATTAATTTAAATAATTTTTTTAATCCAGATTGATTTTTAACCAATACTCTACTTTCATAAGAAAAGCGACGAGCCAACATTTCAAAATTCTTCAATCCTGATAATTTTTCAGAGTTTAGAACCCCATACTCATTTTTCAGTTTATCAATTATTTTTACTCAGATTCTTGCCAAAACCTCAGCATCATAATCAGCTCTATGGGCTACCAATGAATCATATGAAACACCCAATCTTTTAGCCAATGCGCCTAAGTTATGCTTTCTTTCGTCAGGTTTAAAAAAACGTGATAAAGCCAGTGTATCAATACCAATAATATATGATGTATCTAAATTATTGTCAACAAATTTTTGCTTACAGAAATTTATGTCAAAACTTGCGTTATGGGCAACACAAACTCTGCCTTTTAATATTTCGTAAATTTTATTAATTCCTTCTTCTTGAGAAAGACCTTTTGAAACCATTTCATCAGTAATATTTGTTAAATTAATTGTAAAAGCTGATAGCGGTTGACTTGGTTTCATAAAGAACTGAATTTTTTCTTTTAAAAGCCCATTTTTAACTATTGTTGCTCCAAATTCAATTATTTCATCAAAACGAGGACTCAATCCTGTTGTTTCTAAGTCAAAAACAACATATTCTTCATTTTTTAAATTAAATTCCTTATATCCATAAAGAATATTACTATTTGAATCTACTGTACTTAGAGTTACGCCATAGATTGGCTTAATGTTCTTATATGATTTTCTAACTCCGTTAATTAATGGATAAGCTTGAATTGTATCTAAATCGGTAATGGCAACCGCATCTTGATTAAAAAATGATGCTGTTTTAAAATAATCATCAACATCGGTTACCCCATCCTGAGCTGACATTTTTGTTCTCGTTGCTAATTCAATTCTTTGAACTTCTTCATAATCTTTTTCAAGATTATTAAAGCCATCAGTTTTAATATATCAGTCCTTATTATTGGCCATTAATACTTTTGTTTTACTAAAACTATCTTCGGTTACTCTACCCTTAATTATTACAGTATCGCCAATTTTTAAAGGTGGCAATTCTTCATCTTCATTTAAAAATTTTTTTACAACAATGGCTTCATTATAATCAGAAATAGACATTGTATACAACGTCTTACCAGTTTTCAATTTTCTTGACTCTAGTAAAAATATTTCACCTTTTGTTGCCACAGATAATTCTTCATGCAGTTCATATATTGAAGCTATATCAATATCAACATAAGTATTGTCGCTTCTTCTGTTATATTGCGGTCTTGTTGATTTTGTAGAAACTTCTTCATTATCATTTTTCTTAAGTTCCGTAAATTGGTTCACCATTTTTTTTATAAAATTATCGGTTATAACATATTCAGAACTTGAGTTAAGTTTAATAACCAAATTATAAAAACCATAGCCAATCTTAACAAGTCCTTCTTTAATTGCGTCTTTTTTAATCAAAAAATCGTCATAAACTGCATCACTTGGAACAGTTAAAATTAGCTCGTTTTCGTTTAATGAAATATTAGCCTCTGTAATGTGGCCTTTAAGGGCTGACAGCCCCTTTGATTTTTTTGATAAATAATAATTCAAATAGTCAACTATAATTTTCTTATCCCTTAGCACATTTTCAATTATTAGTTCAAAATGAGAATTAGGAAATCTATTAGTTAACGCCTTTCTAAACTCTATATATTTTTTAATGTCTATATGTTTTTCAAATGCCACACTAAAAAATCACTCGTGAGTTTTATTGTCTATTTCAACGTTGATAATTTTTGCGCTATCAAAACTTTCGTCAGGATTAAAATTTATTTCTTCACATAATTTTATAAATGATTCATCTTTTGAACGCATAACTACCCCTATTTTAATTTATTAATAATATTGCAGATGTTGCAAAAGCAACAAAAGATACTGAATCAAAGCGATCCATTAATCCTCCGTGCCCTGGTATTAAATCTGAAAAATCTTTTATTTTATACAAACGCTTAATTCCCGAAAATCACAAGTCTCCAATTTGTGAAATTGCTGGCAAGATAAATATAGCAACTATTAATTGCTTGTAATTGAATAATATTGTAAATGTTTGATTATTGGTTAATTTTCCCAAATACATCGAAACAAAAACAAACAGTGCGCCAAATATATAAGATACAATTGCGCCTTCTCACGTTTTTTTAGGACTTATGTGTGGAGCAAAGCCTCTTTTTATTAATTTATGCCCTAATAATCTTCCTCCAAAATATGCCGTTGTATCAACAACAATCGGGATTAAAAAGATACAAAAAATAAAGTATAATCCACCAACGCTAAACATAAATAAAATCTTTGAAAATGTTGGTATGAAAATTAAAGCAAATAATGTTATTAAATAATTTTTCAAAAATGCACCAGTAGTTTCATATTTTTTCAAATTTATTAAAAATAGTAAAGTAACTAAAACAAACATAATAGCAAGTCCTAATACTCTTAATTTTGTAAATTGATCCTTGCCAAAATATATAACATGTTTCATTCACTGTGATAAATCTTGAATCGACATTCCTGTTTTTGAAGTGCTTCAAAATTGGTTAGCTTCACCATTCATCGTGGCTTGATATCAATCGAGCGGAAGGGCTCAGATTACACAGACCAAAAACACCGTTAATATATTTATCCATCTTGACATTTTATTATGCACTATTACCTCATATGATGCTCATGCAGAAAAGAACATGAAAAAGGCCATTCCTATCACTTTACCCGGTACTTTTGCAAAATAAGTAATGAAGAAAAATGGTATTACAATAGCAAATAATATTAGTGCTGATTTAACTCTTAATTTTACGTTTTTCATAGTTATTTAAATTATAGTCAAAAGATAATTATTATTAATAATTAATTAGTAAGATTTTATTCTTTTTAAAATTCTTACTTAAAAAGTTTTTTATTTAGAAATTATTAGTGCGCATACATATTTTGGATAAAAAAAATGGAAATAATTTCCATTTATTTTCATTTAGCTAATACTTATATAATTTTTATCAAATCAGGTATCATATTAACTTTTTTTATCTTATTTAAAATCTCTATATCATTTATAAATAAAGAAAATTGCATTAGCATATTATTAATGTTTTCGTTTCTTCTTTCTCTTTCAATACTAAATTTTTCATATTCTTGATTAGCAAAAAGTTCATTAATAAATTCTAATATCTGATCATGGTCCACTAAAGAATTTTTATATAGTGATGCGAGTAAATTACCAAATTTTTTAGCTTGACCGTCACCAATCTCATCATCTAAACTCAATAATGATTTTTTAATTGAATTTAGTATTGTTTTACTTACATCTTCACCTTCAATAACACCGTTTTTAACAATATCAATCAAAAGTTGAACTGCATGAGTAAAACAATCAACTCAACCATATTGATAACTATATCCAACTAAACATTTTTCTAATTCGATGTATTTATTGGCTATTTCAAATATCTTTAACTTCTCATTTTTTGATAAAGCATTGAAATATTTATATTCTTTTCTAGAGCTAAAGCTAATAAGTAAAGATAATAATAAAATCGAATAACTTCTTATTAGAGCGTTTTTAACATCAGCACTCTCAATATTGAAAAATACCAATTCTTCGGACACAATTTTATTGTAAATGTATCTCAATTGTTCAATATTTAATAGCTCCAAATAAAAAGACTTAGCAAATAAATCAAATATCAAATCATCTCTGATTTCTTTACTTTCGTGACCTATATTTTCTAACATAAAATCAATTTCTTGATTTGTGAGTTCAAAGTTTTCTAATTCTAATTTACTTTTTAACTTTTCAACCATTTTTTAGCCTTTCTAAATTCCGATTAAATTACAATCTTTTTGCATATTTCGTTCATCTATAACTATCTCAGCGCAAGCTAAATAATATTGTTCTTGCAATTGGATCTACTAATGTAGCCGCTGTTAATAAAATGATATATAATCCTTGCGACAACTTATGAGTTGCAGTATTTTGAAACGCAGCAACCAAATAAACAGCAGAAAGTTGTAAACCTATCATAGTAATAATAGCAACAAAGTTTGGCATTCAAACGTCATTTGCGCCTCACAATGCACGTAGTGTTGTTAAATTACCAATATCAAATATTGCCTTAAGCATCATCAGCGCTACAACATAATAACCAACTCTTACAATCACAGCATTATCAATTGAATAAATTTTTAACGCCGGAAATGTCAATATTACTCCAACAAACGACAGAATTATTTGGGAATAAAAAGCCAATTTTAAAGAACTATTTCCAAGCGAATGCGCCCTTTTAAAATCTTGTTTACCAATTTCAATTCCAACAATAACAGTCGTCACAAAACTCAACGCCATCACAAAAGAATTGAATATATCGTATGTATTATTTACTGCTCTTCAAAGACCTATGTATTGACCATCTAAGTTACCATAAGGAATAGCTCTAGCAATCATATATTGAGATACAAATCATATCCCCGTTTCTAATGCTATTGGTAAACCTAATTTTAAAATTTCTCTCATGTACTTATTGTTTCAAGTTTCTGATAATTTAGTTTTATATTTTCTAAATATCAATTTATTTGCAAAAGCATACGAAAATACGAGATTAATAAATGCCCCAACTACTGTTTCTAACGAAATAACCATTATTAAATTTATTTTCTGCGCTGGCGCAAATAAAAGTACATAAGTGAATCCAGTTCTAATAAAAATGCTGGTTATAATACCCACAATAGCATAATTATTTTTCTCTATTGCTTGAAGTGCCGAAACAAATATAAGAGCGATTGAAGCAATAAAAATATCCAGAGTTGTTAAACGAGTAAATTTAATTGTAAAAGCAAGTTCACTTTGTTCTAATATAAAGGGATTTGTATTAACTAATTTTATATTTTTATATACTCCGCCAAAATAAATTTCATCAATATTCAAACCATTTATACTCAAATTAGCATCTTTTAATTTTTTAACATTTTCTAAATAAAGATTATACCCGTCCGAAGTTTTTCAAGCTATTATTGCGCTATTTTTAGCACCTGATGCTGCTAATATGCTTGGTGAAGCAAAAAACATAATTAAATAACAGCCAGCATTAATTATTAAAGAAAGATAAATAGCAGACCATAGCGCTTTAGGAATATTTTCTTCTTTTTTCTGCCCAAATAAATTAGAAGCCACAACAAGCACACCTAATTGATAAATTAGCGGAATAAAAGTTAAAATTTTATAAACTGTTAAGATTTTTGCAAATGTATAAAAATAATAACCGTTATATGAACCATCAATATGTCAAACCTTCAAATAAAGACTCGTGGCCAATGAGCCAACAACAGAAACTAGTGCAAAAAATAATGTTTGTATAAAAATTGGCAGAGTAAGTTTAAAAATATACTTGAAATCTTTGACTCCAAATATGCTTTTTATTCTATTTTTTGCATTAGACATAAACATATAGGCTATTTTACTAAAAAATACAAAATAAAACGCTTAAAAAATATTAAAATTTAAAAAATGTACATTATATAATGTAATATTCAAATTTAAGGAGAATCTTATGGGTTTTTGATCGAATTTAAAAGATAAACTTTTTGGAACTAAAGAAGAAAGGGTTGCTAAAAAGCAAGCCAAACTAGAAGAAAAAGAACAAAAGAAGTTACAAAAGGAATTGCAAAAGCAAAATAAACTTGACAACTATATTGCAGGTCTTTCTAAATCCAATACTTCTTTTACAGAAAGTATTAAAGAATTACAAAACAGACATAATAAAATTGATGAAGAGTTTTTCGAAGACTTGGAAGAAATTTTAATAATGTCTGATATTTCAATGAAACTTGTTCAAGTTATAATAAATGAATGTAAAAAAGAAGTTAAAAACGAAAACATTGAAGATCCTAAATTAATCAACGAAATCATTGCCGATAAATTATTCACTATTTATGCTTCTAATTCAATAATCGATACTAATCTAAATATAGAAAAAGGCAGATTAAACGTAATGTTGGTTGTTGGTGTTAATGGTTCTGGTAAAACAACTTCAATTTCTAAAATATCTAAAAAATTAATTAATGATGGTTTCAGAGTTTTAGTAGCTGCTGCCGACACATTTAGAGCCGCTGCTGTTGAACAACTTGAAATTTGAACAAAAAGAGTTGGTGCCGACATTGTAAAACCGGCCGAAAACGAAAAAGATCCTGCTGCAGTTGTGTATAGAGCAATAGATAAGGCAAAAGAAGAAAACTATGATGTTTTAATTATTGACACAGCCGGAAGATTGCAAAATAAAACGAATTTAATGGCTGAACTTGCAAAAATTAACAAAGTTTTAGAATCAAAAATTGAAGGTGCTCCACACGAAAGCTTACTAGTTTTAGATGCAACTACGGGACAAAATGGAATTATGCAAGCCAAAATATTTGGAGAGGCCACAAACCTTTCTGGTATTGTTTTAACCAAAATGGACGGAACTTCAAAAGGTGGTATTGTTCTAACTATAAAAGATGAAATAAATCTAGCTGTTAAATTTATAGGTCTTGGCGAAAAAGTAGATGACCTTGCTGAGTTTGATTTAGAATCTTATATTTATGGTTTAATGAAGGGTCTTAACGAATAATGGAATCACTTGAAGAAAGAAATCAATTAATTCAACTTTATGAAAAATATAATGAGTTTCTAGCTCAGTCGCAAAAACAGGCATTATATCTACATCTTTTTGAAGATTTATCTTATTCAGAAATTGGAATGGAACTTGCTATGACTAGAAGCGGAGCATTCGATGCAGTCAAAAAAGCTAAATTAAAATTGCTATCTATCAATAAAAAAATTGGTAGTTAGCAATTTTTCTTTTCTAAAATACCAATTTAGACCTAATTTATTAATAATAAATCTAAATAATATAAAATTTATTACGAAATAACTCAAATATCGTAAGAGGTATAAATGACATCGTATAAAAGAGTATTAATCAAACTTTCAGGTGAAGGTTTGGCAAACAAAGAAAAACACCTTGCAATCGATTACGAACTTGTTCAAAATTTTGCAAAACAACTTAAAGTTATAATCGATAAGGGCATAGAAGTTGCCATAGTAGTTGGTGGTGGTAACTTCTGAAGAGGGACTAGCGCAGCTAAAAATGGAATCCATAGAGTTAGAGCTGACTACATCGGAATGTTAGCAACAACAATGAATGCACTTGCATTAGAATCTGGCTTTGAAAACAACGATTTAAGATGCCGTGTTCTATCAAGTTTAACAATGGATCCTAAAGTTTGCGAAGTATATATTAATGAAAAAGCCAAAAAATATTTAAAAGATGGTGAAGTTGTAATATTTGCCGGAGGTACAGGTAGACCTTTCTTTACAACCGATACCGCATCAACACTTTTCGCTTCAGAAATAAATGCAGACGCTATATTAATGGGTAAAAACGGAGTTGACGGAGTCTATGATTCAGACCCTAAATTCAATCCAGACGCAATTAAATTCTCAGTAATTAAATATGATGAATTACTAGAAAAAGATTTAAGAGTGATGGACCAAACCGCCGCATCAATGGCTAAAGATAATAATATTGACATTGTTATCTTTGATATTAACGAAAAAGACGCATTATTGCGCGCTATAGAAAATTCAATACCAAACACAACAATTACAAAAAATAAGGAGTTATAATGGAATTAAACTTATATCTAATGGAATTAGAAGAAGAAATCAGTAAAACAATTAACAATTTTGAAAATCAAATGACAAAAATAGTTGTTGGAAGAGCAAACCCTGCTTTAATTAATAAAATTAAAATTAATTACTACGATTCACTAATTAGTCTTGAAGAAATTGCTGCTATTACAGCTGCTAGTCCTCTTCAACTATTGGTAAAACCTTATGACATGAGTGTTTTAAAAACAATTGAAAAAGCAATAATGGATAATAAAATAAATGTTACAACAGCTAACGAAGGGCATCAATTAAGATTAACTTACCCACAAATGACCACTGAAAAGCGTGTGGAAATGACAAAACAACTAAGCCAAGTAACAGAATTGGCTAGGGTTGGTGTTCGTCAAGCTCGTCAAGATATTAATAAAAAAATTAAATCTGATAGCGAATTATCAGAAGATTTACAAAAACACTTTTTAGACAACATCCAAAAAGAAGTTGATAAAGCTATTGAAAAAATTAACGAACTTTCAAAAGCTAAAGAAAAAGATTTATTAACTGTGTAATTCAGTTTTTATATAATCCAGCATGATGCTGGATTTTTTCAACCTTAAAGAGATTATAATTATAAAAAGTTTAGCATTAATGGTTTATAAAATTTAATGCACCTCAAACTTTAACCATACTAGTAAAAAATTAAAACTTTTCTAATATTCCTTCTTGTAAATCTTTTATAGAATAAATATCTTCAAGAGTTTCAAAGGTCTCTTTTAAATTATTTTTAGCACCGCTAATTCATCCTTGGCCATCTGTAAACCAAACAAATTTAAAACCCTCAATATTTTTTGCTTCCAAAGCCAACATCTTATAGCTTCTTGCGGTTTCATTAAGTTTAGAACCTTGTTTTGTATAAAAATTGCATTCGCAAGCATATACACATTTATCTGAAATTAATACATAATCAAACACTTTATTAACACTTTTGTTATTCGACAAGCGAGATAAGTCCAATCCACTTACTTTTTCTAAATTATAAACACTCATCTCTTTATAGTAAGTAACATTTTTAACATAGCCGGCTTTTTTTATATAAAATTCAACCAAATCTGCCATGAGCTTTCCGGTTCTGTTTTTCCTTGCATTTGAATTTAGACCCGCCTCAACACCTATAACATAATCATAAATGTTTCCTACCAGACCTTCTTCCAGCAATTTAAAAATACCTGTTTTTCTCATAAAAACAGCATAGTCATCAACTGAATAATTTATGTTTTCAAAATCATATTTGTAAAGACCATCATCATCTGTACAAGTAATCTTAGTGTCTCTTGTTGCAATAAGAATTGGTATACATTTTAAAACAGACGGCTCGCAAGAAACAATTTTTTTAAATTCCGATTCGATATTTGTAGAACCTATAAGTGAATTTAATAAATTCAATTCTCTTCTTAACTCTGAAGTGTTTTTAAAAACTTTATCAAACTCTACGTAATACGTATAATTAGCTATACTGTCCCTAAAGGTTTCTATTCATTTATCAAAATCTCTCATTTGCCCCTCCTGTTTTTTTAAAAAACTTGTTCAGATTTAGAGTAGTCATTAATTTTAATTTACCAGAAATTAAAATCGCTATTTCATAAATAAATTTATAAGTAGGCTATTTCAATATTAAAAAATTATATTATTTAAGTAAAATAAATTACAAAAAATAGTTTTCTTTTCTTGTTATTATAATAAATCAATAAAATTCATTATCTTAACAAAACGGAAAAAATTTTATAAAAATAGCCTATTTAAATTTGTTTATGTTAACATACAACAAACAGTCAGTAAAATCAATTATAATCAACAAGAAAGTGAATTATAACACACTTTTTTTGTTATAATTAATACAAGAAAGGTTTTTATGATTAAAAAAAATTTTGGCAATAAATTACAAGAAATAAGAAAGTCTAGGTTTTTATCTCAAGATGATTTGGCTAAAAAATTGTCTATAGACAGGGCTCAGATTTCAAAAATAGAAAAAGGTAAGATCAACGTTACACTAGAAACAGTTGAAAGGTTGGCAAATGCTTTAGAGGTATCTGTTTTAGATTTTTTTTCACTAGAAAAAAAACCACACCCTTTTGTTAAATGAGCAGGAGGTAAAACACAGATATTACCAAAACTAAAAGAATTAATGCCTGCCGAATATAACAAATACTTTGAACCATTTGTTGGCGGTGGGGCTTTATTTTTTTCAATCTCTCCAAAATATGCACATATTAACGATTTAAACAGTGAACTTTTCTGTGCATACCAATGCTTCGAAGATGACGAGCATTTTGAACTTTTAAAGTCAGAATTAATAAAACACGAAGAAAACAACAGCGAAGAATATTATTACCAAATTAGAAAACTTGACCAAGAAGATGGTTTTTCTAAAACGCCCATACACATAAGAGCAGCAAGAATGATATATTTAAACAAAGCTTGTTTCAATGGTTTGTATAGAGTAAATTCAAAAGGTTTTTTTAACGTCCCATTCGGCAAAAAAGATAAAGTAAATGCATTTGATGATTCAAACTTTGATAATCTAAGAAAATTACTATCTAATAAAAAAATCAAGATTACAAATAATGACTTTGAGATTGTTGTTGCTGAAGCTAAAAAAGGCGATTTTGTGTACTTTGACCCACCCTATGATATATATCCGGATAAAAATGGTTTTGTAAATTATAGTAAGGAAGGATTTGGTAGAGAGGAGCAATTGAGATTAAGAAATTGCTTTTGCGAACTAACAAAAAGAGGTGTAAAAGTTATGCTATCAAATCACAACACCCCCTTTATAAAGGATATATATAGTGATTTCAAAATACATGTTATTAAAACAAAAAGAATGATAAACTCAAAAGCACAAGATAGAGATAATGGTGAAGAGGTGATAATCACCAATTATTAAACTTTAACTGTTTTTTTAAAAATAATATAATCACTTATGCAGAAGATTAAGCACTGCAAAAATGTGCAAATTAAATTTTTAGCTACCAACCAGTAAGAGATTTAAAAAGTAACAATCGCTAAAACTAAATTTGATAATAAAAACAACCAATAAGAAAAATTGATTTATCCACAATTTTCTTGTTGGTTGTTTTAAATTTTTTTGTCGCGTTTTAAAAAAACGTTTAATTTTAAAAGTGAAGTCTCTCTAAAAAACATATCATAAAATAGGATTAGACAACACTCGATATTAGTTACCTGTTTTTATTATTTTTAAACACAGCTACAGCTTCAATATGATAGGTTTGCGGGAACATATCAACTGGCTGAATTTCTTCGCAAACATAGCCGTATTTTTCGAATTCAATAATATCTCTTACCAGTGTTCTAGGGTTACAGCTTATATAAATAATTTCACCAACGTTTGTGTTTGCTGATGCTTTTATAACTTCTTTATCTACCCCTGCTCTTGGAGGATCGAATATAATTGCATCAAACTCTTTAATATCTTTTGTCGCAAAATACTTTGTAACATCTGCAGCTACGAAATTCATATTTATTATTTTATTTAATTTTGCATTATCTTCAGCCGATTTAGAAGCGTTCTGGTTTATTTCTATACTCAAAACTTTCTTAGCTCTTTTTGCAAAAAACATACCGATTGTCCCAACACCGGCAAAAGCATCTACTATTGATTTTTTATTATCATCTAAACTGTTTAAGGCCTCTGAATATAATTTAAAAATTTGCGAATCGTTAACTTGATAAAAAGCATCATAATGAACTTTAAATAGCAAATTCTCAAGCTTAAATACTAAAGAATCATCACCTAACAAAATTTCGTATTTTATTTTATTTTGTCCATACTCGTTTATTATTGAACCTAATTTTGGTATATCAGATAAATTAGATAAAATTTGGTTATTTATCGCCAATTTAGTTTTTGAATATATAACCAATTGAGCTTTATCCTCATATTCAGAATATCTTAACATTATTTTTTCTATACTTTTTTTACAATTTAAATCAAGATTATTAATTACATCTTTTATTTGTAAGTAAACTTCTTCTATGTTTAAATTAGCCAACGGAAGTTTCTCTTGGATAATTAAATTATGACTATTCTTTTCATAATTACCAAATTCTAGCTTATCTTTGATAACTTTGGCGTGCAGTGTTATTTTGTTGCGATAGTTTAGAATTTTTTCTGAAGCAATTATTCTTTTTACTTTAACATTTTTTAAATTTCTATTTACCAGTTTTTCAATTACTTCTTGTTTAAATATTAATTGATCTTGATAATCTAATATTGCAAGTGGTGCCGAACCAGAATCAATCAATTCTTTGTCAACATTTTCTACTCTTTTATTAGATACCTTTAAATGCTTTAAAACCTTAGCAAAAGCTATTTTTTTATTAGCTCAAAATATTTTTATATCAGCAACCTCGTCAAGTCATAAATTTTCAACAAAAATAGCAAAATCAGGATATCTAATCACTCCATATCCCTCATAGCTAATTTCTTTAGTTTCAACACTTCTTAAAATATCATTAACCTTATACATTTTATTTACCTAAACAAAACTTACTAAACATATTGTCTAATAAAGCTTCATTATCATGTTGCTTATTTAAAATCTCTCTCAAGCATTCTCAGCTTTTTGTTAAATCTAAAATTATAACTTCAGGTCCAAAACCATTATCTAAGCCTTTTTTAGCTTCATTTAAAGCTAAAGAAGCTTGTTTTAATAACGAAAGCTTTCTTGTATTATAAACAAGTTCGCTATCATCTAAATTTACGTTATTATATTTTTTAACTAATGCATTTTTTAATTCTCATAAATTTTGATTTAATGCAGAAATACATATTTTATCTTTAGGTAGTTCATTAAGTTTTAATAAATCACTTTTATTCATGACTGATATATATTCTTTGCCTTGAGCTAAATCCTTTATTCTTTTATCTTCTTCATCTTCTTGATCAAAAGGACTGTGTAAATGAATAACTATCTTAGCTTCTTTAATAGCGTTTTTAGAACGTTCAATACCTATTGATTCTACCGTATCATTTGTTTCTCTAATTCCAGCTGTGTCTACTAATCTAAATAAAACTCCATTTATTTCAAATTCACCTTCAACTATATCTCTTGTTGTTCCTGGTATATTTGTAACTATAGCTTTATCTTTTTTTAATAAAGCATTAAGTAAAGAAGATTTTCCGGCGTTTGGTTTTCCAACGATTGCAACATCAATACCTTTATAAATATCAGACGCATTTTCTGATTTATTGATTATAATATCTAATTTAGTTTTTAAGTTATTAACAAGTGGTATTAATTTGTTTTTATCTAATTGTTCGATATCGTAATAATCTGAGTAATCGATATTTATTTCTGTTATTGAAATTATTTGCAATAGTTCTTCTTCTAACTTTTCAATTAACTCATTATCTTTTGAAGCAAATTGAGTTATTGCTATTTCTGCTTGTTTGTTAGTTTTAGCATGAATTAAACTATTGATTGCTTCAGCTTTATCTAATGTAATCTTTCCGTTTAAAAAAGCTCTTCTAGTGAATTCTCCACGTTCTGCTAATCGAGCACCATTACTTAAAATTAAATTTAATATTTTATTTGTTACAACTATTCCGCCATGAGCGTTTATTTCAATTGTATCTTCTCCTGTGTAATTTTTGTTTCCTATGAATCAGTTAACTAAAACTTCATCAACAACTTTGTTAGTTGTATTGTCAACGATATTTCCGTAGGTTATTGTTTTGTCTTCTCCTATTTTTCCTGTATATATTTTTTTAATTATTTCAACTGCATCAGGACCTGAAATTCTAATAATAGAAATTGCTTGATTAATGTTTCCTGAAGAAATTGCTGCTATTGTATCGTTAATTATCATAATAATATATTATATATATTATTTATTAGTTAAGAATTTATTATTTAAAAAGAACTTATTTTGTAAGAATATTAATTTTTTTAAATTAAAAATATTAATAAAGTATGTTAATAATGTTCATAACTTTAATTTATTACTTATTTTTAGCTAAAAACCTATTGTTAATAACTTTTTCATTTAAAAACACTGATGTTTAAAACTTTGCTTTTGCTAAGAGTGGGTCTATTTTTTGAGGTTTTTTTTGCTCACACTTTTTATTTTTAAATTCTGTGTTTAATAAAAAATCGCAAATTTATCTTATTTTCATAAATTTGCGATTTTTTATTAGTAGTGTAAATCGTAGATTCATTCTACAAAATTATTTTTGGTTTCTTTGCTTAATTTGTAATAGTTATCATTTTTCTCATAATCTTTCGGTAAATATCTTTTTGTATAAACGGTTAAATATCCTTTGTCCTTGTCATTTTTTAAACCAAAGCCCAAAACGTCTATAACTTCTAATTTTGTGTCATTGTAAGAAACTTTATGTTTATAAATACTTTCGGCAAGGGTGTGTCTAGCTATTCTATGCGAAGGGCGTTCACGTGTTATTTCTTGTCAATTTTTAACTTCTTCACTTAGTTCGGTGTTTGCTTCTGTTTTTAAAACTTTAAAATACTCAAGATTTTCGACCGGGTTTTCAAACCATTTTTCAAAATCTTTACCGTAAGGAATAGTGTGGTTAGTGTTTTTTGGTAGATAGAAAAAAGTAACATGATCTAGTTTTGCAAGTTTTTCTTCGAATTGTTTTTTGTAACTTTCTTTATCGCTATTTTCTTTTTCTATTAATGAAATTTCTAGAGGAACAATGTAAAAATTTTCTTTTTTTATGCCTTCTAAATACGATTTTAATTCCTCTACTTTTTCAGAACTTTTGAACTCGTATTTTTTAAAAGGTTTTTCAATTAATAAACCATTATCTTTATATCCTTCAGTGTATAGCAAAGGGTTTTCTAGATAATTTTTGTTATATATGGTTATTTCACCTTCATTTTTTCTTGTGTGAGCTGAGATTGCAAATTGAATCCCTACACCAGCAGAAACTCCGCCGATTACAAAAACCGGTATTAATGTTGATATTAATATAGTTTTAGTTTTCTTTTTCATATTAAACTCCTGATTTTATATTTTTTAATCTGTTGTGTTAATTGGCGTTATATTTATCAGTGTCTTATGTTTGTTTGTTTTAAAATAAGATTAAAATGAAAATTCTAGTAAACTAGCCCCCCCTGTTTAAAAGATTTTGTATTCATAATGCCCCTTTTTGTTTTAATTTTAATCTTAATCAAAAGAAGAAATTAATTATTTTATTTATCTTTGTTTAAATTGCAAAAAAAATTTCCATTTTAGAAAAATATTAAAATTTGTGTGCAAATTTTTGATTTTTAAAAAAAGTAGCAATCGCTACTTTAACTTTGGTCAGTATGTTGTTATTTTCTGTTTATTAATGTTAACTTTAATTTTATTATTAAGAGCGAGCATCATTTTTGGATAAGAGTGGCCTATATTGATATTGTATACGACACTTAAATTCGGATACTTTTTAAAGAAGTTTTTAAAGATTTCGATATATTCTAATAAATAAGCTTCATCTTGAGGCTTTCCGATTATTACAGCACGGAGTTTAGAAAAGCAATTTGTTGTTTCTAAATTTTTTAGCATTTTATTAATTTCTTTTGGTGTTGGTTTTTCTTCGGATGTTTCTAGTAAAAGAATCTTATTTTCAAAGTTAGTTTTATTAGTAAATAGGTTATATTTTTGATTAATTGAGTGTTCTTCAACATTTTCGGAATTACAAATTCTATCAATACTATCTAAACAACCACCAACTAAAATCCCTTCAAAGGCTTTTGGACCTTGAATTGAAATATAACCATATTGTTCTTTGTGTTTAGGTCTTGGAATATTTATTTGCTTTGAGCTAAAATCTTTTCTTTCTTTGTATCAATATTTAGAAGGTCTATAAGTTTTTTTCTTACCTTTGAACATAAAATCAAAAGCAGTTGCATGGTAAGGCAACATGTTTCTATCTAGTTCTGCTAGATCAGTAATGAATGCTAATCCATAGAAGCTTGACAACCCTAATTTATTAAACATTAAGTGATTGATTGTTGTATCTGAATAACCCAAAAATATTTTTGGGTTGTCTCTTAAAATTTCTGAGTTGATTTTGCTGTCTAAAATATAGGGTAGTGTTCTATAAGTATCAAAACCACCAATTGCGCAAACAATTGCTTTTATATTATTATTATTTAACAATTCAATTAAATCTTCAGCTCTTTTGTCTGCGTTTTTATCAATATATTCTAGCCCCGACAAACAATGTTTAGAAAATACAGGGTTTAAATTCATTTCTTTTATTCTTTTTATACCTAGTTTAACCTGGTGTTGGCAACTTTTTTCTCCGAGCAACCCGCTTGATAAGCTAATTATTCCGATTTGGTCATTGTGTTTAAGTTTTTTTAATGTTTTTATCATATACTTATTTTAATACAAAATAAGATTTAAGGAGCAACCATGAAAATAGGACTTATTGCAGAATTTAACCCGTTCCATAATGGACATATTTATTTAATTAATGAAATTAAAAGAAAATATAATAACTCGTTCTTAATAGTTGCTCTGTCTTCTGATTATGTTCAGAGAGGAGAAATGGCTTGCGCTCCTTTTGAGCAAAGAAAGAAAATTGCAATGGAATACGGCGTTGATAAAGTTGTTGAATTAGACTTTTTAACATCAACTCAGGCGGCACATGTTTTTGCAAAAGGATCAATTGACTTACTTTTAAACCAAGGAATTGATGCATTAATTTTTGGTGTTAGCGACACTGATGATATTAATAAATATATTTATGCGGCTATGGCGATAAAAAATAATATTGATCAATATAATGCAGATGTAAAAAAATACCTTAAAGAAGGAAAGTCTTATGTTCTTAGCTCATATTTAGCCCTTGGAAACTTAATTGGAGAAGAAAATATCCCAGCTGATATTTTGGGTTTAGAATATACTAAATATATTATTTTTAATAATATTGATATAAAGCTTGATTGTATCAAAAGAACAGCTGTACATAACTCTTTAGATACAGAGGGCATTTATGCATCAGCAACAAAGTTAAGAGAAATGCTAAAAAATAATGAAGATATATCAAGATTTTCTCCAATGAAAATAGAATATCCGTTTCCCAAAATTGAAGATAAATATCAAGAATTTCAAAGTATAGTTATAAATAATAGCGCTGAATATCTAGCTAATATTCAACTTGTTTCAGAGGGTATGGAAAACCTTTTTAAAAAGAATATTGATATGCCGACATATGAAGAATTTGTTGATGCTTGTACTTCAAAACGATATACAAAATCAAGAATAAGAAGAGTGATGTTATACATTTTATTGGGAGTAAAAAAATAAATTAAATATAATTAATTTATTAGTAACAATATGAAAATTAAGGGAAAAATCTTGTTTTTATCAATGTTATCAACAACATTGCTTTTACAATCTTGCATAACAAAAAGAGTTGATGAAAAAGTAGATATAAAAGATATAAATATAGAATCATTTAGCATTAATAATATATTAGAAAATACTGCCGATTTTGATTTTACATTTAATCATCTTTTAAATATTAAAAATATTGAAATACTATATACAAAAAAGAACAATAACTCTGAGTTTGTATTTAGGAAAATTATTAACGAAAATACAAAAAGTGTTTTTATAAAATTGAGTAATTTACAACCCTATACTGAATATGAAATACGTAAAATAAAAGTTATCACTAATATTGAAAAAGAAATTACTTTTGATATTAATAAAATTTTTAAAACTAAAGCAAATAGAAATATAGAAAATTTTTCATTGGTTCAAGAAGATTCTGAATTTGTTGATAAAGTAAAATTAAAAATAGTAGCAAGCAAAGAAAACATTGAATATGAAAATTTAGAGTTGAATATAGATTATAGTTTAGCTAACGAAACTAAACTATTAAGTTTAAAAACCACTGTCAATAAAAATAATATTGTTTATTTGGATGTTATACCGAATGTTGATTATATAATCAGAAAAATATCACTATCGAAGGACAATAGCATTATTTGAAGAACCGAAAGAGAACTTGAAATAAAAAACTCTTTTAAAATTGCTTCGTTTGCCTTAAATAAAGAAAATAAACTTTTAAATTTAGCCTTAAAAGCTGAAAATCTGAATTTATCAGGTCAAAAAGTTAAATTTAAATTTATAGATGCATCTGAAGCTGATGCTTTTGAAATCGAAAAAGAATTTAACGATGAAATCTCAGTCAGTTTAATTAATCAAAAACAGGAATCAAAAACTTATAAATTGTCTGAAATATTGATATCTAAAAATGGAAATTGGAAGAGCGTTAAAAATTTTATAGATCATGAGCTAATATTTTCGCTATTTGATGGTGTTGAAATTGGTAATATTAAGCTTTTAAATAACACAGAAAGTTTTCTAAAAAAATCTATTGAAGTTGAGTTTAATCAAATTTCTTCTGAATACTTAGGCAAAGAATTCAAGGCCATAATTATTGATGACGAAGGCAATAAAGTATACTCTTCTCCAATAACAATTTCAAAGGATATTAGTAATTTCACATTTGATTTTAGTAATTTGAAAGCGGCTACTAGATACACCTTGAAAAATATAGAAATTTTTAATGAGGGACAGTGAATTAATTTATTAGTTAATAATTCGTTAAATTTCTATTTTGAAACAGAGCAAGACTATAAACAATTTTCGGGCTTGTATCATTTTGAAAATGCGAATGTTATCTCTTATGAAGACATTAATGTTATAGATTGTGGTTTGACTAAATTTGATTTAAATAAATTAAAATCCGATTTAAATTATTCGAGTTATTTCGAAGCTCTTAATTCGCAAGTTGAAGATGTAAAATCATCAGATACTATTTCTAATTATTTGTTTAAGAGTAAAGACAATATTGACATACATAACATTTTGATAGAAGATAATAATATTAAAATTTCTTTATCTAACCCTGACGTTGAAATTAAAAAAATTAGCTTCATGGTTAAAAGTTATGATGAGCACAACCAATGAACAAAACTTGTTGAAGGTCACAAAGAAAATTCTGAGTTTATTATTCCAATTAGTCAATTAGACCCAAGGATAAACCAGTATATTATTACTGATTTTATTATTAATGACGAGTATTTAACAAGACTTGACTTTTCTGAAAAATATATTGCTAAAATAAATAAAAATATTGATTTTGGCGTTAGAGATTTTAAAGTTTATAAAGATGAAGATGCTAAACTTCTTAAAGGATCAATTGCTTTTGATTTTAATGCTGAAGATGCAAAATTATTAAAGGATAAAGTATTTGTTTTAGTTTTTAAAACAGAGGAGAAAAAGTTTGTTCCTAAACTTGATGTATTTGGTCAAATAATTAATGAATCTGAAAATTTTAATAAGGAAAATCAAATTAATAATATTAAGAAAGTTTATTTAAATTTTGAAGATTTGGCCGAATTTAATATGTCAAATTTTCAAGAAAAATTAGTGTATAAACTTGTTGCAATTGATGTTTTAAACAAAGGCAGTTATACGGAATTTTTAAATAGAAAACAGATAAATTCCGATTTTAAGTTTTCATTTAATTTTAATTGAAAGCCAAATTTTGTTTTATCTGATCAGCTGGAAAGCGAAACTATTGGCGAGGATAAAATAAAAATATCGGCAGCAAATTTAAAAGAAAATGCTAACAAAGTTAGTGGTTATGACTCGATTGATTTCAGTGTACAGAATTTACAAAGTCTTTTAGTTTATAATTTTGAAACATTTTACGAAAAAAAGAGAAACGAACACAAATCACGTCCTGAATCAAAAAAATATACAATAAAAAAGGATAATGTTATCCAGTCGTTGCACTGATTTAGACCGCGAGAAATATTGGAAAAAACCGTGTTTAAAGTTGATCAAAATAAATCTACGGCAGAAGTTTCTAAAAATCTAAATTCGATAGTGGGTCTAAATAACATAAATGATGAAGATGTTATTTTGTGATTTGTTTTCGAGCTTGATGTAAATCCTGCAAAACTAAACGCAATAAACGAATTTAACACGCCTTTTTCGAGAGCTATAATTCCAGTTTCTTTAAAACATATTAGAGAAAAACGCAATATTAATGATGTTAAGTTTTATTTAGATTATAAGGCCGAAAATTCTGAATTTCAAGTTGATATAGCTAAGAAAGTCATGTGCAATGTTCGCTTTGACTTGTCTTTAGATAATTCTAATAATCTTAAACTATCAGTTTTATCAAGAAATGGTGCAAAAATTAATAATTTAATTTGGAACCACAACAACTCAAACGAAAGATCTATATATTTGAATACTGCCCAATTTATTGTTAATTGGATACAAGATAAAAGTATAACTACTCCTAAATTATCTTATTTAGAAACTGAAAAAACAGATAATAATACAATTGAATCAACATCAGTAATCTCAAGAGATACCTATGAATTGGTTAATGATATTAAATTGGGTAGTGAGGCAAGAAGATTATTTAAAGGCGATAAATCAAAAGGAATCGAAGAAGCGAGATCAAGAGCTTATAGTCTAAGTGCCTTATCGGATGGAACTTGAAATGTTATTGCTAAAGTTAATGAAGATCCCGCCGATTATAGATTTTGAGTTTCTGCAAATTATCACGTTTGAAACACAAGAAGGCAAGATGATAATTGAACAAAATCAATAACCAAAGAAGGGCGTGAAATGATAGTAGCAAAAAATGCGCAACTTGTAAGCCCAACTTTAATAGAACACGGCCCGGGTTTATCGATTGAACCAATATATCGTAAGCATGAGTCTTATCCCGATATTGAAGCTACTGGGAATTTATTTATATTAGATAATATGAACTCTATTGATAAGATAACATATACTTTGATGTATAACTTTAAGGAAAATATTCATAATTCGGGAGTTGATAAGTATTATAACAATATTGGTGAGATTGAAAATCCTAATAAAAACAATGTTTTAGATGTTGCCTTTGTAATCGCTGATTTTAGCCCAATATTTAAAGAATTCGAAGGCAAAGATCTTAACACATATAGAAAAGCCAACGGAGAACCCTTACAAGATAAAGAGAAAAAATCTATCGAGCATTTCTTGAGTTTCAAGAAATTAAAACCACTTCAAAAAAGCGAGTTAAATTACTTTTCTAATTCTGACTCTAATTTAAACTTGTATATAGGTAGCATTCCTAAAGGGTATACTAAAAATGAACATGGGCGCGTACAAGGCGCACGTTACCGTGAATATATTTACGGAAATAATAGAAGGCCAATTGGTGTAACCGCAGGAGAAGATATGGATTCATATGTTTTTGAATCCGAAGTTGCATATACCGATTTGGCTAACGGTTCATCAGGTTCTATGGTCTATGATAGCGAGGGCAAATTATTTGGAATGAATGTACAGGGGAGTGCCACTTCATATAATAGTTTTTTAATTTTAGACAATAGATTAAATTCTTATTTTGGATCTGCGCAAACAATTTATAATCCCAATACTTTTTATTCGAAAATAAAGAAATTAAGCTATTTATATCCGGATAAATATTTTGATATTTTTAAAGAACAAAAAAGTTAATGAAAAAACTAAAACCCAGGCTTACTCTGGGTTTTAGTTGTCTTCTTGTGAATCCGTCTCATTTGGTTCGTTATTTTTAGATTCTAATTTTTTTCTATATTCTTCTTCACAAACCGGTATTTTCTCTTCCTTTTCATCTAGTTTTCGGTTTTTTAAGTCCGCCATAAATGCACCGGCGATTAGTCCGGAAGGAATGGCAATGATTGCAATACCTAATAATGAAATTATAATAACTATAACCCTGGCATTAACTGAGTGAGGAACAAAGTCTCCATAACCAATAGTTGTTAATGTTATTGTTGCAAAGTAAATTGCTTCAAAAATGTTTTTTACAACATTATTTCCTAACGCTAGATATTCAGGGTTTTGTTCGGGATTTTCAACATTATTTTTGGCCTTTCATAATTCTTGTTGTTGATTTAGTCATTGAGTTTCGTTGTTATAAATTAATAAAGCAAAAATAATGATTAGAAATAAGATGATTGTAAAAACGTAAATTAAAACTTTTCTTTGACGAGAAAATACATTTAATATTACTTTGAAAGGTGTTATTAATTTTAAAACAAGAAATAATCTGAAAACTTTAATGATGTTTAAAGCGCTTAAATATTTTAAGCCCTCTTTTTCTTGCGAATTTTCGGGTGTAAAATAAGAAATAACATTTAGCGAAGAAACTATACATAAAAACATAATAACTGCCGGTCCTGAAATTAAATATTTTAGTCAAGCTATTTTGTGTTCATATTTATAACCCTTTTTATACGATGCAATATAAGAATAAGTTATTCAATGCGCAATGTAATCAAAAATGAATATACAAAGTCCTGATATTTGAAAGATTTTCATCATCTCTTGTCAGTTATGTCTTCAAGCTTGCCCAGGATTAATTAAGGCTAAAAATGAAAGTGTACAAGCAAAAACAACAAAAGCAGCATAGATAATTTGTAAAAATAAAATTCGCTTAGCCTTTGGTTTTAAGAAATCCGGTAGTTCTCTTTCACCTCAAATTGTATGAGCAAAAATCTTAAAGCTATAATGTATATCTTCAATTTTTCTTAATGATTGTTTGTTATTGTTATTGTTCATACATCTATTATATTTTAAAAAAATAGCCGAAGCTATTTTTTGAAAATTATCAGATTTTAACACGTTTTTTAGGGTCTAAATACATTTTATCACCCTTTTTAATGTTAAATGTTGTATAAAAATCATCTGAGTTTTTAACTTGAACATTAACTCTCAATTTTGCAGGTGCATGAACGTCTGTATCAAGAAGCATCTTTTGAGTTTGTTCTCTGTATTTTGTTCTTCAGATTAAAGCGAAGTTGGTATAGAAATCTTTTGCTGAAAAGTCGCTTTCTAATTTAGCGGCTTCTAAAGCACATGAAAGACCTCCGGCATCAGCAATGTTTTCTGAAACAGTTAAACGGCCGTTACATTTACCAACATCGGTTTTAACACCATCGAATAGCTCAACCATTTTTTCAGCTCTCATGTCAAACTGTTTTCTGTCTTCTTCTGTTCATCAGTTAATCATGTTTCCGTTTTCATCGAAGTTAGAACCATTGTTGTCAAAAGCGTGAGAAATTTCGTGAGCAATTACTGCTCCAATACCGCCGTAATTTTTAGCGCTTGATTGATTTTCACTATAAAACGGAGCTTGTAAAATTCCAGCAGGGAAAACTATTTTATTTTGACTTGGGCTAAAGTATGCATTAACCATAGCTGGTGTCATTGATCATAAGGTTTTGTCAATCTTTTTAAGATATTTATCAAAACGATCTTGTTTAATAATTTTTGTAAATTCTAAAGAGTTTTCAAATAGATCATTTCATCCTTCGTAATTTTTAACAATTAGTTTTTCATAATATCCATCAATTGTTTCAGGATATCCTACATAAACTTCCATTTTATTTAATTTTAAGATGGCTTTTTCTTTAGTTGCTTGACCTAATCAATCGTTTTCTAATAATCTGGCCTTATAAATATTAATCATTTTGAAAATCATATTTTCAAGGTTTTCTTTATTTTTCTTTCCAAAATATGTTTCGCCGTAGTATTTACCATAAACCATTTTGTAAAATCCGAATGTTACGGCATCAAGTGCTTGTCTTTTGTTATTAGGGGTTTTCTTTTGACCTCTTAAAGCCATTTGGTATTCTTTAGCAATATCACGTGTTTTATAATTCAAATATTGAGCCTTGTCAATAATTGTGTGAATATATAAAAATGCTTTATATTCATCAAATGCTTCAGCAATTAAAACTTCATTATATTTTTGAACTAAAGTTTTAGATACTGAAATAATTACATTAACATCTTGTTTAACTAATTCTTTTAGTATTGCACTAAATTTAAAGGCTTTAATGGTTTTGTCAACTTCTTCCATTTCTACTGGATTATATATATTTGACATAACCGCACTTTCTTCAGCTGTTAAAAGAAGCGGAGAAATTCTTGTATCTCATTTTAAAGCAAGTTCTACTAGCTTTTTATTTTCTTCTTCATTTTTGTTTACCTTTGCTAGTAATTTCATTGCCATGTTACTCCAAATTTTGTATAGCTCAGCCTTTTTATCAGCATTTTCATAATATCTTTTTTCTGGCAAGATTGCATGTGGGTCAGAGATATAGATAGTTTCTTGATCACTATTTTTGAAATCTGTCATTACAAATAAAGGAATTGGCATTGCTAAATCTAATAATGTTAACTCTGCATATTGTTTTTCTAAATCTGCTCAAGAGTTTAGTTTATTAACTCTATCTAATAAATTTAATAAAGGTTTAACGCCACTCATTCTTCTTTGTTTTCCGTTAGAAACTAATTTGTAATATTTGATCATTTCTAGCATTGCGGGATTGTTTTTTAATTCACTATCATCTTTTACTCATTTGTCAAATAAAGAAATCTTTAGTTTTACTAGTTGATCATCAATTGATGAAAATGAACCTATGGCAGTTTTATGTGCGGGTATTTCGTGTTTTTTAGCTCACTCAGCATTGATTGCTTCAAAAAAGTCATCTTTTATTAATTTTTTATTCATATAGCCTCCTATTGTGTATATAAAATATCTTGTGTGTGTTTATATAAAATCTTACGATAGCTTTTGTAGTCTAGCTTTTCGAAAATAATTTTTGTGCCATTAGCATTTAATTTATCAAATAAACCATTCATAAATAGTAGGATTTCAGGTTCATTTAATCTGCTTGACAATTTACAGTCAATAATAACGAATTTTACTCAGTTATCGACTATTGAAAGAATGTCTTCATTAATACTGCTAATTTTTAAGCAAAAGCCCCGTTTTTGTTTTTCGCTTTTAACAATATTTTCTTTTATTTTTTTAATTGCTTTAAATGTTGTGAACTCAATAACTTGTAAAAAACCATCAAAATACTTATTAGCATTTGCAATTTTTTCGAAATCTATTGCATTGAAGATAAAGTCTTTAAGTGTAATGATTGAATAATTAGGTCTAATATGTCTAATTTGGCTATAAATGTTCACATATATATTTTTATAGATATCTAACTGGGTCAACGTTTCTGCGTCTTTGCATCCTAATTCAGAAAAAACATCTGGTATTATCAGCTCTTTCATTTCTGTTTTTTGGCCCTGTAAATTTCTAAAAATAATTTTTTTACTTTCAAGATTAACATTGGCAGACCAATTTAAAATATTTTGATAAGCTAATGAAAATTGATGGTATTTTTCACTTTCTAATACATTTTTATCAGGCTCGAATGACCTATATCTTTTGTCTGTAATTGAATAAATTTTTAAATAATCAAAAAACTTTTCAAATTCATCTTTTGTTTTTTTGATTAATAACGAGCTATCAATAATAAATATTTGCCTATAAAGCTTTATATAGTTATAAGACCATTCGACGAATTGCGAAGCGACATATTTAGCTCTATTATTGCCAAATCTTGATTCGGTAAAAACAAAAAACAATTTATTTCAATCTAAAAATACTTTTACGCCTTGAATTGAATTTTTGATTGCGTTTTCCTTAAATAGATTAATAAAGTTTTGAACATTGTATATATTTTTGATATCGAGCGTGAATAAAACAGCAGTGTATTTTTCTTTTGGTTGCGATAAAAAAGTTAAGTTAGTTTCAATATCCTCAAAAACTGAGTTTTCTCTAATATCTTTTTCTTCTCATGAAAAACCAGCCATAATTTGATCGTTATCATAATTTTGTATGGTTATGTTTACATAAGTAATTAATTTAGAATCATAAGGAGAAGTTATTTCAGTATCAATAGATTCATTTAAATTATTTTGCAATATATCCATAAATTTTTCTTTAGTATATTTGTCAAATACTGCAATAAAGTCGTCTAGTTTTACTCATTGACCGCTAATTATATTGAGTTTTTTGTAAAATCATGGTTCATTGTACATTGCTGAATCTGGGTTAGCAATTTTTATTCTTAATTTATTCATATCTATTAATAAAACCAAATCGCCATTAGAATTTTGTATTTTATTTGCTTTAGTCTTTGTTATAAAGTAAACAGCAGTTAAAGTAACTGAAATAATAAAAACAATTAATAAAACTCATAATGAAATAATGTCTGCATTTGAGCTACTATGATTTATTTTTTTTATAAGATTATTCATTTTCATCTCATTTTTTAATTGCCATATGATTTTTAGCAAACTTTTTGACTTTTTTGTCAATATCGAATTTAACTTCAATTATATCGTCAATTATGTCGAGTATTACTCCCTTACCGTAAGTTTTGTGAGTTATAAAATCTCCGATAATTAAATTTTCATTGGTTTTGTTTTCTGTAGCCATTGAAAAGCTACTTGCGATGTTTATTGATCTGCTTTCTTTGATTCCAGCTTCTTTTAGAAAACGGCTTTTTTTATTAATACCATTTCTACCAACAGAAAACGAAAGGAAAAGTTTCTTTTTAGCTCTGGTCATTGCAACATAAGCAAGTCTTCTTTCTTCTTCAAGACCTTCTAAATTTTCAGCGGTTTGAGTTTTTAAAAATGTGAAGTCTTTTTGAGGCGACACTAGAATTGCTCTTCTAAGAGGGAAAATATTTTCTGCTAGTCCAGCAATAAATACATAGTCAAATTCCAACCCCTTGGCGTTATGAACACTCATTAATGAAACATAACTCATTGCATCATCTTCAACATCTCTATCAGTTATTAAAGTGATTTCTTGCAAGTATTCGTCAATACTTCCGTGAGGATTTTTCTTTTCTCATGCTTCGATAGCTTCAATTAGTGAGGTGAAGTTATCCATTCTGTTTTCGTATTCTTCTTCAGAATTTTTAATCTCTTCGAAATATTTAATTCGATTAATCATAAACTCTTTTAAAGTTAAATAAATTGGGTTGGTTTGTATTGCTCTTCTTGCTCATCTGATTTCGTTAATTAGACTTGCAATATTTTTTAATGTTGATATTGAAATTTGTAACTCATCTTGGATTTCTGAAAACTTAGTTTCTAAACAACGGAATAGATCCAAGTTTTCTCTTCGTGAAAAGTTTAATAATTTTTCGATTGTTACATCACCAATTTTTCTAGAAGGTTTGTTAATTATTCTTAAAAGCGAAATTTCAGAACCATCGTGTATTACTCTTAAATAAGCTAGAGCGTCTTTTATTTCTTCACGTTGGTAAAACTTAATTGAACCGAATAACTTGTATATTGTATTTTCTCTAACTAATGCTTCTTCAAGAGCTCTTGAGTAACTGTTTACACGATATAGAATAGCGATATTTTTAAGTTGAACTCTATTTTTTTTTAACTCTGATATTTTATTAGCAATTCACCGTGCTTCGGCATCATCATTAAAACCACAATAGAACTCTATTTCTTCGCCTTCTTCATTTTCAGTGAACAATTTTTTATCTAATCTTAATTTATTTTTAGCAATTAAATTATTCGAAACTTTTAATATTTTTTTAGTTGAACGATAGTTTTCTTCAAGTTTTACAGTTACTGAATCAGGATAATCTTTATCAAAATTCATAATAATGTTAATATCTGCGTTTCTTCAAGAGTAGATTGTTTGATCTGGATCGCCAACGATTGTTAAGTGATGAGAAGAAGCTAATTTTTTCATTATTTTGTATTGTAAAACACTTGTATCTTGAAATTCATCAACTAAAACATGCTCAAATCTGTTTTCTCATTTTGCTGCTATTTGGCTAAAATTAGGGTCGTAAAATAATTTATAAACAAAAAGAAGCAAGTCATCAAAATCTAAAGAACGCGATCTTTCAAGGTGAGCTTGGTAGTGTTTATAAATTAATTCTTTAGTTTCATGTGTTTGTTTTTCTATTAGTGAATCATAATTTTCATCGTTTGATGAAAGCATATGATTTTTATCATCAAATGTGGGTAATTGATTTTTTTTGTTTTGAATAAAAGAAATAATTGAAGAGTAAGTATATTCTGTTTGTGATATTTCTAATTCTGAGTAAACAATTTTAAGAATTTCTTTTTGATCTAATTCGTCAATGATTTGAAAGTCGTTATTGTATCCTAGGTTGTGAATTTCTTTTCTTAAAATTTTTGCACACATTGCGTGGAAAGTTGAAACGATAGGACTTTCTGAAATATTACTATTTGCAAGAATTGAAAAAACCCTCTGTTTCATTTCGTTTGCTGCTTTATTAGAAAAAGTTAAAGCTAAAATTTTAGAAGGTTCCACTCCTAAGTTTTCTATTAAGTATGCAATCTTATAAGTTAGAACTCTAGTTTTGCCAGAACCTGCTCCAGCAATAATCCTAAGTGGCCCTTCGTTATAAATAACTGCACTTTTTTGTTGTTCGTTTAACAGATTGATATCAATCATGAATATCCCCCCTAAAAATTAATAATAATAATTATAACATATTGACAACCATAAACACTTCGCTACTTAATAATTAGCAATTTTTGTTAATAATTAGGCTTTTATAACGACTTAATTTGCATAAAAAAATACAAACACAAAAAAAGTGTTTGTATTTTAATTTTCATACTTAATTATTGGCAGTTTTCTGTAAACTGGAACAATTGAATTATCGTTTAAATCGGGTTCTTCAACTTCTTCAAATTTATTTATTCAAACAGTGTATGTTTGCGAAAATTTATCATTAAGCCCAATTTTGCTTATTTTAGCGTTTGATAAAATAAAAAACGTTTCGACAAATGCGGCTATTGAAGCTAAAATTGTAGGTAATAATAAAAATAATTTTTGTACTTTATTTAACGGTTGAGTTTTTTTGTTTATTAATGCAGCTTGTTCGAATGTTTGAGGCGAAACTAAAATTGCAAAGGCAATAAATACAAAAAATCATATGAAAGCAAATAATCTTTGCCTATCAAAAATAGCTTTGACAATACTAGTTTTTGGATCTTTTGCAATAACCTTAATTTTGCAAATCGCCATGCCGACAGTTTTGCCATTTCATAACATTGGTATAAATAATCAAATTATTAATAAACTAGAAATAGCTATTGACAATCACAAATAGTAATTTAATAAATTATAAAACTTCCCGGTTTTATAATTAAAGGCTAAAAATGATGTTGCTATTAAAACGGCCAAAAATATAATTAAGTCAATAATGGTGGCGAGTAATCTTATTCAAAACCCAGCCTTTTTATTTATTTTTATCATTTGAATTTTTTGTAAATTGATTCTCAATTAGAAGAATCTAAAACTAATTTTAAAAGTTCTTTTGCATTATATTTTTCGAAGTAAGGGTTTTTTTCTAATTCTTGTTCTCAAACGGGAAGGTGTTTTTTAATTTCACTTTCGAAAGCTAACTTTATATTTTTCAAAGAACGTCACTCTTGAGTATTCTTTTTAATCTTGCACATACCAATATAACCAGCTCCATAGTAGCATATATTAATAAATTCGGCAAATCTTAGAGCATTTATTTTGTCTGGGCATTTTTCTTGCGCTAGGTTAATAATTGTGGTTCATGTTTTAGCAAGCGATTTTGGATTTAATAAAATAGGATCATAATTTCAGTCTTCAACTCAGGTGTTTTTGATAAAAGCAAATGTTTGCGAATTTAATAGTCCTTTGTATGTGCTAGCAGGCGTGTACTGAAGGTTAATATTTTTAAATTTTTGAGCATTTAAAATATCTTTAAATATTTCACTTTTAATAACGATATTAAAAGCAACGGGAGCTGTAAATAAAATTGGCTCGTCACTATTTTTTAAATTTATCACAAGATTTTCATCAAAATTTTCGCCATTAAAATCAAGGTTTACTAAACCTTTTACACTTCCTAATATTTCAATAAAGTCAGGTTTTACTGCACTTTTTTCTAAATAGGAATTAATACGTTTGGTGAATTCTTTTTTAAGAACTGTGTATGAATATAGTATATAAACATATTCAGTTTCAACAAATGACATTGCCTGTTTGATAACTATGTCAATTAATTGATGGGCTGAGTTTATAATTACTTTTAAATTGTCTTGAAATTCATATTTTAGTTTTGCAATAGCCTCAAAATCTTCGTCTTTAGGTTGATCTACTATTAATATAACATTAAAATTTTTCTCGGTTTGTTTTTTTAAATTTCTAAATATTTCGTCAAGAGTTATTGAAGGGTGATAAATTGGTGCGATTAAAGTAAGTGTTTTCGATTCGCTCATAACTACATTTTAATTGAACCAGCAACTCTTGGGAAAGGTATCACATCTCTTATGTTAGATACACCAGTAACATACATTACTAATCTTTCAAAACCAATTCCAAAACCACTAGATGGAGCATATCCAAATCTTCTTAAATCTAAATATCATTTTAAAGGTTCTTGAGGAATCTTCAATTCATTCATTCTTTGAAGAAGTTTATCGTATCTTTCTTCCCGTTGGCTTCCACCTATTAGTTCACCTATTCCTGGAACAAGTAAGTCGAAAGCTGCGACGGTTTGATTATCTTCATTTTGATACATGTAGAAAGCCTTAATATCTTTAGGATAATTAATAACAGCAACAGGTCCATTAACTATTTTATCTGATAAGAATTTTTCATGTTCTGAAGCCAAATCCATTCCAAAGTGAATATCTTTTTCTTCAAATTGTTCTGCAAAAGGTTTTAATTTTTCGACAACGTCTTTATATTCAATAACTGTTAATTTTTTATCTAAGAATTTATTTAGTGTAGGTAATAATTCATTATTTTGCAAGTTATCTAAAAAGGCCATTTCATCTGGGTGATTGTTAATTGTGTTTCTAATTGCATTTTTTAATAAATCATCTGCAAGGTCAATAATGTTATTTAATCTATAAAAAGCGACTTCTGGTTCTATCATTCAAAATTCAGCTAAGTGACGTGATGTATGTGAATTTTCAGCTCTAAATGTAGGCGCAAATGTATAAACTTTTTTAAATCCAGCAGCATATGATTCTGCGTGTAATTGTCCTGTTACACCCAAAAATGCTTTTTGTTTAAAGAAGTAATCTTTGCTTTCATCATCAACTAATAAGGTTTCTCCTGCTCCTTCACCGTCGTTTGATGTAATAATAGGAGCAGCAACATTTAGAAATTCGTGTTCTTGGAAGTATTTGTGAACTTCGAATAGCAATGAATTACGAATAATCATAACTGCTCTAAATAAATTTGTTCTGTGTCTTAAATGAGGTATTTCTCTTAAAAAGTCTAGAGTTGTTTCTTTTTTTTGTATAGGAAAATCTTCAGCAACATTATTAATTAAAACTAAGTTGCTTGCGTTTAGTTCAAAAGGTTGTTTTGCTTCTGGGGTTAAATGTAATTGTCCAGAAACTTTAATAGAAGCTCCCATTAAGATTTTGTCAGTGTTAAATTGATTATTTAAATCCCCTTTAATTACAACTTGTAAATTTGATACACTACTTCCATCATTAATGGTAATGAATCTTATTTTATCATTACCTCTGTTTGATATTACTCAACCTTCTACGGTAATTTCTTGTAAATCTGTTAAGGTGTTTAATTTTTTTAACATAGTTTTAATTGTCATATATTGCTCCTGTAAATATTTTTATATAATAAAATTAATAATATACTTATAAAATTATAATCGAGAAAACGAACATGGTTATAAATATTATTATTTGTATATTAATGTAAATATATTTTAGTCTAATTAATGTGTAGTCATAAAAAAACGAGGATTAATTCCTCATTTTTTTATGACTTAGTTGTTTCATAGTAATATGTAGAAATTTTTGTTCTTAAATTGTTATCAATTATAGGGTATGAGAATAACTTATATTCATTGGTTGACTCTGGTTGCTCGAAAATTGTAATGGCGGTTTCATCACCTGCAAAATATCATTTTAAGACAAACTCATATGTAATTCTATTTGTTGGAGTGTATGATACATAGTCAAAGTTTGCTATGTCTGAAATAGAACTATCTGAGAATAAATCTGCTAAGACATCTTCGAACAATTTATAACCGTTTTCTAAGTTATCACGCATTATTAGAAATCATTCATAATTTTTAGAATCTACTGGGTTATTAATAAAATTATCAAATTTTTCTTCATTTCATTTTACAAAAGAGTCTTGAGTAATGTCGGCGTCCGCAAATTCTTCTTTTATTAAATCAATAACTTTACTTTTTTCCTCGTTGGTCAAAGGAGTTAATTCATTAATTAATAATTGTTTTTGCTCTTCGATTATTGAATCAGAAAGTTGTTCTTTAAATTCTTTAAAGAATTGAGTTTCAACTTCTGCAATTGAAGTTGCCATTAGTTTACTGTCATAATTTTCGTTTCCTTGATTATTGTGGTATAACAGTTCGCCCAGTGTCCTTGTAAATGTATCGGCTTCCTCTTTTGTAAGGCCCTTAGATAATATTCAATTATCCATTAATATATAATTGTATTTTGGTCTAACAAATCTTACATTACCTTCTTCAACGGTTGAAAAATTATCTTCTGAATAATAAGCATCTAAAGCGTCACCATTGTACATTACAGCAGCATCTGATCTGCCATTTTTAGGTTCTATTAAATGATTTAATAATTCAAGTCCGTCAGATGTTAAAAAGTTAAATTTTGTGTCTTTTATATCGTGTCCGGTAGCACTTTTAATAAATCTATTAAAACTATCTATTGCAATTTTATAATTATCTTCACCAAAATTGAATAGTTGTGTACCCTTAACATTTTTAGTAAATTTTTCTTCTCAACCTTCGCCGTATGTCATTGCACCTATCATTAGGTTATCTAAATACGCATTAGTTCAACCAAAATGTTCGTAGTTCGAGCCCTTTAAAACGTTGAATATTTGTTGTCATTCAAATTTTAAGGTTGCTTCATTAAGTTGTTCTTCAGCTTTTGAAACGTTTAAATTTGGGCGGGTCTTTTCATTAATGTTGTATGCTATGCCCTTGTCCTGAGTGTAATAAGGAAGAATATAATCATAAAAATGATCTCAGCCACCATTAAACTTAGAAGGTTCTGAATTTTTAATACGATAATTTAAAGCTTCTCCGCTTTGATTTCTATCAATTATAAATCCAGTATCTTTTCCTTCTTTTTCCATTTGGTCTAATTTTGACAGTATTAAAGCGTCAAAATCTTCTAAATGCTTAACGGTATTTGGAGTATAGTATTTTTTTCTATTTTCTCATTCGTTTGAACCTGGCCCATAAATAAGTTCAAAGTCGAATTTTTGTATTTTTTTATCAATGATAAGTTGAGCCGCTTGGAAATCCGAACCAACACCAGCAATTGCTTTTTCTTGGGTAATAGCTTGTGTAAATTCGCTTATTTCTTTAAATTCCTTGTAATTGTATTTAGTTTTTAATTTTTGAATAATTTGTGGTGATAAATATGATTCATAGTTATACACACTTGGTCTATATTGATTTGTAGCTTTAACAACAATTGCTATTGAAACGGTAACAATTATAATAACTATAGATAATACATAAAGAATCGCTTTTCAAATTTTTTTACGCAATTTATATTTACCTCTTGTTATGCATTTAAGCCCGTTTTATTTTTGCGTTGTAATTGAATTGTTTTTTTATTTTTAGCCGCTTGCGATCCTTTAATTGCTACATAAATTGTATTTCCGAAAATTACTACAAGTAATGATATAGCTCCAATTGCTAATGATCAAGCTTGGAATTGCCCTTCATATAGTTGTGTACCTAATGTTTCGGTGTTTGAGACGATTCTTGTAATAATAAAATCGTCGAAAGAAAGTGTCATTGTTATTATAAATGTAAAGCCTATTGAACCTAACATATATACAAAATATGTTTTAAATCATGTTTTAAACTTTGAATATCCCAAGTCTTGGCTAGCTTCAAATATGTTTTTAGAAAACTTATCACTTTTAGGAAGCATAATTAGAATTCCATATGGCAAGCACATTACTGTGTGCCCAATAATTGATCTAAAGAAGCCTTCGTTTGTTGCTTTTAAGGTTCCGAAAAAAATTAAGTTTAAAACTATAGCCAATGTTAAACCAGTAATAACATCAGGGTTAATCATTGGAACATTAGATGAGGCTTGAACAAATGTTCTTGAAGTTTTATTTTTATGTCTTCATAAAGAAAAACATGTTAATAAAGAAATTACTATAACTAAAATTGATGTAGAAATTCCTAGTAGTAAAGAGTTAACGAAAGCTAATCCGTGTGATTTTGAGAATAATTCTGTATACGCTTCAAATGAAGTTCTATTTCAGGTTGTAACTGAGAATATACCTTTATCTGATGGGGCGTTAAAACTGTACACTGTACCAAATAATATTGGTAAGTAAAGTAGGGCAAGAATTATGAAAACATATGAGTGTTTTAAAAAACTTTTAAATTTATTCATAAACACCCCCTTGTTTTTTCTTGCTAATTAAATAAGGAATACCATAAATAATTCCATAAATGGTTAGTAGTACTGCTAAAGTGATGATAACTAACGTTGATGCGTTTGCTAAATCGAATGGATTTGCTGTGTTAGCGAATTGGTTAATTAAATTACCAATAAGTTGTTTTTGACTACCATTAGGTAGCAATTTGTCAGAAATAATAATTGAAGTGGCAGCCATCATTAAAACAATACCAAAACCACTTAATATTGCTTTTGAACAGTATGGGATAATTACTTTAAATACTGTTTGAAATTTTGAATAACCCAAATCTTCTGACGCTTCTAATATATTTTTGGGCATGTCTTTTAAAACTTGATATAGTGGCATTACCATGAAAGGTAAGAATAAATAAACCATACCAAAAATAATAAAGAAATTATTGTTTAATTGATTTTCATCAAATATTGCAGAAAATAAACCTCTAACTGCAAGTGCTTTAGAAATGGTGAAAATTGCTAACGGACTTAATATTAAAGTTAACCCCAACGTTCTAAAGATTACCGATTTGCTTCTTGCGACAATAAAGGCATATGGAAAACCAATTATTAAAGCAAATATCGAAGCAACCAATCCTGTGCCTAAAGAACGGCCGATAATTAATCATGTTGATGATTTGCCAGCGATTTCTCAGTTTTCTAGTCGATGCTCTGAATTTAGTGGTTTGAACGCATAAACAAAAATTAAAATTAAAGGAAGAATAATAAATAAAAATGCGAATATTAAGTATGGAACTAAAAGTGAAGCCTGTAACTTTGTCATTCCACCGAATCACTTAACTGCTTTTTTACTTAATTTATTATTGTTTTGACGTTTTGAAGTCTCTGAAAAAATTTTTTTATTCATTTTCTACTGTATTTTTTTCTGCGGCTTCTAATTTTAAATCTTTTTTCATTAGATGAACTGAATCTATATCTCAGTCAAGATATACCTCTTTACCAACATTATGTTTTGAAGAAGTTTCAACATAAATGATTTTATCCTTAACTTGAACTTCATAGTTATAGTAACTACCACCATATGTTGATTTAATTATTTCACCAATTAATTTGGCACGACTTTTTACTCTTGTAATTATGACATCTTCAGGTCTGATCAAGGCATCTAATCTTTCGCCCGGGTTAAATTCTGTATGAATTGTTTCAAAAGTTTTATTCATAAATTTAACTTTTCCTTCTTTAACAAATTCTGCATTAAAGAAGTTTGAGTCACCTATAAAATTTGCAACTCATTTATTAACAGGATAGTCATATAATTCTTTAGGAGTTGTAAATTGTTCAACTTTACCGTCACGAATAACTGCTATTCTATCACTTAGTTGTAATGCCTCATTTCTATCGTGTGTAACAAAAATAAAAGTTAATTTTAGTTTTTGTTGAATATCACGTAACAATGATTGCATTTTTTCTCTAATTTTAGCATCTAGTGCCGATAAAGGCTCATCTAGTAAAAGAATTTCTGGTTCAATAACTAAAGAACGGGCAAGCGCAACACGTTGTTTCATCCCTCCTGATAGGAAATTAACGTTTTTCTTTTCGTTTCCTTCCAATCCTACAAGTTTCATTATTTCTTTTACTTCTTTATCCATTTCGGCGTTAGTAATAGAACGTGTTAAGTACCTTTTTTCATAGTCTTCAGTTTTCAAGTCTTTATAGTTTTCTCAGTATGAATATTTGAAATCAAGATCATCAATTCATGATTGGTATTTATTACGTTTTTTAAGTGAAAGCTTTTCATTTTCTAAAAGCTTCTCATATTGTTCCATAGTTTTGTCAAGATTTTTCATCTCCAATTGAGCTTTTTTAGTTCATTTCTTTTGTTGAACTTTTAACTTGTTTTGAAATGATTTAGGAATATCTTCTTTAGGTATTCTTTTTAGTCTTAGTCCATATTTAATATTATTTTCAACATTTAAATGTGGAAATAATGCATAATCTTGAAAAATAGTTGAAACATCTCTTTTGTGGGGCGCTAAATCTTTAATGTCTTTACCGTAGAATTTGACTTCACCACGGGTAACTCATTCAAAACCACCTATAATTCTTAATATTGTAGTTTTTCCAGAACCTGAAGGTCCTAACAAAGTGATAAATTCACCTTTTTCTATAGAAAGATTAACATTGTCTAAAACTGTTTTTTCTTCAAATTGTTTAACAACGTCAACTAACTCAATGATAGGTTCATCATTTTTAAGGATTTTACGAACTTTTCTTTCCATTGTTGTCCTTTCATAACTTTATTATGATTTAGTTTTTTGATAATAATAATCAATAACTAATGTTTTTAATTCCAAGTCTAATGGTTGATATGCCCTATGTTTTACTGTTTTATTTGATTTGGGATTGAAAATTTCAAGAGCAACTGTGTCCACTTTTTTATTGTTATCTAGGAAATATCATTTTTCTAAAAATTCATTGATACCAATGAAACCTGGAGTGTAATTTATGGTATCAAAATTTAATATTGAAGGCATATTTTCATTTGTGAATGCCTCTTTAAAAAAGTTATAATTTTCAGCAAAAAAATTATTATCAATTTCGTCTAAAGATTTTGTTTTATTTAAATCTGAGTTGCTAAATAAATTATCTTTGTACTTATTTTCTTTACTTTTATCATTTTTCATTAATAATTCATACACATTATTTATGTATTGTTTTTCAATTTCTTCATAACTATATTCACTACCCTTAAAAACATCCTGATACATATTTTCTAAAAATTTATTAGCATCTTTATCATCTGTATCGCGAGAAATTATTCAGGCGTCAATATTCATGTAATTATTCTTTGGTCTTATAAAACTGATATGGGGCTTAGTTCCTAATATTTCAAAGTTATCTTCACCGTAGTACGCATCTAATGCATCACCGTTATACATAATAGAAATATCTGATTTACCATTTTTCGGCTCAATAATAGAGCTAACCAATTCTTGACCGTCTGTAACTAATTTATTTACATTTGAGTTTTTAATAGAAAATCCTGTTGAGTTTTTAACCAATTCCACAAAGTAGTCTATTATTTGCTTGTAATTTGATTTATTTATATCTTTTCATTGATTATTTGCATAATAAGA
This sequence comes from Metamycoplasma spumans ATCC 19526, assembly GCA_000620005.1. Taxonomy (GTDB): domain Bacteria; phylum Bacillota_I; class Bacilli_A; order Mycoplasmatales; family Metamycoplasmataceae; genus Metamycoplasma; species Metamycoplasma spumans. The sequence goes on from JHVF01000001.1 coordinate 66,122, forward strand.
AGGTTCTTTATTTGATTCATATCCATAAAATTCACCAATCATTGCATTGTCTAAAAATCAATTTGTTCAATAAATGTGAGGATTTTTGTATTTTGAAGTTAAAAGTTTAATTATGCCCTCTCAAGTAGTTTGTTTTGAAACGTCATTAAATGTAGCATTTTCTTTAATATTATTTCTTGAAGTTGTTTCGTCAGGGGTTTTATCAATATTATAAACAATCATTTTATCTAATATAAAGTAAGGTATTAAAAACTGATAAAAATGATCAATACCAGGTTTGCCATCGATTTCAAAACCTAAAATGTTATTTTTACTTTGATCATAATATAAAAAAGGCTTGAAATAATCATAATTAATTGTTTCTCATTTTTCTTGAATCGTATTTTGAGGATTATTTTCCTTAATTTTTTCAATAATTCATTTATCGAAATAACTAAATTGTTCATTAACTAGCTCTGGGTATAATTTAGTAATTTCATCTTCCGAATTAAATTTACGATTAAAAGCCTTTTCAAAATTTATTTTTCTAAGTTTTTTATCTAAAACTAGCTGAGCAATTTGATAGTCGCTTCCAACTCCGGCAACAGCCTTTTTGTTATTTATAGCACGCGTAAATTCATCTAAATTAGTAAACACATGATATGAATAATTTTTCTTCAATTTATTTACAATGCCTTTATCTAAATAAGATTCGTAATTGTAAATGCTTACTTTATAAGGATTTGTTAACTTTAAAGCAGTGATTAAAACTAATATTCCAAATGTAAATATCACAATGAGGGATATAAGTATTAATCGAGTCCTGTGAGTTATTCTTCTTTTTTCGAATTCCATTTTTAATATCCTAATTTTTTAATTTTTTGTTCATCATCAACTCAGTCATCATTCACTTTGACTTTAATTTCTAAATATATTTTATGGTCAAAAACTTGTTCCATTTTTTTTCTTGAATTCATTGATATAGTTTTTATCATTGAACCATTTTTACCTATTATGATAGCCTTTTGAGAATCTTTCTTAACAAAAATAGTTGAATGTATTACATAAGGTTTGGTTTCATCATTTGGTTCTTTGAATTCGTCGATCATAACTCCAATTGAATGTGGAACTTCAAAGTATAAATTTTTTAGTGCAACTTCTCTAATTATTTCCTTAGCCATAAATCTAAGTGAAACGTCACCAATTTGATCATCTGGATATAATTCATCTGATTCATATGTATGTTTTTTAATTTCATCTAAAAGATCGATATAAGTATTTTTTAAGTTTAAACCAACACCAAAAACTTTTGAAAAACCTAATTCTTTTAATTCCATAGCTTTTTCGTTTAACTTTTCTCTATCATTAACTAAGTCAACTTTAGAAATTAAAGCAAATTGATTTTTAATGTTAAGTTCATTTAATTTGTTAATTATAAATTTATCACCTTTCCCAGTAATTTCATTTCCGGGTGTTAAAAACAAAACAACATCAGATTCTTCTAAAATTTTGTATGACTTTTGATTTAATTTTTCTGATAATAAAAATTCAGGTTTATGTATTCCGGGTGTATCAATAAATATAATTTGATAATCGCCTTCGTTATAAATTCCTCTTATATCATCTCTAGTTGTTTGTGCAGTATTTGAAACAATAGATAAATCGTATTCCAAAATATTATTCATTAATGTACTTTTGCCGACATTGGGTCTGCCAATTAAACCAACAATACAAACTTTTTTCATCTCTCTCCTAAACTCTTTTAATATTTAATCTATTCATTATGTTGTCAACATGATCATTCATTACTTTCGCTTCTTCTTCTGTCATATGATCATATCCAAATAAGTGAGCAATACCATGAGCAAATATATAACAAAATTCTCTTCTTAAACTATGATTAAATTCTTTTGCTTGCCTTTTAATTTTTCATGGCGATATTATTATTTGTCCTAATTCAATTTCTTCTAAAAAAGATAGTTCAATATCTGACTCTAGTGGGAAACTTAAAATATCAGTTGTGTAATTTTTATTTCTGTGTTCAAAGTTGAGTTTTTTCATCTTATTTTTGTTGACAAATCAAACATCAACTGATAGTGGTTTTTTTGCTCCAAATTCTTTTTTAGCCTCTTCTAAAATATTAAAAAAATCTTCTTTAAATTTGAAACGGTGAAAACTATTGTTTTTAAATGCTAATTTGTTCATATCGTAAATTATAAATAATATTTTTTTATTTGTAAAAATTAGTTAAAATTGTTTTTTATTAAAAAACAGTCATTACTTTTGCATTGTTATTTATATACTTGTTTGAGTGACTAATCTCGACGAAAATTGCCTTATTCTGAAAGTCAATAATTTTGTCTTTTAAAAGTTCAAAAATATCGCTAGAAATATTTTCAAAAGCTTCGTCTAATAATATCAGTTTATATTCAGTTATAAACAGTCTAAAAATTGAGATTAAATGCTTTTGTCCTAAGGATAAATTGTCAGCGTTTAAATTGATACTTTGATATGGATTTAAGTTAGCAATTTGAAAAACTTTTCATAGTTCATATTTTTCATAATTAACTTTAAAAGTTTTCAAAAAATCGTCATTATTTAAGCATATTAAATCAATAACTTTGCCGCCGTGATTTATTTCATTTTTGAAATTAAAATAAATGTTTGATCTTAGGTTATCAAAGTTGAGTTCCTCTAAGTTTATATTATTAAATGAAATCTTACCATTTTGAGGTTTATAAAGACCGTACAACAGTTTTAATATTGTACTTTTTCCGCTACCATTGTTACCTTTAATAATTGTGTTTTGCTTGATTATTCAGCTAAAATTCTTAACAATAAATTTATTTGCATATTTAAAATTTACATTTTCAAAAACTATACAATCTAAATTATTTCTTATTATCATTTTTCCTTGCACTTCTTTTGGTAGTTTTAATAAAAATTTAATCATTGTTATATTTGTTTTATTTATGTTCATTTCACTTATTAAACTACTAATATTGACTAGGGGGTTGTTAAGAAAAATCGAAATTGAAGATAATAAGAGAATATTGCCAAAAGGCATTTTTTCTCTAATAAAAAACATTACCCCGATTAATATTATTAACATTTGTGAAAAGTTAAAAATTAAATCAATTATTCTTGATTTACTCTCTTTTCAAGAGTTTATATATTTAGCACTATCCTTAATGTTTTTAATGCTATTAAAAAAGAGTTTTTGGTTCTTATTTTTTAAATACTTATTTTTTCTTTCGGTTGGATCTGAAAAAACAGCTCCCATTACTTCAATTCATTGCTCTTGTGATTTAATAAATGCTGGGTATTTTTTGTGAATGAAAAAGTTCGAAATTAGATTTATAGAAAATATTAATGCAGTTGTCGCTATGCTCACTATTAAAATGTAATAATTTATTAAAAATAATAAGATAAATGCAGCAACAAGAGAGCTAATGCTATTTACTAAAAAAACTATAATATTAGCCTTGTATTTAGCAACCGGAGAAGCTAACATTAGGTGTTGATAAAACTCATTTTTGTTAAGAATTTCAATATCTTTTTGTTTGCAATTATTTAAATTTTCGAAAATCTCTATGCTTATATTTCTTTCATAATCGAGTGATATTTTATTATTAAAAAAAGCAGATAACATTGAACATACTATTTTTAAGATAAATAATCATAAAAACAAGACAAATATTTTTAATATAGACAACTCTTTGTTATATTGCCATATTGCATCAAATATAAACTTTAGATAAAACGATCCCCCGAATGATAGGCACGAGACAATTGTATTTAACATAATGCACAAGATTATATAGTGCATAGGCATTGCAATTTTTAAATGATAATTTTGTTTTGGAAAATCAACTCTTATGTTACTTTTTTCAATGGTTATAATGAAACCATTATAAGATTCTTCAAATTCCTTTACACTCATTTTAAATTTGCCACGAACAGAATCTATAATGGTAAAAGATTTATCATCTTTTTTAAGAATAATTACATAATGGAGAAATCCTTCGATGTTTAAAATAGTGGCGATATTTTTAACATCATTTAATTTTATTAACGAATCAAAGTCTCCTTCAAGAATGTTAACATTTAGACCTATTTTATTAGCTAATGATTCAAAAGAAGAAAGTGATATTCCATTGGCGTCATATTCTGCATTTAACTTTAAATAGTTAATGTCGCATTTTTTATTATAAAAATGTTTTGCATAAGCTTGTAAAACGTAAATTCCACAATCTTTAATTCCTAGTTGTTTGTCAATTCTCATATCTAAATTATTATTTTGTTTTTAATTATTGTTATTTATATGTGAAAAAATCAAGAAAATTTAGCGAAAAAATAGCGAAAACTAATCTAAAAATAAAAAGCATTTTAAAATAATTTATAATTCTTTTTATATGAAAAAGAAAAATTTAAGAAAATCATTTTTATTAGCTTTAAGTGGTGGAATTTCAATGGCTATTCTACCTTTAATTTCGGCAGCCTGCCAAAAAGGTCCAGAAATTAAAATATCAGCAAAAGCACAAGAAAATTTTAAAGAAAACGGTTATCACGTTAAAGGTTCAGCTAGCAGCTGAAATTGAAGAAATTATCAAATTCAAAACCCAATTTCGAGCGAAGACCCACTTTATTTAATTGAAAAGAAAGTTGTGACGGAAAGTGGCGATCCTGTTTGATTAACAAATTCAAAAGGCGAAGTGAACTATTATAAATTTACAGTTGATGAACAGGGAAATAAGGTCGTTCAAAAAAATTCTGAGGGTTATCCAATTGAAGCGTCAGGCCCAGAAGATGGAATTCCTATTCAAAAAACAGTTATTAACAATAAGGCTCCAGAAAATCATAAATATAAGATTATTAAAATGTTTGACTTTTTAGATTTTGAGTCATTAAGTTCAAACTATGATTATCGTGTTTTTACATTTACCTGAGATGAATTAACAACTAACTTTCCAGCTACTGCTAGGGATTCAAGATATTATCCATATAAAGATAATAAAAAGGCGCTTTTTGCCATTTTATATTGAAATTTAAAACAAAACGAATTAGCTGTTAATTGATATAACGAGTTTGTCGTTCCATCAATTGAAACATTGCAAAGATTTAGACCGGGTGTAAATGTTCCTAACCACCCAATTGAAGAGGTTCCTTGACCATATTTTAAAAATATAATTGGTAAAGATCAATTTTGAAAGAATGCTGCAGAGCCAATTGTAATATTATTTGAAAATGAATAATTAAAGGAGTTTAAATGAAAAAGATAAGAACAAGATATGCGCCATCGCCAACCGGGTATTTACATATTGGAGGGGCCAGAACAGCATTATTTAACTATTTATTTGCTAAACACTTTAATGGTGACTTTATTTTTAGACTAGAAGACACTGATGTTGCTCGTAATGTTGAGGGTGGAGAAGAAAGTCAACTTAATAACCTTGCTTGACTTGGCATTATTCCTGATGAAAGTCCTTTAAAACCTAATGCTAAATATGGAAACTACCGTCAAAGTGAAAAATTAGATATATATAAAAAATATGCAGATGAATTAATTGCTAATGGACATGCTTATAAGGCCTATGATAGTTCGGAAGAATTAGAAAAACAACACCAAGAATCAGAAGAAGCTAATATTGCTTCATTTAGATATAACCCAGATTGATTGAAGATTTCTGATGAGGAAAAACAAAGAAGAGATGCAGCGGGAGAATATTCAATTCGTTTGAGATTGCCTAAAAATACTATTTATGAATGAGATGATTTAGTTAGAGGAAAAATTTCTGTTAATAGCGATGATATTGGTGATTTCGTAATTATGAAATCTGATGGTTATCCAACATATAATTTTGCCGTTGTTATTGATGACCATCAAATGGAAATTACTAATGTTTTAAGAGGTGAAGAGCATATAACTAACACTCCTAAACAATTAGCAATATATCAAGCTTTTGGTTGAGAACACCCTGTATTTGGGCACCTAACAATTATCACAAATATGGAAGGTAAAAAACTTTCAAAGCGTGACAAGACATTAAAACAATTTATTGAAGATTACAAAAATGAAGGATATCGCCCTGAAGCAATATTTAATTTTTTGGCTTTATTAGGTTGAACATCAGCTGATAAAGCCGAAATTATGTCACGTGAGGAATTAATTCAAAAATTTGACCCAGAACGTTTAAGTAAATCACCATCAAAATTTGATATTGTTAAAATGGAATGATTTTCAAAACAATATATGAAAAATGTTCCTAATGAAGAAATTATTGAAAAACTATTTTCTCCTAAGGACGCCGATTGAAATAATTTATTCGTTTCAACATATAAACAATCTTCAGCTACTCTTGATGAAATTCGTAAAAATTTATTAATTTATTTAAATCCTAAAGACAAAGAACCTGAAAACTTAGAGTTAAATAATGTTATTAAAAGTTTTTATGTCTCATTAAAAGAAAAAGAATTTACAGTTGAAAATATTCAACAAGCTATTGACGAAACAAAAGAAGTTTGTTCAGTTAAAGGTAAAGATCTATTTATGCCAATTAGATTGGCAACCACATATGAAGAACATGGACCTGAACTTGCCAAAGCAATTTATTTATTTGGTAAAGAAGTAATCATGTCACGTTTAGTTAAATTATGCGAATAAAATACAAATTAGTTTCAACGATAGACAATATAAAAGAAGATATTCCTTTAGAAACACAATTTGTTCCTTATATAGAAAGAGTTGAAGGAAAATTTATTTGCATCGATTTTAAAGATGAAAATACTTTTGAATGCAATTTAAAAGCTAGTGAAGACGAAGTTTTTGTATCTTATGCAAGCCAGAGTCTGCACATGATAAAAAACCAAAGAGTGACAAACTCTTTAAAAATTACTGAAGATAAGAGTTTAAATATTGACTTTTATTTAAAAGAAGTTAAAATAACCAGTAATGAAATATCAATAAATTATGATTTATTGCAAGGCGACAACATAATCGTTAAAAACAAAGCAATTTGAATCATAGAATAATTTGCAATGAGGTCTATGGACCTCATTTTTGTTAATAATAAAAAAATTAATGTATGATATTTTTTATGAATTTAGAGAAAGCAAATATGTTAGAAAACTTATCAAAATTATCTTTTGATTGAAAATATGTTTGAATAAATATAGTAATTTTTGCGATCGCCTATTTTATTGGTTCAATAAATTTGGCGATTATTTTGAGCAAGAAACGTGGTAAAGATTTAAGAAATGTTGGCTCTGGTAATGCCGGAGCAACCAATGCTATGCGAAATTTTGGCATTAAGTTTGGCGCAGTTATCTTTATTTTTGATATTTTTAAAGCGTACATATCAATAATGATTGTTTTTTCTATTAAAACTTGATTAAATGACGTTTTTATTTTACCCATAATAGCGGGGGCGGGCGCTTTGGTTGGCCACATTTTTCCAATATTTTTTAAATTAAAGGGCGGAAAGGGCGTGGCATGTTTATTCGGAATTGTGCTAGCTTTTGATTTAATGATTTTCACTATTTTTGTAATGATTTATATAGCTCTAATTCTAATTACTAAATATGTATCGTTATCATCTGCATTAAGCGCTTTAGTTGTTCCTTATTTAGGATTTATACCAATTATTTATTCGCAAAGTTTTATTTCTTTTATGCAAAGAAATACACCTTACCCAAGTCATGCTATTATTATTGTTATCTGTGCAATTTTAATAATTTTAAAGCATGTTCCAAATTATGTAAGAATAATAAATAAACAAGAATCTAAAATTAACTTTTATACCAATTATAACGATTTAAAAAGCAAGTAAAAAACTATGCTTTTTTTATTTTTAAAAAATCATTTTACTGAAAAATATAGATATTATCAATGTTTTTTATATTAACATCTGTTAATTTTTAATTTTATGTTATGTATTGAATCATTCTTGCATTTAATATAAATATTTATAAAACTTTATATCAATTGTATAATTTAGTTTATGAATAAGAAAATAAGATTAGTATTAGCTGGAACAGGCGATTTTTCAAGAAAAATTTTTGAATCTTTATATGAAAATGAATTATTTGAAATTATTGCTTTAGTTAGTCAGCCGAACAATAAATTAGACCGTAATAAAAAACCAATCGAAACAGAAGTTGCTAAATTTGCAAATGAGACCGGTATTAAATTATTTCAACCAAGTAAAATAAAAGAAATTTACGATGATTTAGCATCAATCGAATTTGATTTTTTCATAACGGCATCGTTTGGACAATTTATTCCTAATTCGGTATTAAAATTGCCAAAAATATTACCATTAAATGTTCATGGGAGTTTATTAGAAAACTATCGAGGAGCAGCGCCAATTCAATACGCCTTATTAAATGGCGATAAAAAAACCGGAATTACATTAATTGAAATGATTGATAAAATGGATGCTGGTAATATGTTTGCTAAGGCTGAGATTACTATTGAAGAAGACGATACGGCTTTAGAAGTTTTTGAAAAATTAGCGCAATCTGCTATCGAGAATTTACCAACTTGAATTAAAGATATTTATGAAGGCAGGGCCAAAGCGCAAATTCAAGATGAATCAAAGGTTACATTTGCGCCTAAAATTGCGAATGAAGAAGCCGAATTGTTTTTTGAAAATACAGTACAAGAAGCATTAAGGAAAATAAAAGCATTTAATGATCAACCCGGAGCTTTTATAATTAATAATGGAAAGAGACTAAAAATCTTTAGAGCAACAGACAAAAAAATAAAATCACCTTTATCTTTGAAATTTAAAGATGGAATTTTGTATTTAATTGAATATCAATTTGAAGGTAAAAAAAGAGTAAAACATGATATTTAATTTTGAGCAGTTTTTAAATTATGAAAAAGAAAAAGAATATTTTAAAAACATTGAATTAGTTTTATTAAATAAAAATATTACACCGTCAATCGAAAAAGTTTTTTACGCATTGGAAGGCTTTGATTTTAATAATCTAAAAGTTATAATTATCGGCCAAGACCCCTATCCAGCTCAAGGGGTAGCAGATGGTTTGGCTTTTTCATCTAATGATAAAAAAACTCCAATGTCACTAAGAAACATGTTTTTAGAAATTAAAAACTCATATCCTGAGACTTCATTCAACTCTAACAGTCTTGAAAATTGAAAGGACCAGGGAATATTATTGTTGAACACAATATTAACAACTGAAATAGGCAAGGTTTTGGCGCACAAAAATATTGGATGAGAAATATTTAGTCAGAATTTATTAACTGAGATTAATTTAAAACATAAAAATATTATTTATTTAGTATTAGGTAAAAAAGCAAGTAATTTTTTAAAGAAGGTAAACTTAGAAAATCAAATAATTATCGAAACATCCCACCCATCTCCCCTAGGATTTTTAAAAGGATTTAAGGGATCGAGAGTATTTGAAAAGGTAAATAAATTGCTTGAAATGCAAAATAAAACAAAAATTGATTGAAGCACAAAATAGACTTTTTGTAAGGTCTATTTTTTATTTAATAGTTTACGAAAATAAACGTTATAATATAAGCATACTATTTTACTAAATAGTAAATAAATTTCTAGAAAGGAACAATATGATTTCGAATTACGAAACAAAACGTAATGATTCAATGCTATTAAAAGCAGCATTTGAAGGACAAAAATTTCCAGATTATGTTGCAAAATCAGATAATTATATAACTGAAGATTTTGAATCAAACGTTGCTTATGTATACATCTCAAAAGATGTTAAAAATTACTATGATTTTTTAAAAGTTGTAGATTCAATTATTCTATCTAAAAGAAGAAACTATCAAGTTGACATTTTATCGTTTGTTGAAACAGGATTATTAAATGCGCAAGACGTTTTACGTGCATTTGTAAATCGTTTAGTATACAATGATGCAAAATTATACTCAGCTAAAGAAAAATCAAAATCAAAAGACAAAAACCCAGTTGAAATTACTTTATTTTATGAAGATAAACAATATGTCAAATTTGTTAAAAAATTAATTACAATCGCTGAGGCCGTGAATGCCGCCAGAGATTTACAAATTACTCCTCCAAACGTTGCTACAAGTGAATACATAGCAAGAGAAGTTAAAAAAGATTTATCAGAAGTTAAAGGTTTAACAGTTAAAGTTTTAACAAAATCTGAAATTGAAAAATTGGGAATGGGGCTTTTATTAGCGGTTAATGCAGGCTCATCACATCAACCTCGTGTATTAGTCGCTGAATACAACGGAAATCCTAAATCAAAAGAAAAATTTGTATACGTTGGTAAAGGTATTACATTCGATACTGGTGGTTACAATACCAAGGGTTACCACATGGATGGTATGAAATTTGATATGTCAGGTTCTGTAATTTGTGCTTATGCTGTTAAGGCTATTGCGCAATTAGAAATTAAAGCTAATGTTGCTGCGGTTATGATGTTAACAGATAATGCAATTGATGTTCATCCTACAATGCCAGAATCGGTTGTTAAATCACTAAGTGGTAAAACAGTTGAAATAACTGATACTGATGCTGAAGGAAGATTGGTATTGGCTGATGGATTATACTATGGTGCTAAAAACTTAAAAGCTTCATTATTAGTTGATGTTGCAACATTAACTGGAGCAATGACAAGAGCACTAGGAAGAACTTATTCAGGTATTTATTCAACTGATGATCAAAGATGAGAAACATTTGAACAAGCCGCTTTATTAGCTCATGAAAAAGTTTGAAGAATGCCAATGCACGAAGATTTTCACAAGCCTAATAAATCTTCAAGAGTTGCAGATTTAAATAACTACAATAGTTCAGAAAAATCAGACTGTAATACAGCTGCAATGTTTTTAAAAGAATTTACTAATGGTGTAGATTTCATTCACTGTGATGTTGCAGGAACGGCAGATATTAAAGGTATGGGTACTGGAGTTTTAGTTGCTACTTTAACTGAATTAGCGGAAACTCAAAAATAATCAAGGAGATTTTATGGAATTAATCAAACAATTAGAAACTAAAAGATCAAAAGCTACTTTATTAAAAGCTATCTTTAAAGGCGATAACTTACCAGAAAATTTAATTGAAAAAGAAAATAAAATTACCGAATACCTATCAAAAAACATTGCATACATTTATTTAGGCGAAAGAACCTCAGTTGATTATGATTCTATTTATGAATTAGCAGTTAATTTAGGATACAATGCCGCTCGTGATTATCAAATTGATTTATCAACATTTGTTTTAGTTGAAAAGTTAACAATTTTAGAAGTAATTGATGCTTTTACAAAGGGTATTAATTTTGCAGCCGCAAAACTATATAACAAAAAAACATTTACAAAAAAAGAAAACACAAACCAATTGAGTTTATTGTTAGAACAACCTACTGAAGAGGCTTTAAAAGCATTTAAAAAAGCATCAGTTTTAATTGATGCACAAAACTGAGCAAGAAACTTAGGTATTACTCCTCCAAATGAATTAAACTCAGAACAATTAGCAGACTTAGTTGCAAAAGATTTTAAACAATACAAAAATTTATCAGTTAAAGTTTTAAACAAAAAAGAAATTGAAAAATTAGGCATGGGTCTATTACTTTCAGTTAACCGTGGATCAGTTTATGAACCAAGAGTTGTTGTTATTGAATATAAAGGAAACCCAGGTTCATTAGAAAAAACTGTTTATGTAGGTAAAGGTATTACATTTGACTCTGGTGGTTATAATATTAAAACTGGACGTTATATGTTAGGAATGAAATATGATATGTCTGGTTCAGCTATTGTTGCTGCCGCTATGAAAGCAATTTCTCAATTACAACCTAAATCAAACGTATCAGCTGTTATGTGCATAACTGACAATAGAGTTAATGGGGATGCTTCATTACCTGATGATGTTTGAACATCAATGAGTGGTAAAACAGTTGAAATTAACAATACTGACGCTGAAGGTAGATTAGTAATGGCCGATGGGTTATACTATGCTGCTAAACATTTATATGCAACTAGATTAGTTGACGTTGCAACATTAACTGGAGCAATGATTATGGCTCTAGGTGAAACATATACAGGTACATGAGCAACCACTGATAAAGCATGAAATGACATTTCAAGAGCAGCTAAAGCTCAACACGAATTAATTTGAAGAATGCCTTTTGACGATGAATATGAAGCGTTTATGAAAGGTTCTTTAGTTGCTGATTTAAAAAATACCGATTTAACAGGTATGGGTGGATCTAACTCAGCTGCAATGTTTTTAAAAGAATTTACAAACGGAGTTGAATATATTCACTTAGATGTTGCTGGAACAAATGAAAGCAATGAAAAGCCAATGTTTGCAATGGTTAAAACATTAATTGAAATGGCTTTATAATTTACTAAAAAAGTCCTTTTAGGGGACTTTTTTTCGTGCTTTTTGCCTTTATAATGTAAAATATTGAAATTGTAGTGGAGGTGTATAACATGACACTATTATGACAAATTAAAAGAAAAATGAAATTAAAATCATATAAGCTTAACATTTATGATATTTCAGTTTTTGGGATAATGCTAGCCATTTATATTATTGCATCAGTAATGGAAAGATATGTTTTTACTGGTGCGTTCAATATTGGTATTACTTATGCAGTATTTATAATTTTTGGTCTTGCTTTAGGACCTTGAAAAGGTGCTTTATTAGGGATATTATGCGATACGATTAATCAATTGATATACGGAATAAGTACATGAATGATTGAATATGCTGTTGTGCCGGCATTTATTGCCTTTTTATCAGGCTGATTATTAAAAATAATGTTTACAAAGCAACATCAGACCTGGATATTGGGATATATATTTTTAATAGCAATTACAGCTGTTTTCATATCTGTTCTAGCAATACATGGGCACAATTTACCTCAGAATACTTTTGCAGTTAAAAGAAAAAATCTTTTAAAATGAAGTTTTGTTTTAGCTGTAGGTGTAACGGGGTTAACCTTTATATGAATCACCGCTTTAATATTCACAGTAATTAATTTAACAACTAGAAGCGTTGTTGTTAAATTAAATGTAACACTATTATTTTTTATTCTAGTATCTGTATTTATTATATTAATATTAACAAGATGATTGTGAGGGCCATTTGCTTATATAAATTATCATAACCGTTTTAGAAGTGGACATTGAGATTATAAAGAATACTTCCCAATATTTGCAATTCCGATTATGTTTAAAAGTTTATTAGAAATTCCTTTTTACACAGTTATAATATTTGCGATATTCCCAGTTTTAACAATTATTAGGAAACAAACACATTTTTATTCAAATAAGATTCATACTTATTAGTATCGAACTTAGAGTGCAAATTAAATGCAACACTTTAAATTACTTAGGTTTAAATGTTGCATTTTTTATATAAAAAAACACCCGGTAGGGTGTTTGCAACTACAATCTATGCATCAAAAGAATAATTTCGTTTTAAATGCATACATTAATTATAACGCTTTTTTAATTACACAATATTAAATAACTTAATTTTGCTCTTAATTATTGTTCATCTAAATTATTTTCTTCAATTTCTTCTTGATTTTCAGTAGTAATAACTTTTAGCTCTTCTTCGCTAATTGTTCTTTCAGTTGTATTTTCTTCTTGATCTAATATTTTAGCTACACCAACAATTTTAGTGTTTCTTCCCTTTAGATTTACCAATTTAACGCCCTTAGAGTTTCTTCCAACAATTGCTACGTCTTTTAAAGAAAATCTTATTGATACACCATCATTTGTAATAATGATTAAATCTTCAACTCCACGAACGCAAGAAGAGTAAATCAAATCTCCTGCCTTATCTTTATTTAGCGCATAAACTCCACGTGAATTTCTTTTGGTCTTTCTAAACGAGTCAACTAGTGTTAGTTTACCAAAACCTTCATCGCCTAAACTTAAAACATATTTTCCATCTCTTGAATTTAAAACAGATACAACTCTATCACCGTTTTCTAATTTAATGGCCTTAACACCTTGAGCATTTCTACTTAGAGCTCTGATTTCAGAGTTGTCAAATCTATTAAGTCTACCATTACTTGCAGCTATAAATAACTCATCATTGTCATCTGCTATTAAAGCATCAACAAGTCTATCGTCTTCACCTATTTTTAAAGCTAATTTACCGTTCTTATTAATTCTTTGATATTCCAAAATACTTGTTTTTTTCAAAATACCTTCTTTAGAAACGGTAATTAAGTATTCATTTTCCAAATATTCATCAATTTTTAAAATTTTAATAACTTGTTCATCTTTTTCAATTGCGCTAACAATATTTATGATTGGTTGGCCTTTTGATTGTTTAGAAGCCATTGGAATTTCGTGTCCTCTAATTCTATAAACTTTAGCCTTGTTTGTAAAAATTAATAAATCTGTATGTGTATTTGCAACTATAATGTCTTGAATATCATCGTCTTGGTATGTTTTAACGGTTGTTACGCCCACACCGCCACGTTTTTGTTCCCTATATTCATCAACGCTTAAACTCTTGATGTAGTTGTTTGTTGTAAGGGTAATAACTATATCTTTTTGAGGAATTAAATCTTCATTATTGATATCACTCATTTGATCTCATTTAATTTCGCTCTTACGCTTATCTCCATAAGCATTTTTAATATCTTGCAATTCTTTTATGATTAACTCAATTAATAAATCATATGAAGATAATATTCTTCTATATTCTTCTATTCTTTCATGAACTTCACGAAGTTCATCATTCATTTTTTCAATTTCTAAACCAGTCAAACGAGCTAAACGCATTTCAACGATTGCTTTGGTTTGAATTTCTGTTAAAGAAAATTCTTCGCCTAATTTATCTTGAGCTTCTTGACTACTTTTCGATTTTTTAATAATTTCAATTACTCTATCAATGTTTTCAATAGCTATTTTTAAACCTTCAAGAATGTGAGCACGAGCTAAATCTTTTTCTAAATCAAATTTTAATCTACGTGTTACAACATCTACTTGGTGATCTAAATAAACTTCTAGGGTTTGTTTTAAATTTAACAATCTTGGTTCGTTTTTAACTAACGAAATCATGTTAAATGAAAAATTAGTTTGCAATCTAGTTAATTTAAATAATTTATTTAATATAACCTCTGGCACAAATCCCTTTTTAATTTCAATGACAATTCTAATACCATCACGGTTAGATTCATCTCTAAAATCTCCGATTCCTTCAATTTTTTTAAATTTAATTAATTCAGAAATTTTTTCCATTATTTCGGTCTTTTTAACTTCATAAGGGATTTCAGTAACAATTATCTTACTTTTACCATTGCTTAACTCTTGGATATGAGTTCTTGAACGCATTGTTATAGAACCACGACCAGTATTGTATGCTTCAATTAAACCAGCCTTATTAAAGATGATTCCCCCAGTCGGAAAATCTGGCGCTAAAACATGTTTCATTAATTCTTCAATTGTTATTTGAGGATTTTTAGCTAAAGCACAAACAGCATCAATTACCTCAGATAAATTATGAGGCGGTATATTTGTTGCCATACCAACGGCAATACCACTTGTTCCTGAAACTAATAGATTAGGAAAACGAGCTGGTAGAACAACTGGTTCTTTTTCGGTTCCGTCATAGTTATCAATAAAGTCAACTGTATTCTTTTTAATACTGTCAACCATTGCGCCGGCAATTTTACTCATTCTTGCCTCAGTATAACGCATGGCGGCAGCTTCATCGCCGTCGATTGATCCAAAGTTACCATGACCATCAATTAATGGGTAACGTAGCGAGAAATCTTGAGCCATTCTAACCATTGCTTCGTAAACTGAACTATCGCCATGAGGGTGATATTTACCTAAAACATCCCCGACAATACGCGCAGATTTTTTATGCGGAGCAGTATGAAACATTGAAAGTTCACTCATTCCATAAAGAATTCTTCTATGAACTGGTTTTAGACCATCTCTTGCATCTGGCAATGCACGAGAAACTATAACACTCATTGCATATTCAATGAATGAACTCTTCATAACTGATGCTAGATCTGCTGGCCTTAAACCATTTACTTCTGAATCTAAAAGATTAGGTTCAACTTTATAACCTTCTTTTTCTTGTGGCGGAAGTTCCTCTTCTTCATCTTCGATAGTAGCTTCTTCTACGAAAACCTTTTTTATTTCATCTTCAAATTCGTAATTTTCATTATCATCTTCGTATAATTTTTTATATTGTTCTTTATCGTCATTATTATTCATAATTTCTCCTGAGTTAATATATTAAAATATATTAAAATTATATCAAAAAAACCTCGTTTATTTCAAACGAGGTCATGACAGGAATAACAATTAAATATCTCCCGCTTCTTTTAACATTTTTTGTATACTATCAACTAGTTTTTTTGAAAAAATACCGGATTTAGTTTTATGCTGTTCATGTAGAAAATCAAGCTCATCATAAATTTTGTAAATTAATTTAAGTGAATAATTATAATTAACAATCGAATTTTTAAAGTCTTGTCAATCAATAACATTAAAATCCTTATCGGCATAGCATTTTACATCAATATCAAAATCAATATATTTTATAATCCCATTATCAACATAAAAAGGACTTGCTAGATTAATATAAGTGTAATTATTTTTTGATTTATTAAGAGTTATACTTGCATTATAAAATCTATTTTTAGCAAAAAAGAATAGAATTGGTTCTGATACAACTCAATTAATATTTTCTTCCATTACTTTGCTTTTAACTAATAAAACAACAACGAAATCGTCAAGATTTGCAACTATTTTTGCTCCCTCATATTGACGATAAACAGTTCCATCATATTTAAATGCTTGTATTGACGTTATTTGTCCCATCTCAAAGAGACGGCGGTGATTTTTCTTAGTTTTGTTACTATAGTCTGGACCACTAAAAAGATCCTGAAAACTATTTATTTTATTATCGAGCTTCACAATTTCTCCCGGTTATTATTTAGAATTTTGTTAATACATAAATTAAATGAAATAATACTTTTTATTAATTCACTAATTAAATAATACCAAATATTACTAAAAGAAGGTAAAAGCTTTTATTCTATAAGGTTAAAATCTAGGATTTCAATATTTTTTTGAGACTAGAATTTAATTTTATAAATGTAAATAGCCTTTTTAATGAAAACTTAATAATAGTTTATATTTAAATAAATTATTAAAAAATATTGTAAATTACAATAATAAAGTGCCGATTTTAATCTTATTTATAACTATCGTGTTAAACTTATAAATTGAAAATTAATTTACTTAATTGAAAGGAAAAAAAGTTAAATGAAATCATCAAAAAATTGGCTAGTAACACTTTTATTATCTATATTTTTAGGTAAGTTTGGAGTCGACCGTTTTTATGCGGGCAGAATAGGGCTTGGCATTGCTAAATTATTAACATTAGGTGGTTTTGGAATTTGAACTATAATCGACATAATTTTAGTAGCAACAGGGCAAATGAAAGACGGCGAAGGAAAATATATTCAAGAAGAATTTAAACAAAGCAGTAACTAATTTTGGCTAATATACAAAAAACCGAGCGCTCATTGCCCGGTTTTTTGTATAAGTTAACTTCGATTACTTTAGTTTTAAAAAAATATGTAGAGTTAAGTTAAAAATAATTTTTATCCTTTATTTTTAAAATAGTTTAATATTTTTAATATGAGATTAAGACATAACAAAGATGCTATTAATATAATAGAAGAAAGTAATTATTCAATTAAAACTTTCCCCCTTTTAATTAAAGAAAATACTATTTTAGAAATCGGTATGGGTAAGGGAAAAATGTTATCTGAATTAGCAAAAAACCACCCAGAAAATATTTATATTGGCTTGGAAAAATATTCAACTCCAGCGCTTTCAGCACTTAAAAAAATTGAAGAGAATAATTTAGATAATATGTTTATTTTGATAGGAGATGCTATTAAAATAAACGAATATTTTTCAGGAAAAATTAATACAATTTGATTAACATTTTCAGATCCTTGACCCAAGAAAAGGCATTTTAAGAGAAGACTTGTGTATCGTGACTTTTTAAAACAATATAAAGAGATTTTGTCAGAAGATGGCGTTATTTATTTTAAAAGTGATAATGACGGTTTATATGAGTTTGCATTAGAAGAATTGGAAGCATTTAACGCGAATATCATTTATAAAACTACTGATTTACACAATTGTGATTTTGAAATAGAAAACCATTTTACTGATTACGAGAAAAAATTTAATGAACTAGGTAAAAATATTAATTTTATAGCTTTTAATTTTAAAAAATAGTATAAAAATACTCGCCTTACTGGTGAGTATTTTTAATATATATATTAATATTATTGAGCTGATGCTGGTTCAACTGTTTCTCCAGATCCTGATGTTCCTGAAGCTTCCCCACCTTCTGGTGCTGTAGGTGTTGCTGGTTGTGAAGATGTTTCTCCTTCTGATGTTGTAGGTTCTGTTACTGTGCCATTTGATGAGCCTGAAGCTGGTGTTCCACCATTTTCATTATTTGTACCGGCGCCTTCTTCAGTTGTTGAAGAGCTTGTTTCGCCTGTTGAACTACCATTTTGGTCTCCACCAGTTGCTTCTGTGTTGGTTCCACCAGTTGTAGTTCCTGCACTATTAGAATCTCCTGTTGATCCGTTTCCTTGGTCAGTACTATCTGCACCGTTTGATGTTCCTTCACTACCTGTTCCTTCATTTGGTTTAACTGTAGGTGATGAATCTGATCCACCGGTTGTTCCGGTTCCTGTTGAAGCGTTTGCGTCGCTTGATGAGCCGTTTCCGCCTTGAGTATCTGTTCCTGCGTTAGCTGATTCATCTTTATTTGAACCTTCTGATTCATTTGTATTAGGTGTTGATGAGCCTGCAGATGAGCCTGTTGAACCAGTTCCTTGGTCAGTACTATCTGCACCGTTTGATGTTCCTTCACTACCTGTTCCTTCATTTGGTTTAACTGTAGGTGATGAATCTGATCCACCGGTTGTTCCAGTTCCTGTTGAAGCGTTTGCGTCGCTTGATGAGTTGCTTCCGCCCTGAGCATCTGTTCCTGCGTTAGCTGATTCGTCTTTATTTGAACCTTCTGAACCATTTGTGTTAGGTGTTGCTGAACCTGCAGATGAGTCTGTTGAACCAGTTCCTTGGTTTCCTGTGTTTTCTGAAGTTCCTGCTTCTCCTTCTGTTCCTGAATTTTCGTTAGTTGTAGCTTCTTCTAATTCGATAGGTAATACAACTTTGAAAATTTCTGTTCCAATAACTGGTTCTTTTCTAGGAACGAAAAATGCACCTTTGAATTCTAATGTAATGGTTTTTTCTGCTTCATTAACTGTAAATTTCAATTGTGAATTAATTTTTGTTTGATTGTTTTTTGAAGATTTGTAGGTTGGTGAATCTGGGTTGGCTACTTGGAAGTTGTATTTAACTTCTTTATCACTATCAACAAATGATTTATTGACTTCAAAAATTTGTTTTTGAGAAGCTTGTTTTCAATCAGGTTTTCCATCATATAATGCAATATTATATGCTGTGAAACTGTAAGCTAAAACTGCTCCTTGAGCTTTTAGGGCTTCTAATAATGTTGATTTTGTATAATCGCTTCCTAAATTGAAAGTGAAGTTAGAAGCAACTGCAAGAGCTTTAGCTTTTTCATTTGCTTTAGCAACAAGAGGGTCAACTTGTGATTCATTTGTTTTTGGTTCTTCTGGTTTTTTGTCTTTTTCTTTGTTTACTTCATTTGTTTTTGGTTCTTCTGGTTTGGCAGGTGTTTGACATGAAATCGCCGCAACTGGTAATGAAGCGAATGATGTTAACGCTACCAATGATAGTAATATTTTTTTAGATTTCTTCATATTTTTTCTCCTTAAATAATTTATACATTTATTATAACATAGTCATATTATTATGATTTTCATATTAATTAGCTTTTATTATTTAGACATTAACCATAAAAGTCTATACTTTTAAAAACGGTTAGTTTAAATAATTATCAGCCAATTAATTGAAAATAGATACGGTAAAGTAAGTTAATTTTTTTATAATTTATAAATATAAGGGAGATAAAGTGATTACAGAAAGATTATTTAATGTGTGCGGAGAATTAATTAATGCTTATGTTGAAGATACAGGTAAGCCTTATAAAGTTTTATTAATTCATGGATTTGGATCTTACTGACAAATGTTTTATCGTCTAATTGATATTAAAGACAGAGATTTTGATATTGCTGCTTTGGATATGCCAGGTTGTGGTAAAAGTTCATATAATGAAAAAATAACACTTGAGCATTATGCAAACGTAGTTACTGAGTTTATAAAAATGATTGGCTATGAAAATTGTTTAGTTATTTCTCATAGTATGGGAGCTGTTACTGCTCTTAGTCTATTAAATTCTAAAATTGCAAAATACGGAATATTGACATCACCATTTAACTATAAAACTAATTTAATATCATTGTCTTGAATAAAAAATTATGAAAGACAATTTAAAAATATACGAACAATAAAAAAAGAAGCAAAGAATAGTGATAGAATTTTGCCATCTAAAATTAGTTTAAAAGAATTAGCCATAGGCTTCAAAGATATATTTAGAAACAAAATGTTATTTAGTTTTCTTATTAAAGAAGTTTTGAATAAAAAATATTTAGATCAGTCAATAAAACCTTTATACAAAAATACTAATAATTATCTTATGATTGAAGGTTCTGTTGATAATATTGTTCCTTTAGATTCAGTTATTGAAGTGGCTGCCGAACTTAATAAAAAGCTAATTATATTTGATAATCTAACTCATTTTATCTGAGATGAAATGACAGATGAACAACTCTATAAAATCGAGGATTTAATAGATAAAATTAATTGCGATAATCAATAAAATATTTTTATTAAAACATTAGCTAAGTTGATTGATTCATCTATAAAACCAATAAAGCAAGTATTCATGTATGATATAATTAAAATGTTAAAAAAATATATAGAAAGGGATGCTATGAAAAAATATAAAGGTATATTTATAGCTAATTTAATTTTATCAATATTAAGTACAATTTTAGTATGTATATCTTCATTGATGTATTTAGTACACTTTGCAGTAAATGGAACTTCATCACATAATAATGAAGACTTTATTAAAAGTTTATCATTGCTAGGTGTTGGCTACTTTTTAGTTTTAGGATTTGGAAGTTTTTTAGGATTTATCACATTTATTTTAAATATAGTTTGTGGTGCGCTTCTCGTATCAAAACCTGGATATTCAGGAGTTGGGATTTTAATTTTAGTTGGAGCATTTCTTTTACCAGTTTTGGCATTTATCGGGGTTTGCATCGGGTTGGCAAAAATTTCTAAAGATGATCAAAACAATCAGCTTAATCAATCTAATTTAAATAGTTTTAATCAAAATAATTACAACTCATATAGCCAAAATGACCAAAATAACTTTAATCAAGGATTGTAGAGAGAATATGTTTAAAAATAAAAAATTAACGGTTGCAACTATTGCCCTAAATGCAGTGTCAATTGCCTTTTCAGCAATATCATTTATATTAATATTATTGAATTTAGTAATAAAAGCTTCAAACTTAAGTTTGGAAGTTAAAAGCTTAGTTAAAAGTATTTCAATGTTACCTGTTTATGTTTTTGTTTTCGTTTGATTAGCAACACAAATATTGAATATTATTTTAGGTGCTGTTTCTTTAATAGAAGATAAAAACAATCTAAAAGAGTTTATTTTATTAATAGTAGGAACAATTTTGGGTATTGCTATAATTTCTTTAATAGGTTCAATTATGCTTTACAAAAAATACTTTAAAAAACAACAAGTTAAAACAATTACAAGTCAACAAACTTTATAATATTTTTTTTGAATAAAGATGTATCCATAGTGATGCATCTTTTTATTTTTAAAAAGATATAAGTTTAGTAAAAAGTAAAATATCAATAAAGTAAATTTTAAGTATCTTTTTGGCTAAACAATCGCATTTTTATTGATTTTTTAGTTAAAAAATGGCTTAAAAGTTGATTAGAATGATTTATTAGTTTTTAATTTAGTAAAATATAAATTATGAGAACAAGAATTAAAAAACTATTATTATCAACAGCATTATTATCTTCAGCATTACCATTTTTAGCTATTTCATGTGCTAAAAAAGATCAAGAAAAGAATGACATAGGACAATATAGAAAAATTATTAACAATTCAAAAATAGCAAATAACTATAAAGAAGAATTGAATCAATTATTGAATAAATATGAAAAGGAAAAATTAGATAAAAATCAAAACTCTGAAGCAACCTGGGCTCAAATTAAAAAAGTTATTTATCAAGCAATACATACGTTATATCAAAATAAATATACATCAATGATTCCTGTCTTTTTAAACATTGAAACTTTTATGAGTGACAAAAGCAGTGAAGGTTTAGCATCTTTAAGAAAAGAAACTATTAATAAATTGCAATCAAATCCTTTTATTGACTTACGTGATAGAGCCAAAGATTTAAGTCATCTAGCAAACAAGTATCTTCAAGCACTTGAAGAGTATTTAAAAAATAATAAGTTTGTTGCTCAAAAAGTTAATAGTCCAAAACAAGATGGTTATGTTTTTACAAACGAAGAAAGAGCTTTCTATTTTAAAGAGTTATCTAAAGACAGCGAAAATAACCTAATTTTTAGTTTTAATGACGAAATTAAAGCTAGCATAAATATCAATATTTTAGAAACTTTTTCTAAAGACTATTTGAAAACTGAAATTGAATTATTAAAAGCTAAAAATAAACCAATTACAAATCATATAATCAACGATTATAAAGATGTTAGAAGAGCTAAAACTTATACTTTAATATCTTCAAATAAAATATTAGAAGATTTAGAAATTGTTAATGACGATACTAAAACAAAGTTATCAGAATTAATTGATAGCTCAGTATTAGAAGATAACGTTTTATTAATAAAAGAATTTTCTTATTTAAAGTTGCAAAATTTATCAAAAGAAGAATTATTTTATTATTATTCAACACCGTTTTCTATTGAAAATAATAAATTTAAAATAGCTAAAGCACTTATGGCGGTAAATAATCCATTTTTAGAAATTGATCAAAATTTCGAAAAAATTTCTAATAAGCTATTTAGACTATATTATTTAATACCAAAATCTGAGTTACCAGAAGTTAATAATTTTTTAGACAAAATTAATAAAATTGAAGAAACATCTGATTATAAATGATTTTTAAGTAATTATTGACAAATCTTAAACAATGATTATTTAGAAAGTAAAGCTAAAAACCAAGTTATTAATAATTTAAGTTCTATTCTTTCGAGTTTTGAAGATATTGATACAAATCTATTGCCAAGAGCTAAACAAGCAATTAATGAGTTAATTATTAACGGACTTCTATTAGGTGATAATCCTGTTTCAAAAACATTAAAAAAATTTGGTCCTTTCACATCTTTACTAGGCGATTTAATAGTTAAAAAAATTGATGAATTTTTTAAAGAAAAAGTTGATAAAAATGCCTTTATTTTAAATGATGTTGAACAAATGGCAAAAGATATAGCAAGTGAAATATTGAAATTGTCAAATGAAGAAATCAAAACAAACAAATTAAAACTATTTACCTTGTCAGTCAATAACAAAATAATTAATGTCTTAAAATATAATGACAATTTTCAAACTA
The DNA here is from genome assembly GCA_000620005.1 of Metamycoplasma spumans ATCC 19526. Lineage (GTDB taxonomy): Bacteria > Bacillota_I > Bacilli_A > Mycoplasmatales > Metamycoplasmataceae > Metamycoplasma > Metamycoplasma spumans. The sequence continues at coordinate 89,735 of JHVF01000001.1, forward strand.
TTCCTGATAGCAAATTGGCTGAAGAGGATGGCAAATTTATATTATCATTAGACGAAGAAGAACAAGCTAAATTAGAATTTTCAGAAAAAACCAATATATCAGAAGATTCAAACATTCAAAGCGCTTTATCACTAGAATTAAACGATAATAAAATACAAACAATTGAAAAAGATCTAACTGCTTCAGAAATGTATTCAAATGCAATTTTATATAATGATTTTCAAACTATAGACGATGAAGGTGAAATTGAATCTTCAAATTCTAATATATCTAATAATGAAAGTTCATCTAACGCAAACTCAGCTAAATTATCTTCAACAAATCTATCTTCTTTATACGACTCAGAGTTTTTTAAAAATAAATCACTGGCATATTTATCACATATAAAAGTTAAATATATAGTTTATGAAAGAAATCAAGATTCAATGAAGTTAATTCCTATTTATGAATTACCATTTAAATATAGTGAACAAAGTCAAAACTTTGAAAAACAAACAAGTTATATAATAGGTAAAAACCCAATTTTAACTATTAATCCTAATGTTAAAGAAATACCTAACGAATTGGGATTATATTTATCTATTAATAAAGACGCGGTTGAAAAATTAAAGGATTTTTTATCTAAAAATTCATGATAAGAGGGAAAATATCCCCTCTTTTTTTATTAAAAACAAATTTTTAGCACTCTTTTTTACAAAGTGCTAATAAATGTGCTAAAATATTGTTTGTAAATATAGAAAAAAGTTTATGTTTACCTTAAATATAAAAATATAAGGAGATAAAAATATGGCAAAAGAAATAATTTTAGGTATCGACTTAGGTACAACAAACTCTGTAGTTTCAGTTATTGAAAATGGAAGTCCAAAAGTTTTGGAAAACCCAAATGGTAAAAGAACAACCCCCTCTGTTGTGGCATTTAAAAACGGCGAAATAGTAGTAGGTGAAGCTGCTAAAAGACAATTAGAAACTAACCCAGATTCAGTCGCATCAATTAAAAGATTTATGGGTACTGATAAAACTGTTCACGTAAATAATAAAGATTATAAACCAGAAGAAATTTCTGCAATGATCCTTTCATACATGAAAGATTATGCAGCTAAAAAATTAGGTCAACCAGTTAAAAAAGCTGTTATTACTGTTCCAGCATACTTTGACAATGCGCAACGTGAAGCAACAAAAAACGCTGGTATTATTGCGGGACTTGATGTAGTTAGAATTATTAACGAACCAACTGCAGCTGCTTTAGCTTTTGGTGTTGATAAAGATAAAGATGTTAACCATAAAATTTTAGTATTTGACTTAGGTGGAGGTACATTTGACGTTTCTATTCTAGAAATGGAAAATGGAACATTCGAAGTTTTATCAACTTCAGGAGACAACCACTTAGGTGGAGATGACTGAGATCACAAAATTGTTAATTGAATGATTGAACAAATTAAACAAAAATATGACTTTGACCCTTCAAAAGACAAAATGGCAATGGCTAGATTAAAAGAAGAAGCAGAAAGAACTAAAATTACATTATCAGAATCAATGCTAGCTAACATTTCTCTACCATTTTTAGCTATGAACGCAAATGGACCTGTTAACGTAGAGCTAGAATTAAAAAGATCTGAATTTGAAGCTATGTCAGCCGATTTATTAGAAAGAACTAAAAAACCTTTATTAGATGCGTTAAACGAAGCTAAATTAGACTGAAATGAAATTAACGAAGTTTTATTAGTTGGTGGTTCAACTAGAATGCCAGCTGTCCAAAAATTAGTAGCAGATGTAACTGGAAAACGTCTAAATAACTCAATTAACCCTGATGAAGTTGTATCTGTTGGGGCTGCAACTCAAGGTGCTATTATGGCCGGAGATATTAAAGATGTTTTATTACTAGATGTTACCCCTCTAACATTAGGTATTGTGGTTGAAGGCGATTTAGTTGCTCCTTTAATTCCTAGAAACACAACAATTCCAGTTACAAAATCACAAGTGTTTTCAACTGCGATGGATAATCAAACAGCAGTAAGTATTGTAATAACTCAAGGTGAAAGAGAATTGGCACGTGATAATAAAGTTTTAGGTCAGTTTAATTTAGAAGGTATTGAACCAGCACCTCGTGGTGTTCCTCAAATTGAAGTAAGTTTTTCAATCGATGTTAACGGTATTACAACTGTAACTGCAAAAGATAAGAAAACAAATAAAGAACAATCAGTAGTAATTCAAAATACTTCATCATTATCAAAAGAAGAAGTTGAAAAAATGGTAAAAGATGCTGAAGCAAACCGTGATGTTGATGCTAAAAAACGTAAAGAAATTGAACTATCAGTTAAAGCTGAACAAATTATTCATGAAGTTGAAAAGACTTTAAATTCAGAAGAAGCTAAAAAACTACCAGATGCTCAAAAATCTGAAGTTGAAAAAGAAGTTAAAGAAATGAAAGAACTTCTAGAGAAAAAAGATTTTGAAAACTTAGAAATAAAAGTAAAAGAATTCGAACAAAAAATGGCTCAAGCACTTGAAATTCTAAAAAAACAAGGATTTGATCCAAATAATCAAAACAATAACCAACAAAATTAATGTTCCTTTATATATAAAATTCTCAAAAGCACTGAATAATAAGGTGCTTTTTTATTAATTAATGTAAAAATTACATTTTTTTTATAAATATAATTATATTTTTTTGTAATTTAAAATGATTGTTTGTGTTATTATATATATACATATTAGTTATTAAAAAATGGAGGAAAAGTGAAAAAATCGCTTGTTAGTTATTCAAATTTTATATTTAAAATCACCTCTAAAAAGAAAAGTACAATAATCTTACCTATAGTTCAGTTTGTGATAAGTTTAATATTAGGTATTGTTCTTTTTACGGTAAAAATTGAAGAGAGCTATAAAAATATATTTTTATATAGCTACACTTTATTGATTTTAGTTATGGGTGTTTTATATTCATCATTAAAATCATTAAACATTTTTAAAGACTTAGAAAGTGAAGGAATTGAGCTTCTAGTCTTTTCAAAACCAATCTCACGTAAAACTATATATTGAGGAAAAATATTATGTTTATTTGAATTGGGTTTAATTTGATCAGCAACATCATTTTTAGGCGGAATGTTGGTTTATTGAAATCTAGTGCCTTCAAATGATTTTGCTAAGATTATATTTATGGCTTTCTTTGTGCAATTATTAAGCTATCTATTTTTTGGCTTAGTTACCACATTAATTAGTTATAAATTAAATCAAAAATTTTCAACAACTCTACCAATTATGTTGTTTGCTCCTTTGGCAATTGGTGGAACTGTAATAGCTGCTAATTCAACAACTCGTATAAACAATGCAGCATATTATTTAAATACTAAATATGATTTGCACAAATCTGGAAATGAAATTGATGCAGAGAAATTTTATTTAAATAATAATAAAGACATTTTATACATTATGCCAAATGGCTTAGAAAATAAAAAATTTACTAAAGAGCAAGTTGCTTACTTAGATAAAGCTCTTGAAGTTGCTAAAAACGCTTCTTCAACATGACAAAAATATTCATGATTATCAATTCCATATCAAATGGTTGATATATTTAATTTAAAAAATGAAAACGTATTTTCTTTTGAAAATGCAAAATTAATGAATTTAAATAACACAGTTTACTATAAAAAACTAGATAACACAATTTACGATTATAAAGTTAATAAGAAACCAGAATTACTTAAATTATTAGTTAACACTGAAAATGGCAAACTTGTGCAAAAATACTTTGTACCAGGTGTTTTAAAAGATTATTCAACTATTTCTAATCAAATTAATTCATCAGTAATTTATGCAAGAGAAAATGCTTCAGATTTTGAAGCTTCATTTGCCGAAGATAACTTCTCATTTGCTAGCACAAATAACCTAGTTGGCAAAATTGAATGACCTTATATGCAACAAATTTTAGGAAGTGAAGCGTTCAATTATTATGCAAAAGAATTTTATGAAGCAATTAATATTAAATTAACTGAAAAATCTTCACTTCAAGAAACTTTAGAAGCTAAAGCTAAAGTATTGGCTGAAATTTCTAAAGAATTAGATAACAAAAACTCATTCTTATACTTAATCGAAGATAAAGATGTTCTTGTATTTGATAAAAATGCAGTTAAAGATAAAAAATTAAGTTCAGAAGTTGAAAGAAAAGTATATTTAGGTTCAGCTCTACTTTATTATCTATACTTCTCAGATAACAATGGTTTATTATTAAAATCATTATTCAAATCTGAATCAGATAAAAATACATATGCGCCATCACAAATTACTTTAACAATTGACGGATATAAATACTTTATCGGTGGCTATGAATCATACACAACAAAAACTCAAGTATCAACAGATAAAGATACAAATCAACAAAAAGTAATTATTAGATATGAATTAACCCCTTCTAATGAAAATTATTTATTCCAAGCAACTGATGATGTATACAGCATTGAAAGATCTACTCAAGTAATTAACAAAAATGTTTACTGATTAATTTGATTAGCATTTATAGCAATGTTTGTATTTATAAACTTACACATGTACACAAGAAAGGACTGTAGATAATGGCTGATAAAATTTTAGAAGTTAAAAACTTAACCAAAATTTACCCAAAATCATCACACGGTGTTGATAATGTCTCTTTTAGTGTAAATGCTGGAGAATTTCATGCTTTCATCGGTGAAAACGGTGCAGGTAAAACAACAACAATTAAATCAATTATCGGATCATATTTTAAATATGATGGCGAAATATTAATAAAAGGAATTAACAACCGTAATCCCAAATCAAAACAAATTATCGGTTATGTGCCTGAAAACGCATATTTCCCAGAAGAATTAACTGTTTATGATTATTTAAAATATTTAGGAAAGCTTTCAAATATTTCAAAAGATAAACTTGAATCTACAATAGATTATTATTTAGAAAAATTCAACATTCTATCAGCTAAATACGAAAAACCAAATAGATTTTCATCAGGTCAAAAGAAAAAAGTTCTATTAATTCAAGCCCTATTACACGATCCTGAATTAATTATCTTAGATGAACCATCAACAAATTTAGACCCTACAGCTCGTTTTGAATTATTTTCAATTTTAAATGAATTAAAAAGTCAGGGGAAAACTATATTCATTAGTTCACACGTTTTAACTGAAATTGATAAGTATACAGATTCATATACACTTATTCATAAAGGTAAAATGTTATACTCAGGAACTAAAAATGGTTCACTAGAAAAGATTTTCTATGAAAAAGTTATTGAAAACTAGTTTAATTTTAAGTTCAATTACCATCCCTGTTTTATCTATTAGTTGTTCTGTTAATAAAAATAATAATGAAAAGCCAAAGTTTCAATTAAATAAAAAAGTTGAAGAAGTTGATAAATTTGATAATTCTGAAATAGTTAAAAATCTTGTAAATAAATATGTATCAGATAATGCAAGCATTAACAAACAATATGTTGATAGCCAAAATAATATTTTAGATGCTAAATTTGACGAAGTAAGATATGCCATGAATTACTTTCCGCCATTTTATATTAATGCTGAAAATCATGCTGCAAGTACACTAGTATTGAATAAGCAATCTAAAGAAATTTTAAGAAAAACTATCGAAAATGATTGATATTGATATTTGAAAAATATAAACAAATTTGTATATGCATATAACGTTTATGGTGATAAATATCGCTCAAATGCTGATAGCAAAAAAATGGTTAGCGAAACATTAGAAGTTAATCCAACAATGATTCAAATGCTTAAAAATAATGAAATTAAAAAAGTATATGAATTAGAATGAAAAATGTTAGATCAAATTAAAGCTCATAATGTTTATTCTAATCACAAAATTTTATATTTAGTATACGAAGGTAATATTGCAATTAGAGCTTTTTCATTTACACATAATCATCAAAATAAAATAGTTTTATCGCCTGATCTTTTAGTGTTTGATAAAAACTTGGATGAAGAAAAACTATTAGCTTTATTTAATAAAGTTGAAGATGAATTTATTAATGCCAAAAAGCTTTTAGTCGAAAAAGAATACAAATACAAAAAAGAAAACTATGATGAATTTAATGAAACTGAATTTTATCAAGAATATAATGACAGAAAAACATCTACATTTTTAGAAAAAGAAGCTTATGCAAATTTCATACAAGCGGCAATTGAAAAATTATGAAAAGAAGATATCAAAATTTATAGATATACATGGAGGTCAGTAAATGACTAAAAAAATATTACTTTTTTCTACTTTACTAGCTTCTAGTTTACCAGTTATGATTACTTCATGTTCAACTTATTCAAAAAGAGATGATTTTAAAAATATTATTCCTAAAGATCGCGATGTTATTGAAAATGGCGCAACACCAGAAGAATTAAGAACTCAAAAAATTATTAAAGAAATCACTTTACAAGCATTTAAGAGTGAAGCTAAAAAAGTTCAATTTTTAAAAAATCAAAATGATAAAAATAATAAAGAAAAAGTTAAGGCAAGATTTAGAGAATTAACTAAAGACTTTTTAGCTAAAGAAACTAACGAAGAAAAATATCAAGTAGCTTTAGAAATTCAAAAAACTATAAATGAAAATTGATACTTTTTCTTAAATAATATTGATTTATTTTATGGAAAATTTAGCCACTGATATTTATTCCCAGAATACCCTCAAAATCCTAGAAGAGGAAAACACAGTCAGGAATATAAAGATTATTTAAATACCTTAGCAGCACCCGCTGATATCATTTTTAAAAATAATTATTTCACCGATTTAAAAGAAGGTGATGAATCAGCTGAAGTTTCCGATGCAACAACTTTATACTTGACTAAAAACAATGTTTTATTTAGATTTCAAATTCGTGATACGTTAGGTGATAATCCATATGTTGTAATTAACCCATATTTCTTTGCTTTTCCATTATCTAAAAAATCAACCATTTCTATTGGCTTAATATCAGATTTAATTCATGGCGCTTTAATTCACTATACTCAAGACGGTTTTGACAGATTTGAAAATGACTTCGCTAAAAAAGAAGGATATGGACCAATGGCACAAATGCACTTACTTTACAAAGGAGATAAATAATGAAAAAGAGCGTATTTTCAATTTTATCAGAAGCAACTTTAATTTCTGCTCCAGTCGTTGCTATATCATGTGCTACAGCCAAAGAAGCTAATGTTCAAAAAGCGGAAGTAAAAGAAGTAGAAACAAATAAAAAAGATAGTGCAGCTTGAAAAAACTTTATAAACCAAGATTATATTAAAACAATTTTAAACTTAGTTTATCACAATGATCAAAATAAAATAGCTGAGTATATTAAAACACAAGAAGCCATTAATGATGAACAATATAAAGAGTTATTAAATTGATCATTATTTTATGCAACCAGTACAGTATCAGCATTAGGATCAGATGGTTCTGGCTCTGTTCCCGGCTTTGGTGGATTCGACTTTTCAAGTATATTTGGTGGTGGCAAGGGCGATACCAAACCAAGCCTTTTAACTAAAGCATCTGATAATGTTAATAAACTTGTTAAAGATAACTGATTGTGATATTTATTTAATTTAAACAACTTTATGTTTACATTTTATTCAGATGTAGATAAATTTGATTTATCAACCGGAGCTGCAATAGGCGACTCACCACAAAATAAACAAAATTCAGTCGGTTCTATTTACAAACCAATCAGCACTAAAGTTAAACAATACATTATTCAAGAATATCAAAGTACTTTATACTACAAGGATTATAAAATATATTTATTAACTGAAGATGGCTTTATCATGACTGTTTTAGTCAAAGGTCCTACAGGAATAGAAGAACCTGAAGAGGATATTGATTGAGGAGACGATGAAGACGCAGATAGTGGTGATTCTTCTGATTCGGGTGATGAGGATGCAGAAGACGACAACTCTTCAAATAACGAAGAAGGAACAAATACAAAACCAAAGGTTGACTTTCCAATTTTTGGTTCAGGAACAAGCGCAGAAGTAACTAATAACTCCCAACCAGCAAAGCAACCGGACCCATTTTCGATCGAAGTTAGTCAATATTTATATTCATATCCTAGTTTAGCCCTAAATAAAAAAGTTACTGAAAAATTCGATTTAGCTTTATATATTCGTGCAACTAAGGACTTTATTTCATATCACCCTAATCGTACTGAACAAATTTTATTTGAAGAAAACCACGGCGGAAAACAACTAAGATTTACTCTTGGCCAACTAATTAAAAAATAATAATACAAAAAATACTTACCCCGATTAATAAAGGTAAGTATTTTATTTTGTTGAAAAATTGAAATTATTAAATTCTTCGATAACTTCATTATTAAGTTTTAATTCATCAACTTCATAATGAGTATTAGGTAATAAAGATTGAATTTTGAATGAGTATTTATTATCTTTTACTTGATCACTTTTATTAAATTCATAAGTATATTTATTATTATTTATTAAAAATTCAACCGAATTATTTTCATTTAATTTATTTTTAAGAAAGTTAACTTCAATGATTATGTAATCACTACCAATATCTTTTGTAGATAAAAAGATGTATTTATCATGATTAAACTTTTTCTTTTTAGTAAAAGTAACTGCAAGTGTGGCAATTGATCCAACTAAAACTGACGAAAATAATACTGTTGAGGCTATTAAGAGATTTTTTGAGCTTTTTTTCATATAAATATTTTACTTTAAAATAAAAAATCAAACTTAACATATATAAATTAAATTTGATTTATAAATATTGATTAGTTTTATCTTTAATAGTCTCTTGACAAGCACTGAAATGATTGAAGATAGACACAAAGCAAACGAAGTTGAACCAATGAATATTGCGCAGTTTCTAAAATAATCTTCTCTTAAAATTTTGATTATTTCATCGTTATTGTAATTGAACCTTCAATTGGTTTTTCCTCTAAATAAAATTAGATGAAATATTTCAAAAGTTTTGTCAAAATTTATTGCCATTGAAACTAATAAAACAATGAAAAACACAATAATTAATATTGAAGCGATAAACCAAAATTTTAATATATCAATATTGAATTTTAAATGATATTTTAAAACAAATGATATCGAAATAAAAGAAAACGATAAAGCTAAAATAACAAAGTTAATAATGAATAAAAGTTTAACATCATAAAAATGATCTTTGGCGCTTTCAGATATTTGAAGTTTGCCAATACCAAAATGACTAGAATAAGTTAGAAAATCAAGTAGCTCATCATAGGCATATTTTAACTCATCATAATTTAATTTTCCTGCTTTAAATTCAAGCCTATCAATGTCAATATTTTTAAGGTGTAAATTATAATAAAAAGGTCTGATTCAAATCACCAATGAAGTTGAAAAAGAGATAATAAAGAAAGAAAAACAAAAAATTAGCATTACATTGATAAAAATACTGGCTTTTTGTTTTTTCTCTTCGTCCATATTTAAATTTTAACACTTAAAAGTGCGATTTTAATTAGTTAGTCAATACTGATGTGTTTTATTTTTTATATTTTAAATATGCATTTGGACAGAAATGCATTTTTTTGATTTTATTGTATTGTTTAAGATTTATAAAAAAATCATATTGAAAACCGTCAGTTAGATGTAACTCATACTTTATCATTAATTTTTGTTCATCAATTTGCATAATAAAAGTCCACTACACCAAAAATAATGGAAAGTGGACATTTATAAATTATGACTAATAATCAAGTACAAAAATTTCGTTTTTATGGGTAAATTTTTTTACATCTATTTTGTATTCTTCTATATAGGTTTGCTCACGTTTCGATTCAATATATGGATAGAATCTTTCCAAAACAACTCAAAGGGGAGCTTCTTCACTATAATGATTTACTCAAATTTTAAACATATCAACAACATCAACAGTTTTATTTGCATCATATGTAATTTTATTTTTTCTTTGAATTCTTAAAAGTAAATACTTTGATTCCCCTGGTTCTCATGTATCGAAATATAGTGGATTTATGAATTTGACTTTATTATCAATGAATATTTCTGCATTTGAAAAAGGGATTTTAAATTCCGGATGTTCTTTAAAAGGCGTTGTGAAATATTCATTTATATCATTAAATTGGTCAGGAACAACTAGTCTTATAGCATGAGGAAAGTATAAAAATGTTATTTCTTTGGCTTTTGAAAGTCAAATTTTAAACTCTTTTTCATATTCTTCTCTGCTGTCTATATTGTTGTTTTCAAGCTCAAAATTAATTGATAGCATGAAGTAACCTTCAACTTTATTTTCTTTAATAAAATTTATTAATTCCTGCTCTTTATTTTCTGTTTTGAATGTTAATTTTCTAAAAGGATTATTAATTACGGTGTTATTGTTTTTATTGCGAAGTTTTGAATATAGAAGAGGGTTGTCTTGATATTTGTATTTGTATAGTTGTCCAGCTAAAAGTTCTTCTTCATCTTCTATTTTGATTTCTTTTTTTATTTTGTCTTTTTTATTTATTTTCGAGTTTATTTTTGTACTGTCATCATCTTTTTTATAATTTGAACAACTTATTGAAATTGTAGGAATTGTTGATAGCGCTATTAATGGAATTAGTATTTTATTTAGTCTTGTCATTATTTTATGAACTCCCAATCTTTTAAGTAATTTGTCATTTCAGGACCAGTAACATGTTCTACTCCATTTCAAAAATATTTTTTAAGTTCATTATTTCCGCTGTGTTCTAAATATTCGGCGCCAATAATATGACTTGTATCCAAAATTACTTGTGTATGTTTACCACGCCAATTATAATTAATTAGGACTCTTCCATCATTATATGAGCCGTAAGCAACATATATGTGATAACTATCACGATATTTATATTCTCCGCTTTCAATTTTTTTTGTTTTAGATATTAGAAAAAGGGGTCTTTTTTTATTTTTTATAAATTCGTTTATATTTTTGTTTTCAATATCTAATTTTTTGTAAGAATATTTAACTTTGCTATTTTTATTTAGTCCATCTAATATTATTTTTCTTGTTGTAAAGGTTGTTCCATTGATATAAGAAGGATAATTATTCAACATATCCACCATATACTCATTATTTAATTTTGGAGAAAAATTATTTCGAATAAACATTTCTTTACGTTCATCATTAGAAAATTCATTCATCGCATGTTTCAAATGATATTTCATGGCCTTTTCTTCATTCATCCTTCATTCCGATGGTAATGGGTTTGATATGTCTACGTAAAAATCTTCTTTTTTATTAATGTATTTATCTGTTTCTGACATTGTCATGTATCCAGAACCCAAGAAAAATTCATTGTATAGCATCATTTGATTTACAGTTATATATCCGCATATACCCTTTGATGTTTTATTTATGTATTTTTCAGTATCATTATCGCCAAAAACATCTTTTTGTTCAACTTTAAAAATTCAAGAGTGGTCAATTTCATTATCAGCATATAATAAACCATTTAATTCTTCTCTTATTCCTAAATTTAAAAAGTTAGATTTTTCCGCTTTTTGCAACTTTATTAAATGGTTTTTTGTGAAATTGTCAAAGTTAACATCTTTTTCAATTTTGGTATTTTCGGCTTTATTTTTTCAATCGTCATTTATTTTGCTGCTGTCAGTTTTCTTTTTGGCTCTGCGACGATCGCCAATCATTAATTTATCTCTAACGTTTATGTTTGATATTACAATATCACCTATTGTTTCTCTATATACCAATAAATGTTTATCAGACATTATATCTCCACTAAAATTTTGAGAAATATCTCAGTTAGGGTTAACTTCAATTATTTTTTCTCTTTCTTGGTCGAATACTGAGAAGCCTCCACTTTCATATCCAACAATGTATGTGTATTTATTTGTTTCTGGATCAAAATAATTTTTATTTACGAACTTTATTTTAGTATTTAATCTACCGGTTAATTTTATAAAATCATACAAACAGTATGAAGATAATTTTTCTTGATATTGTCTTTCGATTCTCTTTTCAATATCTTCTGTATTTTCACCTGGTATTCTTAATGAAACCATCGAAAATGGTATTATGCTTGAAACTGAACATAATTCAATATTTAATAATTTTCTTTTCATATATTCTCCTTTTATCCCCTTTTTATTTTTATTCTATTACTTTGTAAAACTAGTTATTTATTTTTTATTGAAAATAATGAAAAATTACATAAAAAAACTAACTATTTATATTTTTTAGTGAAATTACAATTTTTGCCCTTGTTAAAATAATGCTTAATTTTTTATCAAATATTAATTATGTTTTTAAGTTTGTTTCATGAAAAGTTAAAAAATTATCAATAAATAAATGGTTAAAACTTTATTATTGATTTATGATAATTTATATATTGAAAGGTCCTAATAATGAATAAAGAAGAATTATTAAATTTTAAAGATTACTCAAATCAAATGATTGATATTATCCAAGCACAAGTGTATTTTGAAAATTTTGCAATATCAAAAAACGAAGTTTTAAATATTATTGAAAATAATAACTCAATTAAAGATAATATTGCCTTTAAAATTGCCAACAATTTAAAAGAAGCTTGGAAATTTTTATTTGAAACATATGATTTGCCATTAACTACTAATTATGTTTTGCAATTGCACAAAGTTTTAATGGACGGATTAGTTGATGGAAATGGTTATTACCGTAGGCGCAATATTTATGTTTCAGGTAGTAGATACATACCTCCTTTATTAAATCCTTTCCAATATGATGAAATGATTCAAGGTGCAATTAAACAAAATGATATACTGTCTGCACCTGCTTTAATTGCCAGAGAGCAATTATTCAATGATGGGAATAAACGCACGGCAACTATGCTTATTCAAAAAGAGTTGCTAAAACAACATAAATTATTTAACTTAACTATTGATAATGGTAATGAATATAAAAGAGCATTATTAAGTTATTACGAAAATAAAGATAAAACATCTTTAGAACAATTTGTTAAAGAAAACACTATTTATCTTCTTTAAAAACGCATAAGCAAACGGAAACAAAAACTCTACACACTATTGTAGAATCTTCGTTTTCGTTTAAAATTTTCTAAATGAATTAGTAACATCACTTATCTGTATTAGAAAATGAGGGCTAAAATACTTTTGTTAAAATGGATTGGCAACATTGTTGGATAATATATTTATAAAAGATGAATTTAATTTTAAAGTTTTTAACAAAAAATTTAAACATTTAAAAGGCCACAGCAAAATGAAAATTAATATTTTTTTATGACAAATATAGCAATACATCGAACTTTGAAAAATTTGGGAATATTGTTAAGAAATATTTTTAAACGAATAAATAAAATTAATTAAACGAAGCATTGGCAAAAACTTGTCTTAATTGCTTATGGTAGATCGCAATGTATTAAAGATATCAATAACAATAAAATAATAATTATTATTTTTGTCAAAGATAAAAAAGATATAAACCTAATTTCAATAAAGAAGGTAATAAAGAATTATGAGTTTTCAGTAATTTTAAAAAATTCAAACTGATTAAATAAATATTTATTAGATACTTAAAAAATAGTTTATAATTTAATTTGCAAATAAACACAGAAAATTTTGCCAGGCCAATTATTGGCCTGTTTTTTTATCTTCTGATTTAACTGTGTTTTATAAAATTGATATAATTTTTTTATTGAATATATAAATTAAATTAAAAGTAATTATAGAAATGGAAATCATATGAATAAAAAAATAATACTAACAGTTATAGATGGACTTGGAATAAGAAAAGAAAGTCAAGGAAATGCTTATGCTCAAGCATTTCATCCAATTTTTGATTATTTATTTGCAATGTGTCCAAATAGTGTTTTACAAGCATCTGGAGAATATGTGGGCTTGCCAAAAGGACAAATAGGTAATAGTGAAGTTGGTCATTTAAATATTGGCGCAGGAAGAATTGTTTATACAGGACTTTCACTAATAAATAAAACTATTGATGACAATGTTTTTGATCAAAATGAAGTTTTAAATAAAACTATGAACGATGTATTGGCTAAGAATACAACGTTACACTTAATTGGATTATTAAGTAATGGTGGAGTTCACTCGCTTGATAGACATTTGTTTGAAATATTAAAAATGGCACATAAAAAAGGTCTTAAAAAGGTTAGCGTTCATGCTTTTGGTGATGGGCGTGACGTTAAGCCTCAATCAATTAATGATTCATTAGATGAACTAGTTAAGCTAGTTAAAGAGTTTGGCTATACAATTTCAAGTATTGGTGGCAGATTTTATGGAATGGATCGTGACACTATGTTTGAAAGAAATATGCAATCATACGAAACTATTTTGGGCAAGTCAAAAAATACTTTTGAAGACATCAAAAAATATGTTGAAGATCAATATGAAAAAGGCATTTTTGATGAATTTTTCATCCCTGCTCAAGCTAAAGATGGTTTATTTTTAGAAAATAATGATTCAGTTGTGTTCTTTAATTTTAGACCAGATAGAGCAAGACAATTAAGTCATTTATTAATTAACTCTGATTTATATCAATATCAACCTGCTGAAAGAAAGTCAATTGATCACTTTGTTTCTATGATGAAATATGAGGGAATTAATTCGGAAATAGCATTTGAAGAAATGAAAGTTGTTAATCCGTTAGGAAAAGTTTTAGAAGTTAATGGTTTAACTCAATTAAGATTAGCAGAAACACAAAAATATGCTCACGTAACATTTTTCATGGATGGGGGAGTTGATATAGTTTATCAAAATGAAGAACGTGTGTTAGTAGATAGTTTAAAAGTCGATTCTTTTGCAGATTATCCTCAAATGTCTGCTGAACAAATTACAGATAAATTATTAGAACACATTAAAAATGTTGATTTTGTAATTATGAACTTTGCTAATCCCGATATGGTAGGCCATACTGGTAATTTAAAAGCTGCAACTAAAGCAATCGAAATACTAGACGAACAATTTGAAAGAATATTAAACTATGTTGCTGATAATAAAGATACTGTAACTTGATTTATAACTGCAGATCACGGTAATGCCGAAATTACTGAAGATGACAAGGGCAAGCCAGCAACTAAACACACAACCAGCCCAGTTATGTTTATTACAACAGATAAATCAATTTCATTAAAAGATGGTAAATTAGCAGACGTTGCCCCAACTATTCTTGACTATTTAGGTATTGAAAAACCTGTTGAAATGACAGGGGAATCGTTATTAGTTAGATAGTTTTCGACTTAATAAAGATAATTGTTAAATAAATATATGCAAAAACCTAGACACGATTATGTGTTTAGATTTTTTTATTAGTTTAAAAGGATAATATTAAGTAAAAAAAGCGCATCTCGAAAGAGATGCGTTAATAAGATTTTATGTTAAGATTCTAGAATCTTAATGATAGACAGCTCAATCCACCATCTAATTTTTTGTATTCAGAAGTATCACAAGTAATAACTCTATAAATTCCTAAATCTTGTACAGCTTTTAAAACGTTTGGATATCCTTCTGGAACGATAACAGTTTCATTTACTCAAATACAGTTTGCTGCATATCCTTCTTCAGGTTTTACAACGATTTGGTTAAAGTCTTTGAATGTTGGGTAGTTTAAAAATTCACCAGAAATTAATAAGTTATTGTGTTCTAGGTAGTTAACACCAGTTTTTAGGTGAAGCATTTCTGTCATAGGAACGGGAATACATTTTTTACCTACTTTTGCTAATATGTTGTGGAATTGACGAATACCTTCACGGTTTGTACGTTCTGACATACCTACATAGTATGTGTCTCCAACCATCATAACATCCCCACCATCTAAGGTTCCAGGTGATTGGATTTTAAAGATGTGGTCTTCATCAAAGAATTTTTCTAGATATGGTAACATTTCTAGTTTTTCACCATTACGTGTTGATGCTCCAGGGTTTGATAGAATTGCAATTTCTCCAGTAACAATAACTGCAGTGTCTTCTACGAAACATGAGTCTGGAAAATCTTCGTTTCTTGGACATACTGTAACTTGTACTCCACAGCTTTTTAGAGCTTCAATATATTTATCGTGTTGTTCTAAAGCTAGTGAGTAAATTGGTTTTCCTAATTCAGGCGCTGATGTGATCCCATTTACCATCGAAGCGGCTGGACGTTTTACTATAACATTTTTGAATTTATCTTTCATTTGTAACATATAATCTCCTTAATTCTTTTCGAGGTCATGCCTCTTACCCCTATTGTATTCTTAATTGAAAAAATGTTGATATTTTTGTTAAAAAAATAAGAAAATTGCAATAAATTTGTCTGCTTCTTACCTTATTATTGCACTTTTAAATAAATGCGTATATAATTCTTTTATATGCAAGATAATCAAGTATTTATAGATTTTGAAGCAATAACAAATCCGTTTGCTAAATTAGTTAATTTACCCAGTGGCACGCCTTATGCTTACACATTGGGTCTTTTGAATTCTAAAAATGAATTTGAAGTTAAAACTTTTATTATGGATTTTAATAAACACCAAACTCAAAACGGAATGTGATCTACTATTAAAAAATGTATAATAAAAGACATTAATAAAATTAACCCTAAGTTAAATATTAAAGACATAGTATTTATTGGACATAATCCAGTATTAGAAAATAAATGCTTAAAAAGATTGTTTCCGGAAAATGAAGTTAGGGCATTAATTTCAAAAACAACTGTTTCATTATCTAGATTAACTGCCAAATTTTTTTCAGAGCCATATTTTACAAAAATTAAAAAAGTTATAAGCGCCCTAAATGATAAATACTTAAACAATGCTTTAGGAGAGAGAAATGGGGCTATAGCATCATTTGCAGGATATTGGCTATATACTAACTCTTTAAAGAACTTAAGGGCTAACGATAAAAGAAAAAAATTCTTAATTAATTTAGATAAAAAAATATTATTAAAAGAATTAAATCGCTATTCAAAAGATGATGTTGTAAAGATGATCTATATAGTTGCTCATCCCGAGCAAACTGAGCAACTTTTGAAAGAGTTAAGTTATAAACAGGAATTATTAAAACAAATTAAAAATTTAAAACTAGATGACAAATTAACCATTAAGGAATTAAAAGAAAAAATTTGAACTTTATAAGTAAGGGGGTTTATGCAAAAGAATAAACTTTTTAAAAATAAAAAAAATTTTATAAGGGGTTTATTCCCTCAATCTAAAAATGATTGAAAGCTTTATTTCATTAAAACAATGCCAATTATTATTGGCGAAATTTTATTTTGTTTAAATGGATTCTTAGACAACTTTATGGTCAGTCATTTAGAAGGTGGTATTGACGCCCTTACTTATGCAAATACATATACAGGAATTATGTATACGATATTTTTTGCAATCCAAGGAATAGCAGCTATGTTTGTGGGCCAGTATTATGGTAAAAAAGACTATGATAAGGTCAACCAGATAATGAATTTACGGATTTGGATGTATTTAATCATTGTTATCTTTTTTGCTATTCCGTGTTGAGCTGCTACAGGAAATATGATTGACTTAGTTGGTGGCTCTGAAATTAAAGGTTCAGTTAAATCTGATGCAATGAATTATTTAGTTTTAATTACTGTATCTTGAATAATTACATCATTTAACTTTAACACAAATATGCAACTTAATGAAACTGGGCATTCAAATTTAGCATTCGTTTCTGCATCACTTACATTAGTGACGAATGCTTCAATTAATGCGCTTTGTTTATATGCTTTTAAAATGCCATCATATTATGCTGCCATCGGTTCAATCGTTGGAGCATGTGTCTGTTTATTAAGCGATCAATTGTTAACTTATTTTAAAGATAGGCCAATTTTTGTTAATTTATTTAAGTTGTTTTATATTACCAGACCAATCGCTAAGCAAATATTAATTAGAATACCTGCAATGTTAGTTACCATTGTTGGTATGATAACTATCCCACTTAGAATGATAATATGAAGTAGAGCTTTTCCAGATAGCATGGCTCCAAATAGTTCGGGTATAGGATATTGATGAATGGGAATAAACGCTGTAACAATTTTAGGTTTGGTAGAAAGTTTATCTTCAATAGCTTCGGCTGTTACTAGTGTTTGTTCAAGTAATGTCTCTTACTTCGTTGCAACTAAATTAGGAGAAAATCAGTTTGAAGAAGCTAAAAAACATTCACAAGCTTTAAAGGGCTTTCACACATTGGCTGGTTCGATTATGTCAATAATTATGGTTGGCGTTGTATTTGGTATTGCATATTCTCCAGCAACTTCAAGAGGAGCTGCTGAGGGAGTTAAAAATACTTTATACGATAATCATAATCTAGAATACATTAAAGACATGTTGGCTAATGGAGAATTTAGCAATTATCCAAAAGACATAATTCAAGGTGCTATTCCTGAAATTGGACAAAACGGTCAATACGACAGTTTTGTTGCACATGCTATGCAATTAACTGCAGACGAATTTAAACGCACATTTCTATTTTGTTCACTTACCTTTATAGCATTTAACCCAGTATGATGTTGATTTTACACAAGTGCCGCCTTGCCTAGAGCAGGTGGTAGAAACATGATAGCATCAATAACTATGTTAAGTGCACAGTGACTTTCATTTATTTGATTAATTATTTTAACCTTTGGTTTAGTTAACCCATTAAAAAACACTAATAATGCAATATCAATTGAGTTAGCTTACTTTTTATTCTATTCTATTGATTTGATTAGATGAGGTATTTTCGAAATTGTTGCATGAAAAACTAATTGAGCAAGAAACGTAACACTAGAATTAGAAAAATCAAACACTGCCAATAAACTAGCTCATAATTAAATCTAGATTAGATAATTTTTAATCTTAAAATATATAATTTCTTGTATGAATAATAAAGAATTTAAATATTTAGCAATTGGTGATTCAATTGCTCAAGGTTTTAATAGTAAAATTGGTTGCGGAGCTTGTGGACATAAATTAAAATCAGAGTACATAAAGGGTTTTAGTTATGGTGATTATTTAACTGAGTTTGTTCGTGATTATTGCATAAGTCAGAAAGATAAAGAATATTTAAAATTTTGAGAAAACTTTCAATATAAAAACGATGCGCTATCAGTAATGAGAATCGCTGATTTTCACTCGCTTGTTAATAGCGCTTTTACGCAAGAAATTTCTAACATTGTTTTAATGAATAAAAATATTGAAAAAATGGCTAATGTTGAAATTCAAAAGCGTATTTGAAATTACGATAATTTAAAAACTGAAGAGCAAAATTTCGCAGATTATTCAAAAAAATTTCTTGATGACATAAAAGAAAGCGATTTGATAACGATTTCAATTGGTGGTAATGAATTTCAAAGTTCAGTACCATTTTCGCTGTTTAGATCAATATTAAAAGAAAATAATTATTTTAAACAATTAAAATTAAAAAAACAAATCTTCAATCAACTAGATGAGATAGCTAATTCAATCATTGAACAGTATAGATTGATGGTTAGAAAAATTAAAGAGCTTAATGGAAAAGCTAAAATTTTACTAATTTCGTATATACCTCCATTTTTAACATTTTCATTAAGATATGAAGAAATACTTAAAAAAATAAATCCAGTAATTTACAACGATTTATTTAAGAAATTTATATCAACTATTAACAAAATTAATAAAGTTGTAGCAGAACAAGAGTCATGTTACTGAATTAAAGCTTTTGATTTTAAATTTTGAAAGGATAATTCATCAAAACTTTGCGAAAATACAATAGATGTTCATCCTAGCGAACTTGGCTATCAAGAAATAGCTAGAAAGACTTTTAAATTAATATTAGAACAAAAGTTAATATTTGATACTTTAGATGAAAAATACTATAAAAAAATTAAGAATTTTTCTATTAAAAATAATGTAAAAATATCAAATAGAAATAATCAACAACTTATCTTTCCGATACCTAACAATATAAACAAAATTGTATATATATTACGTTCATGATTAGATTCTAAAAATAATATTCAAAATCCTTACTTTGCTTTATTAAAACGGGAAGTTAAAAATATAGCATCAGAAGAACGTGATGAAGCTTTAATTATAAGTCGTGAAGAGTACACATCGCTTTCTTCATTGGCATTAGAAAGAGTTGTATTCATTTTAAAATACTTGCCTAAAGACTCCCAAATTGTTAAATTCATTAAAGAAAGTATTTTCAAAGATGAAAATATACTTGCTTTTTTAGCCAAGGTTTTATTAAGTGAAAGTATTATAAAAGTTATAGCTTCAATTGAAAGTATATTTAAAAGACATCCAAAACAAAAACTATCAGCATTCTTTAATACTTTTTTTAAAGAAAATCAAGGTAATTTCTATAATTTATTTTTAGAATTATTAGATAAAAATCAAACTGCTTTAAAAATGCTTGATGAATTTATTAGATTTACGCTTGTTGATTTTGAAAATCATTTAACCCCAATTTTACCTGAAAAAACACTGACAAATTTAATTAAAATTATTTCCTATGATTCAAAAATTACACTTAATATAAAAGAGTTATTATTTATGTTTCGATCATTTTTAGATAAAAGATATAAATATGCAAATTTTGATGCTTTTTTTATATCTTTTATAAGAGAAAATGAGCTTTTATTGAAAAAAACACTTTTTGACATTATTAAGTTATTTATTTTAGAAAATGGCAAAAGTAAAGAAAACTTTGCAAACATATTACTGTCATTTTTAAATATTCCAATCAATAATTTAAATCATAAAGAATGAAATAAATTAAATAAGATTATTGATTTAATACTCGAATTTATAGAAAGTCAAGGATCAACTGAACACATTGTTAATTTATTATACAATGCTACAATCAAAAGCAAGCTATTTGATTCTATAGATTTTAAACAACTAAAACCATTTAAATACTTCGCTATTATTGCAAAAAGATTTTCAAAAACAATTGGTTATAGATTGTTTAACAAATATAATTGAAAAATTATTAAAATCATTTTTAAACTTCTGAATTTAAAATTAACCAATAAAATGAGAAGAGCTTTTAAAATATTTAAATAAGTAAAGGATAAACCATGAAATTATATGAATCAATTAAACCTTATAATGAAGGTCTTTTAAAAGTTAGCGAAATTCATCAGATTTATTATGAAGAATCAGGAAACCCAATGGGAGAGCCAATATTATTTGTGCATGGGGGTCCCGGAGGAGGAACATCTGAGTCAAATCGCCAATATTTTGATCCTAAACATTACCGTATTATTTTGTTTGATCAACGTGGATGTGGTAAAAGTATTCCAAGCGCCTCAATAATTGATAATACTACTCAAGATTTGGTAAATGATATTGAAAAGTTAAGAGAGTATTTAAAAATTGAAAAATGAATATTATTCGGAGGTTCTTGAGGTTCAACACTTAGCTTAGTTTATGCAATAAACCACCCTCACCGAGTTAAGGCAATGATATTAAGAGGAATTTTCTTGGGTAGAAAAGAAGATGATGATTGATTGTATCAACAAGGCGCTTCATATTATTTTCCAGCTGAATATGACGAATATGTTTCAATTATTCCTGAAAACGAAAGAGCTGATTTAATTAAAGCTTATCATAAATATTTAAATTCAGAAAATACTGAAATTGCCGAAAAAGCAGCATATCATTGAGCAAAATGAGAATTGGGATTAATTACATTAAATAAATTACCAATTTTAGAAGAAATTTTATCAGACAAAAAAGCTAACTTAGAATTGGCTAGATTAGAAAATCATTATTTTATTAACAATATATTCTTAGAAGAAAATTATATATTGAATAATATTTCTAAGATTAGCAATATTAAAACTATTATTGTTCACGGTCAATATGATATGGATTGCCGTCCAATCGGAGCTTATTTATTGCATAAGAATTTAAATAATTCAGTTTTAAGGCTAATAGAAGCTTCTGGTCATTCAAGTAAGGAACCTAATATTGCTGAGGCATTAGTTGACGCTACTGAAGAATTTAAAAATTTATAATTAAGATATTAATCTCTTAGTATTAAGAGATTTTTATTTTCGCAAATAATTCGCAAATAAATAAGGTATTTAATTTATAACTATATAATATTAATACTATAAATATGGAGGTCAATTATATGAGTAATTCTATTAAACATGTAGCTAATAAATTATCGCTTGCCGAAAAACAAGTTGAGGCAACTTTAAATTTATTATCTGAAGGAGCAACAATTCCATTTATATCTCGTTATAGAAAAGCGGCTACTGGCGGCCTTGATGAAGACACGATTGCTAAGATTAATGAGTTTTATGTATATGATGTTGAATTAGAAAAACGAAAAGAATACGTTTTAGAAATTTTGAAAGAAAAAGATTTATTAACTGATGATTTGAAAAATAAAATTTCATTAGCTGATACAAAGCAAGCAGTTGAAAACATTTATGAACCATTTAAAATTGGTAAAAAAACCAAAGCATCTGAGGCGATTGCTTTAGGTTTAAGTCCTTTAGCTGAAGCTATTATTGAAAATAAATCAGATAATTTTAATATGTACAGCGAATCCAAAAAATATTTAAGCGATAAATTAAAAACCGAAGAGGAAGTTTTAGAGCAAACAAAATTCATTATTGCACAAAATATTTCACAAGACATAAAAGTGCGCGAATATGTTAAAAATCAATTATTTCAATATGGAACAATCATAGCTAAATTAAAAAAGAATGCAGAAGATGAAAAACAAGTATTTGCTCAATATTATGATTATCATGAGAAAGTTAATCGTATTCCTAATCATAGAGTTTTAGCTTTAAGTCGTGGAGAAGAGAAAAAAATATTGAGTTATGATATTGAATTTAATAAACAAAAAATAATTTATGACATTAATCAAATGTATTTCAAATCAAAACGAACGGCAAAAATTATTCAGGAAAGTATTTTGGATGCACTAGAACGTTTAATTATTCCTTCAATTGAACGTGAAATTAAAAGTGATTTATTTACAAGAGCCGAAGAAGATGCTATTAAAGTTTTTGCTTCGAATTTAGAACAAATGCTTTTAGGTCCTGCTACTAAAAATAAAAAAGTTTTAGCAATTGACCCGGCCTATGTCAATGGATGTAAATTGGCAATGCTTGATGAAAATGGTAATTTTTTAGAAAAAGGTATCATGTTCCCTACCGTTAATGATAAAAATAAAATATCAGAAGCTATTAATGTTTTATTATATTTTACAAATAAGTATCATGTTGATATTATCGTTATTGGAAATGGGACTGCTTCGAGAGAAACTGAAGCATTTGTATCTAAATTTATTCAGAAAAGAAAAGAACATGGCGGAAATGATATTAAATACGCAATTGTTAGCGAAGTGGGCGCATCAGTGTACTCTGCTTCAAAAATTGCGCAAGAGGAATTCCCCGATTTACATGTTGAATACCGTTCGGCAATCAATATTGGAAGAATATTTCAAGATCCACTAAATGAATTAATTAAAATTGACCCTAAATCAATCGGTGTTGGACAATATCAACACGATGTTAATCAAAAAGAGTTAAGCCGTCAATTAGCTTATAAAATTGACAAAGTAGTTAACATGATTGGCGTTGATTTAAACTCAGCAACTAAAGTTATTTTGTCATATATTTCTGGTTTGTCAAATTCAATCGCAGAAAATATTATTAAGTATCGTAAAGAAAATGGCTCATTTAAAAATAGAAATGAACTTAAGAAAGTTAAGGGATTGGGGCCTAAGGCATATGAACAAGCCGTTGGTTTCTTAAGAATACATGATTCAAAGAACTTTTATGACAAGACTAATATTCACCCCGAAAGTTATAAATTAGCTGACGAAGTTGTTAAATACTTAAATATTGATTTAAATGATATAAATAAAGAAATATTAACTAATTTAAATAGAAAAGAATTATCAGAAAAATTAAATATCAATATATTTGATTTAGATATCATTATTGATTCATTAATTGCTCCGGAAAAAGATATTCGTGGCGAAAAAGGCGGTTATATAATTTCTGATAAAGTTTTAACAATAGATGACATAAAAGCTGGCCAAGAAATAACGGGACAAATTCAAAATGTTACCGATTTTGGAGCATTCGCTTTTATAGGGCTTAAACAAAACGTTTTAATTCATATTAAAAATATGAAGAAATTTGAAAATCAATTTATTAAACACCCACTTGAAGTTTTAAATGTCGGTGATAATGTGTTGATTCAGATTCTTGAAGTTGATAAAGAAAGAGAACGTATTCAGGGAAAAATTATCTGAAATAAATAACTAAAAATTAGCTTGGAAAAAGAATATAACCAGGCTATTTTTTTATTTGAAAATCAATATTTTTTTAACATCTTTAATTTTAATTAAACGAAAAATTAGTTTTGTGGTAAAATAAAGCAGTACATTTACGTACTGGTAAATTCAAATAAATTTCACATACATTTAATTTATCAAACACTATTGTGGATTCAAATGCTAGTGTTAATTTGTATTAATGCATATTGTTCGAAGCAATAGGAAGAATAACAAATAAGAAAAGGATTATTAAAATGTCAGAAAAAGTACAAGAACAAAAAGTTCAAGCAACAAATGACCCAGTTATCGTTTCACGTGAAAAATTATTAGAAGCTGGAACATATTTCGGTCACAGAGCAAGTCAATGAAATCCAAAAATGAAACAATACATTTATGGAAAAAGAATGGGAATTCATATTATTGATATCGCTAAAACACAAAAAACTTTAGAATACGCTTACAAACTATTAAGCAAAATGGCTCAAAAACCAATCTCATTTATTTGAGTAGGAACAAAAAAACAAGCCAAAAAAGCTATTGAAGCTGCTGCTGAAAGAACAAATTCAGTTTATGTTTCAGAACGTTGATTAGGTGGAACATTAACAAACTCATCAACCATTTTTAGAAGTGTTAGAGAATTAGAAAGATTAGAAGAACTACAAAAAAATGGTTACAAAGGTTACACCAAAAAAGAAGGTTTAGTAATGGACAAAAAAATTGCTAAACTACAAAAAAACTTAGGTGGTATTAGAAAATTAGCTGGTAAAACTGCTATGCCACAAGTTATGATTTCAGCATCACCAATCGATGATGAAATTGCTATTAGAGAAGCTAAGAAAAAAGGTTTAAAAATCTTTGCTATCCAAGATACAAACTCAGATCCAGATCTAGTTGACTTTGTTATCCCAGCAAACGATGACTCAGTTAAATCAATTACTTTAATTACAACTATCTTAGCTGACGCTATTGCTGCTGGTCGTGGAGAAGCTCAATTATTTGCTTACCAACCAAACGAAAAAATCGTTTTACCTGAAGAACAAAAATCAGAAAATAGCGAAAGAAAACCAAGACAATTTGTAAAAAGAGAAGCTCCTAAAAAAGAAGAACAAAACTAATAAAGGCGAGGTATTAAAATGGCTGTAGATCTACAAAAAGTTAAAGAATTAAGAGAAAGAACAAACTCAGGTTTTCTAGACTGTAAAACAGCTTTAGAAGAAACTGGAAACGATATTGAAAAAGCAATCGAATGATTACAAGAAAAAGGTATCGTTAAAGCTGCTAAAAAAGCAGGAAGAATTGCCGCTGAAGGTATCGTTAAAGCATTTATTAAAGACAATGTTGCAGTAGTTTTCGAATTAAACTCAGAAACAGATTTCGTTGCTAAAAACCAAATGTTTACAGAGTTTGCTGACAAGGTAGCAAATGCATTAGTTGAAGCTGATTTTTCAAGTAATGAAGATTTGGCAAAAATTTTAATTGATGGCGTTTCTATTGAAGAACACACAAACACATTAACAGCTAAAATCGGAGAAAAAATTTCATTAAGAAGAGCAATTAAATACGTTGCCAAAGATAATGAAGTTGTTGCTGGTTATACACACGCTAATAACCGTGTTGCTGTTGTTTTATTAGCTAAAGGATCAAATCAAGAAAATCTAAGACACGTAGCAATGCATATTGCAGCTTTAAACCCAGCTCATTTATTTGAATCTTGCTTAGGTGAACAAGAATTATCAGAAATTAATAATAGAATTGAAAACGACCCTAAATTAGCTGGAAAACCAGAAAAAATTCAAGCTTCAATGAAAGCTGGAATGTTGAAAAAAGAATTTGTTGAGAGAGGTGTTTTAATGTATCAACCATTTGTAATGGAAGAATCAAAAACAGTTGCTCAATATTTATCAGATAGCGGTTTAGAATTAGTTGACGCTACTCGTTTCGAAGTTGGTGAAGGTATCGAAAAAAAGGTTGTTGACTTCGCAGCGGAAGTTGCTGAACAAATGGGAAAATAACCTTTTGTATTAATTAATACTGGAATAGTGGAATTTATCCACTATTTTTTTATACAAAACTAAATTTAATGTCTTATTTTGATTAAATAGCAAAATTATGAACAAGAAAATAATTAATGATACTATATAAATTGACTTTTTAAGTTGATGTTATGATCATTTCTATGCAGTACAAATATAAAATTTACTATGTTTTTTTTGTTTTAAAATAAACCCATTTTAAGATTATAGATCAAGATTTTTTTTATATTAGGATAAAAAAATTAGACACATTTAAATTTTTCTTTGGAGCACGCAATTGTGTGCTCTTTTAAATTTATTATAATGAAAAAAAT
Organism: Metamycoplasma spumans ATCC 19526; assembly: GCA_000620005.1. Classification (GTDB taxonomy): domain Bacteria; phylum Bacillota_I; class Bacilli_A; order Mycoplasmatales; family Metamycoplasmataceae; genus Metamycoplasma; species Metamycoplasma spumans. Next base: position 116,312 of record JHVF01000001.1, read on the forward strand.
AAAAAAAATATACGAAAATACGCCTTTGGCGTGCCTTACGGTTAATAAAGTAGCATAACACTTTTTTAGCGTGCTTATTTTGCGATTTGAATTTTTGCTAGTAAGCTTTGCCTACACGGCTTGTAGAAAGTTTTAAATTTGGTTAAAAATCTTTTTATAAATAATTGTTAAAACTTTTTCAGTACGAAAAAGGTGTATGATATTTTAAATTTTTTTGTGGTCTTTCAAAGTTGTAATACTTAACGAAACTGTT
>JHVF01000002.1 GCA_000620005.1 Metamycoplasma spumans ATCC 19526
GTGTATTTTCTTTTTCTACCAACACCCTTACCTTTTTTGGCTGATTTTCCTGTTTTTGATTCTAAATTTTTCATATCTAAATTATATATGTTTATCCACTTCTTTATATATGCTGTTGCATAATGAAATGGGTCAACATAACATTTTTTAGAAGATTTATTTTCATAGGTATCCTTGTATCGTCCTTCTCAAAAGTCCTCCACAAAGGTGATAATTGCCATATCAAAATTTTGATTTTTTGCAATATTTATATATTTTAGTTTTTGTTCTACTGTAAATTGTTTTCTTGACATAAAAAACACACTCCTTTTTGGAATGTGTCTATTATTTTTTATCCTAACCTATCATAAATTTTTTGACGATTTTTCTTTATTCATTTTTTCAATAATTTTAAATAATAAATTCTTGTCTTTACATTAATCATTTCTAACCCCTAAATTTGATAATAAAATTATATACGAAAAAAATAAGGTTACTTTCCCTTATTTTTTTCGTATTTATTTACCTTAATATGTTTTGTTTTTGCAATGTTAAATACCAGTGTAAACTCGCCTTTTATATTTTGCTCTTTTAAAATATTTAAAATTTCTTGTGGGCTGCCTTCAATAGATTGCTCATAAAGTTTGGTCATTTCCTTAATTAAAAATAGTTTTGCCGAGTCATTAAAAACATATAAAAAGTCTTCAATTGTTGAAATTAATTTATGCGGTGATACATAAGCCACATATGTGCCGTATGATAATGAGGATAGTTCGTTTCTTCTCATTCCTGATTTATCTTTTAAAAAACCAAGAAAAGTAAATGTATTGCTAAAATTAGCTTTGATTATGGCATGTATTAATGCAGTTGTACCACCAATAACATCGATAAATATTCCTTCGCTTTTAGCCAATTTTACAATTTCAAATCCGGGATCAGAAATGCATGGCATGCCTGCATCTGAAATTAGTGCCACTTTTTTATTTTCTTTAATATATTCAATAATTTTTGGGCTAATTTGTTTCTCATTAAAATTATGGTAAGAAATTAATTTAGGTTTATTTATTTCAAAGTGTTTTAATAGCTTTGCACTAACTCTGCTATCTTCACATAAAATAATATCCGCTTCTTTTAAAGTATTTAATGCTCTAATAGTTATATCGTCTAAATTGCCTATCGGTGTGCCTACTATAGATAATTTATAATCCATAAATCCCTCCCAATTCAACTAATAATTTTGCTTTTTGAATATAAAAAGAACTATTGTTATTAAGTGCTTTAATTATTGAATCTAAAAGATCTATTAATCTAATTAAATCCAAATCAAAAATGCTTCTATTTTGTTTATTAATATCAGTATAATCTATTACAAAAAATGAATCATAGTTGTTTTTAAATTTGTATAAATCTTGATATATCACTTTTAAAAAATTTAAAAATTCATTAGCATTATTTTTATTGAATTCTTTAATTAAAAAAGTAAAAAAATTGGTTTTTTTATACACTGAATTTAAAACTAAGTTTTTTAGTTCAATTAGTAAATTTTCATTGATATTTTGAATATTTTTATTATAAAATGTATAAAAATTAATTAGCTTATTATTAGTATTATCAAGTGAATGAGAGTCTTTTAAATCAATAATAAAACAACGCGACTTAATTGTTTTTAAAACGGAATTCTTATTGTTTGTAGTCAGTAAAATCATTAAATTTTTAGGTGGGTCTTCAAAGAATTTTAATAAGCTATTTAAACTTTGCGGGGTTGAATTTTCGATATTATTTATAATTAAAAACTTAATTTTATCGCTTGAAGCATTAGCAGTTTCTGAAGACAATTTAATAGCATTAGAAATGTCTTCTTTTAATATAGTATTTTCAGATCCGTCAATATAAAAATATAAATCTCCGAAAATTAAATCAGAAATTTTTTTATATTCAGTTTTATTAACTTTATTAATAAATTCAATTAAATATCACTCGAAGGATTTTAATGTTGTCGAAGAAAGTAAATAAACCTGTTGGAGTTTGTTATTTAAGATACTATTGTCAATTATTTGTGAAAATACTGATTTCGATTCCATTAAATTACTTCTAACTCTTTTAAAATATCTTCGACTTTTCTATAAAGTTCAATAATTGAACAATTTGCATTTATAACTCTAAATTGTTCCGGGTTTTTATTAATAATTGTCTTGTAAGCTTGTCTTAAATTTTCATAATAAGCAACATCAGTTTTTTCTAGACGGTCAGCTTCGCCTCTTATTTTTGTAATTCTTTCAACAGAAGTTTCTGGTTCTAAATCGAAAAATATTACTAAATCAGGCTTGGTATTATCTGTCGCTATTTCATTAATTAGTTGAACTTTTTCCAAACCAACATTACCTAAAATACCTTGATAAACAAATGACGATGTTCAATAACGATCGGAAATAACATGTTTACCAAAATTTAGTGCTGGTCATATACCTTTTTCTAAATTCAAACGTCTTGAAGTAGCGAATAATAAAGCGTCTACCATATGACTAAAATCATTTTCATTGTCTAAAATTAACTGTCTTATTTTTTCAGCTTCTTTAGAAAAAGCACTACCTGGTTCTCTAGTAAATACAAAATCGTCAATCTTATGTTTTGAAATTAAATCATCTTTCAACATTTGAACGATAGTTGACTTACCTGAACCATCCATTCCTTCAATTACAATAAATTTTCCCTTATTTTTATTCATAAATTCCTCTTAAGATATTTTAGTTTTGTTTATTAATGATTGTTTAAGTGTTATTGGATCAATATATTCAACCGAGGCCCCCATAGGTATACCCATTGATAATTGATAAACATTAACATGATTAATTTTATCTCTTAAACATTTTTTAATATATTCCATCGTAAATTGACCTTCAATTGTTGCTGACAAGGCCAATATGATTTCAGTTTGATTTTTTGATAGATTTATCAATTTATCAATATTTTTTTTAACCAAATCACTAGGATTTTTGATATCGTATAACGATTCTAAAACAAAATATTTACCTTTAAAAATATTTAGCTCTTCAAATTTAGCAATTTCATTTGAATTTTCTACTACAATAAGTTTTTTGTCTCTTAGAACATCTAAGCATATTTCGCAGATTTGATTTGCATTATATGCATTACATACTTCACATTTTTTAATTGCTTCTTTTAATGATTTTATAGCATTGAATAATTCTTCAGCAACTTCAACTGGTTGTTCTAAGAAATAAGTAATAGTTTTTGATATTTGTCTTTTAGTATAGCCAGGTATTTTTTTTAATAATAACTCAAGCTCGTTAATTTTTGAGTCATTCATAATCATTAAAATGGCATTCCTGAATTAGAAAATTTTGAGTTTAATTCTTCGTATTTTTGATCTACAACTTCAATTGCTTCATTAACAGCAATCATAACTAAATCTTGAATTAATTCAGGATCATCTGGATCAATTAAAGCTTCGTTAATTTCAATAGATTTAATTTTTCTATTTCCATTCATAACAACTTTAATTCCTTGTTTTTCAACAACGAATTCCATTACTGCAATTTCTTTTTCTTCTTTTTCAACTTGTGCTTGTAATCTTTTAGCATTTTTTAACATTTCATTTATATTCATAGTTTCTCCTTTTATTTTTTAACTTTAAAGCGGTCGCCAAATACATTTTCAGCTCATTCAATTGCACTCTTTTCTTTTGAGTTAAATCTTAATGATAAATCTTCAAGAGGTTCAATTTTACGTTTTCTAATTTCTGATAAATGATCGCTTCAATATTGCTTAGCTTGTTTAAATTCTTCTGTTGTAATGGCAAATAAATGAACATATCTTCCAAATATTAATTTAGTTGCGCTTATAACATCATCAGTGTAAGCTTCTTGATTTAATTGATGAACTTTCTCATCAAATTCACTTGTAAATAAAATAAAATCCTTTGATGAAAACATTATTCTTAAATTACTAAATAATGTAATTAATCTCTGATCGCTTTTTGGTAATTTAATATTGAGCATTGCAAAGTGAATTGAATCTTCTTTAGTATAATCAGAATTTTCAAATCCAACCGCTTTTATTTTTGAAAATTGTCTAACTAATAAACAATCAATAATTTTGTCCATTGATATGCTTTTATCGGTATTCAGATTTTCTTCTTTAAACTCTTCATTTAAAACAAAATCATCATCTCCGTCATAATTTGAAGTTATGATTTCATCTGTTATATCATCTTGTTGATAGCTATTATCATTTTCTGCTAATAATATTTCTTGAGTTTTTTCTAAAATAACATCAACATCAACTTCTTTAATTTCAATTGGTTTACTTTGTTTTATTTCTTGATTTTGATAAGAGTTAGCAATATTCGCTAAATCAAATACGGAATTAAGTTGTTCATTATTAGTTTGTTTTATTTTTGATTTTTGTTCTTTATTGTCATTTTTATCTTCTTGATCATAAACAACAAAATCTACACTTTCATCTGTTTTTGGTATCTCGATAACATGTTTATAATTTTCGTTAGGAAGATGCAATTCAGATAAATTAATTAGTAATAATTCAAATAACTGCTGAGGTATGTCTGCGAAACGAATTTCTTTATTTGCCTCATTAATCATTGACAAATACCTATAAAGTTTGTCTTCTGAAAAACTCAAAGATTTCACATCTTCTTTGTTTAAAACTTCTAATAAACTTTCGTCATTTGTTTTCATGAATATAATTAAATCCTTAATTAATGAAATCAATTGACTTAATATTCTTTCAATATCAGCTCCATTATTTAAAAGTTGTTCTTTTAAAGCTAACACTTTTTTAAGTTCGTGATTAGAAGCTAGTGATAATAAATTTAATAATTGTTTAGGATTTGAAATTCCAAAAAACTTTTCAATAACTTCGGTAGTAATTTTTTTATCTGCGCTAAATATCGAAACTTGGTCAGCTATTGATAATGTATCTCTAAAACTTCCGTTTCCTAGCTCGGCAATTAATTTGTATGCTGATTCTTCAGCTTCAATATTTTCTTTTTCAAAAATTACTTTTAATTGACTAATCAATGTGATTAAATCCATCTTTTTAAAATTAAATCTTTGAACTCTACTTAAAATCGTTAATGGAATTTTTTGTGGATCAGTTGTAGCTAAAATAAATATTACATGTTTAGGCGGCTCTTCTAATGTTTTTAATAAAGCATTGAATGCACCTTTTGATAACATATGAACCTCATCAATAATATAAATTTTATATTTAGATTGAGTTGGTAAATGTTTAATCTTTTCTCTTAATTCACGAATATCATCAATCCCTGTATTTGATGCAGCATCAATTTCAATAATATCTAAGTTTCTATCTATATTTAAAATGCAATTATCGCAAGGAATTAGTGGGTTACTTTTGTGCGAACAGTTTATTGTATTGGCAAAAACTTTTGCAGTACTTGTTTTCCCATTTCCATGTGGTCCACAAAATAAATAAGCATGACTTATTTTATTATTTAAGATAATATTTTCGAGTGTTTTAACAATATGATCCTGCCCTTTTATTTCATCAAAACGAGTTGGCCGATATTGACGATATAGTGCAATATATTTATCTGACAATGACACAATTCCTCCTATTTAAATAATAATTATATTTTACCAAAAACTAATATTAACAAGTTTTATTATTTATAATAATATCGGTGACAGTTATGAATCATGACAAATATTATTTCGATAAAAAAATAAAATCTACGCTTAAAAATTTTTGAATACTGAGCTGTTGTCTAATTCCGATAACCTTAATAGGCGCGATATTATCATTTTTATACAGCCAAAATTCAAAACCCTTAATATATTCATTATCAATTTTAAATGCTTTAATAGGTTTTTATGGAGTTGTATATTTTACTCAATCAATAAGCTTTTATAAATTTAGAGACGAAATTAAAATTCGAAGAATACCAAAATCTATTTTAATTTTATCAATCATTACTTTAACCCTTTCAATTTTAAGTATAATTAACGCATTTTTATACTACACATTAACCGAAAATTATAAGGCAACATTTAGCAATGAAAACTTGCTAAAAATTAATATTTTTAAAATAGAGACCTATATAACAAACATTGCACTTTTTTCAATTTCAATTCCGTTAACAATACTTTCACATAAGTTATATAAAAAATTAAGTAAATAAAAAGGAAACATTATTATGATTAAATACGAGAAATCTTGCGGGGCGGTAGTCTTCAAAAAAGAAAATAATGTCATTAAAGTTTTATTAATTGAACAAAAAGCTGGGCATTGAGGATTCCCTAAGGGCCATGTCGAAGAAAATGAAACCGAAATCGAAACCGCTTTGAGAGAAGTTAAAGAAGAGACTAATATTGATGTTAAAATAATTGAAAATTTCAGAGAAATTATTGAATATCAACCTTTCGAAAATGCTTGAAAAACAGTTGTATTTTTCGTTGCTGAACCAATTAATAATACATTAATAAAACAAGAAACAGAAGTTCAATCACTTGGTTGATTTAATATTGAAAAAGTTAACGAATTATTACCTTTTGATACTCAAAAAGAAATTTTTAATAAAGCGATTAAATTTTATCTACAGCTTAACAAAAATTAAAAAATAAAGTATATAAAAAATGCAAATTAAGACTTTGTAAAAGGTTAATTTGCATTTTATTTATTGATTATTTAGTTTGTCTTTTTCAGCGTTCATTCTATCTATTTCAGCTTCAATGGCCGCCATTTCATCTTCTAAATTATTAACTTCTAGATTTTCGGCAACAGAAATTTCATCAATTTTAATTTTTAATTCTTTAGCAATCGCTGCTTTTTTAGCTTCTATTTGTTCGTTGATTTCATTTTCAGAAAAACCTTGTTTAGCTAAAAATTCTCTTTCATTTGAAATTAAATATTTAATAAAATCTATTGCTTGCTGAGATTGAAGACTTTGTTCGTTACTTTCATTAGGATTAATCATTCATGGTAAATCAATTGAAGCATTAGAACTTGGTAAAGCATCATAATTATTAAATAAATTAACAGTTGATTCTAATGCTATTCTATTAGTTAGTTCTTTGAATTTTTTTGAACCCAATTGAGTATAAACTTGATATGGATTTTTTTGCGCATATTGAACTAAGTTTGTACTTCTTCTCAATTTATCCATGATATTGATATGGTCTTGTCAAGCTTTATCAAAAACATTTAAAATAATAACTCTTTCAGATCTTGCTAAGGCTGAAATACCATATTTATCAATAATATTTTGACGTAATTTATCATATTCTAAATATCAAACGTCTTTAATATACTTAATTAATTCTTCTTTATCGAATTTTCTTAACTCATTAACTTCAAATTTATGTTGAGTTAATCTCATGAAATTTTGATTTATATACAAGGCAAATGTGTCAAAATCCATTGTGTTATTTTTCATTACGAAATATGGATTATTAACAGTTTGTTCAATAGCCACTGAAATCATTTTTTTAATAATAGATCCCAAATCATCACGATTTAAAATCAAATCACGTTGTTCGTAAATCAAATCACGTTGTTGTCTAATAACATCATCAAAGTTAAGGACTGATTTACGTGAATCATAGTTAAATCCTTCGATTTTCTTTTGAGCAGCAATAAAGGCTTTTCTTATACTTTCTTCAGCAATTTGGTCTTCACCATATGATTTAAAAATTTCTTTTCACTTATCTTGTAAACCAAATCTTAAAATTAATTGATCATCTAATGATAAAAAGAACTTTGTATATCCTACATCACCTTGACGTCCAGAACGACCTTTTAGCTGATTATCAATTCTTCTCGACTCGGCTTTTTCAGTTCCTAAAACATATAGTCCACCAGCTTCAATAGCTTCTTTAGAAGGTTTAATATCAGTTCCACGACCCGCCATGTTAGTTGCAATAGTAACAGCTCCCAATTGACCAGCACGAGCAATAATTTCAGCTTCTGAAGCATCTTGTTTAGCGTTTAAAACAGTATGAGGAACTCCAACTTCTAATAAATATTCATGTAAAGCTTCTGAATCTTCAACTTGCGCAGTTCCGATTAAAACCGGTTGACCTGTTTTATAAATTCTTTTTACTTCTCTAACAACGGCTTTTCATTTAGAATGCATGTCAACATAAATTTCGTCTTTATCATCTTTTCTAATTACTGGTTTGTTTGTAGGAACAACATTAACACGCATATTATAAATATCAATAAACTCTTTTTCTTCAGTTAAGGCAGTACCAGTCATGCCGCTAATTTTTTTAAACAATCTAAAAAAGTTTTGATAAGTAATAGTTGCTAATGTTTTTGTTTCGCTTTCAATAGTAACACGTTCTTTAGCTTGAATTGCTTGTTGTAGACCTTCAGAATATGCCCGGCCTTCCATTATACGCCCTGTAAAAGAATCGACTAATTCAATTTTGTCATTTCTAACAATATATTCAACGTCTAACTTCATAACTTTATGAGCTCTTAAAGCATTTTGAATTCTATGAACAAGTTCAGAGTTTTCAATGTCATATAAGTTTTTAAAATTGAAATATTTATTAGCTTTTTCGATACCTTTATCAGTCAAATAAACCGATTTAGTTTCTTCATCGATATAATAATCGTCTTTGCTTAATGTTCTAACAAATAAATCGGCATTACTATATAAATTGCTTTCTTCATTGTCTCCACCGGAAATAATAAGCGGGGTTTTTGCCTCATCAATTAGTATTGAGTCAACCTCATCAAGTAGAATATAGTCAAGCCCTCTCTGAACTTTTTCTTCTTTGCTCATGACCATATTATCTCTTAGATAATCAAAACCTAATTCTGAGTGAACAGAATAAACAACATCGCAAGCATATGCTTCTCTTTTTAAATTTGTTGACATTTGCGCTTTATTAATACCGACAGTCAAACCTAAAAAATTAAACACTTGACCCATTTCTTCAGCATCACGTTCAGCTAAATATTCATTAACTGTTGAAACAATAACACTATTGCCAGTTAGAGCATTTTGATAAACGGGTGCAATTGATGTTATCGTTTTACCTTCTCCCGTTTTCATTTCTGCAACAGATCCTAAGTCTAAAATTATTCCACCAATCATTTGAACATCGTATGGTCTTTTACCTAATACCCTTTTTGTGGCTTCACGTGAAACTGCAAAAACTTCAGGACGAATTTGATCGGGTGTTTCACCTGTTTTTAATCTTTCTCTGAATTCATTAGTTTTTTTTCTTAGTTCTTCGTCAGTTAATTTTGATATTGTTTTTTCTAAAGCATTAATTTTCCTTAATGTAGCTTCCGCAATTCTCATTTCTGTTGATTTAAATTTAAATAACTTCATAACCTTATATTTTATATTAAATATTTAATATAAAAACAAAATAGTTAAGCTCATAATGCTTTTTTGAGTTTAATCATTTCTTAATGCGATTTATAGCTAAATATCAGGCTTTTATTAAATTAAAAATGTCGCTAAAATTGCGACATTTTTAATTATTATTTTGATTCTTTTTCTTCTAAAGCTTCTTCTGATTTTTTAGCAGCTTCACGTTTTTTGTTAACTTCTTCTATAATTGCTTTAGTTTGAGCATCTTCGTATTCAGAAACTTGTTTTTTAGCAGCTTCAATTTTTTCATAACCTTTAGAATCATTAACTTGCATTAATTTAGTAATAATTCTTTCATTGATTAAGTTTGTTTGAACATTTTCAAATCTTAAAATACCTTTTACTTGTTCAACTGGCAAGTTATAAATTTGTGCTAATTTAGCAACTTCGTTTTCATAATCTTCTTGAGTTACTTCTAATTTTTCAGCTTTAGCAATAGCTCCAAAAATAAAGATTTTCTTTAAATTTGGTAATGCTTGTTCTTCAAATGTTTTCATAACATCTTCTTTTGTGTTTTTGCTAAATTCTAAATATTCTTTTTCACTGATGTGTTGTTGTCTTAAATTGTTTAAAAAGTTTTGGTAGTATTTAGATGCTTCTTCGTGAACTAATGAATGAGCCACATTTACATGTGATACATCAACTAATTTTTGAGATGCAAGTTCAACAAATTCGTTTTGAACTCTTGATGATTTTTCTTTTAAAGCTTGAATTTCAACAAATTTTTCGTATTCTTTTAAGCTTTTAACGTTTGGTAAGTTAATTTGTTTAACAAATTCTTCATCAATTGTTGGATAGCTAGAGCTTTTAATAAAGTTAACTTTTACATTAAAAATAACTTTTTTACCAGCTAGTTCTTTAGCGTGGTAGTTTTCAGGGAATGCTAAATCTAAATCTTTGCTTTCACCTTTTGATAATCCAACCATTTGATCTTCAAAACCAGGAATAAATTGATTTGATCCAATTACTAATTCATACCCTTCTGCTGAACCACCATCAAATTCTTTACCATCAATTAAACCTTTAAAATCAAAGTTTACTGTGTCGCCTGTTTTAATTGCTTCTTCTGAATCAATCATAACTACATAATTTGATGCTAATTGTTTTTTTACATTTTCAATGTCAGTTTCAGTTAAAGTTAAATCAGACAATTTAATACCTAATTTTTTATAGTCTGCTAATTTAACTTCTGGGAATAATGGAAATGTTGCTTCAATAGTAACTTTATCTAAAGCCATTTCTAAAACATCTAGTGATGGTTCTCCAATAATTTCATCTTCTTTTTCAACTTGAGTTAAGATGTGTTTTGTATAAACGTTGTCCAATGATAATCTTAGAGCTTTATCAGCAATATCGATTGGATTTAAATGTTTATCAGCTTCACGTGCTGGAACTTTACCTTTTCTAAAACCTTTAATTTGTACGTTTTTTCTTAATTCAACTTTTGCTTTTTCTAAAGCTGCTTGTCATTCTTCACCTTCAAGTGTGTAAGTAATTTTTAATTCAGCTGCTTCTTTGTTTACTAATCTTGACATATTTTTTCTCCTTAAAAATAAATATCTTAATTATTATAATTAATTTATGTTTTTATTTAAAAATATTATATAGTTTTGTTTCTTGTTCTGTCAATTCATTGACGTTTTTTTCTCCATATAAAACTTTAACAACGTTTATGATTTGAATATAATCATTTTTAGTTTGTTTTAGCAATATATCGATTCAATTTTGGAATAAATAAGCCGAGAAAACTTGTCTTGCAATTTTATTTTTTGCAACATCCTTTTCGAAAGTTGCAAATATCTCGTTTTGCATTTTCAAAATTTCTTCATTTTCTAAAAATGATCCCATTTTTTCTGGGTTAATAACATTGCCATTTACCTTGTAATCATAATCAATATGACAATTGTATAGCAAATCGTATATTAACGTTTGAAATCCTGCATTATCGAAACCTTCAGAGTTAAAAAAGTACTGAAATTCAGAAGAATATTCTTTTAAATCATTACGTTTTTTAAGTTCGTTATAATTTAGCATAAATACATAATCCATTCTTTTATTTTTTAAAGAATTAATTAAAGATAATGTATCTAATTTTGTGTTGGTGATCAACTTATTTTTTTTAATTTGAAAAATAATGTTTTCACGCAAACTATCTAAATCCGCCAATTCGTTTCTTGTGACAAAATTTTTTTTATTCTCATCAATTAAATAAATCGCTCTTAATGGATCTTCTTTTCTTATTTCTTCAACTTGTTGATATAGTTTATCAAATTCATTTTCTTGTATACTCATAAATAAAATTTTACACCATTTTTTATTTTTTAGCACTCTTTTATACTATTTGCTAATATAAGATAAATTATAATTTAATAAAAATGTATAAGCTTAATTTATAATATAAGTGTATTTTATAAAAATTTGTAATTTATTAAATATTAAATAAGGAGCACAATGTCAAAAATAATTAAAATATATGCATATGAAGTTTTAGACAGTCGTGGAAACCCAACTGTTAAAGTTGAACTAACAACTAAAAAAACTTATGCAGAAGCTTTAGTACCTTCTGGAGCTTCAACCGGTTCTAAAGAAGCTTTAGAACTAAGAGACAAGGGAACTAAATACGAAGGAAACTGATTCGGTGGAAAAGGTGTTCAAACCGCTTGTGATAATGTAAATAACATTATTGCTAAAGCCTTAATTGGTAAAGAAGTTTCAAAACAATTTGAAATTGACAAAATCATGTTAGATTTAGACGGCACACCAACCAAATCAAAATTAGGAGCTAACGCTATATTAGCAGTTTCATTAGCAGTAGCCAAAGCAGCTGCGCAAGAAAAGAAACTACCTCTATATGAATATCTAGCAACACTAGACAATCGTGTAGCATATAAATTACCAGTTCCAATGTTAAATGTTATTAATGGTGGTGAACACGCTTCAAACACAATTGACTTCCAAGAATTTATGATTATGCCTTTAGGAGCAAAAACATTCAAAGAAGCAATGCAAATGGCAAACTTTGTTTTCCATACACTTGCTAAATTACTTAAAAAAGCAGGACACGGAACACAAGTGGGTGACGAAGGTGGTTTCGCACCAAATCTAAGAACTCATGAAGAAGCTTTAGACTTTTTAGTTGAAGCTATTAAAGAAGCAGGATTTAATCCAGCAACTTCAGGAGAAAAAGCAGTTGCTATTTGTTTAGATGCTGCAAGTTCAGAGTTATATAATGCTGACAAAAAAATGTATATTTTTAAAAAATTCAAAAAAGCACTTGATGAAAAAAGACCTGGTTTTGAAAAATTAGGTGATATGAAATACGAATTCACATCAGAAGAATTTGTAGATTACTATGGTCATTTAATTGCTAAATACCCTATCATTTCAATCGAGGATTCACACGATGAAAATGACTGAGATGGGTTCGTTAAAATGAACGAAAAATATGGTAAAAAAGTTCAACTTGTTGGTGATGACTTAATAGTTACAAATCCAGCTTACATTAAAACTGCTATTGAGAAAAACGCAATTAATGCCTCATTGATCAAAATTAACCAAATTGGTTCTCTAAAAGAAACAATTGAAGCTATTAAATTATCACAAGATGCCAACTTCGTTCCAGTTATCTCACACCGTTCAGGAGAAACTGAAGATACATTTATTGCTGATTTAGCTGTTGCATTTAATACTGGTGAAATAAAAACTGGTTCAATGTCAAGAACAGATAGAATCGCAAAATACAACAGACTTCTAAAAATCGAAGATGAATTATCTGAAAAAGGCAAATACGAAGGAAGAGCTACATTCCACAACTTAAAATAGTTTATTAATAAAAGCCCTGATTTAAATTTAGGGCTTTTATTTTTGCAAAAAAATAACTCACCAATTGCAAAAGGTGAGTTATTTAATTATTAATATTAATCGATTTTAACTTTAACAGCAGCACCCATTGAGGTTGAAACAGTAATGTTTAAAACATATGTTCCTTTAACTGTTTGAGGTTTCAATCTTTTAACTGTTTGAATTAAAGTTTCGGCATTTTCTGCTAGAACTTTTGAATCCATTGATTTTTTACCAACTGAAGCGTGGATAATTCCACCTTTATCAGCACGGTAGTTTGCTTTACCTTTTTTAAGTTCTTCAACTGCTTTAGCAGCATTTGTAGTAACTGTACCAGTTTTAGGGTTTGGCATTAAACCTTTAGGTCCTAATTTTTTACCGTATTTTCCTAAAACTAACATCATTTTAGGGTCAGCAACAATAACATCGAAATCGTATTTATCTTGATTTAAAACTTCAGGTAATTCAGATGATGAATAAACGTAATCTGCTCCAGCTTCTAAAGCAGCTTTTTGAGCTGAAACTTCGTCTGTAGCAACAAGAACTTTAACATTTTTACCTGTACCGTGTGGTAAAACAACAGCTCCACGTAATTGTTGATCTGATTTTATTGTGTCTAGGTTTAATCTAATTGCTATGTCTAAAGATTCATCAAATTTTGCAAATGATGCTTTTTTAGCCAAGTCAATAGCTTCAACTAAAGGATAAACGTCTTTTTTATTTACTAAAGATTTTACTTCTTTAACGTTTTTAGAAATTTTTCTAGCCATTAGTTTGCACCGCCTTTAAGTCATTCTTCATATCCTTCAACTGTAATACCCATGTTTTTAGCTGTACCAGCAATTTGTCTCATAGCAGATTCTACTTTTACTGAGTTCATATCTGGTAATTTGTATTCAGCGATTTCTCTTAATTGTTCTAATGTTATTGAACCAACTTTTTCTTTGTTTGGTTTTGAACTTCCCTTTTTAACACTAGCAGCTTGTACTAGTTTGTATGATGTTGGAGAAGTAAATAATTTGAAGTCAAATGATTTGTCTTCGTAAACTGTAATTAAAACAGGAACAGGTTCTGAGCCTCTTTCTCTAGTTTTGTCATTAAATGCCTTTGTAAATTCAGGCATGTTAATACCTACACCCGCTAAAGCTGGACCTGGTTTAGCTTGACCAGCTGCGAATTGTAATTTTGCTCTTTTAACAACTTTTTTAGCCATGTTGTATCCTTTCGATAAATGTGGTGCAAATGAATTTTCTTAAATTCTCCCACTTGCAAGAGGCAATATATAATTGCATTTACTATTATAACAAAAAAATATTTTTATTTATAAAATAAAAGAAGCCAAAAGGCTTCAGTTCTAAGTTTAAAGTGGATTTCACTTTTTTCTTACATATGGTGCGGATGAAGGGAATCGGACCCTCGTATTCAGATTGGCAACCTGATGTTCTACCATTGAACTACATCCGCATGGTGCAAGTGATGGGAATCGAACCCACGTATTCAGCTTGGAAGGCTGAAGTTCTACCATTAAACTACACTCGCTTTTATTAATTGCGTAATATATTATAACCAAAAAAAATGATTTTTTAAAAAAATTATATTTTTTGCATGGTTTTATCATCTCTCATCATTAATTTCCTTATAAACAATTTCCATAATTGCTCTTGCCAGCTGAAAATCTAATCTTCTTCTTCTAATTCCATCTTTACGATTACCTTTAAAAGGCGTTAATATTATATCTTGCTATTTATTTCTAATATTAAATAAAGTTTCATTTAATTTATCAATATACAAATCTTTTTTATTGTCTTGAATTTCAATATCAATCAATGTCGGATGACGGGATGAAACTCTTATTTTATTTTTTCAATCATATTTAATATTATTTTTAAAATCAAATCTAATTATTTTTTTGTCATTACTGCTGTCAATGGCTCTTAATGCCAGTCAGCCTTTTTTATCATTGAAGATAATATTGATATTTTTGTTTGGTTTAATTTTCATACCTTCAAAATCTCGATAAGTAAACAAATATTGCTCATTTTTGTATAGTTTTATTTTTGAAAATTCTTTTTTAGTATTATCAAAACAAGCAACGCAAACAGGAACTTCTGTATCTAAAAATGGATTTTCTTCTAAAATAGTTACTGAATTTAAGCGATTTTAATGCTTAAAATTAGAGTTTAGAAATGACTCAGGAATAATGGCAACAACATAGTCATTATTTTCTAGCATTTTTTCAAGAGCAATTAAATAGATGTCATCATATTGACTGTTTAAAAAATAGCTACTTAAATCAATCTTTTTTCTTGTTGCAGTTTGTTTTGATAAATATGGTGGGTTTGTAACAATAATTGAGTTTTCAATTCTCTTAATATTTAAAAGCGAATCATTAAATTCTCAATTTAAACTTCTGTCAATGTCATATCCAATTTCTTGACTAAAATTAAGTGATTTTAATGCCTTAAAAATATCTCCATTGCCAGCAAAGGGATCAAATAATATTTTTTATTTTGATCTTTAATAAAATCAAGAACTTGCTTTTTTAGTCATATATTATCAACGGTAAAAATTGACCTAATTTTATTTTTTTATCTTTCATAGCGCCCCTTATAACGATATTATAACACGTAAAAAATAGAATAACAATCGAGATAAATTTAGTATTTTAAATTGAAAATTTAACATAATATTTCATGCAATATATTACTTAATCAATTTGAATATTTTTCTTCTTAGCTTTATGATAAAAATTGTTAAATCTTATAATCATATCCCTTTCATGGTTTATTGATTTTTCAGTGTGTATTTTTAGCGATTTTACAAAGTCTGTAAAATAAATATCATTGTTATAATAACTTTGTCTATTAAAGAAATTATAAATTTCACTATATTTTATCTTTATAAAAGATTTTTCTTCATCATTTAAAGTTAAATCGTTATAATCTGGCAGAAAAATAAAATAATTTTGATTTTCGTGTTTTTCTTTGTATTTTATCAATTGCGAAATTTTATTATCTGCTGATGAATAATTAATTCCTGATTTTATTTTGTTTTCAATAATAACTTCTTTATTTTTATCATAGCTAATTAACAAATCAATATGATCACATTCGCGCTTGACAGTATATTTTTTTTCATTCTTTATTTTTTCACCAGCTTCTTTTAAATTCAAAACTTCAATGAAAAAATCTCCTAATAAATCAGGATACTTTCTAAATATGTAAGCAAAATAATTTGAATAAATATTTTCATCATATTCTTTACCAATTACCTGTAAAAAATTTTGATTATCATCTTCAGAAAATGGTTCAAATTTCTTATCAGATATTGTTCAATTATCTGCTCTGTTTATCATTTTAATTAGCGATTCAAATGAAGATTTATGATTGATATTATCGACATAATTTATTAATGATTGACTACCAAAATTATCTTTATCACTTAAATAATATGTATATGCATTATTGTTAAATTCATCGTGTTTTTCAAAATTTTTAGCAAATATGTATATTCTTTTATTGTTAGGTATTAAAACTTTTGAAGCTTTAAAAGTTGTTGCTCATTTAATCTTAAATTCATTATCTTGTTTGAAAATATCACTTAATAAAATTTCACCGTATTTTATTTCTTCACTCTTTATAAATTCCTCATTTTTTAATAGACATTCTTCTTCATTTAATAGCTTTAATTCTTTTTGATTTTTATATAATAAGCTATCAATTTCGGCATATCCAATAACTTCAAAGCAATTTGTTTCAATATGTCTTGCCATTATTACATGCTTAACTTTTTTCTCATATTTTTCATTAAGTAAACCAGATTTAGGAATATAAATATAATTTCTTCCCAAATCATCTTGTAAGAAATTTATTGCTTCACCACCTAAGTTTTTATCTAAATAAGAACCGACATAAAGTTTAACAATGACAATAACTTCCAAATTTTCTTTATACATTTTTATCTCCTAAAACATATTCTTTAACGCAATTTATCAGCTCAATAATCATCATATGGTACAAAGTATTTTTTGCACATCTCTTTATTTTTTTTAGATCAATATTCAATACTTTTTTCCGTATCGTTGAATCATAAATTCAAAGGAACTAGCATTCCATTATTAGGCATAGTTGTTGAAGCCATTACAATTAAATAATGTAAAAATAAATGCTGATCAAATGTTATTAATATTGAGTTGCCAGTTTTATAAAGTTCCTTTGTATCTGGATGAAATTTGTAAATTTCTCCGCTTATTTTAATTTCATCAATATGATGTCTGCAATAATTTCATTGACCAACTTCGTTTTTGAAATTTGTATAATATTTTGATATTTTTATTTCATTGTAAGGTCCGACAACACACCCTTCTTCTTTAAATTTTTCTATAATTCCGTAATATTTTCTTACTCAAAAATTTTGAAGTTTTTCTTTTTCAAAGAAATTTTCATCAAAAAGATATTTAATTTGTCTTTCGAATAACAATTTTTCATTTAGAAATTCAAAAGCGCCTTCTGAAATGAGGCGATTAAAAATTTTTTGTTCTTTTAATGTGAATAATTCTTCTTTCGGCAAATTTATCTTCGACTTTTCATTTGTTTTATCCAACTTTTTTTTATTTTTAGCAACGATAAATATTACCAATAGTATTATGATGCTTACAGGAACAATAATTAAAAATGATCACATAAAGTCTCCAAATTTTATAAACCAATTTAAAAATACAGCTTGCTTATTATTTTTAATTTTATACCCTTAATTATATAAGAAAAAACCCGCACATGCGGGTTTAAATTTAAATCAGTAAAAAATTATTTAACAATTTTTGTAACTGATCCAGCACCAACTGTTCTACCACCTTCACGGATTGAGAATTTTGTTCCTTCTTCAACGGCGATTGGTTGGATTAAAGTAACTGTTAATTCAACGTTGTCACCTGGCATAACCATTTCACGTCCTGCTGGGAATTTAATTCCACCAGTAACGTCTGTTGTACGGAAGTAGAATTGTGGTTTATAGTTTTGGAAGAATGGAGTGTGACGTCCACCTTCTTCTTTTTTAAGAACGTAAACTGTAGCTTCGAATTCTGTGTGAGGAATAATTGTTTTAGGTTTTGCTAAAACTTGTCCACGTTCAACGTCATCTCTGTCAACACCACGTAGTAATAAACCAGCGTTATCTCCAGCTTGAGCTTCTTTTAAGTTCTTTCTGAACATTTCAATTCCAGTAACAACTGTTTTTTTGGTTGGTTTTAGACCAACGATTTCAACTTCTTCGTTTAGTGTTAAAACACCACGTTCAACTCTACCTGTTGCAACTGTTCCACGACCTGTAATTGTGAAAACGTCTTCAACTGCCATTAAGAATGGTTTGTCAGTTTCACGTTTTGGTTCGTCGATGTAAGCATCAACAGCATCCATTAATTGCATAATGTTTTCTTCGTAAACTGGGTTACCTAATAAAGCTTCACGAGCTGATCCAGCGATAACTGGAGCATTGTCTCCGTCGAAACCGTATTCTGATAATAATCCACGAACGTCCATTTCAACTAGACCAATCATTTCTTCTCTTTCGTCATCTTTAAACATATCAACTTTGTTTAAGAAAACAACGATTTTTGGAACACCAACTTGTTTTGCTAAAAGAATGTGTTCACGTGTTTGAGGCATAGGACCATCTGTAGCAGCAACTACTAAGATAGCACCATCCATTTGTGCAGCACCGGTAATCATGTTTTTAACATAGTCAGCGTGACCTGGACAGTCAACGTGAGCATAGTGACGGTTTTCTGTTTGATATTCGATGTGTGATGTATTAATTGTAATTCCACGTGCTTTTTCTTCTGGTGCGTTATCGATAGAAGCATAGTCTCTAGCTTCTGATAAACCTTTTTTAGATAAAACTGTAGCAATAGCAGCTGTTAAAGTAGTTTTACCGTGGTCAACGTGACCGATTGTACCGATATTTACGTGTGGTTTTGAACGGTCAAAATCTAATTTTGCCATAATAAATCCTTTCGTTTTTATGTTATTTTTTTAGATATAATCTTTTGATTAAACGCGTTTAACCTACCTAAGCATAGCCTTTCATCTATGTCCTGTCCAATCGCGCATATTCATAGTAATTTTAATTTTAACAAAAAAAAATTTTTTTACATATTTATTATTAATTTTGCCATACTTTTTCAATTATTAATCAATATAAATAAAATGAATGTATATTTTTTAATGTTTTATAACATATAAAAGGCGTAATTATATTAATTTTATTAATAAAATAAAAAAACAAAGCACATGCTTTGTTTGAATTGTTTAACAATTCTGAAAGGAATTAATTTTTTTATTATAAATATAAGCTGTTATAAAAATAAATAATGAATTATATACATTATTGAAAGA
Organism: Metamycoplasma spumans ATCC 19526; assembly: GCA_000620005.1. Taxonomy (GTDB): domain Bacteria; phylum Bacillota_I; class Bacilli_A; order Mycoplasmatales; family Metamycoplasmataceae; genus Metamycoplasma; species Metamycoplasma spumans. Next base: position 19,603 of record JHVF01000002.1, read on the forward strand.
AGTGAACTGACGTTCTCAAAAAAAATTAAGGAATAAGGGATCTAATAAAAGGGTTATATGATGAATATATATAAAATATATGACTAATAACAGCTCTATTATCGCGAGTTTTCGCGGCAAAGCGTAAGATATATTTGCGTTTTGCGTATAATATTGTATACTATTTTTTTAAATATTTACAATTTTCTTATTTTTTTTATTTTTAATAATTTTAAGACTATAAATGTCATGTTTTGCACTATCGTACATATGAATATTTAAATATTTTTCGGTAAGCTCATCTTAAAGATAAATTAAAATAAAGCTAAATATTGGTCATATTTTTAAATTTTGCTAAAATAGTAATGCATGGCTAACTGCTGCATATTTAATTATGTAGAGGAAAATCCGCTCTAGCACTCGCTGCGATGCGAGTAGTGATCATGCTAGACCAAATAAGTCTAGGCACAGAAATGTGACGACTAGTGCAACAGAGACGAGCTTATTAAGTTAAGATGCAACGATGTAAACTCCATGAGTTAGAAACCCAAATTTTGGTGGGGGAATCGGACAGGCGGAAATGAACTTATGTCCGAAGGTTATAATTAATTAGTTATAACTTAGATAAATAGTTAGCGCTGTTTAATTACAGTACAGAAAGCGGTTTATAATGCAAAGAGGGTCTTCCCTCTTTTTATTTTTTTTATTCTAATCCAAATGATAAAAATTCTTTCACTATTTTTTATCAATATTTTCTTTTATTTTTCTTGAGTTTAGAAAAAACATCAAATATAAATATTAAATATAAGTTGGAGGAAAATATGAATGAATTTTTAATATACTTTACGCAAAAATACAAAGGCGATTGAGATTTGATTTACAAAGCTTTTAAAAAAACTGAAAAAGTTAATTCAGAAATACTTAAGTTACTTAAAGAAAAAGATGAAATAAAAAATAAAAAATATATAACCATTTTAGATGAAGATTATCCTAAGAAGTTTAATACTTTATATAAACCCCCTTTTGCAATTTATTACGAAGGAAATAAAGGGTTATTAAATAAAAAAATTGTTTGTATCACTGGCAATTTAGAAAACAAAAGTGGTCAGGATTTTTTATCAAAAATCGACTCATTAAGTGATGATTATGTTTTTATAAGTGAAGGTTGAGTTGGCTTTGATAATAAAATTGTTGAATATCTAATAAAGAAAAACAAAAACATTATTATTGTTTTAGCATCGGGAATTAAGAATAGTAAGAAAGAAAAATTATTCGCTAATTACGATAAGAAAAAGTTTCTATTAATCAGTGAATATCCCAATGAATATCACGTTACTAGAAAAGCCATTTATGCTAGAAATAGAATTGTCGCATGTTTAGCGGATAACCTAATTATACTAGCGTCACAAAATAAGAAAATGATGCCATTAGTTGATAATTTTATTGAACAAAATAAAATAATTAACTGTGTTAAACCAGATGAAAATGAAACAAATAATGATAATATCGAATTAATTAATAGCGGTGCGATTTTAATAAACGATTTAAACAATATTTAAATATCATAAACACACCTAAAAATTAGTAGTTTATTGTAAAATATTTATGTATGTAATTAAAAAATCATAAAAGGAGAAAAATATGACACCACATATCAATGCCAAAGAAGGCGCATTTGCAAAATTGGTTCTAATGCCAGGAGACCCTCTTAGAGCTAAATATATTGCTGACAACTATTTAGAAAACGTTGAATTAGTTTCAAACGTAAGAAACGTTTTCATGTACACAGGAACATACAAAGGTAATAAAATTTCTGTTTGTGCATCAGGAATGGGAGTTCCTTCAATTGGTATTTATTCATACGAACTATTTAATTTTTATGGTGTTGAAGCTATTGTAAGAATTGGATCAGCCGGTTCATTCAAAGCAGACATCAAAAATTATGAAATGGTTTTAGCTGAATCTGCATATAGCGAAAACACAGCATTCAGATCAAACATTATTTTAGGAGATGAAAATAATGTTGCAAAACCAAATAAAGAATTAAATCTATTAATTAAAAATCACGCTGAAAAATTAAACATGAACATTCACGAAGAAAGAGTTCTATCAGAAGACGCTTTTTATTCAGAAGTTTCAATCGAAGATAGAGTTGCAAAATCAGGTGGATCAGTTTGTGTAGAAATGGAAGCCTACGGATTATTTACAGTTGCTGAAAGATTAGGCAAAAAAGCAGCTACAATTTTAACAATCTCAGACAACCTAGTTACAAAAGAATACACAACAAGTGAAGAAAGACAAAACTCATTTAATGAAATGATGAAATTAGCTCTTTCATTAGCTGAAGATTTTCAATAGGAATTAATTATGAGAATTATCGATATTATTAGCAAGAAAGTTGAAAACATTAAACTTTCTAAACAAGAAATTGATTTCTTTATAAATGGATATGTTAGCGGAGAAATCCCTGACTATCAAGCATCTGCTTTATTAATGGCAATACGAATTAACGGATTAAGCGATGAAGAAACTGCTTATTTAACCAACGCAATGATGCACTCAGGTGATGTTATTGATTGAAGTTTTTTAGGAAAAACAATCGTTGACAAGCATTCAACTGGTGGTGTTGGTGATAAAGTAAGTATTGCTTTATGCCCAATTCTTGCTTCACTAGGTTTAACAGTGGCAAAAATGTCAGGTAGAGGCCTAGGACATACTGGAGGAACACTAGATAAATTAGAATCTATAGAAGGTTATAATTTCTTATTAAGCGACGACCAATTTAAAAATATTGTCGAAAAGCACAATATTGCTATTGTTGGTCAAAACACAAAACTTGTTCCAGCTGACAAAAAAATATACGCATTGCGTGATGTTACAGCGACTGTTCAATCTATACCACTAATTGCTTCTTCAATAATGTCTAAAAAATTAGCAACAGGTTCTAACTGTATTTTATTAGATGTTAAATGCGGTAATGGAGCTTTCATGAAAGACATTGAACAAGCTAAAAAACTTGGTCAATTAATGATTGAAATTGGAAAACAATTAGGTCGTAAAATTGCCGTAGAAATCACCAATATGGAACAACCTTTAGGAAAAACAATCGGTAATAAAATTGAAGTTTTAGAAGCTTTAGAAACCTTAAAGGGAAATGGTCCTAAAGACTTTACTGAAATTGTTTATTCTTCAGGTTCTACTTTACTATTATTAGCAGGTAAAGCTAAAACAGAAGAAGAAGCCAGAGAACTAATTAAACAATCAATTCAAAATGGTGAAGCTTTAGCAAAATTCAAAGAATGAATTATCGCTCAAGGTGGAAAAGTTGAATTATTAGATGATCCTAACTGATTCAAACCAGAATATAGCCACCAAGTTGTTGCTCAATCAGAAGGATATTTAAAAATAAAATCAGCAATTGATTTTGGATTAGTAGCAATGAAATTAGGGGCAGGTAGAGCCAAAAAAGAAGATGGAATTGATTACGAAGCTGGAATTTATTTAAATAAAGCTTCAAATGATTATGTTAATAAAGGCGATGTATTATTTACACTTTATTCATCAAAACCAATTAATAAAGAATTGGAAAATGAATTAATAAACGCTATTGAATTTAGTGCCGAAAAACACGAAATTAAAGAAGTGTTTGCAAAATTATTTTAATTATCGAGGAATTATGGAATTAAAAATTAATAAATATATTGATCATACAAATTTAGCACCATCAGCAACACATAAAGACATTGACAAATTAATTGATGAAGCTAAGAAATATGATTTCAAATCAGTGTGTATAGCACCATCATATATTAAATATGCAAAAGAACAATTAAAAGGTACAGATGTATTAGTTTGTACAGTTATTGGATTTCCACTTGGTTACAATGCAACCAGTGTTAAAGTTTATGAAACAAAAATTGCTCTAGAACACGGAGCAGATGAAATTGACATGGTTATAAATGTTGGTCGTTTCAAAGATAAACAATATGAATACGTTTTAAACGAAATTAAAGCAATTAAAGAAACTTGCGGCAAAACAGTTTTAAAAGTTATTGTTGAAACTGCTTTACTAACAAACGAAGAAATTGCTAAAATTACTGAAATAGTTATGCAATCAGGAGCTGATTTTATCAAAACATCTACAGGCTTCTCATACCGTGGAGCTTCATTTGAAGACGTAGAAATTATGAAATCAGTATGTAAAGATGATTTATTAATCAAAGCATCAGGTGGAATTAAATCATACGAAGATGCACTTAAAATGATTGAATTGGGTGCTAACCGTCTAGGAACGTCAAAATCAGTTATTATTATGGAAGGATCTAAAGGCAACAATGTTGAAGATTCTTCATCATCCGCTTATTAATATTAAATTAACTGCAATGCGTTCCAAAGAAACTAATCACCAAGAATTTAGACAGAATTTAAACGAAATCGCTTCTCTTATGGTTTATGAAACATTAAGAGATTATCAAACAAAATCAATTGAAGTAACAACGCCTCTAGAAAAAAAATATATTGGCGAAACATTTGACGAAGAAATTGTCATTATTCCTATTTTAAGGGCTGGACTAGGAATGCTATACGGCATTCTAGATTTAGTACCCCAAGCCAGAGTTGGGCATATAGGAATGTATCGTAATGAAGAAGAAAATAAAGTTGTTGAATACTTCTTTAAAATTCCGGATGTTGATAAAAAATCAACAATTATTGTTGTTGATCCAATGTTAGCAACAGGCACTTCTGCCAGCGATGCAATTTATAAGTTACGTAGTTTAGGCTTCGAAAATATCAAACTAGTTTGTTTAGTTGGTGTTGATAAGGGGCTAGAAAAAATTCAAGAAAATCATCCTAATGTTGATATTTATTTAGCAGCAAAAGATGAATATTTAAACGAGAATAATTATATCATTCCCGGTTTAGGCGATGCAGGTGATAGAATATTTGGAACAAAGGGAAAATAGGGACCTTGGTCTTTATTTTTTTATATCAATTTTAAATAAAAATAACAATTTACATATAAAACTATAAATATTTCTAAAAAAGCTATTTTTATGTATTTATAGCAATACAAATATTGAAAAATAGCATAAAAAAATGTAAAATAATAAAGTATATACGAAGGGAGCAAACATGGCTTTTAATAAAGAATCAAATCAAAGAAGATTTTTATTTGCATTAGATCTTGATGGAACTCTTTTATCAAACTCTGCAACTGGTGAAGTTCACCCAAAAACTGAAGCAGCTATTAAAAGAGCAGTTAAAGAAGGACATATTGTATCAATTATTACTGGTAGACCTTGAAGAAGTACAATGCCAGTTTACGAAAAATTAGGACTAAACGCAATCGTTGGTAATTATAATGGTGCTCACATTCACAACCCTGCTGATCCATTTTTTATACCAACAATTTCATATTTAGACTTAAATGAAGTTTTATACATTCTTGGTGATGAAAAAGTTAAAAAGGAAATTTCTAACTATGCTATAGAAGGTCCAGACTGAGTTCAATTAATGCACAGAGATCCAAATTTAGAAAAAGTTTTTGGATTTAATCAAGCAACAAAATTTAGAGAAAGTATTAACTTAGAAAAACTTCCTCTAAAACCAACTGGAATTGTTTTTGATGCTAAACCAACAACAGACGTTCTAGAATTACTAACATATCTAAAAAGAAGATATGGTGATTTAGGTGAATTCTCTTCATGATCAAAAGGTGAAGGACTAAGTCCAGTATTTGACATTACATCTATCGGGGTTGATAAAGGTAAAGTAATTTCATTAATGATGAGATACTACAACATCAACATCGATGATACTGTTGTTATGGGTGACTCATACAATGACTTAAGCATGTATGAAATCGGAAACATTGGGGTTGCGCCAGCTAATGCTTAAGCTCAAATTAAACAATTATCAACAGTTGTTATGAAAGAAACAAACAAAGAAGGCGCTGTTGGTTATTTTATAGATGCATTTTTAGATGACCCTGAAAAATACATTGAACTAGGTCGCAATAAAAAAAGAGAACAACAAAAAAATTTAAAGACAGTTAAAGCAGATAATTTTCACACAAAAGAAGAAATCGAAGCAAATAAAAAATAGTATAAAGAGAATATATGACTAATAAAGATATGAATTATAATCAATTAATAGGCGCAGATGAAACTGGTGTTGGTGATTATTTTACACCAGTTGTATCGGTTGCTTGTTATATACCGGAAGAAAATTTTGATAAAGTTAAAAACCTTGGTGTTAAAGATAGTAAAAAGATAACTGATAAAAATATTTATAAATTATTTGAACAACTTGAACCGTTAGTAATCTATAGAAAAACTATTCTTTCACAAAAAGGATATAACAATTTAATTAATTCAAAAATAAATAATAACGAAATAAAAACACTTATCCATATGAATTCAATTAATCAAATTATTAGGGCAATGGGTAAATCGATTGACGTTATTATTGATCAATATACAAATTCATATCAAACATTTGAAAAACACTTTATAAAATTAAAAACAATTAACTGATTAGACTTTCAAGTTCCGCAAACAAATTTTATTTTAGAAACTAAAGCTGAAGACAAATCATTAAGCGTTGCTTGCGCTTCAATCATTGCCAGAAAGTTATTACTAGATCACATGGAATATCAAAATCGTAAATTTGATTTTCAATTTAAATTAGGCGCTGGAAAAGATGTTGATTTGCTAGCTGCTAAATTTCTAAGTTTATATGGCTACGAAGTTTTGGCCGATGCAGCTAAAATATCATTCAAAACAACACAAAAAGCTCTTGATATTGTTAAATCAGTTAAATAAAAAGCAACATTTCGTTGCTTTTTATTTACATTAATTTTAGTAACCCATCGCTTCTTCGTATTCTTCAAGACTTCCATAAAATAAGAAACTTGCTTTAGGTTTGATTTCTAAAATAACTGACGCACATTCTTTAATCATAGCTCTGTTATATGTTGTAAAAATACATGAGCTCTTATATGATTTAACTGCTTCAATTAAACTATCAATTGATTCGGAATCTAAATGGTCTAATGGTTGATCAAAAATTAAGAAATTGCTTTCTTCAAGCATTAGTTTAGACATCATTAAACGAACTTTTTCTCCACCAGAAGTAACCATAACATTTTTAAATACACTATCATTTGAAAATAACATTCTTCCTAAAAATGCACGCATTCTTGAATCACTATTATCTTTGGTTTCTTGGGTTGAATTATTTAATGGTCATTTACTAATTCATTCAATAATAGTTTCTGGTTCTTTAAAATACTCTAAGTTATTATTAGGGAAATAATTTGGTGTTATTGTTATTCCTCAGTTAACAGTGCCACTTGTAGGTTGTCTTCTGCCCATTAAAATTTCCAATAATCTGGTCTTAGCAATATCATCATTACCAATAATAACCATCTTATCTCCAGGTCTAATAACAAAACTTACATTTTCAAATAATGTTTCACCAGCATCATTAACATAAGTTAAATTTTCAACTGATAAAATTTGTTTGCCAGGCATTCTATTTAGTTCAAAATTGATATATGGATATTTTCTAGATGATGGCTTAATTTCATCAATAACAATTTTTTCTAGTAACTTTTTACGACTCGTTGCTTGTTTAGATTTTGACGCATTTGCTGAAAAACGAGCTATGAATTCACGCAATTTTTGCGCCTGTTCTTCTTTACGTAGATTTTGTTTTTGTTGCATATCAATTAAAAGTTGGCTTGATAATTTTCAAAAACTATAGTTACCAACAAATTGTTTAGCTTCAGAGTAATCAATATCAATTATGTGAGTACATATAGCATCTAAAAAATCAGAGTCGTGAGATACTACAATGACGATGTTAGGATAATCCATTAAGAAATTCTCTAATCATTTAATTGTTTTTAAATCTAGACGGTTAGTAGGCTCGTCCATGATTAAAATGTCTGGATTTCCAAATAGTGCTTTTGCTAATAAAACTTTAACTTTTTCATTAGCTTTTAATTCGCTCATTTGCATATTTCATTTTTCTGGTTCTAAGCCCAGGTTAGATAAAAGTGTTTGCGCATCATTTTCAGCACTTCATCCACCCATTTCACCATATTTTGCTTCTAAATTGCTTGCTCTTTCGTAATCTTCATCAGTAGCATTAGGATCTTCATATATCTTATTTTTTTCAATATTTAGCTCATAAAGTTCTTTATTACCCATAATAACAACGTCGGTAACATTATAATCATCATACTCATTTTGGTTTTGAGAAAGTACACTCATACGAGCATTTTTTTCTTTTATTATTTGGCCTTCAGAAGCCTCTATTTCACCACTTAAAATTTTTAAAAAAGTAGACTTTCCAACACCGTTTGCCCCTATTATTCCATAAACATTACCAGGTAAAAACTTTAAATTAACGTTTGAAAATAATTTTTTATCAGGAAAAATTTTACTAATTCCACAAACATCTAACATTTAATCCTCCATCATTTTCTTATATCTTTTCTTATTTTAATTATTAAAAATAATTATCTATTATAACAATAAAATGTGATTATCTATATTAATATACAAAAAAGAGTGGAAAGCCACTCTTTAACTAAAAATTTATAAATAAATATCAAATGTTTCAGTCACTTTTTTAGCAGTTTCTTGGTCAACGTTTTTATTTTTTCCGTCACCTAGTAATTTAACTCTAAAGAAATAATTACCAGTTTCATCTTTCATTAGTGGAATGAATTTAGTCTTTTTTGGACCATATTCATAATGATATAACATATTTTTTAAAATATCTATTGAAGGTTTACCTTCTTTGTCTTTTCATTCTAATGAAATTTGACGATTTTTATCTTTTGCATTATTGGAATTAATACCAAATAAAAACGTTTCTCTTTTAACGTACAAGCTATCTCTAGATTCAGCTTTTTTATTTCATTCTGCATCTAATTTTTGTTTAATATCATCTGATTGATCTACAAATAAATTTTTGTTAGAAGCCTTAATGATATCTATAATTTTTGCTGCTTCAGTTTTTTTAGCATCGCTATTTTCTGAAGTATTTGTTGCATTATCAGCCGTTGAACTATTTGAATTTTCATTAGTTTCCGCTTTTGAATCTGGAGATTCGCTAACTTTGTTTGTGTCAATATTTTTTTCTGGTTCATCAGAAGTTTTTTTATCATCAATGTTTTTATCTTTATTATTGTCTACGTCTTTTATTTTTGGATTTTCTTTTGTACAAGAAATTGACATAATTGGCAACACTGAAAATACCGATAGTGATGACAATGTAATTAATAATTTATTTATTTTTTTCATAATAACGTCCCTTTTTAAAAAAATTATGTATTAACTAAATTATATAAAATAAGAACATCATTTAGCTTAAGAGGTTAATAAAAAGGTTAATTTTGCACTTTTTTGAAAAAAAATAAATTTTGATTTATAATAAATTAGCAATGCATCCTTAGCTCAGCCGGTAGAGCAAGGGACTCTTAATCCCTGGGTCGTGGGTTCGAACCCCACAGGATGTACCATATAAAAAAAGCAAGTTCATCGCTTGCTTTTTTTTATTAAACACAACTACATTGTTTTAAAACTATCTAAAATTGCAATAATTCTATCTTTACCAATTGTTGTGCCGTGTCCATATCTAAATGTATCCGAATCATCTGTCATTCTTTGAATTTTATCTTCAGTTAAATCTAAATAAACGTCACCCAATTCATTAACTTCAGGACCGTCAGTATTAGATTTAATTTTATCATCTCTAAATTCTTCAAATCCCTCTTTATTTTGTAATAATAATGTTAGTATTTGCTTTAACGATTTTGAATTAATATCGCTAAATTCTGGTTTACTAAAGAAATATTCTTTATTAAATTCTGAAGGTTTTGCTTCACTACTATTTGGGTCACTTTCGCCTGGATTTTCACCTTCTCCATTGCCACCCCCAATAGGTTGGAATGAGTCGCCAGAACCATTTGCGCCATCTTTATCTTGAGAACCTGATTCATTTGAACCAGTTTTGTCAGCAGGTTTATCTGAATCGCCTGTAGTGCCTGGGTTTTGTTGATCTTTATCTGTCTTTTGACTTTCTTTTTTATCTTCTGTACCTGATGTATTACCTTCATCAGTTTTGTTTTCTTTTTTATCTTCTTTATTTTCTACATCAGATTTTTGATCTGTTTTTTTATCATCTTCAGTTTTGATTTCTTCTTTATCTTTTCCTGTTTCATCTTCAAGTTTTCCATTTGAACATGAAATTGCAACAGTGGTAGATAATAATGTCATTGAAGACAAAGCTAGTATTGATAATAAGTGTTTTTTAGATTTTTTCATATTATTCCTCATTTACTTTATATAGTAAAATTATATAAAAAAGCGAGTATTTCATCGCTTAAAAATATTTAATTAACTTGACAATCAACTAAAATTTGATCATTTTTATCAATTATTACTGTAATCTCACCATTAACCGGAACTTTACCTTCAATGATTAATATAGCCAATTTATTTTCAATATTTTTTTGAATATATCTTTTTATTGGTCTAGCACCAAAAGCGGGATCATATGCTTTTTTCGCAATAAATTCAATGACCTCTTTATCAAACTCTAAAGTATTATTTTGACTTTGTTTTACTCTTCTTGATAACTTTTGTAATTCCAATGACACAATATCTTTAACAACAGTATGAGACAGAGCTTGAAAAGGAATAACTTCATCGATTCTATTAATAAATTCTGGCTTAAAGTTCTTTAATAATAACTTTTTAAACTCATCTTCAGTTAAATTTTTATTAATAATTTCGTTTGATCCAATATTAGAAGTCATAATAATAATTGTGTTTCTAAAGTTTACAACTCTTCCATTACTATCAGTTAAAAAACCATTATCCAAAACTTGCAATAGTAAATTTAAAACATCAGAATGAGCTTTTTCTAATTCGTCAAATAAAATAATTGAATAAGGATTTTGTCTTACTTTTTCAGTTAATTGACCGCCGTTTTCAAAGCCAATATACCCCGGAGGTGAACCAATTAGTTTAGATACAGAGTGTTTTTCCATATATTCAGACATATCTAATCTAATTATCTTATTTTCATCATCAAATAACGCTTGAGCTAACCCTTTTGCCAATTCAGTTTTACCGACACCTGTTGGCCCTAAAAATAGAAATGAACCAATTGGACGATTAGGATCATTAATATCTGCTTTTGATCTTTGAATAGCTTCTGACACTAATTTAATTGCATTTTCTTGTCCTTTAACTCTCTTTGATAAAGTTTGCTCTAAATTAATCAATTTATCCTTCTGTGTTTCAAGTAATTTTGAAACTGGAATTTTAGTTCATTTACTTACAATATCAGCAACTTCTTCAGCATCAACAACTTCTTTAATTAACCTATCTTTGCGATTCTGAATTTTATTTTCAAGTTCACTTTTAGCTTTAGTTAATTCAGGAATTAAAACATACATAATTTTAGATGCTTCTATATATTTACCTTCACTTTGTAAAAGTGGTAATTGACGATTTAAGTCATCCAATTGTTCTTTAATTGAGGCAAATCTTTGAATATCATCTTTTTCTTCTTTTCATTTTCTTTCCAATTTTAATTTTTCATTTTTTAAATCATGTAATTCTTTGTCTAAGTTTTCAAGTCTTTCGCTATTTTTATCTCCTGAATTTTTATCAGCTTCATTTGAAAGTGCTGCTTTTTCAATCTCCCTTTTAGCAATATTGTGATTAATGTTTTCAAGCGGTTCAGGAATATAATTCATTTCAGTTTTAATATTTGAAGCTGCCTCGTCAATTAAATCAATTGCTTTATCGGGTAAAAAACGATCGGAAATATATCTTGCCGATAAATTAGCAGCAGCTACTAGAGCTGCATCTTCGATTTTAACTTCATGATATGCTTCAAAGCGCTCTTTAATACCTCTTAAAATCGTTATTGTATCTTTAACTGAAGGTTCTAATATCGATACCTTTTGCATTCTTCTTTCTAATGCCGGATCTTTTTCTATATATTTTCTATATTCATCTAATGTAGTTGCCCCTATTAAATGTAATTGGCCTCTTGCCATCATTGGTTTTAGCATATTAGCAGCATCCATATTGCCATCGCCTGTTCCACCGGCACCTACTAGCATATGAATTTCATCAATAAATAAAATTATTTCTCCATTTGATTGCTCAATTTTTTTAATAATTGATTTTAATCTTTCTTCAAATTGACCTCTATACTGAGTCCCAGCTACTAATGCTGCCAAGTCAAGTTCAATAACTTGTTTTCCTTTCAAGTTTTCAGGAACTTGATTTTCAACGATTTTTCTTGCCAATCCCTCAACCACGGCCGTTTTACCTGTGCCAGGTTCGCCTACTAAAACTGGATTATTTTTAGTTTTACGACTCAAAATTCTTACCAAAGATCTAATTTCTTCATCACGATTAATTACTGGTTCTAATTTGTTTTGCGAAGCTAGTTCTGTTAAGTTTCTACCAAACTCTTTTAATGGGTCTTTATTTTGTTCATTAGGTGTAAATGATGCTTGCATATTTCCTCCTTAAATAATTAATAATTAAGAAGATTATCCATCTTCTGAAACAATTATAACACTTTTTTAGCACTTTAAGTAAAAGAGTGCTAAATTTTAATTTTCGGTTTTTGAAGTATTGAATGCCAGCTTTTATAATAACATTTACTATTTTTGTAGCCAATTTATTATTTTATTTTTTTATATAAAAAAATATTTTCATGCCACCAATTTTTAAAAAGTTCTATAATAATAAATGGTTATTTCTAGTATGTAAAATAACCGGTTGAGTTATCATGAAGGACATTATAAATAAAAAATTTTGGACCGTATTTATTACTATAAATGTAATTTCAATTATGATTTTCAGCTCTATAGCATTTTGAAAATATGAGTTGCTATTAGGCAATTTAGTTGGAATTATAAGTTTTGGAATATTTATCGGTTCAATATTATTATTTTTTAAGATAGTTTTTGGAAAAACTAAGCAAGAAAATCTCGGATTAAAAAAAGTTAAGGCTGGCGCAGTTATGCTTTTTTTAGTTTTTGCTTTTTTAAATTTGGGAGTAATTGCATTATTTGTTTTCTTCAACTATTTATATAAAAACTCAAATCCAAATGCAAGCGTTGCCTTTACGCCATTTAATGTTTTAACAATTATGACTCCTTATGTACTATTTAGTTTTCAAATAGTAATTGTTGGTTTTTATAATTTTGTTAACGAACGTAAAAGCAATAAAAAGAGAAAGGAGGAAAATGGACAAACTATTTCATCTTAACTGATTTGGTGGGCCAGCCGACAGCACGAAAGGCAACTTTTTAAATGATAATCATATATTCAGTTTGATTATGTTAGCTATTTTAACTTTGATAGTCTCGATATTAATTTATATTGCAGTTAAACGTCAAAAAGTTAATAAAGCGCCCAATGTTGCGATTATTATGGTCGAATCCTCAATTATGGTTGCTGATAATTTTTCATCAGAGACACATGAGAATAAATTTGATAAGGCAAATCCTTATTTCATAACTATATTTATTTTCTTTATGTTCGGTAATGTTATTTCGCTACTTGGCTTAGCTCCAATCGGGTCTAGCTTAGCAATAATATTTGCCGCAACAGCAGTGACTTGATTTGGAACTATTATCATAGGACTAATTTATAACAAATGAAAATACTTATTAAAATTACTAAACCCATTAGAATTAGCTTCAAACTTTTCACCGTTAATTAGTTTAACTTTCCGTATGTATGGAAATATCATTGGTGGTGTTGTTTTAATTACTCTATTTGGTTTATTTTTAGATAATATATGAGCAAAAACAATTGGAACTACAATTGATTCAACAGCTGCTCAAATAAATCCTATAGGTGTCTTATTCTTACCTGCATTAAATATGTATTTTGATATCTTTGATGATGCAATCCAAGCTTTTGTCTTTATGATCTTAACAATTTCATATTGATATCAAGCTGCTGAACAAGAAGTAAAAGAAGTACATAAAGAGAAAATTAAAAAATGAAAAAAACAAATTATTAAAAATACAAACACAGAAGAAAATTCCTCTATTGATATAGGGGCAAATCAAGAAGTTGCTCAAGAAATTGCAACAACATAAAATTAATAAGGAGATAATAATGAACGAAAATTTAAATTCACTTATTCAAGCATTTAATTCAACAACCGCTCAACAAAAAGATGGAAATTATCCTATAGCATACGGTTTAACAATGTTAGGCGCTGGTATCGCCGTTGCCGGAGCTGGATTCGTTTCTATCGGACAAGGTGTTGCCGTTGCCAAAGCTTGTGAAGCTGTTGGAAGAAACCCAGAAACATTATCAAAAGTACGTACACTTTTACTACTTGGATTAGCTATCGTTGAAACTGCATCAATTTACTGTTTAGTTGTTTCTCTACTACTAATATTCGTTTAATTATATGCAAAATTTAAACCAAGTCATAAATGCTTCAGCAGGTTCTGCTATTGAACACGAGCTAAATAAAGCATTTAGTGGACTTACATTCAATTGACCATATTTTGTAGCTTCATTAATAACCCTTGCGTTTTTGACGGTAATCATCACATTCTTAGTTTATAAACCAATTAAAAAAATGGTTAAAGCTCGTCAAAAATTCATTCAAAATAATATTGATGATTCAATTAAAGCAAAAGAAGATGCTTTAAAAGTTCGTGAAGAAAATGACAAAAAAATCATTGAAGCAACCCAACAAGCTACCACAATTATTAATAATGCTCGTTCTGAAAGTGAAAGAATTGTTAATAGTGGACAAGCTATGGCTAAGAAAAAAGCTGAAATGATGATTGAACAAACTCAAATATTAATAAATAAAAAGCAAGCTGAATTTGAAAAACTACAAAAGAAAATCATTATGGAAAATGCAGTTGAACTAGCAAAGAAGATTATTGCTCGTGAAATAAAAGATGAGGATAATCTTAAAATGATCGAAGAAGTTATGGAAACTAAAAAATAATGGCAGATTTAGGCGAATTAATATATAACTGAGCATTTGCTTTATATGATGCTGCAAAAGATAACAATGAACTACCTTTAATCACCAACGAAGCCGCAGACATTGTTAGAGTATTGAAAAAAAACAAACAATACATCGAAATTTTGAACTCTTATAATGTAGATGATAAAGAAAAAAATAAATTCATTGAACAAGCTTTCAATTCGTATCATCCCTATATTATAAATACAATAAAATTAGCAGCAAAGCAACACACAGTAAAGTATTTAATAATAATTCTTAATAAATTTGTCGAGCTTTCTAATACTAAACTTAACATCAAGTACGGGACAGTATTTAGCACTAGACCCGTTTCTGAAAATGAAATTAGAAAATTCGAAAAAAAACTTTCTTTAGATCTAGATGCTGAAGTTCATTTAGTAAATCAAATTTCACCAGAATTAATTGCTGGTATAAAAATTAAAGTCGAAGATTATGTTATTGATAATTCTATCGACGGACAACTTACGAAAATTTTAAAATCAATTAACAATAATTAAATGAAAGGAGGAATTAATGTCATTAAAACCAACTGATTTGTCAGCAATTATTAAAGCACAAATCAAAAACTTTAATGAAAACACTTCATATGAAGAAGTTGGGAGAGTTATAACTGTCGGTGACGGTATTGCTTTAGTTAGTGGTTTAACTAATGTAGAATATGGAGAATTAGTTAAATTCGATTCTGGTATTATCGGAATGGCATTGAATCTTGAAGAAGATTTAGTTGGTGTCGTTGTTATGGGTGATGATAGAAATATCGTCGAAGATAGCTCAGTTACTAGAACAAAACACGTTATATCTGCTCCGGTCGGAGATAAATTATTAGGCCGTGTTGTTAATGCACTATCAGTACCAATCGATGGTAAAGGTCCTATTGATTTTGATGTAACCAGACCAATATTCAAAATTGCTCCGGGGGTTATGACAAGAAAAGAAGTTACCGAACCATTACAAACTGGTTTATTAGCTATTGATGCCATGATTCCGATTGGAAAAGGTCAACGTGAATTAATTATCGGTGACCGTCAAACAGGTAAAACCGCCATTGCTATTGATGCAATTCTTAATCAAAAAGGTAAAGATGTATACTGTATTTATGTAGCAATCGGTCAAAAAAATTCAACCGTTACTCAAATTGTTGACCAACTTGAAAAACATGATGCTTTAAAATACACAACTGTTATTGTTGCATCAGCATCAGAAAGTGCTCCACTTCAATACATAGCACCATATACAGGTGTAACAATTGGTGAAGAATGAATGTCAAAAGGTAAAGATGTTTTAATCGTTTATGATGATTTATCAAAACACGCCGTCGCATATCGTACACTTTCATTACTATTAAGAAGACCACCAGGTCGTGAAGCTTATCCTGGAGACGTATTTTATCTACACTCACAATTATTAGAAAGAGCTGCAAAATTGAACTCAGATTATGGTGGTGGTTCAATAACCGCTTTACCAATTATTGAAACTCAAGCAGAAGATATTTCAGCATACATACCAACTAATGTTATTTCTATAACTGATGGTCAAATTTTTACAAAAGAGGCTCTATTTAATTCAGGGCAAAGACCAGCAATTGACATTGGTTATTCAGTTAGCCGGGTAGGTTCTGCAGCTCAAACTAAATTAATGAAAAAGACTGTATCAAGTCTTAAATTAGAATTAGCCCAATATAATGAAATGTTGGCATTTGCTCAATTCGGTTCAGATCTAGATCAAGCAACAAGAGTAGTTTTAGATCACGGTGCTAAAGTTTATGAACTATTAAAACAAGCTCAATATAGCCCATATGCTCCGGTTGAACAAATCATTATTCTATTTTGCATTAAATATCGTTTAATAAATGTTATTCCACAAAATAGTATTGCAAAATATAAATATGATATTTTAACTTACTTTAAAACCGATACTGAAGCAATTAAAGTTGTTAGAAGTTTAAATGAAGCTACAGATTGAACTAACGAATTAACCGAGATGCTTTATAATGAAGTTATTAAATTTAATAATAACTTTGTAAAAACCATTCCACTGTATAATCCAGACCAATATACACCAGTTCCTGAATTACCATGGAAAGCTTACAAAAAATAAAACATCGAATTAATTCTGTTAATTCAACTAAAAAAATTACAAAAGCAATGGAATTAGTAGCAACATCAAAATTTGCAAAAATAAAAAATAAATTTGTTGATGTTGAAAATTACTATAAAAATGTTCAAAAATTATTTATTAACCTAGTCAAAAATTCAAATCAAGATATTGATAAATTACTAAATGAACATTCTTTAAATTTCAGTGTTAAGAGAAATTTATACATCGTTTTCGGTAGCGATTTAGGCTTATGTGGAGCCTATAATTCAGAAATGTATAAAACAATAAAAAACACAATCGGACCGGACGATATATTAATTGTTATAGGATCTAAATTATTAAGTTTAATTAATAAAGACAGATCTATGCATGTTATTCAAACATTAACTCAAATTGGTGACAATCCGTCATATGATATAGCTCAAGTTATATCTCAAAAAATATACGATGTTTTACAAATATCATTATTAAAATCAGTTAAGTTAATTTACACCCATTATATAAACCCAATTAAAGCTGATCCAATTGTTCAAGAAATATTTCCAATATCAGCCGAAACAATTTCAGAATCACAAGCCAATGAAAATAAAGAAGAATCAATTGACCCCGATTCATTTGAACCTAACCCAGATATAATATTACAAAATTCTTTTACCATCTTTTTTGAAGCATCAATTTACAACGCTTTAACTAATGCTAAATTATCAGAAATGAGCCAAAGAAGAACAGCTATGGAACAAGCTAGTGACAACGCTGAAGATCTAATTGATGAATTAAAAGTTGAATACAATAGTTCACGTCAAGCAAAAATTACGCAAGAGCTTACTGAAATTGTAAATGGTTCAAATTCATAGAAAGGAAACTATGGAAAAAACAAATCAAGAAGAACTAGTTGCAAAAAAAACGAATACAACTAGAAAAACAACAAAAAATAATAATGAAAAAAAATTCTCTGAAAAAGAAGTAGAAAACGTTTTAGAATCTGAAAAAGAAACTGAAAATAAAGAGCCAAATTATGGTGTTATTACTCAAATTTTAGGCGCAGTTATTGACGTAAGATTTGAAGAAGGTAAAGCGCCTAAAATCCTTAACGCCCTTAAAGTTCAAATCGATGAAAAAGATAAAAAGAATTTGGGAGAACAAATTCTAGAAGTTGCTCAACACATTGGTAATGATACCGTTAGAACAATAGCTATGAACTTAACTATTGGTCTACATAGAGGAATGAAAGTTCTTGACTTAAATTCGCCAATTACAACTCCAGTCGGAAAAGGTGTTCTATCAAGAATGTTCAATGTTTTAGGAGAACCAATTGATTTAAAAGGCGGAAAATTCGAACAAAGAATGCCAATTCATAAAGCTGCTCCAAGTTATGAAGAACAAAAATCAACTATGGAAGTTTTTGAAACTGGAATCAAAGTTATTGACTTATTAATTCCATATATTAAAGGTGGAAAAATTGGTCTATTCGGTGGTGCTGGTGTTGGTAAAACCGTTTTAATTCAAGAATTAATTAAAAACATTGCTAAACAACACGGCGGACTTTCAGTCTTTGCTGGTGTTGGGGAACGTACCCGTGAAGGAAATGACTTATATCACGAAATGGAAGCTAGTGGTGTTTTAGATAAAACCGCATTAGTATTCGGACAAATGAATGAGCCTCCTGGCGCACGTATGAGAGCACCATTTACCGCTTTAACAATGGCTGAACATTTTAGAGATCAAATGGGTCAAGACGTTTTATTATTCATTGACAATATATTTAGATTTACACAAGCAGGATCTGAAGTTTCAGCTTTATTAGGACGTATGCCGTCAGCCGTTGGATATCAACCAACACTTGCTGTTGAAATGGGTCAATTACAAGAAAGAATAACATCTACAAATAAAGGATCAATTACATCTGTTCAAGCAGTTTATGTACCAGCTGATGACTTAACTGACCCTGCACCAGCTACAACATTTACTCACTTAGATGCCAAAACAGTTTTAGACCGTGATATTGCCGCATTAGGTATTTATCCAGCTATCGATCCATTAGGGTCAAATTCAAGAATGATGGACCCTAATATTATCGGTTTAGAACATTACAATACTGCTCGTGAAGTTCAAAATATTTTACAAAGATTTAAAGAACTACAAGACATTATTGCAATTCTTGGTATGCACGAACTAAGTGAAGAAGATAAAAAAGTTGTTGCAAGAGCAAGAAGAATCAGAAATTTCCTTTCACAACCATTTTTCGTTGCTGAAAAATTCTCTGGTATCGCAGGACAATATATAAACCTTGCCGATACAATAAGATCATTTAAAGAAATTTTAAGTGGTAAATACGACGAATTGCCAGAAGAAGCTTTTCTATATGTTGGTACAATTGACGACGTAATTGAAAAAGCTAAAAAATTAGGAGCTACAATTTCTTAATAATATGGCATCTAATCAAATTCAAGTTATTATCAGTACACCACTTGGAGTTTATTTCGATGATACAACTGAAATTTGTACTTTTAGAACAACCGAAGGACAAATTGGTCTAATGGCAGGCGGTCCTCAATTTATGGCCGCCTTAATCCCTTCTGAAATTTATATCAATCATTTAAATTCGCCTGAACTTAAAAAATTTTATGTTGATAAAGGTATAGTACAATTTAAGAATAATGTCCTTTCTTTAATCGTAAATCAAATTAGCACTCAACCGATTGACCTTACTCAAAATTTTGTTCAAGCCGATCAAAAGAAATATACAATCATTGAAGAGATTGTTCTTAAGAAAAAACTTGCTGAAAATAATAAATAGAACCGAGTAAATCTCGGTTTTTATTTACTTTGCACAGAAAATAAATAAATATGTAAATTATTTGTGTAAATATATAAGTATTTAAAATTATAAATTTAACACTTCTTTTAAAAATAGTAAAATAAGGACATAAAGCATTATAAAAAGAAATAGCACAAAAAAATGTTTCAGTGTTATTAGAATTAAGGAATTTATAAAATAATGAAAAAAAATAAATGAATAAAAATATTAACTATTCCTCCATTTATAAGTACTATTTTATTATCTACAAGCTGTATGAATCACAAAATTGAAGATAATAAACAAAAAGATGAAATTGTAAGACCTGGCGGAATTTATAAAAATGAATATTCTAAAAATCCGCTTTTATATTCAAAACTTCGCAATAAAGATAAAAACGAAATAATTAACAATCCTTTTAGAAAAATAACTTTTAAAACAGAAAATAAATGCCAAGAATTAATGGATTTTGTTAATGAAAATAAAGTTGAAAACAATTATATGCTTGGCATAAATGTAAAATTAGAAAATAATACTATAAACAGCAAAGAAGGATATGAAAAAGAATTTAAAAATTGACTTTCAAAAGCGAAAGAAATTACATTTTTATACCTTCCTCATTCTATGAAATTAGAAATTCCTGATCAATTTAATAATACAAGTGATTATTTTGTAGCTCCTATTAAAGAAATTAAAGAGTTTATAATACCAACATCAAATGCAACTACAATCAATGGTGAAACGAAATTTAGAAATCCGTTATATTTTCATACATGATATCCCGGTGAGGGAAAATGGTCGCTTTTAAAGATTTTAAGAAAAAACGAAATTAAATATAATCCAGATAAATCTATTGACGTTATTGATGCATTCACAATATGAATTATTAACAATCATGAAGAAGCTGAGGTGTTTGCCGTTTTTGAAAGATATTATCCTAAAACGGATAATCAAAGTGACGATGAATATATAAAAAAATATAAAATCGATGTAAGAAAATTAACTCATAAAAATAAACTTTTCACACTTGATTATTAATATCAAACCCAGATACGATTCTGGGTTATTTTTTATTTGAAACTTTTGTATAAGCAATTAAAAAAATGATTTTGTAAAAAAATCTCAATAATATGAAATTTATCATAGCAAAAGTTTGCTTTGTTCAGCTATTAAGAAGCAAAATATGCATTTTAAGATTAGCAACATACAAAAAATAAAAAAATTAAATTATTTAGCAACTGAACAGTTAAAATAATAATATATAAAAAAATTAAGGAAGGAAATATATATAAAAATGAAGAAAGCTAAAATGCTATTTTTAAGTTTAGGTTCTTTTGCCATAGCATCAGCGCCGTTGATTATCGCAGCATCATGTTCAAGGAATATCGATAAGGATAAAGAAAAGGATAAAACTGATTACTCGAAAAATGCATTAAACGAAGCTATAAAATTGGCAGAAATTACATATAAAGACAAAGAAACAACAAATATTATTGATGCAAAATTAGAAGGAGTAAAAATAGAAAACTCTTCTAATGATATTGAGTATTCAATAACAAAATTTGAACCAAATAAATTATTAAATAATGCCAAAGTTACCCTGGTAGCCAAATATAAAGACGAAGGCCATAAAGACCTAGAATCTGATCCAAAAGTATTTTTAATTTCAGATTTTGCAATAAATAGCGAATACTTAGATGCATTATTAAATTCAGAATATTCTGTATTTAAGTTAGTTGATTCAAGTAATCCGGAAGCCGGCGAAGAAAGCGTTAAAACACTAGATGCCTACTATTTAGTTAATGACGAAAATACAATTAACATAAAACTTGAAAATACCGAAATGTTTGTCCCTGAATTAAATGACTTAGAAGTTGAATATGAATTTGACGAAACAAGCGAAAAGAATTCTAAGTTTTCAGGAGATGTTGATTTAACAGCTAAATTGGTTTATAAAAACAGCACAAATTCAAAACCTAAAATTTTATCATTTGAAAAAGCTATTGCATCAGGCGTTAGCGCAGATTATTTAACAAAATATAAAAAACTTTCATTTGATTATCAAGATAAAAACACAATTTCTGTAAATTCATTTGAAGATGGTGAATTACCAACTGAAAAATTAGAAAAAATTCAACCTATTTTCAAAGACAAAGAAACAACTGTTGAAAAAACAAAAGAATTTTTGAACAAACACAATATCAGAATAACTGCAGTTACAATAAATGACAGAGATTATTCTAAAAACTCAATATCTTTCAAAGTTAAAGCCGAAGGTGTAGATTTTGGATTTGAAGATTATTCAATCGAAGGTTTTAAACCTGTTGAAAAAGCGTCTACAGAAAAAGTTGATGAATTCGTTAATAAATTAACTTTTGGAGATTTCTATTTTGTAAATGAAATTAAAGAAGATGAAGAAAAAAATTATGACCTATTTATCAAAGATGGCGAAAATGAAATTGATTTAAGCAATCCAAATGTCTTAACAGCTGGTCTACTATATGAAAATGGTATTACAGAATTTAATAAAGAAAAGTTATATACAGTAACATTTGAAGAATCAACAAAAACATTAAAAGCAACAATGAATTTAAATGGTAAAGAATATGTTGTTTCAACAGTAATTACTCGTGATGAACCTGAATTAGATAAATACGTCGAACTTGTTGGAAAAGAAATAAAGGGCGAAAAATCAGAAATACTTGCTAATGAATTAGACGATAGCAATATTAATTTAAACATAAATAAAGGAAGTTATCTAAACGATCCTAAGTTTATTAAATTTGAAGTTATTTATCACAATTTAAAACCACAAGAAGAAAAAGATTTAAATAAAGAAGGAAAAGCTACTTTAGTTTACAAATTTAAAAACGAATTAACCAACAAAAGATATGAACACAAAGTTGTTTTTGAGGGTTTAAAAGCTTCAGAAGTTAGCGAATCAAAAATTGCTAAGTTAGCAAAAGAAAATAAATTAGCTTCAGGTTATTTAACAGCTGAAGCAAAAGCTAAACTAATTGATGTTTATAATGATGAAAAATCAAACTATGGAAATGAAGGTATTTATAAAGCAAGAGTAGAATTATCAAAAAAAGATAAATTACCTAAATTTGGTGAAAGCAAAGCTAAAGCAACAAATGCTTTTGATGGTGTAACATTCAGTAAAGAATTTATAGATGCCATGAAATCTAAATCTTTAACTGGTCCTGCTAAACAAAAATACGTAAGAATTGCCAAAAGAGAAAACGGACAATATGCAATTGCTTTCAAAATAAAAGATGATGCAAATGATGAAGTTCTATATATTAACTTAACCGAACCAGAAACATCAAATGCAACCGAATAAAATTTTAAACAAAACAAAAACAGAGCCATTATCATAGGCTCTGTTTTATTATGCTAAAAATCATCTAATTTAACCCTATTTAAACCACTTCATCCGCTAATCGATTGAACATTATTTAAATTCATAAACTTAGAATAACCACCTTCTTTAATGGTTAATAAAATATACTCAGCTTTTGATATTTCATTTGCTTGGCCATTTTCAGTAACCTTAAATTTAAATTGTCTAGTTCTAGATTTTTCAGAATCATGATATCCACTCGAAGTAATTATATAAATAATAGCGTCGGGCGTGTAATTATTTTCGTTGTAATATGTAGCACCTTTTCAACTATCTGCAATTACATAATTAGTAAATTGTCTTCTAATATCAGAATTGCTAAAGTAATATTGCATACCAGCAAATTTTGAAGAAACACCAGGTATAGCTTTAATATTCGTACCCTCTTGTAATTCTCATAAAATTGAACGTGTTCCTGCATATAAACTTATCTTAGTGTTATATCATCTTCCAGGGTCACGTTCTGATTCTTTGGTTTCCCTTCCAAATGCTTCGAAAATAATTCAGTCTAATACAACATTAAAACGATATACGGCTTTTCAAGCTTCACTTTGTGCTCTAATTTTAAATGCATTATTTGAAGCCATAGGATCGGCATTATATGCTTCTGCCAATATTTTATAAACAGTGTCAATTAAAACTAAATAATCTGTTCCAGGTGTTATATTATCAGGGTCATCATTTGCTCCTGACGACGACCCACCACCACCAAATGCAGAAGAAATAGCTCCACTTACAGCATTATTTAAAGTTGTCATGTTAGTTCTATTTCCTGATTTATTGATGTTTCTTAACCCATTATAGATTATTGAATTTTCTAGATTACTCTTACCAAACAATAGATTAATCAATTTGACCAATCTTTTTCCATTAATAATTTTATTAGATCCGATAAATTGAGCTAATAAAACAGCATCATTTAAACTAAATCCGCTCTTTATTTTTATAATAGCATCATTCAATCATTTTGTTGCGTCATTAATATCAAATTGTTTTGCATATTTAGCAACCCAGTCAACCGATCTATTCAATACTTTTCTTGAGAAATAGTCGGTTTTAACAATTTCTGGTAGTAATAATTGAACTAATTCAATTAAGAAATCTTTATCATCTTGTGTTGTGTTTTCTAAACTTAAATAAGCCATTATATCATCAACAACAGCGCCGACAACTTCTCTATCTTTAATAGCTGCCAGTATAAAGTTTTTTAAATTAATCTTTAAATTATCCTTAATCTTATAAATAACCTTACTAATCAAGTCACCTAAATTTGTCGATTGAATCTTTTCGCCAGCCACATAGTCATTTACAAGTGAAGTTATAAGTTGTTTAACTTCATCATAATTAACAAACTTACTTGCAATTCATTCCATTCTTTCTTTAGGGAAAATATTTTGTTTAATTTGAGTTCAGTCAATTTTTAAAACTTGATCTTTTGTAACGTTGTATAAAAAGTTAATCAAGGCTTCTTTTCCATTAATATTATCAGCCTTAACTGAACCATTTAATGCTTGTAATGTATTGTAAATTAATTTTTCAAGATTTTCGAAGAATTTTCTTTCGACATTATTTGCTTCATCAACAATCTCACTATTTTCAGATTCAGATGATAATGTATCGCCACTAGCAGATTCGATATTTTCTTTACTTTTCGCATTAACAAAAGCGTTTTTAAACTTAGATAAATTATTAACAACATATCTATATATTGCCATAAGTTCATTTTCTAATGTGGCAGTTTCAATAGTTTTATCTAAAATAGTTTCAAGTAAATCTGAAATATTTTCTGTAGTTAAATACTTATCATACTCAATAGTTTTTAAGGCATTTAAAATACGTTTACCAAATTCATTTTGATCGAAGTGACCTTCTTCATCTAATATATTAACATTTGCAATCGAGTCAATAATTGTGTCTAAAACACTATTAACAACGTTAAAATCAGACAACTTCATTACAATTCTAGTCAATAAATTAACCATATTTTCTTGGTCTGTTGAACTCAGTGATATATTTAACTTTTTATTTGCAAATTCAATAATGAAGTTTAATGCATCTTTAACTAATTGTTTGTCGCCAAATAGATTACTTAGGGCTTGATTTACAAATAATTTAAGTGCTTCTTTATTAGCAGTAATTAAATATTTAAGCAAGTCATTCATTGTTTGAATTTGATTTAATTTTTCAAAATTTAAATCAAGCAATGATGTTACTAATGAGTTAAGAATATCACTTGCAGTATTTGTTTCAAATAAAGTTCTAGACAATAAATCAACAACTCCATTAGCAAAAGCAGTAGCATTAGGATTGGCTTTTAAAATTAAATCTTTTACATAAATGTTTAAATAATGTCTAACAAAGTTTTTAACTTTCTTATCCGTCTTCAATCACTCAATTGTTGTTGGTAAAATAGCTTTAATTTCTTCTTTATCTTGATCAGTTAAAACAGAAAATGAGGCTTTGAACAATTTTAAATAAATATTAATATTTATTAAAATTTGTCCATTTGCAACTATGATTTGTTTATTTTTATTTGAATTTGTATCTTCAGCCACTTCATTTTCAGATGGTGAACTATTATCAGCACCTTCAGAAGTAACATCTTCATAATCAGGAATAATATTAGAGAATTGCGAACTATTATTCATTATTAAAATGACAAGATTCTTAATTTGTTCATTATTTAGAGATTTGATATATTCAACAATATTATCGTAATTAATTGTATTAATTACTTCTACAATATTAATTAATCCATTGAAATTATATTGCTTATAATCAAATCCATAATGATTAATATTATTTGCTAGAATGTTCAATAAATTAGTAACAACATGGTCTAAAACATTAAATGATGGCAATTTAGTAATTAAACCTTTTATCATTGATTTTAGTTGTTCTTTTCCATGATCTGGCCAGTTAATATTTTTTAAATCCTGATCCATTAGTTCAACTAATAAATTAGCAATAGCTGATTTCACTTTTTCAGATTTTTCACCATTTAAATACGTTGCAAAAATTTCATTTACTTTATTCAATAATAATGGAACATTTCCTTTAATGAAGTTGCCAATTCATTCATAAGCATTCTTAATATTGTCAGTAGTGCTATCGTCAAACAATTTCTCTGTTAATTCATAAACTAAAGGTAAAACAAAGTTATCAAAATTTTCATTAATAAATTCAGTTGAATAACTAATAATTTCATTAAAGCTATCTTGGATAGGTTTACCAAAACGAACTTCATCTAATTTAATCGAAGAAATAAAGTTATTTAAAAATTTCTTAACATTAATTTTTTTAACTAAAAACTCAACAAAGGTTTTTTTACCAACTAATATTTTTAAAATCCTAATAAAGTCACCGCTTGTGTATAAATGATTTCCTTCAGCGTTTTTTACTAAAATAAAGTCAACTAAATTATCTAGTAAAGTTTTATTAGCAAAATCAAAATATCCTTTTACACTTTCTAATAATTTATTAGCCAACTCTTTAGGAGAAATGGGACCGTTATGATTTGCAAATCCTTGTTTTATAGCATTGATTAATCCAGTGATAAGTTGACTATTTTTGGCATTTGATAAAACTTTAAAAATATAGTCTTTTAATTTACTTATTTCATCTTGACTTAAGGTTGTATTTGCATTTAATTTTAAATATGAAACAAGATAGTCGACTAAATGACCAATAATCAGTCTATTATCGAATAGCTTATCTACTGCAGCTTGAAGTAATTCCTTGCCTTTATTAGCGTCTAAATGTTTAATAACATTTGAAGCAAATTCCTCTCAACTATTTGAATTATATAAAGCAAAGTTTTGATTAATCGATGTTAAAACTTCAGCTAATTTATTCAATAATTGATCATCAATAACTTCTGTGCTCAATTCATTATAAATTGCCTTAATAAATTCAGAAAGTTCTAAACTTTGGTTAGTTAATAAATCATTTAGAGCAGGGTCATTTAATTTTTTAATTTCTTTAGCCAATACCTTGCTTAATAATGATGATAAATTATAATTAGATTTTAATTCTTTTAGACTTTCAATAAACAGTGAAATTAAACTGCTTCTCTTTTCAACAGATAATTTATTTCAGATTTTTTTGGCAATAATATTTCAATCAATTTTATTCAAGATATTTTCTGTCTGAATATTGTTAGCTTTGTTATTTCCTTGACTTTCTGTCGATAAAGCCGTTTCATTGCTATTGTCAGAAATTGGGCCACTGTTTTCAGAAACAAAGGCATTCACTAAAACATTAGCGTTTTTAATTACTAATACTAAGATTGAATACATTTCTGTTTCATTTAATGAATCAATTAAGTTCTCAATGTTAGCCTGAGTTAAAATATTGGCTAAATTTTTGTTTAAATCTAAGGCTTCTAAAAAATTAAAATTGGCAAAGTTAAAGGCGTTTTTATTTACATAGTTTGCTAAATTTATAACTAAACTATCAGCCAATCCTGACGTTAAATTATTATCCTTTATTACTTCAACTAATCTTTTAACAACTTTTGTAACTCCACTTTTATTTTCTTCAGAAATATTTAAATTAGAAACTTTTTGGTTTAAAAATGAAATTAAAATATCAGTTAAAGCAGTAATATTCTTTTCATTGTCAGTTAATAAATTAGAAACAAGTTCAGTAATTAAGTTTTTTAAAGTTTCTTTATTAGCAAGTAATGCATTAGATACAAATTCTTGTAACGATTGAGATGATTGAACTGTTTCATTATTTAAAACTTGCGAAATTATCTCTTTAAATTTAACAATAATAAAATCATCTCATCTTTCGCTTGCAAAAGTTTTGGCACTATTTAAAATTATATTTAAATTATTTTTAATTTCAGAGTTTGGATCTTCAATATCTAAATTGTCTAAATTAATAGCGTTTATTTCATTTAATACCAATGTTTTAATATCGATTTTTTCTAAAATATAGTCAATGATTTTTTCTTTGCTAAATATTGCTTTTAAACTCTTGATTAATAATGAAAAATCAAAATTAGATTCGCCATTTTTATTCTTAACAGTTGCCGCTTCAATAATTTCAATAATTAATTTCTTATTATTTTTTAAATTGAAAAATTCTTTAACATTATTGAATAAATAGGTTGAAAGCTCTGAAAAATTAGTTACTTTTGTTTCATCTAAATTATTCAATGTGTTAACCAATCTTTCTTTAAAAGAATCATAAAGTTTTGTATTGGCTAAGTTTTTTAAAACTGCATTGAAATAATGAGAAATGATCTCTTGTTCTTCTAAACTAATTTTTACTCCGCTATCTTTTTCTAAAAGCGCTGCTCCAATTTTTATTGAATCAAACATCAATGTGTCTTGACTTGAAATCTCTTGTAACAAAGGCTTAATTAAATCTAGAACGCCATTATTATTTGCGTCTTTTAAAAATGAAATAGTAAACTTGTCAAAACTTTCATAATTATAATTAGAACCGTTGTAAATTAAGTTTTTAAATACCTTTTTAAAGCCATTAATTACATTTTCATTTTTAACAGAATTAATCAATTGACTAACAATGTTTTGTGAAAATTTAGTAATGTCTTGCTCTCCAATAATCGCTGATAAATCATTGTTTTTAATTAGGTTAATTGCCGGTTGAGTAATCATGAAATTAGCAACCTGATTTACAAGTTGTAATAATAGACTTCTATCAGATAATGTTGCATCTATTAAATTATCAGTAACACCAGTAAGAACTTTTTTAGCTGATTCATTTAAAAGATTGTTTTTATTTAAAACTATATTTTTAATAACCCTTAGGATATCAGAACGTTTTTCTTCCGAAAGAATTGAACTAATGTTATTAGGATTTAAGACATTTTCATATTTTACATGATAAGTTGATAAAATGGTTTTGCCATTTTCGTAACGTTTTTTGTCAACGTTGCCCTCAGGAATGAATGACAAGATTGAAAATAGTAAATCATTGTTTTTATCATTACTAAATTTATCAAATACAACGTTATTAACAAAAGATCTTAGAAATAGTTTTAAATCAAAAGATCCAGTTGATGTTTTAGAATTTATCATTGTTGAAATCACAAATTCAATTAGTTTTTCTTGATTAGGTAATTTATCAAGATTTAAAATTAAATTAGCAATAAAATATCTAACTTCTTCGTGGCTTTGTTCAGGAATTTCATATAGCTCACTTATTGATTTTGAAATTATCTCAATAAATCCATTCATTGATTGCTCATTATTTTTCATTCATGAAATAATTTGCTTAATAACTTCTTTTACATCATTTTTAGATGTTTTAATTGCTTTAGATAAGAGATCACTTCGCTCTTCTTTTGAAAAATAATAACTTGGATTTTCGACTATTTTATCTGACAGATTAAAAAACAATTGTTTAATTGATAATTTAATTTGTTCATTATCTAAAATTGAGTTTAATGTATCAGAAATATCAATTCCAAGAGAGCGACGATAAGATTTTGAATTTACAAAATCTTCAATAACTTTCTTTGAAAATTCTTTAAATAAAGCTTTGACATTTTCTTCTAATAAAATATCACTATTTGAAATATCGCTTAGTAAATTATATAAAACATCTTTATTAAAAATAATGTCAGTTATTAGTGATAGTACATGATTTGATGTCAGATTTGAATAAGATTCTTCAGCAATTTTTTTATTGATTAGATAGTTACTTTTATTAATATTTAAATTAATTGTTTTACTATCTAATATAACATTAAAAATTTTAACTAAAGGTTCAATGTTACTTTGATTATTAAATAAATTTGAAATATATTCAGTTGTTAATTTAAAAGTGTTACTATCAATATTGAAGATTCTAATCACCGATATCATAAAATTCTTTAGCTCTTCTACGCTAAAGTTTAGTCCGTTATTTAAATAAGCTTTTAGTTGACCAGTGAAATCTCCGTTAAAAGCTTTTTTATTTTGCGAAGCAATTGTTTGCGCATTTTCTTCAATTGTTTCAAATTGGTAACTCTTTTCAAAACTATCCACATTTTGGCCAGTTAATCCTAAAACTAATGATTTTATTGTTGTTGACTTGGTATTGAATAAAATTGTTTGTTGATAAGAATTAATATCACTATCTAAACTTCTTTGACCAACAATTGTATTGTATGAATCTTTTGATAAGGCCATTTTCATAAACACATCTTGCGCTAATTTTTTATAGGCATTGTCAGAAGGATAAATATCTAATAAATTAACGCTAAACTTATCTGGATTAGCTAATATGTAATTTTCATTATTAAAATTAAAATAGTTTACTTTATTATTAAAAGCAACATTTTTAATCAAATTATTCAACGAAGCAATTGCTGTTCCTAAATAATCATTGCCATATTCATTTTTTAAAATTAAGTTAAGAGATAAAAATGGAGCTGTATATCCAATTAAGTTAATGTTAATATTTTCATTCAATGCTCTAATTTTTCGAACTAATTCATTATATTTTGATTCAATAGCTTCAAGTTTAAATTCAAAATTAGCGAATAAATTATTTAATTTTTCTTTAACTTTTTCTTTATTTTCGCTTTTTTCTGAAGCTACCGAAATAATATCTAATAAACTTTTACTATCAAAAAAATCATTAAATCCTAATGAAATAGTAATTAAATTAGAGTCCTTAATTTTCTCAATAATCTTATTAAAATCTCCGGCTTCAAAGTTTCCAAATTGTTGACTAAACTTAGTAGAATTATTTTTAGCCATTAAGTTTTTATTGTAAGCAACATTGCGTAAAATATTATCAGTTAATTGATAATCAGCAGAATTTAAAATATATAATCATTGATCTAAATTTGAACCAGATAGCCCATAGTTTTCATAAGATTCTAGCTTTGTTTTTTCATCATCTAATAAATTAATTGAATTTGCCAAATATGACGCATATGAAATGCCAAAGATATTTTTATTTTCTTTATCAAAGTAATTTAAGACGAAGTTATTATTGCCGTGGTTATTACCCGCAGCATAATCATCCCCAATTGCAATGTATTTTACACTTGCAGAAATTGCTTTTTGAAAATCGCTATTATTTTTATTATCATCGATTTCAATTTTTGTTGTTTGGCAGGCAATGGCTGTAGTAGCCAGCGATGCTATTGAAGCGGCCGAACTAACAGCTACAAGTGTCTTTTTAATTTTTTTCATAAATCTCTCCTATCCTATCGATACATCTTCATAAATATACTGATAGTTTTCAGGTGTGCTTTTTGTTTTTCCTCAAATTTTTATAATTTGTGGAATACCAAATTGACCAGTTATCATAACCGAAATGATTACTAACTTACTTAAAATATTCAAATTATTACTTAATCCCACGCTCAAACCTGAGTTTCCGAATGCTGAGCAGACTTCAAACATTATATATGTCATTGGAAACGGTAAATTATAAACAGATCTTGCCGATTCTGGCATAGATGCATAAATAATTAAAGTTGATAATACGACCATTAACAAGGCAATGATAAATACGTTTATAGCCTTAATTAAAGTTTCTTTTCCAATTTGACGTTTAAATGCATTGATACGTTTTCTTCCTGTTATCATTGTTAAAACACTTAGAAAAATTACAGCTATAGTAGTATTACGAATTCCCCCGGCAGTTGATACTGGAGAGAAACCTATAAACATTAATATTCCGTGTAAAACAATAGTTGGTTGAGTAAAATTATGGTAATTTACTGTTGAAAATCCAGCTGATCTTGTTGATTTGGTTTGGAAATAAATTGCAAATAGTTTGTCTCATGTACTTCCATATTCTGCTTGATTTCAAAAATTTTGATTTGATTTTGCATTAACTTCAAAACCAATTGTCATTAGTAGAGCAATTATAGTGGTTGTAAAATAAGTTATTAAAGTAAACTTAGTAAATAAAGTAAAGCAGTGTCTTTTATTACGTTTATAAATACTTTTCATTTTTAATCAAATATCATAAATTA
Source organism: Metamycoplasma spumans ATCC 19526 (assembly GCA_000620005.1). Lineage (GTDB taxonomy): Bacteria > Bacillota_I > Bacilli_A > Mycoplasmatales > Metamycoplasmataceae > Metamycoplasma > Metamycoplasma spumans. The sequence goes on from JHVF01000002.1 coordinate 51,910, forward strand.
CAGGAAAACCAATTCCTCCAATTAAAAATACAGTAATGGTTAAAATTTGAAAAGCAAAATCTTTGTAATATGGTTGTAAACTTTTTGAACTAATAATATCAAATCCCGCATTATTCAATGAACTTAATGCATGAAAAACCCCATACTTGATTGATAAATTAAAGTTTTGATAAGGATTATATTTTTCAGCTACATAAGGATTAAATTTTCATTGTTCAAAGCTTTCACCCGTTTTAAAAACTTGATTTGCTTTTTCATTATTAAAATATTCACTTGGGTTGTAATAAAAAATCAAAGTGAAAACTAATGATGAAATTATTGCAACAACAATTAGAAAACTAATTGATATTTTAATCATCTTCTTAGTTTCAAATATTGAATTCCCACCACGTTCCGTTAAAGAAACTTGATTTGAAAATATGTTAGCTTTTAAACCTAAAATTGATTGGAATAAGTAAAGTTTTATAGTAAATATTCCCATTCCTCCAAACACTATACAAATTGCAATAATAGCTTGTCCAAATTCGTTAAACACATCACCAATAACGAGTGTGGTGAGACCTGTGTCACTAAATGCTGAAGCCGCAATAAATAAAGCGTCCAAGTAGTTAACTTGATGTTTCGTTCCATCTTCTTTATAATTATGTGTTACATTTCAAAATAGCAAAAGCGACATTAAAACTGTAAATAATACATAGATAACGAAGATATATCTAATGGTTCCAATTTTTTTTAAAAACTTAAATAATAGATTAGATCCTTTACTTTGCTTTTTTTCGTTTTTCATAGCATAGAATTATACCGCATTTAGCCAAAAATATTATTATTAATAATATAGGGATAATAATTTTGCAATTTTTAACCACTTCAAAAACTAAATTTTAAAAATCATAATATTCATTTTATTCACTTTTTTGCTATCATGGTAAGATATTTATATCCTTAAAAATTACTTAGGAGGATTTAAAAATGAGATTATTTAAAAAAGTACGTGAAATTTGTATTATCGGTATGGGTCGTTTCGGAAGTGCTATTGTCAAAACTTTATTAGAAGACCGTGAAAATAACATTAGACTAGTTTTAGTAGACGAAGATGAAAAGCATTTGCTACCTTTTAAAGATGAAGTTGAATCAATTTATGTCGCAGATTGTGCCGAACAAAAAACTTTAGAATCAATAAATGTTAAGGATTTTGATGCTGTTATTGTCAGCGCATCTAACAATATAGAAATTGTTGCAGCTTTAGCAGAAGTCGGAGTCAAATCAATTATTGCAAGAGCTACTTCTCATCGTCATGCTCAAGTTCTAAAACAAATTGGCGTTCAATCAATTGTTATGCCTGAAGTCGAAACTGGTAAAAAAACAGCTATGTTAGTTGCTAATCCAACCCTTACACTTTATTCAGAACACATGGTTGAATTGCAAGACGGTTTTGTGAGTGCTTCAATCACAATCAAAAACCCAGATATGATTGGCAAAAAAATTAGTGATTTAGGGTTTAGAAATAAATATGGTGTTTCAATAACCATGATAAAAAGAGATCACAAATCTTATATACCAGAGGGTGATTTTGAAATCAAAGATGATGACTTATTAACTTTTATCGGAAAATTAGAAAACATAACCGAAGTTTTTGAAATATGCGCTAAAGTTGATAAAAAAGGTAAAAAATAAAAATTTATAAGTTGCTAAAAAGCAACTTTTTATTTTAAAAAAATGCTAAAAAACAATATTTTTGCAAAAATGATACAATTTAATATCAAGGAGTATATATGAAAAAAATTGATGATTTATTATTAAAACAAATGCAAGAAAAATACGACTCAAATCCTATTAATAAAGTTGTAGAAAACGCTATTTTTAAAAATGGAATTAAAAAAGCTTCAACAAATAATGAAGTTGTAAAAAAACACAACTTCATGTTCTCTTTAGAAACAAAAAATGGAGCTATAACCAACCAAAAACAAAGTGGTAGATGTTGAATTTTCGCCGCTTTAAACTCAGTTAGGGTTAAATTAATGGAAGTATTAAATATTGATAATTTAGAACTTTCACAAAACTATTTACACTTCTATGACAAACTAGAAAAAGCTAACTATTATTTAACCTGAATTATTGAAAATGGACTAGAAATTGACAACGAAGACCGTTTGTTCAGAGCAATTAACTCATCACCTGTTCAAGATGGGGGATATTGAGAATTCTTTGTTAATTTAATTGAGAAATATGGTGTTTGCCCAAAAGATGCTATGAATGAATCATTCCATAGTGAAGCAACTAATGATATGGTTGTTCAAATTAATTGAAGATTAAAAGCTTACACCGCTAAAATGAGAAAAGTTTTTGCCAAAACACACAACTTAGCCGATGTAGAAAAATTGAGAATTTCAGCTTTAGAAGATGTGTATAACATTTTGATTAAAACACTAGGAAAACCTCCAAAGTCATTTACTTTCGAGTACATGGACAAAGATAAAAAATTTACAAGATTAGAAGAAATTACACCTATTGATTTCTATAAAAAATATGTTGGCGACTTTTTGGAAAACAAAGTTGACTTAGTATCTGATCCTCGTGAAATTTTTCCATATAATCAATTGCTTGTGGCTCCTTTAGTAAATAATCAAGTAGGTGGAAAACCTTTAACAATGTTAAATGTTTCAATTGAAGAAATGAAAAAGGCGATGATTAACCAAATGAAGGCTGGTGAAACAGTGTGATTCGGGTGTGATGTTTCAACATATTCATCAGCAGATGGAGTTATGGATCCAGAATTATATAACTACGATTTAACATTAACTCAAACTCCTGAATTCAGCAAAAAAGAAAAATTTGAATCAAGAGCATCAGTAATTAGCCACGCAATGAATATGGTCGGGGTTAACTTAGATAATAATGACAAGCCTTTAACCTGAAAAGTTGAAAATAGTTGAGGCGAAGCTCAAGGTAAAAAAGGATTTTTCTCAATGAGTGATGAATGATTTACAGAGTATAATTACATGGCAATAGTTGATAAAAAATACTTATCAAAAGAAGCTCAAGAAGCACTAAATAAAACTGCGATTGAAATTCCAATTTTTGACCCACTTTGTGAAGAATAGTTAATTAAAAAATATGTCTTACTTTGTTAAAAAAGTGAGCATATTTTTTAATTTTTAGGGTAAAAAATATATACGATTTATACCTCTTATTTCAAGAGATTTTATGCATTTATTGTTATAATTAACAATATTAAGACAAAAAACGGAGAAAATATGATAGGAATTGACATCACAAGAGTTAGTCGCTTTAAAAAAGTTAGCCAAAGATTTGTGCAAAATGTATTGCACCAAGATGAGATAAAAGAGTTTGATAAACTCGAATCTGATCAAAAGCCTAAATTTTTGGCAACAAGGTGAGCAATCAAAGAAGCGTTATTTAAAGCCGATAATAAATATTCGTGTTTTAATGAAGTCTTAATTAAAAAAAGCCCGGAAGGACGTTATGTATTCTTAGATTTTGAAATCTCGACTTCCGATGAAGGAAATTTATTAATAGCAATCGTATTAAAAAAATAGGAGATAAATATGAAACTAAAAACTAGAGCATTTTGAAGATTAATACCACTTTTAACAAATATTAACACTTTAAAATCAAAAGCTTCTCGTCATAAAAGAATGCCAGAATATTACAAAGTATCAGAGCGTAATTTTTATTTACAAAAACATGTGTCAAATATTTTGAAGCATTTAAATATTGAACTTAAAATTGAGGGATTTGAAAACGTTCCAAACGGACCATGTTTAATAATACCTAACCACTCAACTTATTTAGATGCCCTAATTATGCTATCAGCATTATATAACCATGGCGATGGACACAAAACAAGTAAGGTTGTTAACTTTGTAGCAAGAGTCGAAGCTCAAAGAAAAAAATCAGTTAAAAAAATTGCAGAATTTGCAGACACTCATTTTATTGACCCAACAAAACCAAGAGAGGCATTGACAATTCTTTCTGAATTTGGTAAATTTGTAAAGAAAAATAAATCATCAGGTGTTATTTTTGCAGAAGGAACAAGAACAAAAGACGGAAAAATAGGTCAATTTAATAGCGGAGCATTTAAATTAGCGCAATCATCATTTTTACCAATCATCCCAACTACAATTAACAATGCGGCTAATGCACTTGACTGAAATCGAAAAGAAAAAATAGTTGTTACTGTTACCTTCCACAAATTAATTAAGCCTCAAACTTTCCAAACCATACCAACTAAAACATTAGCTGAACAAGTTAAAAACATCGTTGCTTCAAACTATGTTGACCAAATAATAACATCAAAAGAAACTATCAAAAACACATACACTAAAAAAAAGTAAAAAATAGACAATAACGAAAAGAAATATATGGAAAAAACCGAAAAGCCAATCATAAGAGAAATTTCAATTGAAGAAAATCAAGACAATAAAGAAAAAAAACAAATTCAAACTTCTGAAGATCGCCATATTTTTAAATTGGCGAATTTTGATGGACCTTTAGATTTATTGGTAAGTTTGATAAAGGAAAAAAATATTAGCATTTTTGATGTTGATTTATTTGATTTAGCTAATCAATACTTAGACATTATTAAGAATTTGCAAGCATACGAGTTTGACATTGCGTCTGAATATCTTGTAATGGCAGCAACTTTATTGCAACTTAAAGCGAGAATGCTTTTACAAGACCCTGAAGCTGAAGAAGAAATTAAACAAGAGAAAAAACGTCTTTTAGAACAAATTGCTGAATATGAAAAGTTTAAAGAAATAACCCAACTTCTTAAAATTCAAGAAGAAAAAAGAAAAAACTTATATTCTAAAAACCCAGAAGACACAGAAGAATTTGAAAGAGAAATTGACGGAAGTATTTTAGACGGACATTCTAATAGCTCTAAATTAGTCGTAACACTAAGAAAAATGTTCGAAAGGACCTATGCACAGTTAATTAGACACGTTACAATTACAACAATTGCAGTAAGTCCCGAAGAGCAAAAGAAGCGTGTTATTGAGCTTTTTAAAAACCGTCAAACCGTTCCATTTGAAGAAATATTTAATGTTCCAACAATTGGTCATTTTGTAATAACCTTACTAGCAATATTAGACTTAGCTAGACAGCAAATTATTGTAATGGAGCAAAAAGAAGAAGAAGGTATTATTATTTTCACTAAAGGAGTTGAATATGAAGAATAAAATTTTAGAAGCATTATTGTTTATTCAAGGTGCTGATGGTATTAGTTCAGAACAAGCTAAGGAAACTTTTAAATTAAATACTGTTCAAGAAGCTCGTCGTTTATTAAGAGATTTTAAAGAAGAATTTAACAAACAAGATAGAGCAATTAAAGTGCACGAATTTAATGATGTATTTAAATTCTTAACCGTTGAAAGTGTTAAAGAATATATTAGTGACCTTGTTACTATAACTAGAAAACAAAGATTGTCAAATGCAGGAATTGAAGTTGCTGGAATTGTGGCATATAAACAGCCCGTAACACGTTCAATGATTTCAAATATTCGTGGTGTTGTTAGTGACGGTATTGTATCAAGTCTACTTGAAAAAGGAATAATTGAAGAAGTTGGAGTAGCTTCAACTCCTGGTAATCCTATTCTTTATGGAATTACTAATAAATTTTATGATTATTTTAAAATTAAAACACTTGCTGAATTACCGCCTTTTCCTGAATTTGGACGTTACACAAGCGAAGAAGAAGATGAACTTGATAAAAATTTCAATTTATTTGATTCGCAACGCCAAGATACAGACAATGACGGAATTTTAGTGGCAGGAGACGGTGAAGATGATTAAACTTAAAGCAAAAAAAGACGATGTTGGGCGTATTTTATTTAAATATTTAGTTAGAGTATTGGATAATGTTCCAATTTCTAGAATTGAAAAAATTTTTAGAGAAAAAGACGTTAAAGTTAACGGCGTAAGAACAAAAGATAAACAATATAAAGTTCAATTAGATGATGTTATCGAAATTTACGGGTTGCAAGATGCATTTAAACCTGCCGAAAAAAATACTTCACAAATTAACTTTAAACTTATTTACGAAGATAAAAATATCATGATAATTGATAAGGCAACAAACATCGCAATGCATTCTGAAGAAAATTGCTTAGATGATCAAGTTTTAAAATATTTAAATTACAAGAAAACTTCATCATTTAGGCCAGCTTCAATCGGAAGAATTGATAAAAAAACTAGTGGTCTGGTTGTTTATGCAAAAAACTATAAAACCCTTGTAGAATTCGAACAAAAGCAAAATCAATTTGACAAAGTCTACCAATTTGTTTCAGATTTTGACGAAGACTTACTTGATATAACTGTAAGATTGAAAAAGGATATAAAAAATGAGAAAATGGTTGTTGACCAAAATTTCGGAATTAAGGCTCACACAATTTTTTATAAAGAAGGAAATAGAAAATTTGCAAAAATTTTAACTGGAAAAAAACACCAAATAAGAGCAACATTATCATATTTAAAATATCCAATTCTAGGTGATATTAAATATGGTGGAAAATGAGCAAAGAGAATGTATCTACACTCATATTCAATTACATTTCACGGATTAAGCGAAGAATTTTCAGAATACAATGAACAAATTTTTATTGCTCAAGCAAGATGATAGGGGATTTATGCAAGAAACAGAATTAAAAAAACTGGCTAAAAATTTACTATTTGACCCAAATCCAGAAGTTTTAGAATTGGCTAAAAATATGCTAATTTCAATAGATAAAAAATTAGATGATTTGGAAAATTTTAATTTAGACAACTATAAAGCACAATCTCATATTAATGAAAAACCAATTGATTTTTCAATGCTAAGAAAAGATGAAGTTGATACATCTTTTAATATTAAAAAACAAGATTTATTAAACAATGCTGCCAATCGTAATGATGACTATGTAGTAATGAGAAAGGTTATTAATGATAAATAACGGCAATTTAGAAAAATCAATTTCAAAACTTTTAAATAATAAAAATAATGCTGTTGCGCACGTTTTTGAAAACGCTAAATTAAAAAATACTGGAATATTAGCAAATAGTGTTTTTACCGTAAAAGATAATTACGCAGATACAAATACAATTGCCACAGGTTCAAGTTCAATACTTTCAAATTTTAGACCTTCTTATAAAGCAACAATAATTAAATTACTAGAAGAATCAGGATCAACTTGTGTTGCTAGAACAAATTTAGATGAATTTGGTATGGGTGGATCGGGCGAATATTCAGTTTATGGTTTGATAAAAAATCCATTAAACGAAAAATATTTAGTAGGAGGTTCTTCTTCTGGTGCTGCTGCAACTTTTGATGAAGATATCGCTTTTGCAATTGGCTCTGATACTGGAGATTCAGTAAGAAAACCAGCTTCAAATATAGGAAAAGTTGGTTTTAAACCAAGCTATGGGGCAATTAGTAGATATGGACTTTTTGCATTTGCATCTTCATTGGATACTGTAGCATACTTTACGCATAACGTATCCGATGCAATTGACGTAGCAAGCGTTTTATACAAGCAAGATTTAGAGCATGATTTAACTTCATTAAACCTTTCGTTTAATAGAGAAGATATTGAAATAACAAAACCTAAAAAAGTTGCTTATTTAGATTGTTTTGACAAACTTAGTGAACCGGTCAAAGATTCATATTTAAAATTACTTGAATCAATAAAAAAACAAGATATAGAGTTAATTAAAGTAGAAGCAGACGAACAGCTTTTAAATTCAATTGATGTTGTTTACAAAGTTATAGCTTTTTCAGAAGCTTCTTCTAATTTAGCAAATTTAGTTGGCACTGAATTCGGAAATAGAATAGAAGGCGAAAATTGAGAAGAAACCTATTTATTAACCAGATCTAACGGATTAGGAAAAATGGTTCAATCTCGTTTAATTTTAGGTTCATATTTTTTAAAAGAAGAAAATCAAATTAGATACTTTGTTAAAGCTAAAAAAATGAGACGCTACTTGTCTGAATATTTCACTAAAATACATAAATCTGCTGATATATTTATCTATCCAGCTTCTAATGATTCGGCTCCGCTAATAAATAAAAAATATGAATCAACATACATGGACTTCATTTTAACATATGCAAATCTTGTTGGAAACCCTTCATTAACTTTAAAGATGGGAAATGATTTAAATAATATGCCTTTTAATATTGCTATTGATGGTGAATTATATCAAGATAAAAAAATGCTTTCACATGCGCTTTACATTGAAAAATTGATAGGAGATAATAATGAATAATGATTGAGATATTGTAATCGGTATTGAAATTCATCTTGAATTAAATACAAGAACAAAAATGTTTTCTCCTGCTTCAAATAATTATGAAGACAAAGTTAATGAATCTGCCTCTAATATCGATTTAGCATATCCTGGCTCTTTACCATTAGTTAATTCTCAGGCCATTATCAAGGGTATAAAACTAGCAAAAGCATTAAATATGTCTATTGATAAGTTAGTTAGATTTGACAGAAAAAATTATTTTTATCCAGATTTAACAAAAGGTTTTCAAATAACCCAACAATTCAATCCAATTGGAAAAGAAGGAAAAATAAAAGTCAAAGTTGACAACGAATGAAAAGAAATTTCAATCGAAAGAATTCACTTAGAAGAAGATACTGCCAAATCACTACATGAAGGTTCAGAAACATTTTTAAATTATAATCGTGCCGGAGTGCCTTTAATCGAAATAGTTTCTCGTCCAGTTATTCACTCAGCTAAAGAAGCAATTGCTTATGTTGAAGCAATTAGACAAACCGCATTAGCCTTAAACATTAGCGACGCAAAAATGAACGAAGGTAGTTTGAGAACTGATGTTAACATTTCAGTAAGAAAAAAAGGTACCAATGATTTAAACACCAGAGTTGAAATCAAAAACTTAAATTCATTTTCTAATATTGAAAAAGCAATTGAATATGAAGCGAATTATCAAGTGAACAAATATCTAAATAACGAATCTTTTGATCAAGAAACAAAACGTTTTGATGAGCAAAAAAATATTACCGTTTCAATGAGATCTAAAAGCGACGCTATTGATTATAAGTATTTCCCAGAACCTAATCTTCCTTATATACAACTTTCTGACGCAGATATTGAAGCAGTAGAAATTGAAGAAATACCTTATGACAAAGAAATGCGTTATATTTCTCACGGACTAAACCAAGTGCAAATATCACAACTATTAAATAACTTTGAATATGCTAATTATTTAGATAAAATCAATTCAAAAGACTTTAAAAAATCTGCTAATATATTTTTCTCTGATATTGTTTCATACATTAATCAAAACAATAAAACAATCAATGAATTAAAATTTAGCCCAAGTGATGCACAACAAGTTATAAATTACATTATTGATTCCAAAATCAATAAATCAGACTTTAAATTAATAATTCAATTAAAAGATAATTCAAATAAAGATATTGATGAAATTATTAAAGAAGAAGATCTATTTATTAAAGAAATTTCAATTTCTCTAGATGACGTAATCGAAGAAATATTAAAAGAAAATCCCGATTTGGAAAATGAATTTAGTAAAAATTATCAAAGAGCTTCTAAGTTTTTATTAGGGCAAGCAATGAAAAAAACAATGGGTAAAGCCAATGTTGCTGAACTTAATAAAAAAATATCAGAAAGATTTCAATAATGTGAAATAAAAAACGCAATAAACTTAAAACTGGTTGAGAAGCCAAGAATAATAAAAATGATAGTCTAGATAAAGAAAAGAAAAACAATAATTTAAATGTAAGTTCTAGCCAAATTGTAAAAAATAAACCAAATAAAAATTTCTTTGAAAAACTTATAAAGTGAATTATATTTGGAATCTTGTTTATCGCAATACCAAGGTATTTAAAAAGCTCTAGAACAAAAGGAAGAGAAATCGTTGATACGACTTATAGAAAATTAAGTTCTCACGAATTTGCTTTCGTTCCAGCGGGTTATGCAATGTATTTATTTTTATCATTCGTTCCCGTTATATCACTATCATTAGGTATTATTGGCAAAATAAGTGATAAATATGAGGTTGTATTAGAACATATCATATTGGGTCAAGTTGTTCCTGGTATATCTCAAGTTATACCTTCTATTTCTTCTTTATGAGATTCTGCTGGAGGGGCAATTGCCTTTGCATTATTTGCAATATCTGTTTTATTTATAGCATCAAAAGGTTATTCAAAATTTATTGATTCAATAGATGCATTATATAGTCATAAATCGCCACATAGAATGTGAAAAACCAGATTAAAAGGTTTTATCATGAGTATTTTAATATGCATTGGTTTAACTGTTGTTTTATTGGGTTTTACTGCATTTATGACATTTTTAATTGAAAAAGCCGGCCTAGGTCAGTTTACAAATGATATTGCTTCAATGTCTTTAGCTGACTTTAGATTAGAGTGGGAATTTTATATGATTTACTGATTTACAATCATAATTTTTCTACCAACATTCACATATTTATCATTTTTACTATTTTTCAGTTATGCACCAAGTTTTAAATTAAAAATTTCGCAGGCAAATCCTGGAGCATTTATTGCTTCAATACCTACATCGCTTTTCATTTTAATTTTTGGTTCTTTAACATCGTTAATACCATATAAAAAATTCGGAACCGTCGCTTCATTTATGTATGTCATTTTATTATTGAGCATTATGTCATATTTCATATATGCAGGCATAATTGTAAATTCTAGTTTTTATCATACATTTGTCAACATGCCGACGATTGAAAAAAATAGCTGATTAAAGAGAAAAAAAGTCTCAATTTAAAAAAAGTAAAATTAAAATATAACTTATAATAAGTTATTAGAAAGGAAACTATGGAATCTAAATTACCCGGCGGTTTAAAACACTATTTAAATTGAGTTAGATCTCAATCAAATATTTCATACCGTAAATGAAATTCCAAGAGAATCGCTTTTGTCGGCGTGTTAATTGCAATTTCAGTTGTGTTTTTCTTAATTAGTGTGAGAATTTTGCCAATCACAGCATTGCCTAGCTTTAAATTTAGCTTTATCGGTCTTCCAATTAAAATTACCGGTTTTATTTTCGGCCCAATTGTGGGAATGATTACCGGTATTTTAGCCGATTTAATTTCATTTGCTTTAGTTCCTACTTATTATAATTTCCTTTACACATTAGCAGTTGCAACTGCAGGATTTATTCCTGGCTTAGCAGCATATTATTTTTTCAATATAAATGAGTTATTTTTCTCTAGAAATTATCGTATTTTTAAATTTAAAGAAATCGTTAAATATTTTAAGGTTCAATTTGATGAAGCATTAGCACGTGGTAATAGTGAAGACTTACAATATTTTTCTGAAAAAATTGCATACTATGAAGTTAAAACCGTATTGCTTGAAGTTAAGAAAAAACCAACCGCAATGATTAACTTCTCATTCATTTCAACACTAATAATTTTAAGTTTACAAGTGCTAATCATCCTAGCCGTTTTTTCAAAACTAGATAACTCTGTTTTCGAACATAACAGATTTATTAAAAGCAAATCATTTTATATGATTCTAACAAGTTTGGGATTTGTTGCAATGTTCATATTTGTTGTGATTTATCGTTTATTTTTAAAAAAGAGATATCAAACATTTATTGAAATTATGGCAATAATTTCGTTTTCAGCTGTTTTAGAATTCATTAATGTTATTTTACTTTCTTGAGCAGATACATCAACATTAAAAACTGATTTCTGAGTTAATATAACCGCCCAAACTCTAACAAGCCCAGTAAAAATATTTTTCAACCTAGCTATTATATTAGCAACATACAAAATAGTTGCTCCTCTTGTTAAATCAAAAGAAGGAGATAGGTTTTAAAAATGAAAAAATCGATACTAACAGCTTTTAGAGTAATGAATTTAAAAACTATAAAAGAAGAAAGCGATAAATATAAAACGTTTATAAATAACTTAAGTTTTGAAATTTTCTATAATACCGTTTTAGGAATTGTTGGAAAAGATGAAAAAACCAAAAACCTTATTTTTAAATATTTAACAGGAAGCAATATTAAACCAAGTGAATATCAAGGCTTTATTGAATTTCAAAATAATAATAGCGAGTATGAGTCAATATATTCAAATTTAGATTTTCAAAAAAATATTGGATTTGGCTTTAATAAAAATATTATTAATGCCGAAAACAGCGAAGAAAGTGTTTACCATTATCTAAAAAATTACATTAATACAAGCGGTATATTAAATGGTCAAGCCGACGCATTTATTAAAAATTGAAGCGATATATTTCTAGAATATAAAATTTATTTAAAAAATCAATATGTAAAAATCAATTCTTCTCTACAAAAAGCCAATGAGGAAAATTTAATTCGGTTAAATCATTTAACTAAATTATTGTTAAGCGAAACTAAGTCTTATGATATTACTGACAACCTAATAAAAATTAACAAAATAATTGTTGATATCAATAAACTAGAACAACAAATTATTAGCGCATATCAATTGCACGAAAGTAAATTATTCATATTGATCACACAAATAATTAAAAAATATTCAGAAGGAACTTCTTTTTTAAACTTTCGTGAATATTTAGATGCTAAAAAAAGCTATGAAGAGCAACTAAAATTATTCAATAAGAAGAATAAAATTCCAAATAATTTCTTGCTACATATTAAAAAAATTAGAAAAATTTTTAGCTTAAAATTTAAAAAATCAAACGAAATAAAAAACCATATTATTAAATTAAAATATGATTTAAAAAGGGAAATTTCTTTTAACAAAAAAGAATTAAAAAATTCAACAAAATCTGCTTCATTCATTCACCATTATAAAAATCTTTATTTTAATAAGTTGTTTTTAAAATTTATTAGTGAAAAATATGAAGAAATGAAAAAAATGACGCATGCCGAAATTAGTAAATTAATTTACGACATGTATGAACTTAAAGTTAATATAAGTTATGAAACAAACCTTATTTCGCCAAAATCATCACATAATAAAATTATGAAGATGATCCGTGAAGTTGTTACTAAAAACTTTAAAATGGAAATCTCAAATATAAACGAAAGATTTTTAATAGCTAAAAATAATTTAGATAAACAAATTGACGAACTTACTAATGAACAAATATCATTAGATATTGAAAAAAAAAGTCAGATAGAATCTATTAGTCAATTTGAAAAATTAAAATTAGCAGAATCCAATTATAAAGATGCTAAAAATGAATATTTCTGAAACTTAAACACTGAGGGGAAAACTCTTCAAAGTGAAACTAAATTATTAAGTAAAGAAATTGAAAGTTTGATTTTAAAAAATAAAAATAACATTAAAAATATTTTATTAAACATTAAACTTTCTAATTCAATTGTTAATAAGACATTGAAAAAAATCAAGAAAAATAGCAATAAATTCAATATTGCTAACATCCAAGACTTGTCTAATGAAATTGAAAAAATAAAAAATACAGCTAACGTAATTTTTACTTTAGAAAAACAATACAAAGATTATTATAAAGTCGTCGGAAACTACAAACCTTCAAATTATGAATATGTTAAATTAGTCGTTGAAAAAGGAACGATTTATAATATTTTATTAGAAGCAAATATACCACTTAAAAAACTAATAACTGAATGAAAATTTATTGATTTAGATACAAAAATAAAGATAGAAATTAAAAAAATCTTAAATAATAGTCCAAATTTAATTATTATTGGCTCAGAAATTGAAAAACTAAATAAAGATTTGCAATTTAATATCCTAAATCAACTAAATACTTATGTTTTTCAAAATCATAAAATTGCCATTTACTTTTTAGACGATATATCGCTAGCCGAAAAAATTACTTCGCAACTCTATATTATTAACAGTTCAAAAGTTATTGAACAAGGTTCGACTAAACAAATAACAGAAAACCCAATTAACCCCCTTGTTAAAAGGATGTTAGGTTATAGCGATTCAAAAACAAATGAGCAATATCACGAATATATGTCATATCTTGACAATTTTGAAAATATTTTTAAATACGAAATAGATACTAATCACTTCGTGTGATGTACATGAGTTGAAATAAATAAATGAGCAAACGAAAGTAACATAATAAATAAAAAACTAAAAAATTTATTCTTTTTCGATCATCAAAGAACAATAAAAAATGAAGATGAAATAGTTGATAAAGAAGAATTTGAAGAAACTACAATTGTTGATATTTATCAAGAAAAAAATAACCAAGGAGAAGTAATGGAAAAAGCATTTAATCATAAAATAGTTGAAGAAAATAGAAATCAAAAATGAATTGACATGAAAGCATTTTCTACGCACGATAAAAGCAAGCGTCCTTTTACAATTATTTTGCCACCACCTAATGTTACTGGTAAATTACATATCGGACACGCTTTAGATACATATATTCAAGATACAGTAATTAGGTATAAAAAAATTAATGGTTTTGATGTTATGTGAGTTCCTGGAAAAGACCATGCTGGGATTGCTACTCAAGCAGTTGTTGAAAAGAAATTGGCATTAGAAGGCAAGAATAAATATGAATTAGGACGTGAAGCATTTATTGAAGAAATTTGAAAATGAAAAGAAGAATATTCACAAAACATTACTAAGCAATGAGGAAAATTAGGTCTTGCTTTAGATTATCCTTCTGAAAGATTCACACTAGATAAAGAAGCTAATGAAGCTGTATTAAAAGTATTTATTGATTTATACAATAATGGGTTAATTTACCGTGACTCAAAACCAATTAACTGAGACACAAAATTACAAACTGCATTATCAAATATCGAAGTTGTCAATAAAGAAACAAAACAAAAAATGTACTACATTAAATATCCTATAAAAAATAGTAATGAATATCTAATTGTAGCAACAACAAGAATAGAAACATTGCCATCAGATGTTGCTTTAGCAATTAACCCTGAAGACGAACGTGCAAAAACACTATTAAATAAAACAATTATTCATCCATTAACAGAAAAAGAAATTCCTATTATAACTTCAGAGCACATCGATTTAAACTTTGGAACTGGTGTTATGAAAGTATCAGCTCACGCTGTTGACGATATTGAAATAATTAAAAAATATAACTTAGAGGTAATTGAAAGTATTGATAAAACCGGAAAAATGAACGAAAATGCTGGTCAGTTTAAAGGTTTAGATCGCTTTGAGGCTAGAAAAGAAATTGCAGATCACTTAAATAGAATGGGTTTAATAGCAAAAGTAGAAGATGTAGTATCGAATGTTGGATATAGCGAAAGAAGTCATGAAGCTATTGAAATCCTCGTTCAACCACAATGATTTGTGAAAATGAATTCATTGGCTTCTGATTTATTAAAACATTTAAAATCTGATGAGGGAGTTAAATTTATTCCTGAAAGATTTGAAGAAGTTTTAATTAAATGAATGGAAAATGCTTATGATTGAACAATCAGCCGTCAAATTTGATGAGGCCACAGAATTCCTGCATGATATAAAGATGAACAAATATTAGTTCAAATTGATAGCCCAGGCGAAGGTTGAATCCAAGACCCTGACGTTTTAGATACATGATTTAGCTCTGCGTTAAGTCCATTTGTATTTTTAGGATGACCACAAGATAAAACTAAAATTAAACGTTACTTCCCAACTGATTTATTAGTAACTGGTTATGACATAATTTTCTTCTGAGTTGCTAGAATGTATTTCCAAAGCTTATACTTTATGGAAGATAAACCATTTAAAGAAGTTCTGATTCATGGTTTAGTTAGAGATTCACAAGGTAGAAAAATGTCAAAATCGCTAGGAAATGGAATTGATCCAATTCAAGTAATCGATGAATACGGTTCAGATATATTAAGAATGTCACTAATATTTAATTCAACTCCAGGACAAGACATAAATTTCGGAGATGAAAAAATCCAAGCAGCAAGACTATTTTTAAACAAATTCTGAAACATTGCTAGATTCATTAAAACAATTAATATTAGTAATTTAGAGGCTATAAACTTTGAAAATTTAGACGAATATGATAAATGAATATTAGCAAGATTTAATAACTTTAAATCACAATTGCAAAATGCAATGGATAAATATGAATTTACCATTGTTTACAAAGCAATACAAGACTTCATTATTAACGACTATTCATCATGATATTTAGAATTTATAAAATTCAAAAATAATAATTACTTTGTTCATTACTTATTCAGAGAAATTCTAATTACATTGCATCCTTATATGCCATTTACAACAGATTATATTTTCGAAAACATCTATGCTGAAGAGCTATTATTAAACGAAATGCAAGATTATAAATTGGAAGACCAAGGTTTAGAAGTTAATGATCAAATTGAGTTAATCACAACGTTAAGAAAATACCGTGAAGATAAAAAGATTTCAAAATCAAATGTTTTATATTTCTTTGATGAAAATAAAAAACCTTCAGAAACCGAATTAACAATTGTTTTTAAATTAGCTAATTTTGAATGAAAAGAAAATCATGACTTATCAATTAAATTAAAGAATAAAGAAATCTATATTGAACTAAGCGAAGATAATAAAGCTGCCGAAATTGAAGAATTGAAAAAATTAATTGAAAAGACTAAACAAGAAATTGAATTTAATGAAAAATTCATCAATAATCCAAACTTTATGGCCAAGGCAAACAAACAAACAATTCAAGAAAAATACGATAAGTTAGAATTACATAAAAATAATTTAGAATTTTATTTAGAAGAACTTTCTAAAAAAGAAAAATAATAATTAATTAACAAAAATGTGCATTGCATTTTTGTTTTTTTATTAAATATAGTTGGTAAAATTTACTAATGAAAAGGCGGAAAAATGATTAAATTATCTTTATTTTTAGCATTTTTAATACCAGTTTTAATAATTATTCTGATTTTAACCATTATTTCTTCAATAACATTGTATAGATATAAGAAAATAAAAAGTAAATTGGCTAATAATAAATTAGAAAATGACTTAGAAAAAACTAATTAAGATATTAATTTAGACAAATAAGAAAAGCAATTTTCTTATTTTTTTATTAATTTATTAATAAATAACTATGTTTTAGAGTTAAATATTTTATAATTTTTTTAATATGAGTACAAATAATTATGAAGCAAAAGATTTAAAAGTATTAAAAGGGTTAGATGCAGTTAGAAAAAGACCAGGAATGTATATTGGTTCAACAGATTCGCACGGATTACATCATTTAATTTGAGAAATTCTAGATAACTCAATTGATGAGGCACTAGCAGGATATGCCAATAAAATTAAAGTAATATTAAAAAAAGATGGATCTGTTTCAATAGAAGATAATGGTCGAGGTATACCCGTAACAAAACACAGCGAAGGTAAAAGCGGAGTAGAATTAGTGTTTACCGAACTACATGCTGGTGGTAAATTTGGAGATGGAGCTTATAAAACAAGTGGAGGTCTTCACGGTGTTGGTGCATCAGTAGTTAATGCATTAAGTGATAAAGTTGAAGTTACTGTTTATCGTGACAAAAAAGAATATCAAACAATTTTTGAACAAGATAATATTATAAAAAATACAACATTTATATCATCTACAACTAAGCAAGGAACAAAAGTCCAATTCTGACCAGATTATTCTATATTTAAAAAAGCAAAATTTTCAAGCGATATTGTTAAAGAAAAATTAAGAGAAGCGAGTTTTTTAATACCAAATTTAAAAATACAATTCATTAATGAAAACGATGATGAAAACATTATTTTTGAAACAACAGAAGGTATTAAAGAATATATAAAATTTGTTTGTGAAGGTAAAACTTTTATAAACAACGAAATATTTTATGCTGGCGGTTTAGGTCAACATGATATCGAAATTGAGATTGCTTTAGTTTACACTGATAACTACATGGAGAATATTTATAGCTTTGTTAATAATGTTAAAACCAGAGATGGTGGGACACATGAAACCGCATTTAAAACTGCCTTAACAAAAACTATAAATGAGTATGTAGCAAAACAAAATTTATTTAAAAATAAAGTTACATTTGAAGGTAATGATGTTAGAGAAGGATTGGTTGCCGTAGTTTCATTAAAAGTTCCTGAAAAAATTCTTGAATTTGTTGGACAAACTAAAGATAAATTAGGAACGCCTGAAGCAAGAGAAACTGTTGAAGCATTTTTCAGCGAAAAATTTACTTTCTTTTTAAATGAAAATCGTGCGGAAGCCGATAAAATTATTTCAAAAATTAAAAAGGCATATGATGCAAAAATTGCTGCTCGTAATGCTAAAAACGAAATTAGAAAAGCTAAAAATAAATTCGATAGCAAAAAGATTTTATCTGGAAAATTAACACCTGCACAATCAAAAATAAGCTCGCAAAAAGAACTTTTTTTAGTCGAAGGAGATTCTGCTGGTGGTTCTGCTAAATTAGGTAGAAACCGTGTTACACAAGCAATTTTGCCTTTACGTGGAAAAGTTTTAAATACAGATCAATCAAAATTAAGTGATGTCTTAGCTAATGAAGAGATTGCCACAATAATTAATACAATTGGAGCTGGTATTGGTGAAGATTTTAATATTAAAAATTCTCAATATGGAAAAATTATTATAATGACCGATGCTGACACTGATGGAGCGCATATTCAAGTATTACTACTAACTTTTTTCTGAAGATATATGAAAAAACTTATTGAAGCAGGCATGGTTTATGTTGCACTGCCACCACTTTATAAAGTTTCTATAAAAGGAGCTTCCTCAAAACAACTCTATGCATGAGATGAAGATGAATTAAAAGAAATCACATCGAAATATTCAAATTATGAAATTCAGCGTTATAAAGGTTTGGGTGAAATGAATGCCGATCAATTATGAGAAACTACAATGGATCCAAAAACTAGATCATTAATCAAGGTAACAATTGATGATCCTGCTCTAGTAGAAAGAAATGTCACAACATTAATGGGTCAAGATTCTAATAGCAGAAAAGCTTGAATTAATACACATGTTAATTTTTCAGTAGAAGATGACTTTGAAATAAAGAAATAGGTTAATATGAGAAAAAGCAGAAAAGAAGAAATTGAAGAAATAACAGAAAATATTATAGAAAAAAACATGGTCGATCTAATGAGCGATCGTTTTGGTCGATTTTCAAAGTATGTTATTCAACAAAGAGCTATACCAGATTCAAGAGACGGTTTAAAGCCAGTTCAAAGACGTATTCTTTATTCAATGTGAAATTTAAAGCTTAAGAATAAAGAACCATTTAAAAAATCAGCCCGTATTGTAGGTGACGTTATTGGTAGATACCACCCACACGGTGATAGCTCAATTTATGAAGCTTTAGTTAGAATGAGTCAAGAGTGAAAATCTAACTTTCCATTAATTGAAATGCACGGTAATAAAGGTTCGATTGACGACGACCCAGCAGCTGCTATGCGTTATACTGAATCAAGACTTGAAAAAATAGCAGAACTAATGTTAAAAGACTTAGATAGAAAAGTAGTTACATTAGCCCCTAACTTTGATGACTCAGAATATGAACCAACTGTATTACCTAGTTTATTTCCTAATCTATTAGTAAATGGATCTAAGGGTATTGCATCTGGATTTGCAACAGAGATTCCGCCACATAATTTAGGTGAGGTCATTGACGCAACCATTGCAATGATTAAAAAACCAAACATCAGTATCGATTCATTAATGGAATATGTTCAGGGCCCAGATTTTCCAACGGGTGGAGTTGTTAATGGTGTTAGTGGCATTGTCGACGCCATGAAAACTGGACAAGGAAAAATATACATATCTTCAAAATACAAATTTATATATGATGAAAAAAATTCTGAAAAAATAATCGGTATTGAAATATATGAAATACCTTTTGGTGTCGTTAAATCTAAATTAGTAGCGTCAATAGATGCTATAGCAATTGATAAAGTCATCAGTGGTATTAAAGATGTTAGAGACCAATCTGACCGAAACGGTTTATCGATTTATTTAGAATTAGAAGACTTTGCCAACGCAGAAGCAATTATTGCCTATTTAATGAATAAAACTGATTTAAGAATCACTTATAACTATAATATGGTTGCAATTGACAAAAATGCACCTACTGTTTTAAATTTACAAACCGCTCTTTTATCTTATCTTAGTCATTTAAGAGAAGTTAACACAAACGGCATTAAATATGATCTGCAAAAATATAAACTAAGATTGGAAATTGTTGAAGGTTTTATTAGAGTTGCAGAAATTTCTGATGAAGTTATTAAAGTTATTAAAAATAGCGATAATTCTAAAAAAGGGGTTATTTTAGCTTTAATTCAAATATTTAAATTTACTGAAATTCAAGCAACAGCTATTGCTGAACTTAGATTATATAAATTATCAAGAATGGACCAAGTTGAATTTCAAAATGAAAAGCTAGAATTAGAAAAAAACATTGCTTTTTGTAGCTTATTATTGAGTGATAGCTATGAATTTGATAAATATTTAATTAAACAATTAAATACAATCAAAAGTGAATATTCAGTGCCTAGAAAGACTCTAATCAGCGAGCAGAAAGCAAATACAGATATTGATCAAAAATTATTAACCAAAAATGAAGATTTTTATTTCTTTATTTCTAAAGAAGGCTATATTAAGAAAATTAGTGCGAAAGTTTATTCATCTAATGAATTAACATCATATAAAGTTAAAGAAGGGGATAGTTTACTTTACTATGACAAAATTAATTCACTTTCAAAACTAATAATGTTCACTAACGTTGGAAACTATTTCGTAATTGATGCCCATACATTAAAAGATTCACAATGAAAAGATTTAGGAAATCACATTTCTTCTATCGCCTCATTAGAAGCTAATGAAAAAATAATTAGAGTAATGGAAATAACTTCATTTAATTCATACATTGAAATAATATTAATTTCAAAATATGGTTTTGCTAAAAAAGTAAAATTAGAAGAATTTAATTCAAAATTAAGCAATAAAACAAGAAGCTGTATGAGTTTCAAAAACTCAAATGACGAGTTGGTTGATGCAAGAATAAGCAATGGAGAAAAAGATATTTTAATCATCTTAACAAATGGATCTTATCATTTAATAAATGAAAATGTTTTTACAACTTCACTTGCTTTAAAGGCTCAAGGAATAAAATTATTGCCTAAACTTTTAATAAAAGACAATGTATTTGTTAGTGCATTTGCAACTGTAAATAAAAGTAATTCAATCATTTTATTATGCCAAGACGGGCTTGCCAAAATATGAAATGTAAAGGATATTGAAGAAGTTGGTAGATTCAATCGCGGGTCAAAACTATACAATGTCTTAAAAAATCAAGATTGCACACCTTTATCATTAGAGGTTATCACCAAAACCCTTGAATTTATATATACCAATAAAGACAACGCTCTTGTTAAGTTTGATTATTTAAGTCTTTTAAAAGATCGTTCTAAAGAAGATAAACTAATAAAACTTGAGTATGATTATTTAAATGCTGGCCATTTAATTCAAGCGATAAAGATAAATGAATTAATCGATCCAGATGATGAAGAAAAGCAAAAAATCAGAACTAATTATTTAAAAAATCAAAATAATAATGACTTATCATTAACTATTGAAACTGCTTTAATCAAAAGAAATTATGACGTTGATCATAGCAAAAAAATTGAATTAGAAGAAATTCAAGAAGATGAAGATTTTGAACAATTAGCGCTTTTTGATTTAGATGATGACAAAGGTGACGATACAAATAAAAAAGAAGATAAAATTACTGAAAAATTGTCTCTAGACGAAAAATTAGCACGCATTGAAAAGATTGATGTTGATGGATTAATGAAAAAAGTTGAACAATTTAAGAAAAAATAGATATAATTTTATCATCAATTGATATCTATAAAATTTTGCAAAAGGAGTACACATGAGAAAAGATGTTAGATTAGCTAATAAAGTTAAAGCTGAAAAAAGAGCTCACAAATTAGCTTTAGAAAGAGCAAGAGACGCTAGAAGAGCTGCTAGAAAAGCTGCTCCAAACGTTGAAAACAATTAATTTTGTTATCTTATATTATTATTAAAATAATTTAGAAGGCATAAGCCTTCTTTTTTTATAATTAAAGCTATTAATATTATAAAATAATGATATAAATTACTAAAGGAGATGCGAATGAAAAAATCAGTAAAAGTATTATTATCAAGTTTAGCAGTTTTTACAACAACTTTACCTCTAATTGCTATATCATGTAATTCTAAAGAGGATACAAAAGTATCAAATGAAGTGAAAATTGAAAGGGTTGAAAAAGACTTAGAAGCAAAAGACCCCGAATTTGCATCATGAGCAATTAAAGGAGATAACCTTTTTAAAATAGAAGAGTCGGATTTAGCTAAATTAAAAAATGAATTGAATAATTCTGATTTATATTATTCATATACAAAAACAAAAATTGGTTTAATTCAAAAGGGCAGAAAACCTAACAAAAAGGCTTGAGAGTCAATGCAATATTTAATTTTACCAAAGAGAGATATTCCAAAAAATTACCAAGTGGTAATTGATAGCGGTGAAGCTTATGTTAAAGAAAATAACAAGGTTAAATTAAACAGTAAAATTAATTTCAAGATAAACGGCACCACACTGATTCTAAATTACAGAATGGCGAAATTTAATGGCTCAAATGATCCATATATTAGCAAAAATGTGTATGAAAGTAGAATTGATTTAAAATCGGCTCCTGCAAGTTCAGAATCAAAAGAGACAGAAAAAGAGCAAACAAATCCAATTAACGAAAATAAAAAATTACATTTATCGCTTGCGATATTAGATGAAAACCATGAGCTAAAATATGAAAGTAGTGATTTTTACCAACCATTAGACGGTTTAAGCGGCGAAGAATTAAGAAATCAATTATTTAAATTGCAAAAAAGTCATAGAAATAAAACAGGTAGTTATAACGATTTATTCTCAACATATAGAGATGCCTTTGTTGATAATTATTATGAAAAAGATGGCTCGGTATTGGATATTTATGAAGAAATGCCAAATTCAATAGATACTTATGTACAATGACATGGCAAATTTAGAGATGAAGGAAAAAAAGAAGGGGCTGGAATGAATCGTGAGCATTTAGTTGCTCAAAGTTGATTTGCAAAAGCAACTCCAATGAGAAATGATGCCCATCATGTTTGACCTACAGATAAAGAAGTAAATGCAAGACATGGAAATTATCCATTTGGAACCGTTATAGAAGCAAGTTTTACTTCGGTAAATGGAACAAAAGTTGGAAAATCTGCTGAAGATGGTGGTTTAGTTGCTGAAGTAATAGACGAATTTAAAGGTGACGTTGCAAGAGCATTTTTATACTTTACATTGACATATAAAGATCAAAACTTATACTATAATAATTCAGCTACAAGATTTTATGAAAATAAAAAAGGTGAAGCAACAATCAGAACACCATTTAAAAACACAATGTTGCTATGAGCTAAAAAAGATAATATTTCTCAGTTTGACTTAGATAGAAATAATGGCATATTTAAACATCAAAGAAATAGAAATCCTTTTATTGATTATCCCGAATTAATTGATGTTGTATTTAAAAACGACAATAACTTTGTATTCAAAAATAAAGGAATCGCAACAAAACTTGTTGCTAAAGAAAAATAATTTTAAAACACGTTGTAAAAAACGTGTTTTAATTTTCAGACAAAGGTTTTACTTACTTTTAATTAAAGAATGAGTGTTTAGTCACAAATTAAAATCTTTAAACATAAAAGTTTATAATTTTAGCTAGGAGTAAATATGAAAAAATATATAAACTACAAACAAAATGAGTCTGAATATGAACAAATGGCTCAACATATTGCCAACCTTTGTGCAATACCTTCTATAAGTGACGAAACAGAATCAAGTGTTTTCCCTTTTGGAAAAGCTACTAACGATGCTCTTGATTATGCTTTAAATTTAGCTAAGTCTTTTGGATTTAACATCTATAAAGATGAAAAAAATCGTTACGGGTATGCTGAAATTGGAAAGGGTAATAAAATAATCGGCATTTTAGCTCACTTAGATGTTGTTCCTGCTGGCGATGAAAGTCAATGAAATACCAGTGCATTTGAACCAATAATAACAAATGAAGCCATCATAGCAAGAGGTTCATTAGATGATAAAGGTCCAAGTGTTATTAATTTATATGCAATGAAATATATTAATGACAATAATTTATTAGAAGATGAATGAAAAATAAGAATTGTATTTGGAATTTCAGAAGAAACTAATATGAAATCAATGAAATATTACATAGCTGATCACGGAGCTCCTTATATTTCATATACACCTGATGGCGAATGACCATTAATATATGCTGAAAAAATGGTTTACCACGTTAATTTAGAATTTCCAAAAGTAAAAGACATATATTTAGAAGCGGGCGAAGTTGTAAATCAAATTCCAGATAATTTATATTTAAAGCATCAAGGAAACGATGAAATAATTAAAGGCATTGGCGGACATGGCTCAACTCCTGAAAAAGGACAAAATGCCATTATAAAAGCAATTAAATTACTATCTGAAAAACACTTCGAATTAAAAAGTGAACCTTTATTTAAATTTATTTTAGACAATCTGTCAAACGAAAATTATGAACTTAAAAATATTTTTAAAAACTATGAAGATTTTTCGGGAAAATTATCAGCAAACCTAGGAATTATTAAAACAAATGAGCAATCGCATGTACTGTCATTCGATTTCAGAGTTCCTGTTTCACATAGCGTTGATGAAGTTACAAACGATTTAAATACTTATTTAGAAAAAGAATTTAATGGCTTAGTTAAGTTAAATATCATCGGCACAAAGCAACCTAAATACATACATAAGGACTCAAAATTAGTTTCAATTTTAATGGAAACATTCAATGAAGGAATGCATACAAACGAAGTTCCTTTAGCAATTGGTGGTGGTACCTATGCAAGGTTAATCGAAAATTGTGTTGCTTTCGGTTCAACAAAATATATGCACTTAATGCATGGGCCAAACGAAAATTTTACTCATAAAGAAATAAAAGAATCACTTGAGATTTATATTAATGCCTTAAATAGGTTGCAAGATTATGATAAATAAGCAAAAATTTGCTTATTTTTTATTTAATATATTATCATTTTAAATAATTATGGCAAAGATAAGATTAGAAAAATATATCGCCGATGTTACAAGCCTAACAAGAAAAGAAATTAAAAAAATTATGGATGAAGGTTATGTCACTGTTAATGGCGAAATTATAAGAAGATCAATATCAGTTAATATTGATGATGAAATTTGTTTGTATGATGAAATTTTAAAATATGAAAAATATAAATACTATATGCTAAATAAACCGGCAGGTTATATAACTGCTAATCATGACTATCACGAGGCGACAATATTTGATTTATTACCCGAATTAAGATCTGAAAAATTATTTGCTTACGGTAGACTTGATAAGGATACTGAGGGAATTATTTTAATAAGTAACGATGGTGTTTTAGGACATAAATTATTGAATCCAAAATACCATGTTAAAAAAACTTATTTTGTAAAAGTAGATAAACCTTTCAATGACAATATCAAAAACCATTTTCCCAAACCAATAAAAATTGGTGAAGGCGAGATTGTTAATGATTACAAATTTGATTTTATATCTGAAGATCAATGTCTTTTAGAAATTAGCGAAGGTAAGTTCCATCAAGTAAAGAGAATGTTAGAATTTTTTGAATACGCTGTGACCTATTTAAAAAGAATTAAATTTGGACCACTTAAATTAGATAATGATTTAGCTTTGGGTGATATTCGACCCTTAACCGAAGAAGAAATAAGGTTATTAAAAGAGAACATTGACGTATAAATTCCGTCATTTTTACTATAAAAATTGAATTTATTGTTAAATATCATGCCTTTATAAATAACAAAGTTATTTATTGTATATAATAAGCATATGCTTTATATTTTTTATAATTCTCTAGCAAAAAGTGGTTCAAACAAAAAACGGATCGAAAAAATCATTCAACAAGCTAAAAGTGTATTCAACCAAGCACAATATCAAGCAATTAATGTAATTGAAGTGAAAAAGCCTGATGAATTGATTAACAAGATGTCTGAACAAGATGTTGTTTTATTACTCGGTGGAGATGGAACATTGACGCACATCACTAATGCAATATATGGTTATGAAATTAAACCTAAAATATATGCTTATCGAGCCGGGACAGGGAATGATTTTTTAAGAGATATTAAAAAAATAAAAACAACAGAAATCTTGGATAAAAGATTTTATTACATTAAACCTTATATAAATAATTTACCAATAATAGAATTTAATAATGATAAGCGAACCTTTTTAAATGGTGTGGGCTTTGGAATAGAAGCCAACATCGCAAGAATTGTTAACGATGAAAAGAAATTAAAGGGGAGATCTTCGTTTTTAAGGGTCACTTTATCAGCAATACAAAATTTTAAAACCTATAACAATGTAAAAATTGAAGTTGATGGGGTTTTTCATAATTTTAATAATGTCTGAGTGATTTCGGTTATGAATGGCAAATATTTTGGTGGTGGAATGCAAGTTGCCCCGAATTCAAATAGAAAAGGCGATTGTTTAAGCCTTATTATAGTTCATAATATTTCGAGATCTTATTTACCTCTTTTATTTTTATCTATTTATACAGGAACACATATACAATATAAGAAATATGTTAAGGAATTATTTGGAAAGAATATTAAAATATATCACGAAGGTATTAACCTTTCACAAATTGATGGAGAATCTTTTGATATAACATCTCCAATAATAATTAAAAAATAAGCAACTAATGCTTATTTTTTGTTTGTCTTACTTAACTTAGCTTCCTTAGGAGGTAAAATAAGTTTAAAGTCTGTGATTTCTTTAGTTTTCTTTTTCTTTTCTAAAAATAATACAATCATTTTTTGAGTGAAATAAATTGGAACTAAAACAAATGGTATGCCGATGCCATATCCTATTAATTCAGGAGATTCTGCTAATGCTTCATATCCGTTGAATACTAATGCGATTTGTTTTACGAATGCTACTAATATTAAAAACGCTAATGAAAAAATAACAGATGCATATACTTTTCAATAGAATAATGGATTTGACATAATTATTGGTTTTTTAGACATTAAGTTAATAGAGTTGAAAGTTGCTGTAATACCTAATATCAAGAACGCCATTGTTGAAGCTGCTCTTAGAACATCATCTGCTGTCGCATTTGGTTGATTAAATGCGTACAATGCCCCTAAATAATAACCAATTATCGATAAAATACCAACTAATATACCTTGTCATAAAGTATTTCAACCCATACCATTTGAAAATATTGATTCATATTTAGAAATAGGACGTCTATTCATGTAATTTTCTTTAGAGTCTTGCAAGCCTAATGCAATTGCTGGAAAACCATGTGTAAATAAGTTTATTCACAATAATTGCGTTGCAGATAAAATATATAACTCTGAATTAGCCATAATAGCTTTTCATTGACCGCTTGAAAAAATTGCTTTGAAAATGAATAGACCTAAGAATACTAAAATTATTTCTGCAATAGATGTAATTAATAAGTTTTGAATTACATTTTTTATTTTTTGATATATTGAACGTCCATTATCTACGGCTTTAACGATAGTTGAAAAATTATCGTCAGCTAAAATCATGTTAGCGGCTTGTTTAGATGCTTCGGTTCCGGTTATTCCCATTGCACAACCGATGTCAGAAGCTTTAAGTGCAGGAGCGTCATTAACCCCATCTCCTGTCATTGCCACAACTTGCTTTCTAGCTTGTCATGCCCTGACAATTCTCAACTTATCTTCTGGTTTAACCCTTGCATAAACTGCATAATGTTCAATATTATTTGTTAATTCTTCATCTGATATTTCATCTAATTCTAATCCTGTAATTGCCCTATCGCCTTCATTTAGAATACCTAATGATAATGCTATAGCTTTTGCTGTATTAATATTATCACCCGTTATCATAACTGGCTTAATACCCGCTTTTTTACACATTTCAATAGCATCTTTGGCGGTTTCTCTAGGTGGGTCAATCATGGCGACAAGTCCATTGAACTCTAAATTACTTTCAATTAATTTTTGAGATTCTTCTAATGGCATATCTTCTAATTTCTTTAGTTCAGAATCAGATATTTCTTTTGATGCTATTGCCAAAACACGGTAAGCTTTCGACGCTCATTTATCATTTACTAAATTAGCTTCTTTCAATTTGTCTTCAGAAAGATTAATGCAACGATTAATTAAAACATCAGGAGCGCCTTTTACAATAACAACATTCTTGTTATTTATTCTATTAACTGTTGACATTAATTTACGATCAGAATCGAATGGTATAACCATTAATCTTGGATTATTATCTAAAATATTTGATTTTGTTTTATAAGCTGAATATTGTTCTAATGAATATAAAAATGATATTTCAGTTGGGTCGCCAGCCAGATTATATTTATCATCTTCTTTTATTAGATTTGCTTCTGAACATAATGAGCCATATTCAATTAATTTTAAATATTTATTTTCATCATATCCAGTATCTTGCATTTCAGATGAATCAGAAAACATATTAACGATAGTCATCTTATTTTGTGTTAATGTTCCAGTTTTATCAGAACAAATAACCGCACAACTTCCTAAAGATTCAACTGCCATTAAATCTTTAACGATAGCACGTTTTTTAGCCATTCTTTGAACTCCGATAGCCAAAATGATTGATGAAAATGCAATCAATCCTTCAGGAATTGCTGCGACAGCTAAAGAAATCGCATTAACTACTGTTGTGCTTCAAAATACTGTAGAGGCAAATGATCCTTTTGAAATCGCTTGGAAAATTATTTGTACTAAGAAACTTGTAATAAATAGTGCAAGCCCTCCATAGCCAAATATTTTTCCCAGTTTATTTATTTTAATTTGTAATGGACTTAAATTTTCTTCTTGTTTATTAACTAGTGCCGATATTTTACCAAGTTCTGTATCTTGTCCAATAGCTGATACTATAAAATATCCAGTACCAGTCGCTATTATCGAAGAAGAGTATAACATGAATTTACGATCTGCAATAGGTAAAGTTAAGTCCCTTGATACTGTGTAATCTTTTTGTGTTGGTTCACTTTCACCTGTTAAAGAGCTTTCAATAGACGAAAGATTAGAACTAAATAACAAATAACCATCAGCAGGTACTACGTCACCAGCTTCAACTAAAACAACGTCACCTATTGTTATATCAGATGCGTTTATTGTTATTAAATTATTGTCCCTTATTACTTTAGCTTGTAATGGACTAAGTTTTTTCAATGCATTAATCGCTTGTTCACTTTTGATTTCTTGAACCGCTCCGACAAGAGAGTTAGTTAAAACAACAAATAAAATTATGCTAGGTTCAATAAATTCAATCAATAGTTTGTAATTATCATGTTTAAAATCTCAATGAGTTTGCACACCGCTTACGATGGCTAAAATATAAGATAATAAAGATGCAAATAATAAGATAATTACTAATAAATCCTTAAACTGACTTAAATAAACTAAAAATGGATTTGTCTTTTTAGCTGACTGTAATTCATTCAAACCAAATTTTTCAGATCTTGATTTTGCTTCTTGAGAACTTAATCCTGATTTTAAATTTGTTTGTAGCAAATCATCAGTAATTATTGGCCGATTATTTACTATTACATTTTTTTTCATTTTTTTCTCCTTTCCTAACATATTTAAATATTTTAAACTAAATCATTAAAATAAATTAAAAACCAGTAGTAAAACTACTGGCATATAAATTAGTATATTAACAATTTATAATTAACGAGCTTGTGCATATGTAGCTAAAACTAAGTCGTTTAATTCAGCTTTTTCTCTTAATTCAGCTATTCTGCATGGGCATCAGTCTGGTCTTTCGCATAGACAAATGTTTCCTGATAGGATTCTGTCGTATTTCTTCTTGTTA
Organism: Metamycoplasma spumans ATCC 19526; assembly: GCA_000620005.1. GTDB lineage: Bacteria > Bacillota_I > Bacilli_A > Mycoplasmatales > Metamycoplasmataceae > Metamycoplasma > Metamycoplasma spumans. The sequence continues at coordinate 81,836 of JHVF01000002.1, forward strand.
TTAACAGCAATAGCTTTTTCGATTGGTGTTGATAAGAACATAACAATCAAGTAGAAAATAAATAGTATTGATGTTGATACATAACCGATTAATGCATCTTTAACTGATACATCACCTTGTGCATATCTAACTGCGGCAATTCCAGTTGAGATGAATGGGTCGATTACTAAGAAGAACATTGTTACTAAGATAATAATAACTGATGTGTAACCTGCTCAGATTGTGTGTTTGTTTTCTTGTACGGCAACGAAATGTTTCTTTCTGTTTTGGATAGCACCGATAATAGCAGCACAAATGTAAGCGAATGCGAATACTGCTAATCAGTTAGCCATTAAGTCTGAGAAGCTTAATAATTCACCGATTTTGTAACCGTAACCTTCTCCGTATCCGGTTGCATCGATGTATGCGTATGCACCGATAGCGGTAAATAAAATCATGAATGGTAGTGAAAGAATTAAACAGAATAAAGCACCAACGATTGGTAATTTAGCGTGTTTTAAGTATCTGTATGCTTTAACAGGTACAAAAATTTCACCTTCTTTAATTAAGTCTTCAACAAATCTTGTTGCTCAGATTGAGAAACCATTTAAAATTCCAAGAACACCAATTGAAATCATAATGTTAATTACACCGAATACTCATCCGGCTTTAACATTAGCTAATTGGTCAGCAAAACCGTAGAAACCACCTGTTTTACCACCTAATGTCATTGTTGTAGCAATGATTACGTATAAAACGGTCATGCTTAATAAACCAATAACTAAAGCAGCTGGGGTTTTTTCTGGGTTTTTCATTTCACTTTGCATACCTGCAGTTACGTAGAAACCGTCAAATGCAAAGAAGATACCACCTAAAGCGGCGAACACACCTAGGAATGGTGATAGTCCTAAGAATTGTGTTTTAGTTTTATCGAACAAGCTTGAAGCTGTAACTGGTGTTCATAGAGATGAAGCACCTTCTGCTTTTGCATTAATTACTGTAAATACAATACCAATAACGATGATTGCAACGATTGGAATGAATTTTACAGATGTAATAATTCAGTTTTGAATGTTTCCAGCACGTCCACTAATACCTGCTGAGAAAAGCATTCATACAGTAAGAGCTAAACCAATTGCGAAATAAATTCATGTTGCAGCTGTAGTTCCACCAAAGTTTGTACTTCCACCAAAACCACTAATACCATCTTGGAATTGAAGTATAACGTAGTAAGGCATAAAGAAGTATGTTAAAGGTAGATATAGGTAAGTCATGAAGAATTTGTTACCTTTGTATAAGTACAATGTACTAAAGGTTTTTGTTCAACCGATCATACCTAAGTTATCATTACGTCCTGAAGCAACTTCAACTAATGCTAGTGCCATAGTAATAACTGTGAAACCAGCGATTAATCAAACAATGATTGCTCATACGATATTGTTTGCTGAACTTTCTAAAACTGATTTAGATCTTAAAAAGATACCAACACCAATTGTAGAACCTAAAACAACCAATATTGCAGAGAAAAAGCCAATCTTTTTCTTTGGACTAGAAGTAACAACTAATTGTTCTTCGGCCATATGATTTCCTTTCTAATATGTTTATATAAATAAAATTCGAACTTTAGATACACCAACAAATTTAAAAAAAATATGTCCCTCTAAGATGTATCCGATAAAATTATATAATATATGTAATAAATAAGTATTTATTATCACTTTTTTTCTTTGAAATTAGCATTATGAAGGAGGAAATTATGAAAAAAATTATGTTTGTAATAGATATGTTGAATGGTTTTACTAAGTTTGGGCCATTATCAAGCGATAAAATCAAAGATATTATTCCCAATATTGAAAAACATTTAGCTAAAAATCAGGATATAGACAACATTTTTATTTGCGATGCCCATTCAGAAGAAGATGTTGAAATGAAATCTTATCCTGTTCATTGCTTAAAAAATAGTGAAGAAGCAGAAGTTGTTGATGAGCTAAAACCTTTTATTAAGAAGAAAATTGAAAAACAATCAACTAATGGATTTTTAGTTGTTCCTAAAGAAATATGAAATAGTTACGACGAATTTGAAGTTGTTGGTTGTTGTAGTGACATTTGTGTCTTACAATTTGCACTTAGTTTAAAAACATATTTAAATCAAAATAAGCTTGACAAAAATGTAATTGTTTATAAAGACATGATTGCTACTTTCGATTTGGAAAATCATAACTATATAGAGTTCAACGATATAGGAATAAAGCTAATGAAAAATAGTGGTATATTAGTTAAGTAACTCAATATTGTAAAAAATATATTTAAAAACAAGATGAAGCTTCATCTTGTGTTTTTTTATCTATCTAGGTTTAATATTAAAAGTTTCTTCAAAAATGTATTTTCTACTATTGTGAATAATTGATTTGACTTCGATTTTATAATCTCTGTTGTATTTAAATAGTTTACTTGTAATTTCTATATCTATATTACAATAAGAATTTTTTAAGGAACTTGAGCTATTTGTTAAATTTCACATTCCTTCAATAAGTTTCTTTTCTAATAGACTATTATCTTCGTTATCATATATCATAATCTCAAAAAAGATTGATTTATGAATATCAATATCCGACCCTAATATCGGACTGCCCAAACACACTAATTTAACAGAGGAATTTTCTCTATTATATTCAAACTTATTTCCGCTTGGAAGTTTAACAAATTTAAATGTCGGTTCATTGTCTTCAAGATTGTATGAATCGTTATTATAAAATGGGTCATCTATCTCTATTTCGCCATTATAATAATCTTCAAAATCTTCTTCATCTTCTAAAATATCTTCAAGTATTTTCTTAATTTTTCCATTGTTATTTTTTACTACATTAGCAGATTGATTAACTTTAACCGTTTCAATTACTTGAACTTTTTCAAGCTCAGCTTTAATTTGATCTTCATTTACTATTTCAGTTTTTTTATTCGTTTTTGTTGGTTCTAATTTTTCTAATGTCTCGGCTGTTTTTATTGAATAAAATGAGTATGCATTAATAATGAATAATCTAACTATAACCATTAACAATATAAATAAAATAAGCGCAATTGGATAAACAATAATGGTAAATGACGAAAGCTTATTTTTTGAAATTGAGTTAACAACTATAAATGAAAACGTTCCAATTATTGAAAACGCTACGAATAAACCAAAAATAACATTAACTATCAAATTGAATCTTTTATTCTTTGCTTTTGCCTCTTCTAATTTCATTTTCCCTTCTTTATATAATAAAAAGTATAGCACTCTTTAAATGTATTTATTGATTAGTTTTTGATTTAAAACTTTATATATATTAATAATATATTTAGGAGCTATTATCAATACATCTTAATCTAAAAAAAATAAAATATTGCCGTCAATTTAGCAATATTTTAATTTTTATTTAATTCTGGCTATTTTTTATAAATCGAAAAATTTTTCATGTTCTTTTGCTTTTTGGTCTTTAATGTTAGACTCTCTAATGTTTTTTATATCTTGAAAATACTTTTCAACCAATTTTAAAATTTCATTTTCGTCTTCAATACCTTTTTTAGCAAGTTCTTCTTTTGCCATTTTATAAAAAACTTCTCTAATAGCAATTTCATTCATAATTGATCCTATTTTTTAAAAATCTTTTTGCCTAGTTTAATATATTTATTAACTTTTTCATTTAAAACTTTGAAAGCTTTTGAGTATATATCTTTTGAGTATATGTCAACTCCGGCATCTTTTAAAATTTGGGCTGGTCAATCTCTGTCTCCGGCACTTAAGAATTTATTTACATAGTTTTCTAAAGCAATCTTGCCCTCTTCTTTATATTTTTGGAAAAATACATTGGCAACAATGTAACCTAATGCATATTTATATACATAAAAATAATAGTAGTAGTGAGGAACCATTACCGAATAAACATTAGATGGTTCTCCAATTTTTATTGCTTTTTTAGACGTGTTATATTTTTGAGCGTTGTCAACATATAATTTTTCTAAAGCCTCATATGTGTTTAATGGTTCATCTTTGTCAATCATGTTATATAAATCAAACTCATAGTTAGATCATTGAGTTTGTCTTAAAACTGTACCAATAAAATCTCCAATGCTTTCTGATAATAATCAGAACTTTTCTTCGTCAGTTTTAGCTCTTTCAATTAAATAATCATTCAACAATAACTCGTTAAATATTGAAGCAATCTCCGCTAAAAATATTGGATATTGACTTCTAAATACAGATTGATTTTTATCTGAATAATATGAGTGCATTGAATGACCCATTTCATGGCATAATGTTCCAACTGAGTTGATTGTACCGTCAAAATTCATTAAAATATACTTTTTGTCAAGCCCATATGATTCGCCAATAGAATATGCGCCACTACGTTTTGAAGGAACGTTCATATAATCGATTCATCTTTCTTCAACAGCTTTTTTAACAACTTCAGGATATTCATAAGGCATAACTGATGTAATGTCAATTAAAATTTTTTGAGCTTCTTCAACAGTATAATTAGATTTAACTTTTACCAAATCAACAGCACCGTCTCATTTTTCCATTTCTTTATTAAATTTGGCTTTAAAGAATTTTTTATGTGCTGAATGATATTTTCTAAATACACCCATATTTTCTTGCACTGATGAATAAATAATTTCAAGTAACTTTTTATCTACGTGATCAGCACTTAAAATTGAATCTAATGATGACTGATATTTACGGTATAAAGAATTTACTGATATTTCTTTAATGTGTTGATATAACATTTTACTTAACGATTGTTTATGCTTTAAATAAGCGCCATTGTAATTCAAATATGTATTTTTTCTTAAAACGCTGTCATTTGATTTAAGAAGTTGTAAACGTGTACCGTCAGTAATTTTGTGCTTTTTGCCTTTTGAATCTAGCGCATAACCATAATCGATTTCACTATCTGTTAAAACTGAAAATAATTCTTCAGGAGAAGGATTACCACTTGCAGTTGCATTTAAAAATGTTTCAACAGAGTCATCTAATTTATGATCTAATTCATTCAATGTAGCCTCAAGGTCTTTTTTAACTTCTTTAAGCGATTCATCATTTAATCATTTTTCAATTTTTTCTCTATATTTAGCAATACGATTAGTTTCAGAACCTAATCTTCTTGAATAATCAGCAACCTTGGCTTGAAATTTAGATATTAAAGTATTGCATTCAAAATCAACAATATTTGTATTTAGTTTATTTGACAAATAGTTGTTAATTTTATTTGATAGAATCAACATTATCTCTGATAATTCAATATATTTTTGATAATTTTGGATATTTTCATACTTGCTATCTTTTACTTTAATAGCATCTTCAAATAAACCAAAATACTCATCTTCTAATTGTTGGTAAGTTTTCGAACCTAAAATATTTTCTAAGTCAAATTTCAAATTCTCATCAACATCATTATACGATTTAAATTTTTTTAATTTTGCCATTATTTTTCCTCTTCTATATATATTAAGCTGTTAATTTCAAATGGTAATCTTTTTCTAGCTTCTTCAAAGCCTCCAAGTTCCATTAAAACAATAATTTTAGAAACAATAACACCTTGATCTTGCAATAATTTTGTAATTGCTTCAAGTGTTCCTCCTGTAGCCAAAACGTCATCAATAATAACTGCTTTTTGGCCAGGTTTTACCAATCCTTTCTGTATTTCTAAAATATTTCTACCATATTCAAGGCCATAATCGTAGCTTATAACTTCGCCAGGTAATTTACCTTTTTTCCTTACCATAATAAAAGGCTTTGATAATTTTGCCGCTACTGGTGTGCCAAATAAAAATCCACGTGCATCTGGTCCAACAATTATGTCGGCATCTTCTGCCAATTGCGCCATTTTATCAATAGTATAATGCAACGCTTCACCATCCGCTAATAGTAGCGATATATCTTTAAATTTAACTCCATCTTTAGGAAAATTTTCCACAGTTCTAATAAGTCTTTTTAATTCCATAATAAAATATTATAGTCTATTTATTAAATTAATAAATATAAGTAATTTTTTTAATCAATTTTAGTTAAAAAGGCAAGATTATTGATAAAATAAGACCGTAATTATTAATAATAATTAACTTACATTTCAAAAAATAATTTGGAGGAGAAATGAATAAAATTAACTTTTTTGCATTAGGTGGCTTAGATGAGAATGGAAAAAACGCTTATGTTTTAGAAATTAATAGCAAACTTTTTATTATTAACTCAGGAACAAAGGTTCCCATTAACTCACACAACGGAATTGATACATTAATTTGCAATTATGAATTTTTAGAAAAAAGACAAAAGGATATTGTCGGTTTATTTTTAACAGATGTTCATAATGAAAGCTTTTCAGCAATTCCATGATTATTAATGAAAATTAAAAATTTAAAAATTTATACAAGCTTTTTTAACAAAAGCGTTTTAAATGAACGTATTTCAAAATACAATATAGAAAATTCAAATTTTGAAATTATTACAATAAAAAACATCGTTAATTTTGACAAGATCAACGTTAAAGTTACTGCTTTTGATTTAGCAGGAGGATTGCCAGGACAATTAGGGTTTAATTTTGAATATGAAAAAGGTAATATATTGTTTATGACAAATTTTGTTGATGGGGTTTTAGGGCCTTACGGAACAACCGATATTCAAGAAATCAAAAATATTGTCAACAATGGCAAAGAATTACATGCTTTAATTATGGATTCAGGACATTCAGCTTACCCTGGAAACAGTATTGATAAATTATGAATTTCAAAGAAAATTGAATATAAATTTAAAGAAACATCTCAAGACAGCAGAATTATTGTTGGGTTATATGACGAAGACATGATTACAGCTCACGAAGTTTTAGCCTTGGCCTTGCGTTATGGAAGACCTGTAATTACGTATGGTAGAACTTACTCGCAATTGATAAATTTGGTTAAAAAAATTAACAAAAATTTAAAATTGCCTGAGTTTATAGATTATCGTGCGGCAAACGATGTTAAAAATGCAGTAATATTAGTAACCGGAGCTATTGAAAGACTATATTTAAGATTTATTAGAATTGCATCAAATAATGATGTTTATCTAAAATTAAAGCAATCTGACGCAGTGATTATTGTGGCGCCACCAGTTAACGGACTAGAAGTAAATTATGCTTTAACTTTAGATGAAATAGCAAGAAATACTGCTAACTTAATTGAATTAGGTTCAGATCAATATTATTCATGTAATCCTGCTAAAGAGGATATCAGAAATATTATTAAGAGCTTAAAACCAAAGTACTTTATTCCAATTCAAGGATTATATCGTTATTTAGTTGTTGCAACTCAAATTGCAAGAGAAGCAGGAATGAACTTAAATAATTGTTTAGTTTTACAAAACGGCCGTGTTGCAGAATTTGAAGATACTGAACTAATCAATCAAAAACATGGAATCAGAAATGTCGGAGATGTTGTTATTGATGGTTTTGGAATTGGTGATATTTCACACGAAGTAATCAATGAAAGAGAAAATTTAGCAAGAGACGGCGTCATAGCATTAAGTTCATTAATTGACTATAAAAAGAAAAAACCAATTAATGAGCTACAGATCGCATCATACGGAATTATCACAAAAGATAACAAAGAGGCAGTATACAAAGTTATAAACGACTTATTTAATAAAGAATTTGAAAATAAAACAACAAAAGAAATTGATTTAAAAGAAATCCAAGAAAAATTAAGAAAATCAATTAAAAGAAAAATATCAAAAGTCATTGAAAAAGAACCAATGATTGTCATTACACTATACGAAATTTAAATATATGAGGGAATATGAAAAATATAGAAAAGGTAAATAACACTCAAAAAAGAGCAAGAGAAGTTGATATATATTCAAGCAAATCAACTCGTATATTATGATTTTTTGCTGGAATTATTGCAATATTTATGTTGGCTATTTCATATCTAGATATTGCTTACTTAACAACTATACACTCATACTCAATTAATGTTTTGTTTGGTATGTTTTCGCCGTTTTTATATATTTTTGTTTTACTTATTTCTATTTGAAAGGTTTTCAAACTCAGAAATACATTTTCAGTTAAAGTTTTTCATTTAAATTTATACAGAATATCATTTTTATTTATAAGCTTTGCAGTTTTGGGAACTATGATTTTTTATACACAAAAATTAAGTTACGGACCTTCAAATGTTTTCAGTGTAGTATATAAAGACTGATTTAATTCATTTAAAAACACCAAAAATAACTTGTTGCCTAATATTTATACTGCGGGCGTTGTTAATGCATTTATTTTTTCAATACTAACATTTGCCGGAAATCGTATTGGCATTGCAATAGGATTTTTAGTTGCAATTATTCTAATAGTTATTTCAATATCATTTTTATTTATTGATAATGATTACTTTAATTTAATTAGCTTTTCAAAGAAAAAAAGACAACAAGCTATTAAAAGCCTTAGAGAAAAAAGAGCTAAAAACACTACAAATAATAAAAATATCAATAATAATTCAAATAATAAAATTAATATTAAAGATAATCGCGATAACCAAGTTGCATTAATCAGCGAAGAAACTAAACAAATTGAAAATAATAACGATCAAAAAATTCAAGACAATAATGCAAATCTTAACCAAGAAATCATTGATCAAAATGTAGACGATTTTGCCGATTTGTCAGATTTTGAAATTGAAGAAGATACATTAGAAAATAACATAGAATTAAGCGAAGAAGATCATCAAGAAATTTATGCACAGACATTCCGTAAACAAGACAATGAAGTTTCTGAACTGAAAAATACAGAAGAAGTTGTTATAAAAAATGAAACTGAAGAAAATAATATAAATAAAAAAGACTATGACTATGATAATAGAAACATAGAAGAAAATGAAAATGAAATTATTGACATTATTAAAGTTAACGAAGATAATGCTGATATTAATGACTCAGTATTAGATAACTCTAATATAGAAAATGATTTAAAAGAAGAAAAAACTAATGAACAAAGATATTCGATAATCAAAGATGAAGAAGACATGTTTTAATCTTCTTCTTTTTATTTATAATTTAAATAAAGGAGCAAATATGAATAAAATAGAAGTTAATTACGACGGTGTCGCTAGAGATCCAAAAGTCGAACTTTTTGAACAAATTGAAAAAAATATTCCAACGGCAATAGAAAATGTTATTGAAGAAAAAGTAACATCGCAAATTTCATCAGAATTTGAGAATATTTATAGAAGAAATTATAATGAGGCTTTTGCTATCGAGATTGGTTTAAAAGAGAGGGAGAAACGCAATAAAATAGCTTTAAGAACTGGTATAAACAGTTTTATATTCGTTCTTTTTTTCTTTGTTATCGGTTTATTTTTCCTTTCGATATATCTTAAAAATAAAAAGATTATTAAAGAATATAAACAATTTGTAGAAGCTAATTTTGAAAGAAAACAAAGAGCAATTAAAATAAATTCAAATATTATAACTCGTTCATTTTCAAAAATATCACCATTGGAATTACGTGATGGAGCGCTAAAAGAATTAAAAATAACAAAAACCAATAATATCGACTATCGCGAAATTCAACCTGTTATTAAAAATGATAAAAATTTCGCTTCGCTTTACAGTGTAAATAAATATGATATTAGAAACTCATATTTTTATGACCTTCTATATTCAACACTAGAATGAAGGAATGTTGTTACTTCGGCATCAATAAGAGTTAGAGAAAAAGACTCCAATGGTAATGTTTACACAAGAACCTTGACCGCTTACCACACCGAAAAAACACCTTTTATCGAATTAAAACGTTCAACAGTAATACCAACAAACTACTTACCAAAACTAAGTTTTAGTGAAACTATGGATAAATTTAAAAGCGAAAAAGAATATGATAAGATGGTTAAAAAGGGTCAAGACTTATTAGAAAACAAAGATTTTTACAAGTTTTATTCTCACATATATAACAATAAAGTTGATTATTTCACATATTTTCAAGGAATAACGCAAGATAAGTATATTGACATTTATAAATACTTTTTACTTAGACTAATGAATCCGCCTTATGTTAACAAAATAAACAACTCGTTATATAGTACGGAGTATTATTTAGGAAATTCAATACTATTTTCAAATTACAATAATTGAGTAAATGTGTTTTTTAATACTAAAACATTACTAAAAATTGAAGATATTAAAAATGGATTAGTTAAAATTTTAACAGATCATCTGATGCCAATATTTAAACCTATCGTATTGGCTTATGCAAACAAATATATAGCATCTGAAAACTATGAAAAATTAGGTGACAGTTATACCTCTACTTATCAAGATTTAAATGAGGTTGACAACACAAAAAATACAAACATCATTTACTTATTAAACAGGATAATTGCCAATGGAGTTTTTTCATTAACATCTAAAAACCCAGAAAAAAGAGCAATATTTAAAGTTGGTCAAAACAAAAAAATGTTACTATTTGGTGAACAAGATATTCAAATGAAATCATATTATGGAGAAGACTTAATTGACACTGTTTATGTTGATGGTTACGCAATTCACGTTCCATTTAGAAGATTTTATGAATTTGAAGAAACTAAAAAAACTATATATACACTAAACTATAAGTTAAGTACTCCTGGCGCTAAAATAGCAGCAAACAATACTAAAACTCTTATTTATGATATTGCCATATCAGAAGATGAAAATGGAAAAATTAATGATTTAAAATTCAATAATAAAATAAGTTTTAACAAACTAGCAACTGAAAATCAAGAAGAATTAAAAGATGCTTTAATTTTAATTGATTGAATATTCACAAAGTTTAGCTTCTTAAAAAATAAAGCAATCATTGAAATTGATGATACTGGTCTTGCAATTTATATTAATGAAGTAAACAAACAAAATGAGAATGCTTTAGAAATGTTAGAAAGAGAAGTCAAAAAACTTTTTTCAATTGAATAATTAATATGAAAAGTCTTATTTAAGAATATAATATTATAAAGAAAATTAAGAATGGAGAAATAATGTTATTTGACTCAAGAACACAACAAACCTCAGAAGGATTTAATCCTAATGTAGATAATACAGTAACAGTTCCAAAACCTACTGGATTTGAAAAGTTTTTATTTGTAATGCTTTTTATAATAACTTTTGGGCTTTTTGGAATTGCATACTACAAAAGAAAAAATTTACTATTTTCACAAATTAACGATATTCAGGCTGCATCTTCTTCAATTCAAGCTGCAGAAAGAAGAAGACATGACACATTACAAAACCAAATGGATGCTTTAATTGGTTATACAGGTTTCGAAAGAGAAACACAAACAAAAGTGGCGGAATTGCGTTCAAAATTAGCTTCTTTAAAAGATGAAAAGGATGTTACTAAATACGATGCTCAACTAAATGCAATTCAAGCTGGTCTAAGTTTGCAATTTGAACAATATCCAAATCTTAAAGCAGATCGTTTATACTTACAATTTAACTCAGAAATTTCAATGCAACAAGACGAAATTTATTCAATGGTTAGAATTTATAACAATAAAGTTAACCGTTTCAATTCTTCAATTTATACATTCTGAACAAATTGTGTCGCAGCTAAAATTAACGCATATAATCAACCTTTATTCCAAGCTTCAGCAGAAGAAAGAAAAAATGTTGATACATCAATTCTAAGAGGAAAATATTAATAATTAAAAAGTTGGCTATTGGCCAATTTTTTAATTATTATGCCTTAGTTTAAGTTTATAGACGTATAAATTTCACTATTTGATATAATATTAATATATTTTATATATTAATAAATATAAGAGGTAATTATGAATAAACAAGACGAAGTACAAAAATACGAATCAAGCAATATTCAAGTCTTAGAAGGATTAGAAGCCGTTAGAAAAAGACCAGGAATGTACATTGGTTCAGTTGGAATTAAAGGATTACATCACTTAATATGAGAAATTGTTGATAACTCTGTTGACGAAGCCATGGCAGGTTTTGCAAATGAAATAAATATTAAACTTTATCCAAACAATGTTATTGAAGTAACCGATAATGGTCGTGGTATACCGACTGGTATTCACGAAAAAACTGGTAAATCTACTGTTGAAACAATTTTAACAGTATTGCATGCCGGGGGTAAATTCGATAAATCGACATATAAAGTATCTGGTGGTCTTCACGGTGTTGGGGCATCAGTAGTTAATGCATTAAGTGATCAATTTGAAGTTTGAGTTAAACGTGAAGGAAAACTGCATTATCAAAAATTTAGTAACGGTGGATTCCCTGAAAAAGAACTTGAAGTAATAGGTGAAGTTGATTTACAAGATACAGGTACAAGAGTAAAATTCCATCCAGACTTTACAATAATGGATAAATTAAATTTTGACTTCGGAAATATAACAGACCACTCTAAGCAAATAGCATACTTAAACAAAGGACTAAAAATCGTTGTTGAAGATGTTGCTAAAAACGATAAACGTACATATCACTTTGAGGGTGGACTAATCGATTATGTTAAAGAATTAAACAAAAGCAAAAAATTAATTAATCCCGAAGTAATCTATGCCGAAGGTATATTCAAGGATAAAGATAAAGAAGAAGATAATCAAATCATCGAAGGAAATGAAATAAAAGTAGAAATAGCAATGCAATACAACGAAAGTTACATTGCCAATGTAGTTTCATATGCTAATAATATTCAAACTTCAGATGGTGGAACCCACGAATTAGGTTTTTATGATTCTCTTACAAGAATTTGCAATAAATATGCAGAAGATAACAAACTGTTTAAAAATAATAATGAAAAAATATCTCGTGAAGATATTAAAGACGGGCTTGTTGCAATAATTTCAATTAAACATCCAGACCCAATTTTTGAAGGTCAAACAAAAGGAAAATTAGAAAATAAAGACGCACGTATCGCTTCTAATAAAATTTTTTCAGCTGTTTTCGAAAGATTTATGAGTGAAAATCCTGAACAAGCTAAAGCTATTGTTAATAAATTATTATTAGCTCAACGTTCTAGAATCGCCGCCAACCTTGCAAGAGAAGCTTCAAGAAAAAAAGATGGATTTGATATTGGCAATCTACCAGGTAAATTAGCAGACTGTTCTAGCAAAAATGCCGAACTTAGAGAATTATTTATCGTCGAAGGTAATTCTGCTGGCGGTTCAGCTAAAATGGGTAGAGATCGTTCTATTCAAGCCATTTTACCATTACGTGGTAAAGTAATTAATGCGGAAAAGAATTCTGTTGAATCTGTTTTATCAAATAAAGAAATCGCCACAATGGTTCATGCACTAGGTACAGGAATCAGTGAAGAATTTAATATCAATAAGCTAAAATACCACAAAATTGTAATTATGACTGACGCCGACGTCGACGGAGCTCACATTACAACCTTACTTTTAACATTCTTCTATCGTTTTATGAGACCATTAATTGAATATGGATTTGTTTATATTGCTCAACCACCACTATATAAAATTAGTGTCGGAAAAACTGTTGCTTATGCATACAATGATGCTCAAAAAGAAGAAATTTTAGCTACTCTTGAAGATAAAAGAAATATTTCAATCCAACGTTATAAAGGGCTTGGGGAAATGGATCCCGAACAACTTTGAGAAACAACGATGGATCCTGAAAGAAGAAAAATGCTTCAAGTTCAAATTGAAGACGTTGCAATATGTGATACTGTATTTTCAACATTGATGGGTGAAGAAATAGAACCACGTCACGACTTTATTCAAGAAAATGCTAAATACGCAAATAATATTGATTTTTAAGGATGGCATTTATGAAATTAATACAAAATCAAGGATTTACTAATAAAACATATCAAAGCGACGATAATAAGCAATTTATTAAAATTAAATCGTTTGACAGTTTTAATCACAAAACTGACTATAAAATTATTAGCTCTTTATTATTTGCACCTTCATTAATTGAAGAAACCGACGAAAAATTAATTACAGAATGAATTAACGGAGACATACTAAATCCTAATAACATCACTGACAGTCAATTAGCTGAGATCGGACGAGACTTAATAACTTTACATAATTCGAAATTAAAATTTGCTAAAGAAAATCAAATAGCAAGAAGATTTAAAGTTTATCGAGAAATGATATCTAAACTAGGAAGAAAAATACCTATTCTAGATAAACATTATAAAAAACTAAATTTATTCATCAAAAACATCGATACATCAGCGCCAGTTCATAACGATTTATGACTTTTTAATATGATTCAAAGTGATAAAAAAATTTATATTACCGATTGAGAATATTCATCAATGGGCGATGTTCATTTTGACTTAGCTTATTTTATTGAGTCAAGCGACTTAAATGAAAGACAGGAAAAAGTATTTTTAGATGCCTATGGAGATGATTTTGAACCGAAATATTTATTAGTTCACAAAATTATTGTAAACGCACTAGTTGTATTATGAATAAATAAACATGAAATCAAACCTTTTGATGATTCAAAATATCTAAAAAGAGTTGATTATTATATGTCTTTGTATAACGATATTTATAAAATTTAATTATGAACAACAATCACAACAAAAATATTTTCAGTACACAGTTTAAAAACAAAAAAAACAACAGTGAAATATATGAAGTGTATGAAACAATAAAAAATAATTTTGGTTCGCAGGTATTTGAAGATATTTCAAATATAAGACCATATTATGAAGATTTTCATAACAAAAGTTATATCGGAAAAATAAACGAAACATGAGTTCAAATAAGAATACCTAAAAATATAATTAAAATAGATCATAGCAATGAAGAAAAAATTATTAAACCATTTAAAGATTATTTACATGTAAAAAATGGTGTAATAATTAAAAAATGGTTTCCCGGTGTGGATTTATTCAAGCTAAAAATTGATGACAAAGTTTCCAATGCAATTTTAAATTGTGTTAAAAACTTTCAAAATATAAATATAGAATTAAATCGTTTCGATTGATTAAAATATAACATTACTGATAAAAAATACTTAGAACTGGTTGAAAAATATAAAGATGAGCCGTATGTTTTAAGTCATAATAATTTAAAAAGACAAAATATTTTAGTTAATAAATATGGATTTATTAAGTTGGTTGATTTTGAATTTGCTACTTTGAATTCTCGCTATACTGATCCAGTATCTTTGCATATTTTTCTAGGAATTGATAAAGAAATAATTATTAAATTCTTTAATTTAGACCCTGCAGTTTTTGACGATTATGTATACATGTTTAAAGTTTATAATGAAACTTCATATAAAGAAATATATTCAAATATAAAAGCTCCAAATTCCAAAGTTAGCGAATCATTGAATCAATATAATAATAAAGATTTTTCAGTTCCAAACAGATTTATAGTGCAAAAATTTAATAACCGTTTTGATAATCGCCTAGATACAAAACTTATTGAAAATTTCTATTTTGTTCCAATTTGCGTATATGAAGACAACGATAGAATTATTTGAAGATGATTAAATTGTCCAAGCACTACAAATATTAACTCACGCCAAATAAAAGTGTTAGCAAAAGCAATGAGAACATACCATGACTCAGATATTGAATTTCCAAGTTACATACTTGAAGAAAAGATTGACTGATATGTAAAAAATATTGATAAAAAACAATTTAATGAAGATTTTAACAATCCACAGATGGTTGAAGAAATTATTAAATGAATAAGACAAATTAAACCTGATGCAAATTGCCATAATAATTTAAATTTAGATTGTATATTTTTTACAGATAATCTAAATTTATACATTATAGATTGAGCTGTTGCTTATAAAAGTTCAAGATTTTTAGATATTGCTCTGCTTTTTGAAAACACAAATACATCAAAATTAATTGAAAATATTTTTTGAAAAACATACGATATTAACCCTCCAAAAGATTTCTATAAATATAGAATAATTGTTCACTTTACAGCATATTTATATAACAGAATTTTAAATGGTGACTACACAGGCGCAGGAATAAATTTAACTAGAATTAAAGAATTGTGAAAACAGTACAAAGGTCATTAAAATGGAAGTACAACAAAAAGAAAATAAAGTAGTAAAAAAGAATAGCAAAAAATTGAAGTATTTTAAGACATTTTTAATGATGTCTGGCATTTTAATTCCAACCGTTTGCGTAATTGCCGTTCCTTTAGCATTAAATAAAAAGAATAATTACCGAAGTACTATTTTTTTTATTGATAGTAATGAATCAATTAAAAATCCACAAGTAGAAAAATTAGAAAACGGTAAAGTCAGGGTTATTTTCGAACAAAAAACTGAAAATCTATCAAAAATTTTTAATGATAACCCCAGAATAATTAATGAAAAATTAAGCGCAAATCATGTGCTTGTATATCAAAATTCAATTCTTTTCTTTAACAATAGTGGATACAACTTTTCAAACCACTTTGCAAAAAGTAACAACAAAATCAATCAAGCAGAAATAAGAGAAACTAATCAAAAAATATTCAGTATTTCTTTATTAAACGCTTTAAACGAATTTAACAAAAGTCAAACAAACAAGAATCAAGTTTCTCCTGAATTTTTTATAAAAAGTATTGACAGAGTCATTACCTCAATGACTTATGCATATCAAGAAAATGATGTTGTTTATTATTTTGATAATTCGCCAGGATATCGTGGCTATTCAACAGTAAACTTTTTTAGGTCAATTTCAAATTGATTAGAGGAATATCGAAGAGAAAAGAAATTGCAAAACCCTGTCAAATACGAAATTAAGCTAGCCAACATCGATGCTTCAATTGAATTTAATTCAACATTCAAAAAAATTGATTCGGTTTACTTTAGCAACCAAATAATTATTGAATTTCAGGAAAACCAAGAAAATTCGCAAAATATCTAATGTTTAATCGCCTATTAGTGGCGATTTTTTAATAAATAAAACTAGCCTCAAGCTAGTTTTTCTTTTTTTCTATCTCATAAAAATTTTAATAATATTATTCAATTATTGTTAAGAAATCATCAACATCAATACGATCAGATTGATATTCATTAATACTATCAGAACTTCTATACCCAAGGGCTATTCCTGTAACAATATCAAAGTCATTTGGAATATTAGCTATCTTATGTAAATTCTTACCATATTTTACAATCTGATATGCGTGAATTGAATCAATTCCCTTATTTTGCGCAGCAAGCAATAAAGTCGAAGAAAATGCACCCAAATCTAGAATATTTCAAGTAACCGAATTTTTCGGCAAGCACAACAGTACTAAAACTGGCGCATTGAATAAATTATTATTGGCAGATATAAATTTATTTCAGTCGATATTTTGCTTTGCGTTCCAACTCTTATTAATATTATTTTTAATGTATTGCGGTCATTCATTACGATCTATATGATCGTAATCGGAGCTAATTGGTTCGTTGTTATTTACTGACTTAAGATGTTCTTTTCGTACTAGTTTAAGCATTTCTCCTTTAATAACAAATACTCTTCAGGGTTGCGAATTAACTCACGAAGCAGTTCTTTGAGCATCTTTTAAAATATCTATAATAATTTCATTGCTAATATCAATATCTTTAAAGTCTCTGATTGATTTTCTATTTCTTAATACTTTATCAAATTCCATAATATCACCCATAAATTTTATCAAAATTAAGCAATTAAAAGGTTGCCAGAGGCAACCATATATAACTGTTGAATATAATATTAAGCTACTAATCCATATTTTTTTAAAGTTCTTGCGTTTTTAGCAGTAACACGAACTGTTTTTTTAGATCCGTTTTCTGTAAAAACTGTAACTTTTTGAAGATTTAAGTCAAAAGTTCTTTTTGAAGTATTTAAAGCGTGTGATCTTTTATTGCCGCTTAAAGCTTTTTGACCTGTTAATTGATCTCTTCCTGGCATAATTCTCCTTTACCTTTAATTATTAAATTAGTATGTAAATATTTTATATTAAATATTAATTTTTTTTATATTTATTATTGTTTTTTAGCAACTATCTTTTTTCACTTTAAATGTCCACCTTGGGCAATAATTCATTTTTTTGATTTTATTATATCGTTAAAGACTTGAAAATGTAAATTTCAATCAAAAAATGCATAACAAAAACCGTCTGTTAGGACGCTATGTATATTTTTTATTGTTAATTTTGTTTTTAAAGTTTATTTTCTAATTTATGAAATTCGTTTGCGCTCATAGGGAGTGGGTATTCTTTAATATTATGTCTTACAATATTATTTATTTC
>JHVF01000003.1 GCA_000620005.1 Metamycoplasma spumans ATCC 19526
GTCTAACCTTGCTTAAGAATAGTATAGTACTAAAATGTCATTTTTGTATAAAAACGTTTAAATTCGATTAAAAATTAATCTAAAATGATTGATTTTATAGCATTTTGCAATGTTTTACTTTCTTTGATTTTTTCAATGTCATCAACATTGAATTTTTGCATAAGTATTTCTTTAATTAAAGACACATTATCAATATTGATAAATGCTTTATTATCAAAAATTGAACAAACTTCTAACTCTTCAAAGCTATTGCAAACATCTCAAATATTGTTAGTTAATATAATAAAGTTAAATTTATTAGTATAAGCAACTAACTCACTAATATTGATATTATCAAAATTAGTGATAATTACAAGTTGTTTATCTAATTGATTTGAAAAATCAAAAAACTTAAATAAAATATCTTTATTAATTAATTTCTGATCATTTAGTTGAAATAAAAATTTAACTAACTTTGATTTATCTAAATTAAGATAAATAAAATCTTCAGCAACTAGATTTGTATAAAAATTCAATATCTCAGATAATGAATCGCCTTTGATTAAATTTTCTTGATCAATTCTACTGTCTTTTATAAACATTTTATATAAACTATTTTTGCTACTAAAGTTAAGGATATCAATAACTTTTGATAATGGATTAATAATAATACTCTCATTAACAAAATAGCCTTTATTATTAATTAAAAGACTTGGTTGATTATTTTGGTTTTCATGATTAATTAACATAGCTAAAAAAGCTAAGGAGTTATTGCTTTCAATAACTCTAATTCCTTGATAACCACTATCTAAAAGATGATTAAATTTCACTATTTCTAACATAATTTATACCTCTAAATATATTTTTTTATCCAAGTAATATTCATTTAGTGATTTTTCGCCACTAATAATTTCAATATTTTGATACTGACTTTCTGTTACTAATAGAATTCTCACATTTGATTTTTTGGGAACTATTTTCATTAGTTTATCTTTTTCATAAGGATATTGAGTGTGAGCTGATATACATTTAACATAGATTGAATATTGAATCATGCTATAACCTAATTTAATTAGTTCATTTCTAAATTTATTATAATAAGCGATATTATCATCATCCATTGAAATATCATACATAACAATTATTCGCATAAATCTACTTTGAATTTCAATCAATGATTAACTCTTCTAATGAACAATTTTCTAATAATTTCTTAACAGAATAATCAATATAGTCGCGAATTTTCATATGCTTATTATTGACTTTAATATGCTCATCAAAAAATTCATATAGCATTTGCTTAAAGATTTTTCAATTCACTTCTTGATAATTAGCTTTTTTGATTAAATACTGATATACAACATAATCAACAAACACCCTAGCCACTTCCATTAAATCACATGCTAAACTATAAGGGTTATTAAAACTCTTATGAAAAACGCCAATGCGATTATCAAAACCACGCCCATTAATTGCTCGACTATAAAATGACAATAAAATGGTATATCCATAATTTAGCATCGCATTAATATCATCATCAAAGTTATCTCTTTCTCTTTTAAAATCAGTTCCAAAAATATTTTTATAATAAAGTTTTGCTGCATGAGCTTCTCGATTAGATAAATCACCAATTTTGACATCATAAATATAATTTTTAAATTTTTGATAATCTTCATCATTAACTAAATTAAAGTTCACTAACAAATTAAGTTGATTAGCAATTTTTAGTTTAATAATATTTTTTCAAGTTATGGCTTTGTAATTCTCATCTCAAGTTAATTGAGATAAGAATACTTTGTTATCATAATAATTATCAAACGGAATAATCTGCGCCTGAGGCAAATGTTTTTCGTTGCAGATAATTATATTCACTTTTTCTTTTATTAATTTATTAATCAAAGGTACTGATATTGTTGTTCTATTATTTTCAAAAATAATACTATCAATATCATTGGTTGGTATTGTAATTTTTCCTTGCTCTTTTTTAATAATTAAATTTCCCAAAAAAAGTGATAAATATTCACTTTCTGTCACGTCGATTATTTTCTTCATATTCTTCTTTCTGCTTATATACTAAGCAAAAAAATTACATAGCAATTTTCAATATTATTTAAAAAATTCATTGAATTTGTCTTCTAATAATTAATATAACTATTTTATCTATTCAAAATAAGCCAAAAATAGATCGCTTTTTTGTTAATATATGTTTTATATTAGCAAACAATAATAAAATAGTAGAAGCTCAATATCGAACTTCTACTATTTTTATAAACTAAAAATCACTAATTTATTTTCTTATAAAATCAAGGAATTTCATATGCATTTGGATTTAAGGCATTTGCTCTTAAGATTTGTGCTCCAAATGAACGATTATTTTTTAAAGTTAGCGGATTTTCATTATTTCAATTAATACCAAAGTAGTTATATTCATCGGTTTGATAATTTCTACCGTATAGCTCTTTAGATAAAGCACCACCATAAAGAGTTGATATATAACGATTATTGTCAATGAAAAATCCACTACCAGAATTACCTCCTGTAATTCTTACAAAAGCATAATCGTCTTGAATAGAAACAGGCAATGTTGTATTTGATACTTTAGGTCTATGGTTAATATAACCAGTTTGATCGCCTAAAGGAAATCCAATGTGCGCCGTATCTTTAATATTTGGGCCGGGAATAAAGCCTAGTTTAGAGCTATCAAAATCAAATTGTAAATTAGGTAATTTAAATCAGTTTTCAAGATATTTAACCGCTTGGAATCTACCTAATCTTTTCATTGCTTTAATAATCGGATTTATATCTCATATTACTATTGATAAATCGGCATTATCATTTTTAGTTCCCGTTTGATCTTTTTGTCCTTTACCAGTTCAAACAACAGTTGTTTTGACATTAAAACCTTGTCTAGCTTCATTATATCCGCCAATATAGTTAAAGCTTTTTCAGTCAGTATCAGGACCTGGCAGTAAATTATTACCAACATATTCATAAGGAACAGTAAAATAGAATCTGAATATTCTGCCATTACTATTGTCATATTCTTTTAAAAACTTATCGCCAGAATAGTCTTCTCATCTTTCAATATGATCATCCATACCATGAACATGATGATTGGTTAAGAAATAAAATCTTCCATCATTTAAATCATCATTAACTTTTCCAATCATTGTTGCTGTTCCGTTGGTATAACGCATAGTTCTAGCCATAATTGTGTTAACTAAATCTCAATCTTTTCATTCTTTTATTTTAATTGGATCAACATTCATTTTATAGCCATCATGTAACTTATAACTAACATTTTGATTTGGATTATATTTTGAATAGTCTTTCAATCTTTGCTCTTCATTATAGAAAAGAATTGGTTGATTTGTTTGGTTGTAATCCACTTTATTGTAATTAAATTGATTAGTAAAATCTTCAAACTTTTCTTCTATTCCATTTTCATATTCAATAGTGATTTTCGCACCAGCTGGCATTATTAAAAAGGCTTGATTTGCATCATATAATTTGTTTTTTTCAAATTTAACAAGGCTAGGTGAATCTATGATGATTTTTTGCTCTTGATTATCTAGAGAAACAAAAACAGAAATACCTTTTTGCTCATCTCATTTAAAAATGTAATTAATTGAATATTCAGGTACTGAATTTTCTTGACTAAAGTTGATTTTTTGTTTAAAAATGCCATTTTTAGTAAGTTTATCAAAGTCAACTCTTACATTAATACCATACTCAGGCGACAAGATACGATTAGTTTTGTTAAAATCATTAACTAATTTATTAGCATAAAAATGAAAGACTATTTTTCTATTCTTAGAATTGGTTTTTAATAAAGTTTCTGATAAGTATTTTTTATCTAAAAATCATGTGGCCACATTATTTGTCTTATCTAAATTTCAAATTAAATCGCTATAATGAGGTTCAATAATTCTTTTGCGATAAATTACATTATTGTCTAAATAAACTTTATTTAAATTAGGATTATTAAATGCTAGATTTTCAGTTGATAAATCAGTTTCAGTATTAGCAAAACCTGTTATTTTATATCAGGTATTGCCCAAGATTTCTTCTTTATAATTAATTACTTCACCATTTTCGTTTTTTCAATTTTGGCGCGTAACTTTAAAGCGAATATAGGCTTCTTTATGTGCTATTCTTTTAATTTCAGCTACTTTAAAATTATCAGCTGAGAATTCAAAGTTATTATAAATTAATTTGCCATCGTTACTTTTTAATTTTATAGCCTCATTTAATAAGTTTAAATCATTAGCAAATTCTTCAGCGGTTCTAGTTGAAAGCTTCTCTTCATTGACTATAATATCTGAGGCTTTAATATTATTTAGCATGATTTCAGGATATAAAACTTGTTCATAATCATTTACTAAATTTATTAAATTGAACTCTTTATTTAAAGCATATCTAATTGCATTATTTTCTTTATTTATAAAAGCGATTTTAAAACTTAAACCACGTCTATTATGCTCTTTAATATCATAATAGTATATAAAGTATTTATTATTCAATAATTCAATATTTTCAGCATCTTGTTTGATAGCAAGATTTTTATCATATATACCAACATTATGTTCAATAAAATCTTCATGATCTAAATTTGTGCCATGATTGTCTTTTGATGCAACTAATTTAATAAAATAAGGCAATTTATTAAACGCTTGTTGGCTAACGAAGTTTTTAGGATTTAATGACTTATATCAAATATATTTATTATCTGCAATGACTTTACCAACAGCTTTTCTAAAATCAAAATTAGTTTCATCAATAGCATTCATGATTTCTAAATCATTTCCTAATGAAGTCAGATCATTATTAACAAAATCTTCGGCAGTATAGTATTGTTTGTTTATTGGTTCGATATCTTCATAATTCTGTAATCTAAAATTAGCGATTGCTTTAGCTTTTGAATTTAAATCGATATTAGCATCTACAGAAGCAATACTATCATTTTCTGAATATCAAAATGTTAGTTTGGCAACTCCATTTTTATTATCAAAAGAGATTAAATCTTTAATAATTAGCTGATATTTGCCAAATTTTGGCAACTCATATTCATTTTTAAAAGCTTCTAGTGCCTGCGATGCTAAATAATGGCTATGAGTTTTTTTAGCGCCTTGCTTAATTTTAGTTATTTCTAATATATCAGCAATAGGCCCGTTAATTAAAGACATAATCTTTTCTTTATTTAATCTATCAATATAAGATTGCTTTTGTTCACTATCAGATCTAAATGAAATACTATCTTTTGAAGATAAATCAAATGTTTTAATTGTTTGATTATTAAACTTTAATAACACATTATGCTGTAATTTATTTGCTTGATTTTGATTTGCATTTGAAAGCTCAAATGTAAAAAACTTAGAAAGAGAATTGTTTTTAAGTCTAATATATTCTTTTTGATTTTCTAAGCTTAAGCCATTTCATTCATCTTTTGAATATTTAGATATTTCAAAATAATTAATATTGAATATTTGATCTAAGTTAGCAAAAGCATATTCATTTATAATTGCATTTAAATCACTTGAAAATTGAATAGTTGAAGTTGATTGAACTTTTTGTTCTTCATTTGATTTTAAAAAGACATTATATTTAATAACTAAAGTATTTTTATTAGTATTGTCAAGTTCTAAATCATAAATCTGATAATCTAAATATTCTGTATCAGGATTAGATAAAAATATATCGCTATTTTTAATAGTTATATTAGCTGAATATAAATTACTATTATTTTTTTCTATATTATCAAGATCTTGATTTAATTGATAAGCATTTTTATTAGCTTCGGCTAATAAAATATCATCATAACTTTGATTATCTTGAGTATTTTGATCTCCGTTAATAATAGCTTCTAATTCATTGGCAAAATTATTTATTTTTTCAATTTCAGCGCCCAAATTAAATAAATTAATATTAACTAAAGCATTATCATTAAAGATATAAGACATATCAACTAATTTTTTATAAAAATTGAACTTTGTAATGCCCTTATATGATTGATTTTTAAATGATGTAATTATATTGATTAAGTTATTTAAAGTTGTTTGTAAATTGCTAAAGTATTGATCAACTTTATTTAAATCAGTTTGATTTTCTGAACTTTCTATTATTATTTTTGATAATTGTTTTAAATTACTATTTGAAAATAGTGAATCATATTTTTTAATTAAGTCGCTTTTTTGAGCTTGCAATACATCATCATTAATTTCAAGTATTTCATCAGCTATTTTATTTAAACTAGATAATGATTTAGCTGATGATATACGGCTTTTAATATCGTTAATACCAGCTTCATTTAAACCGTTTTTCTTTAATTCTAATAATTTCAAAACCTCTGATTTTTTTAACTCAAGAGATTCTAAAACAATATTATTTTCATCAATATAACTTGTTATTTTATTAATAATATCATTACTAATTTCTAAAGAAGATAAAATCGCATTAGTTTTATCAATATGATTATTAATATTTTCGTATTCATTACGAATTGAATTAAATTGATCTGAATTAATTTGCAAAATATTGCTATCAGATAAATATCAATTAATCAAATCAATATTCTTAGATATTTTTAATAAATTTGAAATTAATTCATCATTATCTTGATTTTGATAATACTTTTCTAAATTATCAATAAGTAGTGATTTTATGTTTTGATTATTGATATTTTTAGAAATGTGTTTAGTTATTTCTAAAATATTATTATTTTGTTCAATAACATTATTATTAATTTCAGTTAATTTATTATATACATTTTCAATATCATTAATTGACTTTGCATTAATATCTGCAAACACAACATACTTTTTGCTAATCAGCTTATCTAGATCTAATAATTTATTATTAATTAAAGATAAATCATCTTGAATAATATTTTTGAAATATGGTTTTGCAAGTTCTAAATTAACTATGTCTCTATATTTATTTAAAAATAATGTTAAAGATGTCATAAATGAATCAAAATCAACATCTTTATTTTCTTTTAAATCAACGCTATTTAATAAAGAAGATTTGATATTTTGAAAAAAATCAAAATTGTTATTTTTAAAATATTCATTAATTTTGTCTTTTTTAGCTTCATTAGAAGATGAAGAAACAGAAGGGGAACATGAAATGGCGCCAAATGCTAATAATGATGAAAATAAAGCGGAAATTAAAATATTTTTTCTTTTCATATTATTTATCTCCCTTATTAATTATTAAATCGTAAATTTTAGTTCTTGTAAATTTTAAGGTGCTTAATTAGCATCTAGTTATTTTTATTTTACACTATTATTTTATTTTATGTTTAAAATTACCGAATTAGCCTTTCGGTTATCTTTTTTCACTTTAAATGTCCACCTTGGGCAATAATTCATTTTTTTGATTTTATTATATCGTTAAAGACTTGAAAATGTAAATTTCAATCAAAAAATGCATAACAAAAACCGTCTGTTAGGACGCTATGTATATTTTTTATTGTTAATTTTGTTTTTAAAGTTTATTTTCTAATTTATGAAATTCGTTTGCGCTCATAGGGAGTGGGTATTCTTTAATATTATGTCTTACAATATTATTTATTTCGTTACCTATAAACGCACAGGTTTCTATATCTTGTTTTGCAACTTCCCTTCCTTTCGGGAATCATCTTCTTAACAGTCTGTGTGCATTTTCAATAGAACCCTTTTCACACGATGAGTAAGGATGGCAATAATAGATATTTTTTACAACCTTATTTAACATCTGATTTTCGGAGCCATTATCAATTGTTAATGAGTCAATATTTAACCCGTGATACTTTATTAATGCAATTAAAGAATCCGCTACTTCATATGATTTTGTGCCTGAAAAAATAAAGTAAAACATTCTCGTTCTAATGTTGATCAGTGTCAAAATACACGTCTTAGAATTTCGTTTAAATCTCACTGTATCTAATTCAAAATCATTTAAGCTAGATCTCCTATTTATATGGTCAGGTCTAAACTCAATTGACAAGCCAACGGTTTTTTTCTTATTTTGTGGTTTTCTGCTTAATTTCTTAGGTTTTAGCCCTCTTTTTGATAAAATTGGCATAAATTTAATTGAAATTAAACCTTGATAAGTATGTCTATAGGATTGCGATAGCGATGGGCACGGTTTTTTTGATATCCTTTTAAATTCATCTATAAGTGTTTGAAGAGATTTTTTTATTGCTTTTTTAGTCATATTTTGATTTAATTTGTTTCGTCATCACTTTTTCAAATAATTACTACAAAATTCTCAAAAAGCTTTGTATTTTTCTCTTTTTTTAGCGTTGTAATATACATTCTTTTTGAGGTTATAATGTCTAATGTTAAATTTTTTATTGTTTAAATCAAGTACATGAATGTATTCAAGCGGT
The DNA here is from genome assembly GCA_000620005.1 of Metamycoplasma spumans ATCC 19526. GTDB lineage: Bacteria > Bacillota_I > Bacilli_A > Mycoplasmatales > Metamycoplasmataceae > Metamycoplasma > Metamycoplasma spumans. The sequence goes on from JHVF01000003.1 coordinate 8,351, forward strand.
TTTCCACATTTAGCGCATTTTTTATTGTCCAATTGTTTAATTTCTTGAGTTTCACAGGTTTTAATTAACCTTTTAATAGTTTTATTATGTCTACCAATTATTTTAGAGATTTTATAAATTTCTTCGCCCTCTTTTAGCATGTCAAAAATCTCTTTGCAATCCCTTATTCCCAGCTGATTTCTATGCTCTATTTTTTGACCTTCAGCTATGTACTGTTCAGCTGAGTGCAAGTCAAACTCTTTTATATAATAATGTGTGTGCTTTTGTACAAAAGTTTTTGTTGCGTAAGATTTTACTCTTGTTGTTACGCATAAAATATCTGAAAATTTCATATATAATTAATTTGTATCCTTTCATTATGTTTTTTTTATTATTTTACCAAGGATACAAAAAAGTCCACGCACTATTTATTTGTAGTGTAGTGGACTTTTACTATGCAAATGAATAATTAGCCTTTCGGTAAATTTTTTTTACATAAAATTATATTTTTTTTATTTTTTATAGATTTAAAAGCCAAATACACGTGCGGGCGCACACGCACGCATACTTTAAAGTACTGGGGTAGGTTTCACAAAAAACCTCTAAACGAGTTGCGAATAACCCCAGCTATATTTATATAATAAATATAGAAATTTATATTTATGCATATGTTTTTTACTAAAAAAACACAAAAAAACTCTATTTTTTTAAAGAATATTCACAAAAAACTACATTTTTCAAATTTACATATATACTATGTATATATGTACGATTTTTTTATTTTTGGATAAAAAATGGAATAATAAAAAAATAATTTTAAAAAGCTTAAAAAAGCACGATTTTTAACCCTCATTTAGCCCCCTCGAAATTAGCCTTTATTTTAAGAATACAAACTTCTAAACTATATAAGCACCAGCTCTTTTTAATCGCTTTTTTGATTAAATGCGACACAAAAGCTTCGGCATTATTGTTTTTAAAAAGCTCGTTATTTTCGCTTACCTCTATTAATCCGTCATAATTATTATGGATATATCTGCATAATGAAAATAGCAATTTAGCCCTATTTTTACCTAAACAGAGCTCTATGTTTTCAAAGTTAAAATATATTAATTGGGTGAGGTCGTCGTATTTTTTAGCCATTAAAAGATTAAAAAAAACGGATCTAAAATTAAATCCGACAACCTTATTTAAGTATTTTAAATCTTCTTTTAATGTGCTCGAATTATTAAAAATAACTTTAATTTTTTGTCATAAATGAAATCTACAAAGTATATATTTCGCCTTCAATTTTTTAGCTAATTTGCTAATTCAGGTTGCGCCATCACCCAATATAATTAATTTAAAATCTTCGCTATAACATTCTTTAATAACCATTTCAATTTGTTTTATAATATCATCAATTTTTAGTATTTTTTTAGTATTTGAAATAAGAAAAATATGGTTTTTAAATACAGGTTTTTTATTAGAATCCAGCATAAAAAAATTAAGCATTCTGGCACGTTTTTTATCTACTAAATATTTATCTTTTTTACTGTGAAAATATGTATCATCTACGCTTAAATAAATAGCCTTATTTACCGTTTCAAAATTACTATATTTAACTAATTTATCTTTTTGGTTATCATTAATATTTATCGCACTTTTTGTGTGGCTTGAAATTAGTGTTTTTGATATGTTAAACCTATTAGAAATCACACCTAAATTTGTACCAGTTAAATATCAATTTTTAGCTTCTTCTAATAATGAAATATCAACTCTTTTTTTATAATTTTTTTCTAGTAATTCATCTTTATTAAATATACAAGTTTTTAATTTTCCGTTTTTATCATAATATTTGTATTTAGTTAATATAACTTCTAAAATGCCTTCCTTCAATTTAATTTTTCTAGTAATATAAGAATGAATTTTTAAACCGAGATTAATGCGCTCTTTTGAATGTTTGAATATTTGATCCTTTTTTTCTATATTTTTCTTTAAAATCTCTAAAATATAATTAGTCATAATCTAATATTACTAAAATAAATATTTTTAATAGAGTATAGTTTTTTAGTGTATAATTTAGATATATTGGAGAAGAGATATACCACTCCGGCTCATAGAACGGCGCAATGTACTTGCGGATGCTTATTGGAAATGAAAAATGGTATAGGCTAGCAATTGCTAGTTTTTTTATATTATAATTTAGATATGTATATTAATGGAAGTGTTTGAAAAGTAAGAAATAAAAATATAAATGTAGTTCCTATTGCAAAAAATGCCGATAACTCTTTAACAACAATTAAAACGCCTATAAATAAACTTGATAGACCACTTGTCATATTTATTTCAAATGACAAAGTTTATTATTTAGCAATTAAAACAATAAATGATAAGAACGCATCTTCAACAATAAGAGATAATACTAATATTATTTTATGAAATGGTATTTACGAAGATAGACACCCTAGTGCAGTAAATACCAGGGCGATAAATGTTATGGATAAAACGCTATTTTTTTCATTATTTCAACCAAATAGCGCAGAAAATGCTTATTCAATAAGACAAAAAACATATAATGCAATAATGCTACAATTAGAAAAAAATATTAAAGATAATAATTTTGTCATAAATGAAATTTTAGGTTTTACAACTGTTGAAAAAACAATTTGAGTAATGGGAAAGAAAAATGTCGAAAGAAATTTAGATTTTGTTAAAGAAAGCGTCTTTTACTATAATTCAATAATTGATGATAAGGAAAAATATGATGCTCGCCTTAATAATGATTTTTTCAAAGATCACTATGAAGATTACCTCAAAAACAAAGATAATAACCTGAAAAAATCGGATTTGGAGCTAGAATTTGAAATTTAAAAACCAGGCGATTCATGCCTGGCTATTTTATTCTTTTTTTGCCGAATCTAACATATAAAGCTCAACCAGAAAAAATTAATACACCTAATAAAATAATAGAAAGCGGAACTATTCAGGCTAGCCATAATTTATTAAATCCTGTCGTTCTAGCGCTAGTTTCGAGCTTTGTATTATTATTTTCATTTTTTTCTTCAATAGATTTACCATAAATATAGAATTTAGAGTTACTATTGTCTTCTAAATTTTTTGTATTATTTTCTTTTGCTAATATAGATATAGCAATATTATTAATATTTTTTACTAATTCATTTTTATAAGGTTTTTTATAAATATATGATAACAGTAATCAATCATTATTTCTATCTTCATAATCATAATTAGTTGAATTAAAATTATTATTAACATAAGCTAATATACTGATTTTGTAATCATCATTTTTATTTAAGTTTAATGTTTTAATTATCTTGTTATTGGCTAAATGTTCTTCAATTTTATTTTTGATATCGTTTATTTTATTTTGGTCGCTCAAATTATTATTTTGTAAAATAACTAAATCATCTATTTTGATTTTATTTAATGCATACGGCTTATTTGCGGACGGGTGATTATTTTTGATTTTTATAGAAAATAAACCCTCGATATCTAAATTATTACCATAAATATTTAAATTTATTTCCGCATTATACAATAATAATTCTAAAACTTCATTGTCAAGCTCCGGTTCTAAAACAAAAGAATTATTTTCAATAAGATAAGAGTATTCATTTAAATTTTTGGTTATTTGACTATTAAGATTTTTAACAATAACTTCTCTTATTTCATTTAGTATTTTCAATTTATCATAATAAGAATTTAACTCATTAGCATCTACATTAATATCAATATTGTTTCATATGTAGCTACTTAAATTATATTTTGCTACTTTTAGAGCTATAAAAGTTTTTAATCCCGTGATTTTATTGCTTGACCCTTTTATGGTTATATTTAAGTTTTTTGGCGCATTTTTGGCTATAAACCCATTATAAATATCATTATTATCAATATTTAAAATTTGATAATCTTTAATATACTCTAAATTATTTATAAACGATAATTTATTTTTTATATATGTAATAATTTCATTTTTTATTAGTTCTGGCTTTGAAGAAACTAAATTTAAGTCTTCTATTTCCAATTCGCTAATATCATAAGCTTTATTTGCGCTAGGATTATTATTTTTAACTATTAAAGTACTTTCACCCTCTGCTAACGAATTAAATTCAATTTTGGGTGCTATTTTAATAACTAAATCATTTTTTGTAAATAGTAATTTTAATTGTTCTTCGTTTATGTTTGTTATAGTTAAATTAGTATCTTCATCAGTTGTATAGTAAAACATTTTATTAGTTTCATCTCTAATCTTTGAGTTTATATATTTTGTTATTTCATTTCTCATTCGAGCTAAAACTTCTAGTTCATCGTTTTTATCGATATTATTAATGTTATAATCTAACAATAACTTATCAAAAATTATATTTGTAAAGTTATATTTAACTAAATTTATAACAGGGACAAGAATTTTTGATTTTGAATAATAAGGCTCTTTTGCTTTGATTATTAAATATGGTGTTAAATGTGTCTTTTCATTGTATATTTTCATTTTTGATAATCTCGTGGCAATATCATCCAAATTTGTAATTTGATAGTGCTGATTTAAAACTAAATTCTCATTATATAAACTAATTTGATCCGTTATATTTTTGATTATTTTTTCCTTTATTTTATCAGCATCAGTTTCATTTATTAGTTTAATTTTTTCACTATTAAAATTATTAAATATTTCAAAATCTTCATCCAAATATTGAAAATTATATTCAAATTCAGGGTTTGCTAAAAAATAATTTTGTCTGTATTCGTCTTTTAATTTAACTGATATTTTTAAAATGGTATTATCCTTTATTTCTAGTGGATTAAACAATTCTATATAATTGTAAAAACTATTATCAATTATATTTTTAAAACCATTGTTATTTATTTCATTGTTTAATGTTTCTAAAAAACTTATACTATCATTTGCATTAGAATAAAGGTCATTTAAATTATGAGTATTCCAATTTATAAATAAATTAGTAATTTTATTATTGGCTGAATTTGTTGCTAAATTAATTTTGTAATTTAGTTCTAAATTAGTTAATTTAAAACGGCTATCAGCACTTTTTACATAAATTATTAGTTTTAAAGTTTCATTTTCATCATCAAATTCATAATTTCGTATTGAAACTAAATCACTGTATTTAAAGTTAGCAAAATCATTTATTATTTTATCTTTATTATCTAAATATTCATTGTTGAAATGACTTTTAAAATCATTAAATGAGTTGTACTTATTTTGTAATCTGTCGATATTAAAATAAGGCTTTATATCAATTATTTCTTCTGTTATTGTAGATAAATAATTTATATATCTTTTTCAGTATTCAATTATTTCTTCATAAGTTAAAGTTTTAACATTGTTTTCATCTATTCCATAATTAGCTGTAATATATTTTAAAAAGAATATTCCCTGTGTTGTATCCCAAAGATAATTTACATAATTTAATTCGCCTTGAATTTCACTAAATAATTTATTATTTACACTTTCATCGTTTCGACCATCGATTAGAATTAATTTATATGAGCTAATTTGCTTATTTGCGGATGATGTAAATAAATATAGCCCGGGGGTTGAAAAATAAGAGTAATCACTCGTTTTTATATCTAATAAATCGGCGTTTCATCTACCGTCTTCATTATTATTTAATTTATATACTATGTACTGTTTTGTATCGCCCAAAAGTTCTTTTACAGCGCCCTTTGATATAACAGAAGCTTCTGCAATTACTCCTTTATCATTAGCCGTTATTTTACCTTTTGTAGTATGCAATAAATTCATAGTTAAAGGTGGCAACGAGGTTGTTTTAAAATAGCTATACATTTTATTCTTTGGATAATCAGCTTCGTTAATTTGATACTTATTTTTATACTGATTATAAACATTATTAAATTCTATTTCACTAATATTAAAATTCAATTGCGAAAAATCAACTCAAACTAATTCTTTTTTAGTTCCTGTTTTAGCATCTATTAACGGATCGTATTTAGGGTTTGGTATGTAATTACCATTTTCATCTAAAAGTTTTTTTCCATCAATATTTTGTAAATATTGGGTTATTCTATCTTTTTGACTTCTAATTTTATCAGGGTTTCAACCGTACCACTTATAGTCTTGGCTTTGAGCTTTTGAATCAACTATTATTTTATAAATGTATGAATTTTTAACTTCTTTATCTATGTTTATATTATTAAAAGTTTTTAATTTTATAATATACTCATTTTTTTTAATTTCTTCTTTTTCTTCTTCCTTATTTTCATTAATATTTATTAAACTATTATCGTCAGCATTGGCTCTTTGATCGTAAAGTGTATAGTTAAAGTTTTGATTAAGAACATCAATTTTGATATTATTTATTTCTAGTATTTCATTTTCTTTTGTTAAAGCTTTAAAAGCAACATCGACAGGTGCGTTATATATTCATGTTCCTAAATAATAAGTTTTGCCATCGCTTTCTAAACCGATAGCTTTATCGTTTTGTAATCTAGTTGGTTTATCAATCACTAAACCAGTTGGATTTTCTGCGCTTTGAGCTTTAAAATCAACATATTTTGAAGGGGTAATTATTAGTCTTTTTGTAATATCTAAATTACCTAATTTATTACTAGGTTCTCATTTAATTTCAATATTTTTAAAAATATATTGCTTTTTATTATTTGAATTTTCTATAAATAAATTGAATGCATTAGCATTATTTGTTGAAACTTCCCAACGAATTGAATAGCCATGATAATCATTTGTACTAAATGTTCTATCAAATCAGTCATTTAACATTTGTCTATTTGTTTTGAAGCCAGAATAAACATTATCTTCGTTTGGAGTTGCTAAAATTGTATCATTTTGATAATCGGTTGGTAATTTTAATTTATCATCTAAACTTTTATTTTGATTATAATTTTCTAAAAATTTCTGTTTGAAATACTCATATGCCGAATTATCTTCGACATCTAAAAAATCGTAATTAACATTAACCCTAATTGTCGACTTTCTAACGTAAAAAGTTTTATATGTTTTTACCTTTTTATCTTTCTCCCTATTTATATTATATTCGGCGCTTTGACTTGATTGTTCTTTAAATTCTATATTTTCAAATGAAATATTAGATATTGCTTTGATTTCTAAATTTTTTTTAGTTGATAAAATACCACTTCTTAATTCACTAATAATTAATGAATTTAATTGGGTTTTAAATGTGTCATTATTGTTATATAGTCTTTTTAAAAATAAATTTGTTTCTAATTGCGAGGGATTATTTACTGGGTGTGTTCGGCTAAAAACAATTTGCCCTATTCTTCTAGGCGAAAGCCTACCATTTCCTACGCCTGTTTGACTAATGTTTCGAGTTCCGATTTGTTCTTCTTTATACAATAAATTGCTTGCTATTGCTTCGCTTTGTGTTGGCAAATAGATATTCGAAAGGACAATACTACTTTTAGTTTCATTTTTGATAGTATTTAAACCAAATGGTATTTCTCTCAATTCATTAATGTAGCCGGCATTAGGTACTCAAATTTTTTTATCATTAGCTTTTTCTTCTTTTTGTCTTAAAATATGAATTCCTCAGCCTATACCACTAACAGCACCCAATACTGCTAAACCTATTAATAATTTATATCTTTTTTTCATATTGCCCCTCCTTAATTCTTATTGCTTTGATTTAAAGAATATATCTTCTAAATACTCTTCATTATTAGTTTCTATTTCATTTTGTGCATCTCTTAATTTTTCTATTTTTTCATCAACTTTTGAATTAAAATCATTTTTTATTAACTTAAATAATTTTGGTTCTAATTCAATATCATTAATAGTTAAAGATTCATATAAATCTTTATCTTCACTCAGTATTACTTTGCCTAGCAAAATGTTTAATATTAAATTTATTTTGTATTCCAAAATATTCAATTTTGTTTCTTGTATTAATCCCCTTTTTTCAATTTTGTTATAAAAAGGTGATATTGATGCAAATATAGCCTTTGAAAAAGCATATCTTATTTCGCTTTTAAATGTTTTTATCGAGCGTATAGCTTCACTTTCTAAAATACCTTTTCTAACTAGGTTATTTATTTCTCGTTGTCTAGCTATACCTCTTGCATCGATACTGTTTTCCCACTTCTTATAATTTAAAATATCATCAATATTGGTAAATCTAAAATAACCTCTAACTTCTCCATTTGTGTTTGTTTTAGGTCTGCCACCCTTTAAAATATAATCAGCATATAAAATATCGTAGTTTAATAAGTTTTTGAACTCTTGGTCGGCATCCTTAAAAAAACTCATTAATTTCGCAATTTTTGCACTTTGTTTTGCCATTATTCGTCTCCTCATTTTTTCCCATCACCTTTTTTGAAAATCTGTGATTTTTCAAACCGGTTATAGTATGTTTCTAAAATAAACCTTGTTGAATTATCAACATTAAAAATTAATTCACCAATTCCTGCTGTTGATAAAAACATTTTTTCCGCTTTTGTTAATCCGCCACGGCTTCTATACATCTCATCAACTAAATCTATATCTTTTTGATTTAATTTAAAAATTCCAGTATAAGCTAGATTATCAAAAAGAGCTTGCGACAATCCACTAACATTCAAATTTTGTCTGAAATCACTTAAATTTTGCGTTGTCAAAATTAATGATCCGTTATATTTACGAATAGTTTTAACAGTATCAAATAAAAATCTTAAAGATGACATATTTTGAGGATCTATAAATTTATGTGCCTCATCAACAACTAAAACAATCTTTTTGTTTTTATCTTTATTGTAAAAAAAGTTGTTGGTAATTCTATTTTGAACGAAAGAAAGTATTAAATATAATGCTCCTTGTGTTGAAGAATTTTGGTTTTTAACATCTAAATTGTAAGTATCTAAAATTGTTAAATCATTTTTAAAGTCAATATTAGTGTGTCCGTTATATAAATGTTGGTAGAGACCGTTATTCATAAAATCATATAAGATTAACAACTTAATTTCATTTAAGTATTGTTTTAACAAACTCTCTTCTAATGCATTTGCAAACTTAAATGTATTTATAAATTCATAAAAATCACTCATAGTTGCAAAATCTGTATTTTTAAGATTATTAATGTTTAGTTTTGGATCATAATAACCTTGTTTTTTGTAAAATGCAGTCAATAATATTGTTAGAACTCTTAAATGTCTATCTTCTAAATCTGGGTATAAAAGTGTAAAAAATTCTTTAACCTTTTTTATATTTTGATTAATAATAGTTAAATTTTTAAAGTCTTTTTCGATATTTTCAACAAACATATTATCAAGTTGTAGAGGGTTGATTTTAGTTTTATCGCCCCGGCCCAATTCAATAATATTGCCGTTTAGTTTTTTGGCTAAATCACCATATTCACGTTGAGGGTCGAATACAATAACCTCGTTATTATTCATAATTTGGTTTCATATAAATTTTTCTGTTAAAGCTGATTTGCCAACACCTGAAAGACCCAATAAAGCCATTGAAAAACTAGTTCTATCTTTTGTTTTTTTAAATATATCAAATATAACTGGTGAGCCGGAATTTAAATTGAAACCTAATAAGAAATCGTTTTTATCGTTTAAATCATTATTTACCCACATCCAGCCAGCACTTATATTTTTTGATGTAATTTCTAAATTATTTTTTAAATAATCTTTTTGAATAAAGTTTGTGTTGGCATAAGCTTCTTTTTGTAAGTAAAAATTAGGATTTATGTTTGCTGTTGTTTGATTGAAATTTTGTTTATTTATTTTTTCTAATTCTCTTAAAGAATTTAAATCATTAGCTCTATTTATTAAAGTTATATTCATATTAAAGATATTCATGTGTTGAATATTAATTTGCTCTATCAAATCATTAATAACTTCCAATGTTGCATTTTTCTTTGATTGTCTAAATTTTGATTTATCACTAGATGAATTAGCCTCAATAATTAGTGATGTTTTATCTAAAAGCTTTTGCTTTTGATTTTCATTAAGAGGTTCTAAATTCACAATAAATGTGCTTATGCTTCCACTCATTAATTTCATTCATCCATTATTTATAACTAAACTATTAAATTCATTAAAGGATTGATAAGATAAATAATAATCATCAACTTTAACATAACTTTTTTTAAATTCCACTTCTTTTGGTTTTAATAGATCTACTAAATTATTGTTTTTATCATTATCTTTTGTTTCATCTTGTTTTTTAAATAATAATAGTTTTAAATTATTAATAAACTTTTTAAAACCCGATACTTTTTTAATATCTTTGTTTTCTACATTAGATTTTTTAAATAACAAGCTTTTTTCATCTCTCTCTAAAAAATTAATATAATCTTGCTCTTTAATAACTTTTGAACTAGAAATTGTCAATAGATTAAGTAATTCAGCATTTTTTATAATTGAAACTTTAAGTTTTGTATTATAAAACATATTTTGTACATCTTGCTGTCTATCTCTTAAAATTTTTTTATCATTAGCATAAATAACTAAATAATAATAATCTGTATTTCTAGCATTATTAAGTTCTGTAAAATCGATTAAGTTATTACTATAATAATTCCTTATCGTTTCGTTTGTTTCTATTTCTTTTGACGATAATACATTATCCTCAATAAGCTTAATATTTTTTTCTAAGACCATTGGTTCGGTTTTCTTTATAAATGTAATTTTAAAATCAATATTATTAAATATTTGTGTTAATTGATTAAAATATGCTTCTTGGTCTTCAAAGTCATCTGTAAATAGATCATAACCCCTAATCTTAAAGGCACTAATATAATTAGATATTAGGGATGAATTTACTTTAACTATATCTTCGTCTTCCAATTTTTCGTAAGGTATTAAAAAACTAGTATCGGCATTTTTTAAGTTATTTTTATATTTCTTAACTTGTATTTTAAATTTAATAATTCTAAATACCAAAAAGTAATATCTACAATTATGTTTTGCGCTTTTAAATAAGACTCAAAATGTACTTAAAAACACAAATATTGTAATTAATAATCTTAACCAGATATTGAATTTGTTTGTTGTAAATCCCAAAACAAAACTAATACCTATTATTAGAAAGAATATCGCCAAATCTAAAAAAGTAAAGTTTTTAAATATAGTTAATTTATTTGCACTTAATTTTTTATTTTGTAGAATTAAATATCCCCTTATTTATTAAAATTAGCTTTTTCTCATTGTAATTTAGAAAGTAAAGCGTTTGTTCTATTCGCATAAGCTTCTTTTCTAAATTACATATCTTTAATTTCATTTTTCATTCTTTGAATAGTATTAATTTCATCTTTGGTTTTATTTGCCTTGTTTTCTAATAAAGATAATTGACTTTTATTTCAATCAATTTCTTTTTGGTAATTATCATAATTGCTTGTTACCATATTTCTAAATGCTTCTGGGTTTTCAAAAGCTTTAAATTGCTCTTGAATACCACCTGTGTTTTCGACACCATGTGCTAAACTTTTCATTTCTGCCAAGTTTGCTCTTTGCGCACTTATATTGTTTTTATTAACGCCAGAATTTGAAAACATTTTTGCTCCGGCTTTTGAAAATCCTGCGCTAGTTTGTTTGCCGTATAATATTGATTGTCTTGTTCCATTAATAGCTTTTCCTATTGTTCCACCAATTAAGCCTGAAACACCACCTTTTGCAGCCATCGCTCCTAGTGTTGCGCCACCTGTTGCTACTGCACCGGCGGCCATTGCCATGCCTGATGCTAATTTTAACCCGGTTTTAAATGGCGTCATTGCAGATTTTAAATCATCCTGGCTCGTTGATTCACCAATAAATGAAACTACTAAATTTGATAATGATTTAACCGCTACCGCTGAACCACAATAAATAATAATTTGCAATAGTGGTAAAAGACCTGTTTTGGCAACTGTATTTAATCCTGTTCCGTTTTTTAATTCGGATAAATATTTTTCAATTCCAATCACAAAAATTAAATAAAATTGAATTGCTATTGTTTGAGTTAAAATGGCTAAATTTTTTTGAATATACATTTCTTTTCATTTGTGCAGATTTTTACCTCCATCTATAACGGAGCTAACCGCAACAAAAGGACTAATAATGAATAAGAAAAATAAGTGAAATACTTTAACAACAACACTAATAACTATTCCACCTAAAATAGTTAATGTAGTTCAACCGACAATCGCATTAATTAAAAATCTAATTCCTATATCTCACGGACTAAATAAAAATGGTGTAAATCATTCTGTATAGCTCGGAGGTGCAAATATGTTCTTTGTTTCCATAGCTTCTTTTACCGATGGATAATCACTATTTAAAGATATGTAAATTTTTTCTATTACATTTAGTTTTGACGAACCGTATTCGCTAAGTGAAAGCGCTTTCTCTAACGACTCAAAAGCCACCATCATTAATAAGTTAAACAAAAACAAAATCAAAGGTATAAACACAATTATTGATATGGCGGGTATAACATTTTTTAAGGCTGTCTTAATGCTAGTTTGTCCCTCTTTTGTATCCTTTCCGCCAAAATGATATTTAATTACAACAATAATAATTGAAATCAGTAATAAAGCTATGCTAATTATGGCTGCGCCCAAAAAAGCGGCCGGAACAGAATTTGACCCTAATTTTTCAGGGTCGGAAGTCCCAAAAGCTAACACCTGAAAGAATTCGAAACCGAAAAATTTTATTGCATAAAATATGCCATTTAGTAATAAAAAGGGGAAACTTATAAAAATTCCCCAAAATACACCAAAAAGAGCATAGAATATAGGGCTCAATAATGCACTTGCAACACCATTTATAATCATATATTTAGCTCCTTTCTATATTTTTTAATTTCAGCCAATAATTGCGGCGGCAATGCCCATTGCAATACCAAATAATGCAAATATTACAATCGCTATACCACAACCTATTCAACCTCATCTAATTTTTGTTCTTGCTTTTTTAATTTCTTCTTCGTCCTTTACATTTTGCAATTTAATTCCTTGATAAATCGTGTTAATTAAAGCTCCTAAAAAAGCTATAAATAGTAATATCCCACAAATAATCGACCCTCATGTACCGACTAACTGCATTAGATCTTTACCCTTTGTTTTTATTGTTTCAATAACACGCCCACTTTCATCAATATCAAACATCATAAGTTTTTTTAATGTTTCCATGTTTTCTCCTTTTTTAATATGACAAAATAGATGTCTCTTTTGAGCCATCTTCTTTTATAGTATAAAATCAATTTAAGGTAGGTTTTTTATTCAATTTCTTTGAATTTCAAATTCAAAGCAGAATTTTTAGTTAATCATTTAGATAAATTATCATTTGCTTCTTGTTTATTTTGTTTTATTAATTCACCCACATATTGAGCGCTTGAATTGTCCCATTGTTTATACAAATATTTTGTATAAAGTTCATTTCTAAACTCCAATTTAACATCTTCCCAAAAAGGGATGTAATTTTTTGTTAATCAGGTTAGAGGCAAAATAAATTCATTAATTAATTTTAATAGTCGATTAAATTTTCAACCGTTATCATAATTAGCTTTGAAATCAGGTAAATCAAATAATCATTTATAACCATCTAAATCTAAAAAAAAGTAATTTTTAGGTTCCATTAATAAATTAGTTTTATTATATAAACTTTCTATTTTGTTCTTTGTTTCAGCTGTAAGCTGAATTTTTAAAGGTAAATCACTTCTATTTAAATATTTTTTTAGCGCTTCAATAACAATAATGTACTGTTCTAAAAATTCCAATGTCATTTTTGCATCTCGTGCTCTTTTTAATAATGGTTCTATTAATGAAAAATTAGCTCAATAATCACTATTTAATTCGTTTAAAGCTTTTATATCATTTTCTTTAAAATCTCTAAAATATTTATCATTATTCGCTATTCTCCTTTGTGAAAAAAGTCGATAGTTTGATAAATATTCTTCATAACTAAAAGCGTCTGAATTATTTTGTCTAATTTTTTCTTCATAAGATTTGCCGTTTTCGGTTCCAAAAAAACCGGGGCTAGATAAAAAACCGTCTGGCACTTGCATTCCAAAAATTATTTTTACATGCGGGTTTCTTTTTTCATCTATATCTAAAATATCTTTAATAGCACTTTTTACATAATCTTTTAATTCGGCTAATTTTTGATTAAATATATCACCATCAATAACTCTGTTATTAATTTCCATTGCCCCCAAATTTAAGGCATAACCAAAAAGCTTATCTGCACTATAGCCTTTTGAATAAGTTGCTTCTGGCATTTTAGTTTGACTAGTAGCTCATAAAGCCGAATATTCATTTCTCATTTTATCGATATTTGTATATTCTTCTGGCTTAGAATTAGATTTATTATCCTCTCTTTTGTTATCTGTCGGTTCCGGTTTAGGATTAGGTCTAGCTCAATCTGTATTATTTCAATTTCAGCAACTAATCGCCGTTAATGGCATTACAGACCCTATTAAACTAGCTCCAAGTCCCAAAAATCATATTTTATTCTTTTTTTTACGATTCACTTTTACCTCTTTAAAAAATTTATAATTTTTTAATTACCTTAATTATACCTTTTTATTAAATATTTGTAATCATTTTAATTGAACAATCGCAAAATCAGCTTCTTCATAGTTTTTTGCATTATCTATTAGTTCTTTTTTTGCATCTAAATATTTTTTATAAACTTTTTCAATTTTTAAAGCTTTATTTTCAAAAACTCTCACAATTGCATAGTTTTTGTCTTTTATTTCGCTATATTCCATTTTTAACCTTTCTCTCGCATGCGTTTAAGCGTAATAATATGTGTGTTGCGTGAATGCGTTGTGAATGAGTGCTAATTCATATATTTATTCACAACCCACTCACACGTATACGCATAATGCGTATATACACCTATACTCATGTCTATAAGCACGCTTAAATTTATAATAATCATTTTTCTAATATTCCATCAGTTTCTAATTCTGTGTAATCCAATTTTTTAGAATATAAATCTTCTATATCTTTCAATACAACGGGTAAAAATTTTTTAATTGAATATGGTTTTATATCTAATGTTTTAGATAATGTTGTATCTTTTGTCTTATAAATTTTTTTACCTAATTTAAGCACTGCATAAAATAATTTAGCAATATCGTTTCTATATTTAAGTTTTATTTCATGTTCTTTCATAAAATCATCTATATATGTATTCATTTGATTTCCTTTTGTTTTTATGCGTTTTAAGAGCCAGTTTTTACTTTGGTAGCATAAACTATCATTTTTTTATTTTCGCCCGTTTAATAGCCTCAAAACATATTAAATAGCGCAATTATTTAAAATAGCAATTAGATCATTATCATTTTGGTTTAAAAACACCTTATATTCTTCTCCATCTCATTCAAAAACATCATTAATACCATAAATATCTAATTCTTTTATGTTTCTTATTTTTCTATTAATTACTATTTTCATATTTATATTTCCATTTCTAATTCGATATTATGCTTATGAATTTCTTGTTCTGGTAAAAATTTTTCTAATCCTAAATCTTTTATTGCTTTATTGCTTATATTAACCGAATCAACTATCATGTTTGCTACTTGACTTTCATTAGTATTCAATAATAATGATTCTTTTTCACTTCACGGTATTTTAAATTTATTACCTGCATATAAACCTAATTTTTCGACAACTAAAAACCCACTAAGTCTTCTAACAAAATCATATTTTTCAGCTTCATAGTTTGTTTCTCTTCAACTTCATTCGCCAATTGTGCTATCTATCATATAAACAATTCTGCTTTCATCGATAATATTGTTCTTATCAAAGTCAAATTTATATTTTTTTGTTTTGGCATTATGGTTTAACTTATTTAAAATATGTTCTCCTAATAGCTGTATCGAGTTTTCAGCTCTTTCATAAAACGAAACATTATAATTGCCCCATTTATTGCTTAATGTTTCTGGGTATTTTTCATATTTCAATGTGGTTTGCGATATATCATACGCTTCAATTTCTTTAAAATAGTAATCTTTGTTTTCTAGTCCGTCTTTTAAAACTTCATCGATTATTGTGTTATTAAACAAAACTATACTCTCAACTTTGATTGGTCTTTCATTTGCCTTAATATCAACCCCGTATTCTTCTTTTCAAAATTTTTTACTTTGAATAAAACTAACATTTTCATTTTGCAAATAAATTCGTATCCTATTTTTTATTTCAGTATTGTTTAACAATATATCTTGTTTTACTTTATTCTTTTTGGGCTTGCTAGATATAAATTGTGCTTTAAGCATAAATCATTTATTTTCATCTATTAAAAGATACTTTAACTTATCTTTATACTTGGATCAAATTGTTTCATCTCTTCCGGTTTTTTCTAAATGTATGTGTTTTTTACGTTCTCAATCCATTTATTTTTCCTCTTTTGTATTATTTAATATATCACTAGGTAAAGCGATTAATTCTCCGTTTTCGAATGATGCTACAAAATATTTTTTATTTTCGTAATAAAATACATCTCCTGCATTATATATATCTAATTCTTTTAAATCTTTAATATTATTAATTCCTAATGCTATTTTCATTTTAACTCCTCTTAATTTTCCACATCTTCTTGTTTATCTTTAAAATAAAGCATATAAAATGGCTTAACTTTAATTAATAAAACTTTTAGGTTTTGTTTTTCATCGCTTGTTAAATTATTGTTTTTATTTAATAATTCCATTAATAACTCAAAATCCTCATTACTCAAAAATGCTTTTACAAAATCAACATTGCTTTTTATGTATTTAATCAAATCATTAATAGTAATTGGCTTTTCTTCATTTTTTATTGTTTCGACCATTTTATTTGTTTCTTCTACAATTTGACTATTGTTATTTTTGTTAAATTCTGTCTCAACTAATTCTTTATTGTTTAAATTTGAATTTTCAGAAATCTTAAAATCCATAAAATTAATCTCTCTAATCAAAACATCTTTCAAATTATTTTTTAAGTGTTCCGTACCGTCTTTTTGGTTATATTTTAAGTACTCATAAGCAAATTTAATATTTAATAGTAATGCTTTTTCTTGTTTTTGTAATATAAGGATTTGATTTTTTCTTAACTTTTGCAATTCAGCCATTTCGATTGCTTGTCTTTCTTGTGTTGAAGATGTTTCACTTTTTGTAGATGATCCAGTTGTTGTGGATGTTTTTTTATATTCTTCTTTTCCTATAAGTGAGCTTATTTCTTCTAATGTTTTTTGATTATTTATTCCACCTAAAAAAATCCATGAATTAAATACATCTTTGATCGTTTTGCCAGCATCTTTATATTTATCTTCCAATTGCGTTAATGATTGTAATACGCATGCGAAAAATATTCCCCTGCCACGCCCTGCTGATAATTTTGTTTGCATACCTGGTATTGCTGGTAAATTGCCAAACTCATCTAAAAAGTAAAATAAATTACGATATAATTTTCCATTATCATTATCTTCTGCTACATTAATTGCTTTTTGATATAGTTGTAAAATAAAGTTTATTGCAATTGAGCTTCTGGTTTCATCGTCCTCTGGTATTTTTATTAATACTGCAAATGGTTTTGATTTATTATTATCAAACAATTCATTTATCTTTATTTCATCAGTTAAAACTAAATTATTAATTCAACTTTCTTTAACATATGGTAAAACTGCCTGTGTTGAAAAACCTAAATGTCCCGCTAATTGTTTTTCCGGTAAATTAATATAGCTTAATAAAGAGTTTTTAATAGTAATAAATTCTTTTGATAAATCTTGTCTGTCAAACAATTTATAAAATCATGCTCCATTTTTAAAAGTATTAATATCTAATAAACCTAAGAGATTATTAAAATTAAAATCTTCTTTTTTAAAATCATCTTTAAAATAAAATCCCATTAATAACATAGCACAAATTAAGTTATAGAGTATTTCTATGCCGCCACGAGCTCAAAATTCCTCGCTATTACCTGCTAAATTCCATTTTTTAAGATTATAAACTAATATATCAATTTGTTTAAAAGCCTCATCAAAAGCCACCTTATTTTTATCCTTAAAACACAAATCTCAAATCGAACTAAATACATTAAAACCCATTGAATTTTTTAATTTAATTAGATCCAATACTTTTACACTATAACCATGATTTTTAAGTGGTTTAGCGAATATAGATGTAAGTTCTCCTTTTAGATCGGTTATAACCATATTAGGTTTTTTATCATCTTTAAGCATCATGTTATAAAAAATGCTAGGAATAATGATTTTTTGACTTTTACCTGAACCTGTACCACCTAATATTAAAGTTTGATTTTCACTTAATATATAACCCTCTTTTAAATTAGCTTTAATAACTCAACCGCTATTTTCATTAAAGCCTTCTTTAAACGGTTTTTTAATACGATAATTCTCATCGAACTCTTTTTTATCGCCCAAATTTTTAACTTCGTTATACATTCATACCTTGCTATAATCATTATTTTTAACTTTTACTCTTTTAAACAATTTCGGTATTACTCAATATATCAATATCATAAATAAATTAACAACTAAAAAGGCTGTAATTGTAATTCATCAGTAATTATTAAAAGATCTTCACATTACCTTTAAAATATTATTTTTAAAAGCTTCTTGTAATCTTTTATAGTTATCATATAAAAAATATCCTATAAATAAAAGCATTCACAAAGCTAGATTTACTAAAATAATGCTAATTACCTTAATCTTCTTGTTAAATCTTTTTTTATCATTATTCATATTCTAATCCCTCTTCTCTTTCTAAATGTTTAGAATATTGTTTTAATGCTTTTATTCTTGCTTCCAATTCCCTTTTTTCGTTTTCGAATTTTATTTTTTTAATTTCTCATTTGTATTTAGTATTAAAAATATTTTTTGATTTCAAATAATTAGCATTAGGTAAATAATTTATATAGCCAACATTACTTAGTTTGTTTCTTTCAAATTCCTTTAATTTATTTAAAACCAAATTCCCTAAATTGATTTTTAGCTCTTTTCTTTCTTTCTCAATTAATTTATTCGCTTGCTCTTTTTCATATTTACGATTAAATTTATTATCAATCAACATAACTTGATTTTCGAATTCCGCATATTTATAAAATAAAGTATCCTCTTGTTTGATAATTTCCAAAACTAAACTATCAACAGCATTTTTAGATTTAGCATCCAACCTCGCATAATTTCATACATTACTATTTTTATTTTTTATTACTCCATTTACTAAATCATTAAGTTTAGAGCCCTTTAAATCAATAGACTTAAAATCTTGTTTAACATCAACTTTTAAATTTCTCAATTCACCAACTGCTTCATAATAACTTTTATATCTTTCTTTTTCTAAAATCTTATTAGTTATGATTGTTCCAAAAGTTTTAAATTCACCCAAAGGTATTAAACCATCTTTTTTAAATTGCAATTCTTTTGATGAAACATATTTTAATTTTGGTTCTTTTTCTCAAAATGCTAAATGTATGTGAGGATTTTTCGTATTTGCGTGTATTGCGTATAAAACATTTAAATTATTTAAATTTAAATTATTTCTCGTAAAAAATGTATTTAAATTTTCTTCTAGTAATTTTGAAATTTGTTTTGGTGTCATAACTCTTTTAGCAATACCTATTTCTCCAAAACTTAAATGTGTATCTCAAATATATTGATTTTCTTTAAGTTTAGAAAGCATATTTTTACCTTCATTTAATTCTATTGCCTCAAATTTTAAATTAACTGCATTAAAACTATACAAACCGCTTGATACATCATTTACATTATTTAATTTGTTAAATCCTTTTGTATGACTGTTAAATCAATTTAAGGCTTCTTCATCATTTTTAAATTCGGGCATTTCACCAATAAAATCAAAACACGCTTCATCTCTTGTTATGTAATCTATATATTTACCGGTTTTAAAATAATTAATTGCTTTTTCTCCATACGCTTTTAATTTTTCTATTTTTGAAAATCTATCAACTGCCCTGACAAAACCAAAATTGTTATTTTGTTTAAAAATTACTTTGCTCATTAAATTTCTTCATTAAAAAACGAAATATCATTTTCAGGTTCAACAACTTTTTTATTATTAACAATATAACTAACACCTTTGTCTATCAAAGTGTTTAAATCATCTTCAATGTTTAAATTTGTAAATGCTTCTTTAATTTCATCAGCATCATAGTTAAAACTTTCCATAATTTGATAAAACTTACTCTCTTTTTCAACTAGATCGTTTGCAGAAAGATCATCTTTTTCATTTCAATCTAATTCAAAATTTTGTTCTCTATCTATTTCAACATTATTTTCTTTATTTAATGATTTTTCTTTATTTTCTTCTGTATTTATTTCAGCTTTAATTTCTTGTCTTTTTGGCGCACTTAAAAACAAAGTAGAAACAATAATGTCATACCTAAAACTAAAATTCTTATCTTCTATAACAAATTTCTCACTTCTCTTTTGAATTTTGCCAATTACCAAAATATTAGGTTTTGTTTTTATATCTAACTTATCTAAAAATTCCGCATTTTCCTCAAACGCTAACAAATCAAAAAATTCACCACTTGCTAAAATTGAAAACTTCAAATAACTTATATTTTTAGTACTCGTTTTTTTAATTTCACTTTTAGAGGTTAAAATACCTCTCAATTTAACTTCATTCATTTTAAACTCCTAATATTATTCTTTAACAATTCTATTTACAATAAGTCTACAATTGCCAAATACATAACCTGGCATGATATAACCCTGTAAATAACAAAAATCATTTTCTTTAAACATATCCCGTTTTGATAAATTAATAGCGATTTCATCAAAAACTGCAAACTCAAAAATATAAGGTTCGACTTTTAATGAAGTGCTACCAAATTCATCAACTTCAACTTTTAATGAAAGTTGTAAATGAAATACTTCCTTATCATCAATTATCGTCCTTTCTAATTCGCCTATTTTTAATATTTCACCTCGCAGAGCAAAAAAAGTCGGCTGATAAACAAATTCTCGTACATCCATAAATACACCTCACTAATAACACATACATACATTCACGCATAAAAAAACTTTTTAAGAGAATATAAAAGGTTTAAATAGATATATTTATTAAGTTTGATATTTATACTTTATATATCCTCTTTATTACTTTTATCTTTGCAGTAGTTTTTTGCTCCATTTTTTAAATTTAAAAGCGAAAGGGTAATTTTAATATTAAAAATTTCTAAAAATCTTAAAAAACAGAATAGCAAAATTTTTACTACCGCAACATAGTAATTACTTTTTATATCCTCTTACACAACATGCGGTTTTAAAACTCGATATATCTTAAAGATCTTAAACCGACTTTTTTTGCTCACTTTGTTTCTAATGTGATTGCGCTTCTCCATAGACCAAAATACACTAAAACTAAAAGTAAAATAAATTTAGTTTTATATTTTGATACTTCTAAAAATTTATTAGTTATTAATAACTTTATTTTTTTAGAATCCGCTTTTTTTCAAAGAATTTTTTTGACGCTTATTAAAGCTTTGAAATTCCCTGTAAAAAATAGCATTCAATCTTCTAGGTTTTTAAAACTTAAATAACGCATTTTGTTACCATTATTTTTTACAATGTTTTTTTTCAAAAAATAGTATTTGCCCTTAAGAATTATTAATCCTAATTTTTTAAGCTCATTTAACCCATGTTTTAATCTATTTATAGATAAGCCAAAGCCGATCAAATCTCATAGTTTAAAGTTCTTAATTTTTAAAGCTTTTTTAACAATTAAAATAAGCATTAAAATTAAGCTAGCGTTTTGTTTTTTCTCTAGCATTTTAATAACTTCATAATTTAAGTTAATTTTAAAATTTCTAACAAGATTTAAAAACTTATCAAAATTAATTTTTAAATATTTTTTAATACTGCATAGTTTTTTAAAACTTTTAATTTTCTGATCTCTTAAAATTTCTTTTCGAGTTAAGTATTTACTTTCTTCCCTTAAAATTTGCAAATTATTAAATGCTCCCATATTATTACCTCGCTAACAATTTTTTTATTTTGTAAAAAATTTTTCACACCCTGGTATAATATAGGTATCTAGTTATTGTATTATGCTTTTTTGGGCGTGATACTTTTTTTTACCTTAAATTGATTTAACTACAAAAAAAGTAGCTACTAACTAGCTACTAATTTTCTTTTTCAAGAGAGCACTCTAAATTTTACAGCGACAAATTTTATAATTACCGATTTCGTTATATATTGCTATTTTATATATGCTTTTTTCTTTATTTTCGTCAAATAAAATAATGTCATAATATTTCCCAAGGTATTTTAAATCGATATTTTCAACAGAAGAGATATTATTTATCTCAAAAGTATTTTTAGATAACTTTTTAGCGCTTAATTTATTTATCTTGACATCATCTAAATTAATATCAATTTGAATATTATCATTTTTATCAATTATACTTTGACCATAGAATTTAACATCAGTTACAAATATTGATAAAAGTTGGTTTTGTGCATTTGTTGCTGGTTTTCATAACACTCTAATTCATTCTGTTTCAGTAGGTGCAAAATTAATAGTTTGAGCTGCAAATGTGTCTTTTCATTTATGATGAGGTTTAAAAGGTGGAAAATCACTTTGTTTAACTTTATCTTGGTTTTTAACATTATTTCATGATAATCCATCATTAGAAACTTGAATCAATATTTCATTTGGCATTTTAACTGGATTTCCCGTTTCTCTTGATACATAATTTAAAAATGTTATATCCATTTTAGAAACTAATTTAGGTCTATTCCATTTAAAAATAAAAAATGTTTTTGCTCTTTTTTCATTAAAATCTTCTGAATTAAATCAAACTGACTGATTTGATTCAGAAGCATCACCCCGGTCTAATAACTTAGGTAATTTATTAATATGAATACCATATCAATAACGTTCATCTTTATTTAATTTAGATGTGTTAGGCGCTAATCCATCATCTAATAATTCTAGATCTTGATTATTATTATAATTTTCGTTTTTATAAAATATCAACTTAGCTTTTAATGATGGGTAATTTTCAATACTTCCATAAATTACTTTACTATTAAAAATCTGTATTTCATCATCTTCTATATCCCAAGATACATTAGCCGATATAAGTGTATTATTATCTAAAATCTCGACAGTTTTAGGCAAATTAAATTTGGCATACAATTTATCTTTTGTTTTGATAATTTTAGTCAAAGCCATTAAGTTTGTTTTTTTAATATCGTTTAAATCTAAACTATTTAAACTAGCAAGAGAAAAATTGGTCTTTTTTAAAAAAGCTGAGTTTTCAATATATTCATTTTCTTTTATTTCTTTTTCTTCAGTTTTGTTAATTTGTGAACAAGAAGCTAACGATATAGCTAATGGTGTTATAGTAATTGACGACAGAAAAATTTTTTTAAATTTCACAATTACCTCCTTATGTTAATAAAGTGTTATAAAATTTTATCATTTTAAAATAAAAACTAATAACAAAAATAACCAAATGAGCTAGGCCCATTTTGGTTATTTTTGATATATATTATTTTCAAATATAAGGTTTGGCATTTTTTGGATAACCATCACTATCTAATTCGCCAGAGGCGATTAAAGTAGTGTTGTAGAATTTATCTTTAAAGGCCCTTCACTTATCTAAGAATAATTTATCTGTTGAGTCGGTATTTAAGGCAATTTCGTCTAACAATTTGTATTTTTCATCTTGACTAATCAAACCTTCTGGGGCATTAGCTATTTTTTGTGCCCATCAATTTAGAAATCTCATTTGAGAAGTTCTTGCTCATCATTCGGAAACATTGTATGAACCAAATAATTGTTTATTTGAATTAGCAATAATAGTATTTTTTTCCTCTGCACTTATAACACCTTCGTAATTAGATTTTAATTGATCTAGTTGATATCTGGCAGAATCGTCAACTATTCCCGAATCTTTTACTCTTGCAATTAATTTTAGAAACTCATAATTTAATTTAGCATTTCTTCTATATTTGTAGTAAACATCATACAATGCTTGATTTTCTGTCCTTATAGCACCCGCTCTATCAGTATCTTGTTTTTCAAACTCAGATATTATATGCGATCACGAACTTAGAGGAATTGTTACATTATATGGCCCTGCATCAGCTGGGTGTTTTTTGTAATGCGAGTCAACCCTTTGTTTAAAGAATGGCAATCATTTTTTAGTGTCTTTAGACTCATATTTTGCTATAAATTTTTCAGCTTTAATTTTTGCGGCTTTATATTTTTCTATTGTATCAGCAGATCTAATTTGTTCATTTAATGCATTATATTCATTAATATATTGAGAAGTTAATGTTCCTGTGCTATCTTTACCTTGATCATTTACAGCTATAGATAATGACTGATTTAATTCTAACTTCATGGCACTATTATCGTTGTCTCAATTACCGTATGATTCTAACCTAGTTTTTCTTAAATCATTTAACTCCGCATTTCTTTGTTGATTTATTTTCTCACTTATTGTATTTAATTCACTATCTGATGAGGCGTTAGTTATAAGTTTATAAAGATCTTTTAAATTATATTTTGTCGCATCATTAGCACCAGCTACAAATTCGTTAGGTAATCCCCCTCTATTATTAGATAGGTTAAATAGGGCTAATTTATCAACTTCTTTTCTTAACTCTATTTTTCTAGAAACAGTTGCTATTTCCGATCTTATTTTTGAAAATTCTTCTTCAGTTTTCGATAATTCTGCCTTATCTAAAAGATTCTTTTTATCAGAAGAACTTGGTAATTTATTAATTTCGTTGATTAATTCTTGCTTTTTAGATTGAATATCAGCTTTTTGTGCTTCGATTGCCTTGCGCTTAATATCATCAATTCCATTTTGACCATCAATGTTAACGGCACTATTTAATTGTTCTTTTAATTGAGATTTTTTAGGATTATTATCTGAAATCTTATCAATTTCAGAAACTGCAGATTTGACAGCTTCTTTTATTAAATTATTTTGTCTATTTAATTCATTTATTGTTTCAATATTATTAGCTTGCGAAACTTGGCGTTTTAAACTGCTTATGGCTTGTGAATTATTTCCACCAGGATAATTAATAGAGTCAATTATTGCATTAGCTTCTCTTCTTGCACTATCAAGTTCTTGATTTTTTTGTCTAACGGCTTCATCTTTAATTCGAGCCAATGTTTCAATGGTATTAGCGTCATTATTCAATCTTTTTTCAAGATCTGATCTTACAGTTGAATCATTTACTTGTGAAATTGCGGCAGCCGCTTCGCGTTTCTTACTTTCATAATCATTTTTATAATTTCTTACTGTTTGAATTAAGTTGCGAATACCTGTGTTATCAGTTGTAGAAAATTCTGAATTAAAGTCAGTTTGTTTAGCAACTGGTTTAACATTAGAAATTTCTGTTCTTAATGTACTAATATCTGAAGCCAAGTCGTTCAAATTCGATTCAACTGTTGATTTTGTTTCAATCGAAATATTTGCAGTTAAGTTTCTTTTAATAGTTTCTTTCGTATTTCTAGAATCTGTATTTATTTGATCGCTAGCATTTTGCGATGAAGGATACTGCAATCTATCAATAAATACATTATAGTTAGTGCGTAATGCTCCGTTTAGATAACCTTGTATATTAGTAAGCTTAGATAATAACATATTAGTATCTGCGCCTCTTTCAGGTAATGTTTCTCTATTTATTCTAGAAATTATATCTCTTTTTTGTTCCGCAGATAGATTGCTTAAATTCTTTTGATTATTTACAAAAGCTTTGGCAGCCTCTTTTGCTTCATGAAGTATTTCATTTCTTAAATTTGTTTCTTTATAGTTTGCTGTTGAAATACTGTCCGGAACTGTTTGATTAAATCTTTTTAAAAGATTGTTTTTAATTTCTGCAATATTATTTACAATTGGAGTATCAAAGAAATGATCTATTGCTAACTTATATTCGCCCAATTTATGATTTCAATCATTTGGTAATGCATCATTAATATCGCTTTGAGTTTTTGCTGAGTTTAATTTGTTTTTAATAGTATCTATTGCCGGCGCATTATTTGTAGTGTAACCAATAGAACCGTTAATTAAATCAACTTTTGTTTTCATTAAGTTCTTTAATTCATTAATTTCTGTTTCTTTTTGATTTAATGATTGCATTGTAGTTAATGAATCAACGTCAGCCTTAAGTTCACGCTTAGCAGTTTGAGCTTCAGTCGATTGTGGATTAGGATAAGGAATTCTATCGATTATAGCTTTGATTGTATTTTTCTTATTTCTTAATGAATTTGCAGAATTAATTAGTCCGTCAATTTCGTTTTTCAATGCAATAGCATTATCTGTATGTTCAACAGCTGTCAATGCATTTAATCTATCTTCTAGACCTTTAATTCTAGAATTTTCCTTATCAGGATTTTGTTTATAATTATCTAATGCATTTTTAGCCGCTTCTTTAGCTAGTCTAAATCTTTCTTGTAAAGCTAAATCATATTGTCTCTTAATTGTTTCAACTTTTTGTCTTAATTCGTCCATAGTCAAAACATTTATAGAAACAACAGCTTCAATATCTCTTATAAATGGTCGTTTTTCAGATTCCGACATATTTGCTATACTATTTATTTTTTCTTTAATGTCTACTTTATAAGTTTCAATAATTTGTTTTCTAAGCTCTTCAACAGAAGTAGCAGAATTTGTCGAACTTGGGTATGTTTTGTTAAGTCTTTCATCCCTTAACCCTTGACGTGTAGGAGACAATCCTTCAATTATTCTTTTATATTCCTTAATATCGTTTGATCATGTTGAAGGTAATATTCTGTTTACATCTTCAGCGCTAATAGCTCCATTTAAATCAGATTTTATATTATTTTTAGCTTGCGCATTTGATTTAGGGTATGGAAGATTATTAACCTTGGTAGTAGCACCTGAAATAGCATTTTTTAAATTTGTAATTTGAGTCGATAGCTCATTTGCTGATTGCATTGAGTTTAATGAGTCAATTCTAGAAGATAGTGTTGCTTTGGCGGGAGCATTATTCCTATTTGGAAATTGAACCTCATTTAACAGAGTCTTTAACTCGGCCTTTTTATTAGCCAATTTAATAGCCTCTTCTATTTTTGTTTTCAGCGAATCTGCTTTTTCTTTATTGTTTACTGTATTATTCAATTCGCGCAATAACTCATTGTATTTATCAGAATTCTTATTAACGTTAGTTGAATATTGCTCAAGTTTAGTTTTTGCAGTATCAAAAGCAATTTTATACTCGTTAATCTTTCTTCTAATTGTATTAATATTTTCTAAAACATCTCTCCCTGGAGTTCTATCAGCAGCTTTTAGCTCTGCTAATAATTCTGACTTATTCGTTTGATTTCCAATTGTATTTATTGTATTATAAGCATCTTTATATCAACCGGTAGTTACGTTGTTGCCAGCATTTGGTTCTTCTACATATTTTGTAACATCATTCATGCCGGCTAAAGTATTTTGCTCTAGTAATTTATTTTTTAAAGCATTTTTTACAGAATCTGGCATTATAGAAGAATTAATATTCTTTATTTTATTATTAAAATCAATAGCTTTTATATATAAAGGAGTAATGTTATCATTAATATTTTTTAACTGATCTGCGGATGTTGCGGATCTTACATAGTCATCTCTTAATGTTTCGTATGATTTTAGAACACTCGACGCATTTTTTGGATAATTATTTTTATTAAGTCTTATATTTGTACCGTTTCCCTCTCTAGGGTTTCAGAATTTTAATAATTGTTCATTAATTCCTGCAATTTTATCGCTAACAGTTTGTGCCTCAGCAGCACTATTTTTAGTTTTCAATTCTTCTATCAACTTTTTAGCTACTAATATGTCTGTTCTAAATGTAGATTTTAATGTATCAACAACTTGCTTATCTTTTCTCACCAAATCTTCTAAATTATTTAAATTATTATCATTTGCATTTGCAAGTTTTTGTTTCAATGATTCTTTTAATGCATCAATTTGAGTATTAACTAAATTAAAATGATCTCTTAAATTTTCCGCACTAGCATCTCTAACATTTGCGTGTGTAATTTGATTAATTAAATCTAAAATATTTTTTGCTTTATCAATTTTATTTTTTAAAGCATCATAATTTTGATCTGTCGTAGCGGCTAATTCTGATGTTAATCTATTTTTAATTTCTCCATCTGGCAACGCATTAATTTTTGTAGTTAAACTAGAAACCCCACCATTTAATGAATTAAGTTTAGTTTCTAATGTTTTAAAATCATTTGATGTGCTATTGGTTGTCAACGCATTTACAAGTCTATTTTTTAAATTTTGTTTAGTATTTGAAGCTATAGATGCATTTCTTCCTGTACTTGGGTATGGTATATTGTCAATAAATGTATTGTAGTTTTCTTTTCTGTCTGCCAACACTTTATTATTTATTTCATCAATCGCATCAGCTTCTTCTTTAGTATTTGAAACTGAATCAATATCATTTTTAAGCTGTTGACGTCTTGTAGTACTTAAATTAGTTAATCCGTCGATAATAGCTTTAGCATCATGTTTTGCCTTATTAATATTAGCATTTTTAACTGCATTATTTAATGCCGTAGTTTTTGCTTTTATTGTATCAATTGGTAAATTTTCATTAGAATCATCATTTTGATTGATAATTCTATCAAGCTCAGCTTTTATTTCAGAATACTTATTTTCACTTAATAAAGCGCTCTTTTCATTAGCTAATCTTAAGGCTTCTTTTTGTGCCCTATCAGCTTCATTTCATTTATTACTAAATTCTGAAATTTTTTGATCCGCTTCTCTTGCTAAATTATCAAGTTCAGCTTTTTTAGATACGTATTGATTTGCTGTTTGATTAGCAATAATAGTCTCTGCCTCGGCAACTTTGTTATTTAATTGTTTTTTCAATTCGACCATTTTAGGATCTGTACTTGTAATAGAATTAGCTTTCGCTTTTAAAGTATCCTTAGAAGTTATTAACGCTTGTTTATTATTATTTGAAGTTTCATTATCCTTTTGAGCTTGCGCGTTTTTTGCGCTTTCCAAAGCCTGTGAAAGCGATCTTAAAATATCAGATAAATCTGACTTAACTTTATTATCCAAATTATTTTTATTAGTATTTCTATAATTATCTAAAGCGTCTTGTAACGTTTGTTTAAACTCACTATAGTTTTGATTATTTAATGTCGCTAAATAACTTTCAATTTCTTCTTCTTTCGATGCAATACTTGATTTTAACTGAGTTTTTTCATTGTTTACTCGTTGAATTTCTCTTTTTGCTGCATCTTCTGCACGTTTTAATGCTTCTTTAGCTTGTTGAATTTCTGAGTCAGTTAATTTTTTAGGCGCATGATTATAAGCATTTTGTGCTGTAGCAATTGCATTTGATAATGTATTCATTGCATTTTCTAGAGATGGCTCGCTAGCCATAGATGTTTTTGTATTATTAGAAGCATCAATTTGAGCTTTTAAATCTGATAATTTTTGGTTTGTTGTTGCATCTGCGGTAATTTTAGCAGCATCCGCAGCAATTATTGCATTATTCAATGCTTCCGTTTTTTTATTAATTTCAGCAATAGGATCATTATTGTTTATTGTATTATTAGCACCAATAATAGTTCTTAAATCATTTAATAAATTAGTATAGTTAGGCGAATTATTATCCGCTAATAATGCGTCTAATTTTTCTCTTGCCTGTTGCAATTTTTCTGCATGATTACTTTTTTCCGTATTTAATTTTTGATCAAATGCTTGTTTTTTAGTTTCTGCATCTAATTTAATTTCATCTAATTTTTCTTTTTCTGAAACATATTTTGATTCTGTTTGATCATTAATAACCTTTTCAGCAGATTGAATTCCTTGATTTAATTTTTCTTTTAAAGCAACCATTTCTGGGTCTTGACTTGTAATTGAATCGGCTAAAAGTTTGGCCCCATTCTTAGATGCCACTAGTTTTGATTTATTATCAGTCGCAATTTCAGAATCCTTTTCTGCTTGTGATTTTTTGGCATCTGAAAGATTTTTAGTTAAATCATTTAATAATTTTTCTAAATCTGCTTTGGTTTTAGAATCTAAATTATTTTTATCGTTTGCGTTGTAATTATCAAGTGCCCGTTTTAAAACTTCTTTAAATTCATCATATTGAGGTTTTGTCAACGTATCTAAATAATTTTTAATTTCGTCAGCCTTATTTTGAATATTAGTTTTTAAATTTTCTTTATCTTGATTTACTCTATTAATTACTTCTTTAGCTTCATTTTCCGCATCTACTATGGCATTTTTTGCCGCTTCAATTTCCGAGTCGCTCAATTTAGGAGTTCTTTCTTTAGCAGATTCCGCCGCTTGAATTGCTTGCTCTAATTTAGATTTAGCATTATTTAAAGCAGGTTCATTATTCATTGAGTTTTTTGTTTGCTTTGCTTGTTCAATTTTTTTACTCAATTCATTTAAGGCGTCATTCGTTTTTTGAGAAGCTGAGATTTTCTCTGTTTCGGCAGTTTGTGTGGCTTTATTTAATGAATTGGTTTTATTTTCAATACTTGAAATAGCTTCATTATCTGTTATATGTTCATAGCGGTAATATTTTGTTCTAATTTATTAATTGCATCTGTTAAATTTGCGGCGTTAGAATCCGCTTTTAATTGAGCTAATTTTTCTTTAGCTTTTTGCAATTTATCGGCATGATTTGCCTTAGATTCCTCTAATTTTCTAGCAAATTCAGCCTTTACTCTTTCAGCTTTTGCTTTTAAATCATCTAATTTTTGTTTTTGTTCAATATATTTATCTGATTGATTACTATTTGCTATATTTCCGGCTTCTTCAATTGCTTCGTCAAGTTCAGATTTTAGCGAAATCATATCCGGGTCTTGACTAGTAATTAAATTTGAAACAGATTCTAATGCTTCTTTAGATTTTAGTAATGCAGCCTTATTTTTGTCAGCTATTTCCGCATCCTTTTCAGCTTTTTTATCTTTTGCTGATTGAAGATGCGCACCCATTTGGTTTAATATGCTTTCAAGTTGTTCTCTAGTTTTTAAATCCAAATTATTTTTATCGGTCGCAACGTAACTATTAAAATATGTTTCTAAGTCAGTTTTAATATTAGAATATTCAGGATTACTTGATAATTCATTATTAATATATTCTCGAATTTCAGTTTCTTTTTCATTGATTGAATTCTTAATATTTGTTTTTTGAGAATTTGAAGCGTTAATAGCTTCTTGAGCCTTTGCAATAGCCTGTTTTAGATCATTTTGAGCTTCCTCAATTTTGGCATTTGCCAATTTAGGTGTTTTTTCTTTAGCTAATTTAGCAGATTCAATAGCAGCTTCCAATGTCTCTTTAGCAGTATTTAAATCCGGTTCGGATAACATTGTATTTTTAACTTCTTTAGCCTTTTGAATTTCTTTGCCCAATTCTCCCAATGCATTATCGGTAATTTCATCCGCCTTAGCTTTTTCAGTATTATAAAAATCACTAATAGCATTTAAATTGCCAGTTTTTTGTTTAATTAATTCTAATGCACCATTTTCATCAATTGCGTTGTTTTGGTTAATTTTAGTTTCGATGTCAGAAATGATATTGCTATAGTTCGCAGTATTATTTTCAGTCTTAGCAGAATCTAAAATTGCCTTAGCGGCTTCTAAAGCTTTTTTAAAGTTATTTTTAGCTTCTTTTAATTTTTCTTCAAAGTCAGATATTTTTTGACTTGCATCATCTTTTAAGTCATCCACTATCTGTTTTTCAGAAACAAATTTATCATTTTCGTTATTTTTAATAATATCACGAGCTTTTTTAATTTCCGCTTCTAGTTGAGATTTTAAATCCGCCATTTTAGGGTCATTGCTTGTGATTGAATCTTTAACAGCTTCTAATTGATTTGTTGATAATACTAAAGCTTCTTTATTTTGTGTATTTTCTAATTGTGTGTTAGCTTGATTTAAAGCTTCTGTTATATTATTTAGTTTCTGAGTTAGTTCTGTTTGCGTATTGGCATAGCTTGGAGCATTATCATCTTTAACGGTTTTTAAAGCTTCTACTAATTGATTGGTAATTTCAGGATATTCATCTTTATTCGCATTAATAAAATTGGTAATTTCAGAAATTTTATTGTTAATTTTTTCAATTTCTGCATCTTTTAATTCATTTACTGATGCAATTTTTCCTTCTGCATTTTTATTAGCTTTTTTAAATTCTTTAACCAACTCTTTTAATTCTTCTAACGAATCCTTGTTTGCAGGATCTTGATTATTTGTAATCAATTCTTGAAGTTTTTCTTTTTCGGGGCTATATTCATCAGTCTGCATTTGATTTGTTAACTCATCAGCTTTATTAGCTAATTGAGACAATTCGTCACTTAAAGCAGCAAACTCTTCATCTATTTGTTGTTTTTTAGGAGGGACAGATTGAATAACATTTTCTAAATTGGTTTTAACATCTTCTAATCTTGCTACACCAAAATCGTCAACATTAGGTTTAACTTGCTCTTCATAATCTTTTAAAACTTTTTCTAATTCGTTAATTAATGTTTTGTATTTTTCTGCATTTTCAGATTGAAGCCCATCTTTAGCTACTGCTAACTCTTCTTTTTTGACTTCAATTTGTTCTTTTAATGCTTTAATTTCTTCGATAATTATTCTTCTTTCCTCATCATCAGCGCTTTTATATCTTTTAGCTTGTTTAGTTGCATTGTTTAATTCGTCAAGCTTTTCTAAAATATTTGAGCTTGTTGAAATCGGTTCATTATTGGTTGCTTCGGTCGATTTAATTCTAGCATCTAAATCTTTTTTGGATACATGATCTTGACCATCGACTTTATATCTATCTTGTTCTAATTCTTTACTTAATTCCTTCGCTTCAGTTAATTTAGTTTCGGTAGCTTCTTTAACTTTTTCTAAAAATTTACCTTTTAATTCCTTGGCAGCTTCATTATATTCAGTTACGATTTGATCAACATCTTTTCCTTCTGCATCGGCACTTTCTAAAATTTCTTTTGCTTTAGTAATTAAGGTTTCAAATTCAGTTGAAGGTTCAATAACAAGATTATTTTTTATAAGTGTTAAATCTTTTTCAGCTTGGGCAATTTCTTTAGATAAGTTATCTTTAGCCACTTCTTTTTTAGTATTTGTTAATAAATCATTTAACTCATTTTTATTTGAAACCAAATTACCCAATAATGTTTCTTTTTTATTGTTTTTCTCTGCTTTTGTAGTACTATCGTCTAACTGTTCTTTTTTATCTTGATATTCCTCTTGGTCTTCTAGTTTAGCAGATTCTTCTTTAGCTTTTGTAATTAATTCGGTTGTTTGAGCAATAATTTCATCTTTTTCAGTATTAATTAAATTGTTAGCTTCTTCAATTTTGGAATTTAAAGTTGCTAATGTTGAAGTTATATCGTCTTTATTTAAATCTTTTAAAGCTTCTTTAGCCGTTTCAATAGTATTCGTCAGCTCGTCTTTAATATTTGATGAAGCAAAAAGTTCCTCTGCGGATTCAATTTCTTTTAAAGTTTTTTCAGCCAATGGCATTTTTTCATATAAGCCATCAATAGCGTTTTTAATAACTGAAGCATTAGGTTTTAAATCTTTAGCTTTATTTAAAATATCTTTTAAAGTTTTAGCATCATTATCGTTATTCATTTGAGATTTTAACTCATCAATTTCGTCACCTAATTTATTTGCCAAATTTCTGTATTTATCATAATCAAGAGTTGTGTTCTTGTAATTTTCGGCATCTTTGAACAAATCATTAATTTGATTAGTTAAATTATCCCTTTCGGCATTCATTGTATTGATAAACTCTTTATTAATAGCTTCAAGTTTGTCTGCTGCTTTTTGCCTTTCTTCTTGAGTCGTTAAAGGATTGTTTAAAACAGCCTCAGCATCAGCAATGGCTCTTTCTAAATTCTCTTTGTTTTTAAAATCGTTAGGAAGTTTTGAATTGATATCTTTAGCAATAGAAATTTGATTTGTTAGCTTATAAGCACTTTCTAAATCTTTTAATAATTCATCTGCTTTGTTTTTAACTTCATAAAGACTAGGTTTGTTATCAGCTCTTTGATATTCTTTTGCTAATTTAATTTTTTCGCTTTCAAATTTCTTAATTCATTGTGAAGCAAGCGGGTTGTTTTCATTTTTAAATTTATAATCATTTAATAAATCGTTAAATGATTTAATTGAAGCTGTTGTGTCTTTATTAGCTTCTTCAAGATCTTGATATTCTTTTTTGCTATCTTCAAAAACATTTTTAGCTTGTTCTAATGCATCTAAAATTTTTTGGAAATCTTTAATATTTTCATCTCTTAAAATATTTTCATATTTTGCAATTTCATCAGAAAATTTTCTGAAAAGTTTACTAGTATATGTCTTTTGTACTAATCTAGTTTCATCTTTTCATTCTTTCATTTTTTGAACTAGTTCTGCAAATTCTTTTCTAGCATCGTTAGCTTTATGATTGTCATCTATCAAAACATAAATTGTACCAGCTGTAGCAACAAATGCTGCACCAGCTAATACACCAACTACTGCTTTCTTTTTGTCATTTCTTGGCATATTACCTCTATTCTTTCTGTAATACTTTAAATTTTATCAAAAAATTATAGAAAAGATGAATATATATTCATAATTTACAAAATTAATGAAAATTCATCATTTTTTTCTTACAAATTATTATTTTTTTTATGCAATATTTTCTTTTAAACTTAGCTAATTTAAAAAGGAAAAAAACCGGAAAATTCCGAGTTTAAGTGTTAATAATGGTTTAGTAGGATGTTTATTACCATCTTTGTCAAAGTAGTATGTCGAATCTTCTGCCATAGCAACTCTTACATAAGGTACATTTGATATTAAATTGTTAATATATCCTTGTAAAAATGTAGGATCACCTAATCCAGCTACTAAAGTTGAATATTCATATATTTTATCCAAGTCAGACTATTATTAGATAAATCGTCATTCAGTAATTTCATTGATTTGTCAATTATTGAGTTTCTATTATTATTTTTTAAATATCCATAGTTAACATTAGAAGTTCCATTAAATAGAGATTGTCATTGGAAAATCGTGTTAAATAAGTCTTGTGCTTCTGATGGTATACTATATGGGACTGCTTGAGTATATATCAGCTGTTCTTGAATTTCCATTTCTATCGCTATACGCAATTCTTGTTCTATTATTGTATCTTATATTTGAAACTTGATCATATTGTTCAAATTTAGAAATCATATCCATGTAGTCTCCATTATCTCTTCTTGCAAGATTACCAACTTTATTCTTTAATCATCTCATAATGTTATTTAATCTAACTTTTTCAAAGAATTTAGTTGCGGCAAATTGACGTTCTAAATTAATTGCATTTTCTAATGTGCCACTATCAACTTGTGTATTAAATCAGTCGATATAACGTTGATCAACTCAATTTAGGCGTTTATCAATAGTTCCTGAAGGTGCATAAGATTCGTTTAATAGTTTTAATCTAACCCTATCTTTTATAGATGCTCTTAATTTAGTTGCTTCTTGTTCAGCTTTTTGTTTAATTGATTCATAATCCGATTTATTTTTAGCGGAAGCCATTTCCTTATTTAAATTACTTTTAGCTTCGATTCCATCAGGTAATTTAGATATTGCTGTTTGAGCATTTTGTTTAGCGACGTATAATTCTTTTTTTCGCTTGAATTGCATTAGCTTTAATTGTGTGATAATCAGATATAGATGAAGCTCGATTTAAATCGGATGATAAATTATTTCAATTGTATTACCAGTAGGGAATTTATCAATTTCTGCTTGTGTTTGTTCACGAGCTACTTGTAATCTTGCCTCGTTTGCTAAAGAAACTCGATCTCTTATTTCTTCAATTTTTTGATTCATTTGTTCGCTTGCATAATCAATGTTTGAAGAAACGGCATTTATTGAAGAAATAAATGTATTTTTTCTAGTTTGATCAGGTCCTTAAATATTATTAATTTCTTGGACCACAGAAACTTTATGCGTTTCTATAATTTGTTTTTTAAGTTCAGAAACAGAAGAAGATTAATCTGCTGAAGTTGGATAGGTTTGAGATAATATTGAATTTAAAGCGTTATGTATATTAGATGGCAAGTCATTAATCATACCTTTATCTTTAGTCTTTTTATCTAAATTATTAACTTCATTATTATTAAAATCATTTAGATAAGTTTCTAAGTTTCTTTTAATTTCTTCATATTCAGAACAATTCAAGTTGTTATTTATATAATCTTGAATTTCTTGCGCTTTTTCTGATGTTTGTTTAATTGTTGTTTTTACTGTTTAAATTATTAATAGCTTAATTGGCTTTTTGAATTGCTGATTCTAATTGTTCTTTTGCTAAATTAATATTTGCTATTGTTGGTCTTGGTGACTTATCATGCTCTTCTTGAGCTTTGGCAATAGCCGTAGCCAAAGCTTCCTTAGCTTCAAAAATCGCAGGATCGGTAATAGAGTCTTTGATGTTTGTTGCAGAAGAAATTGTATCTCATAAAGATTTTAAAGCATTATTTGTCATCTCATCTATTTTAGCTTTTTCTTCATTATAAAAAGTTTCTATATTATTCAATGCGTCAATTTTAGCTCTAATAGATGCTAGCGGATCATTATCGTCAATTGAACTGTTATCAGCGATTTTTGCTTCAATTTGACTAACTAATCCATTTTCAACTAAATAGTTTGCACTATTTCATCATTTTTAAAGATTCTAAAACGCCGTTAGCCTTAGTTAAAGCTTGTTTCAATTTTTCTTTTAAGTCTGCTAATGTTTGTTCAAATGTTTGAATATCTTGTTTTGAGTTGTCATATAGTGTAGCGAGCTTATTTTTCTCGCTAACATATTCAGAAGTTTTATTATTGGCTATGATAGCTTTTGCTTCGTTTATTTTTTGGTCTAAATTATTTTTTAATGACACCATAGTTGTATCATTACTTGTGATTTTATCTCTTAGTGATTCTACTTTAGTAAGAATTAAAGATAAGTCATCTTTATTTTGATAATCTTGTAATTCTTTTTTAGCTTCATTAAAAGCATTATTTAAATTTGAATATTTATCTTTTATTTCTTCAAGAGTATTAGCAAATGTTGGTTGATTGTCATTTTGAACAGATTCTAAAGCTTTTTCTAACTTAGTAATTATTTCAGGATATTCATCTCCGTTTGCTGAAATGAATTTGTTTATATCACTAACTAAATTATTTATTTTTTCAATTTCAACGGTTTTTTCATCATTTACAGACGCTATTTTTGCTTCGGCCGCTTTATTTGCTTTGCCAAAATCTTTAACAAGTGCCCTTAATTCTTCAAGTGAATCTCTATTACTTTCAATTTACGATTTATTTACTAAGTTTTGTAAGTTTTATTTTTCTGGATTATATTCATCCGTAGCAATTTCCGAAAGCAACTCATTAGCTTTAGTTTTAAGTTCATTTAATTTATTAGTTAGATCTTCAAACTCTGCGTCAATTTCAGATTTTCTCTCAGCTGTTGAATTTAGAGTATCTTCTAAAGTTTTTTTAACTTCGTTTAATCTTGCAACACCATAATCTTCAACTTCTGGTTTTACTCTATTTTTGTAATTTTGTAATCTTCTAAAATTCTTGTCAATTCATCAATTAAAGGCTTGTATTTTTCTTGATTTTCATTTGATAAATTATCTTTTGCCTTTTAACTCAGATGATTTAGATTCTAATTCTGCTTTTAATGCCTCAATTTGTCTAATTATTGCATTTCTTTCATTATCATCAGCATCTTTAAATCTTTTTGCTTCATTATAAGCTAAATTTAGTTTATGCAATTCTGATAAAATATCTGAAGTTATTGAATCTTGAGAATCTTTAACAGTAGTTGCTCTTTGTATTCTAGCGTCTAAATCTTTTTTAGCTCCAGGCTGTTTGTCATTAATTAAATAAGTATCTTTGCCAAGTTCATTTGAAAGTTCTTGTGAGCTTTGGATTTTTTCATTAGTTGCTAATTTTGCTTTTTCAATTAAAGTTTGAGTTTCTGAAATCGTATTATCTTTAGCTTGTTTAATTAAATAATTCGCGTTGTTTAGATTACTTTCTAATGTTACAAATGCATTTTTAATAGTTGTTGCATTTAATGTATCTAATGAAGCTGTTGCATCATTAACAGCATTTTCTAATGTTTCTTTAATATTTGAAGATTCAAAGGTATTTGTTGATGAATTTATTTCTGATAAAGCACTTTCTGCATTTGGCAATGTTTCTAAAATCTGATCAATAGCTTCTTTTACTAATTATGCATTTGGTTTTGAATTATTAGCTTTTAGCAATATATTTTCCAATTCTAACAACTCATTGTCCTGCCATTTTGTTTTTTAATTCTTGAATTTTATCATTAAGTTTCAAAGATAGCGATATGTATTCTTGAGAATCAAGTGTTGTATCTCTGTATTTCTCAGCATCAGCTAATAAAGCATTAATTTCATT
Source organism: Metamycoplasma spumans ATCC 19526 (assembly GCA_000620005.1). GTDB lineage: Bacteria > Bacillota_I > Bacilli_A > Mycoplasmatales > Metamycoplasmataceae > Metamycoplasma > Metamycoplasma spumans. Next base: position 46,674 of record JHVF01000003.1, read on the forward strand.
TGTAATTAATTGTTTTTGTTTTCTTAACTCTTCTTCAAAATGAGTATTATATTGATCAATTTTTTTGGTTTCTTCAATGATTTTATCTTTTATATAATCATTAGAATTAAAATCGTTTATTGCATCTTGAATTGCAGATTCATAATTATATTTATTTTTAAAATTATTAGGTAACTTAGCATTAATATTTTCGGCTATTTTTATAGCTGTTGATAAATCAAAAATTGACATCAATTCTTTAAATGATGTTGCTACTTTATTTTTTAATTCCAACAATGAAGATTCGTTATTTGTCTTTGTATATTCATCATCAAAGTATTGTTTCTTTTCTTTAAAATATTCTACTTTTTCCAATACTAGCTGATTATTTCTATTATCATCTTCAAATCTATATATTAGTGATTCAAATTCAGCAATTAACTTCAATGTTTCAATGTTAGTATTTTCGAGCGATGCATATTTTTTTTCATCTGATTCATAATCTGTTTTAATTTCGTTCAATAGTCGCTCTAGTATTTTGAAATCTTTAATTTTATCATCAGTTAAAGCGCCTTCATATTTTTGAATCTGTTTCAATGTTTCTGATTCTAATTCTTTTGCATAATGTTTGTTTTCTAATTTGGCTTTTTTTCAATCTTTTAAAGCGTTTACTAATTCAGCTAATTCTTTTCTAAGATCATTAGCTTTTTTATTATCTTCTAGTAATACATAAATTGTTGCTGCAATATATGCTAATGAAGCAACAGCAAGAAATCCAATGACACCCTTTATTTTTTTATTATTGTTAGCCATACAATTCTTCCTTTATTGTATTTTTATTCCTTCATAAATATGTATTTGTTTCAATGTTTCGTAGTTTATTTTTTCAATCTTATTTAAAAAAAATGTAACCAGCATTTATTTAAATTCAGTAGATTGTTTTTTTAGTATAGTCGTATTTTATTAACCAAGATTTTTTTTAAAACTAATTAACTTTTTTGCCTATATTTTCTCATCTCCTTTTTTCGTAGTATTTAATCATTATAACAGAATTACAAATATTTTTATCATTTTTTTCTAATTTTTATGTGAAATTTTTGTATTTTTTCACCAATAAAAATAGCAATATTAGCATTTTAATATGTATTTTTTTAAAAGATCGATACTTCTGTGAGCAATCGCTTAAATGATAAAAAAGCGTAAATATTCAACCACGCTTTAAGAATGTTATAAAAAATAATGCAATACTGATACATTGAGTTTTGCATTATGGTATTAAATATTAAAACATTGAAAAATTTAATATAGAGTTTTGAATAACATTCAATCTCTATTCATTGATATCAAATAATAAAACATTGATAAATTCAATATAAATAATTATCAATAGAATTAAGTGTATGTTCATTAATTTCAAATAAAAAACATTGATAAATTCAATATAAATAAAAAAATTCCTCACATTATCGTGAAGAATTATATTTTATAAAATTAATTATTTTTTATGTCTTCGTCTCTTACGCCATATGGAAAAATTTCGTATAAAAAGTATTCTTTTGTTTCTGATAGATCATTATTGTAAAGAAATACTTTTGCATCACGTTTTAAAAATTGTGTAATAACTTGAACACATGCCCCGCAAGGATATAAAACCTTGTTTAGATTACTTATAATATGAATTTCTTTAAATTCTCCGATGTGTGATCCATGAACAACGCTTCCAAATAAAGCAGATCTTTCTGCGCATAATCCACTAGGAAAGGCCGCATTTTCACAGTTAACTCCAAAAAACTCTCTACCATCTTTATCTATGGCGCATGATGCAACTTTTACACCCGAATAAATTCCGTAAGCGTAATTTAATTTATTTTTTAATTCTTTTATTTCCATAATAATAATTATAGTTTAAATTATTAATCTATTAATATTTTTCATGTCGCATAAAAAGTGTCAAGTATTTTTACTTAACAGAAGAAAAATATGTTATACTTTATTTATTCTTTTAAAACTTATACAAATTAGAAAGGAAAAACCATGGTTAAATTAAGATTAAAAAGAACCGGTAAAAAATTCCACGCAACATATAAAATAGTTGCTTCTGATGCAAGAAGCCCACGTGATGGAAGATTTATCGAAGAATTAGGTCACTATGACCCTCATGCAAAAACTCTATACTTAAATAAAGAATTAACTACTAAATATTTAAATGAAGGTGCTAAACCAACTGATACAGTTAGAACTCTTTTAAAACAAGATAACTTCTACTCAGAATATGTTAAAAATAAAAAATAAATAGCATTCTTATGAAAATAAACATTCTTACATTATTCCCAGAGTATTTTAAGGCATTCATCACACAAAGCATAATTGCTAAAGCCATTAAACTAGGTCATTTAGAAATAAATATTATTAATTTTAGAGATTATTCAAAAGAGAAAAATCAAAAAGTTGATGACACAGTTTACGGTGGAGGTGACGGTATGCTTCTACAAGTTGAACCGATCGACTTAGCTCTGCAAACTGTTCCTGACAGTTATAAAATTTTAGTTAGTCCACAAGGGCAAACGTTTAATCAAAATAAGGCACACGAATTGGCAAAATTAAATGAAATAACTTTAATTTGTGGTCATTATGAAGGTTTTGATGAAAGAGTATTAAATTTTGTTGATGAAGAGTTATCTGTTGGAGATTATATTCTTACAGGAGGAGAAATACCCGCAATGGCAATTAGTGAAGCAGTTGCAAGATTAGTGCCTGGTGTATTAAAAAAAGGTTCACACCAAAACGAAAGTTTTGAAGGTGACGGCCTTCTAGATTATCCTCAATATACTCGCCCAGCTGAATACAAAGGTCTTAAGGTGCCCGAAGTACTTTTGAGCGGAAATCACGCTTTAATAAATGAATGACGTAAAGAAAATGCATATTTAAAAACCTTAAAAAATAGAAAAGATATTATTGAAAGGAAAAAACATGAGAACTAAATTATTAGAATTCGTAGAACAAGACCAAATCAGAACTGACTTACCACAAGTTAGAGAAGGATTCAACGTTAGAGTACACGTACGTATTAAAGAAGGTAATAAAGAACGTATCCAAGTATTCGAAGGTCTAGTTATCGCAGCTTACGGTGAAGGTATTAACAAATCAATTACAGTTAGAAAAGATTCATACGGTGTTGGTGTAGAAAGAACATTTAAAATCAACTCACCTTTAATTTCAAATATTGAAGTAATGAGAAAGAACAAAGTAAGAAGAGCAAAACTATACTACATGAGAGGCCTAAAAGGCAAATCAGCAAGATTAAAAGAAATCAAAAACAAATAATAATATTAGCTGGTAATTTTTATTCCAGCTTTTATTTTTTTTAAAAAATCAGAGTAAAATAAAAGTGTAACTATAAAGAGAAGGCGAGAGACAGGCTCAACGACCCTTCAGCAACTTACTTTAAAAAGCAAAGTGCTAAAGCCTGAACGATAGGGAATTTTTTTAATATTAATATTTAACCCTATCTAACTATAGATCAGGGTTTTTTATATAGTTACCTAAGTAAAAGTTAAAAATTATGCTTAGTAAATAATTATTAATAGTGATTAGGAGACTTATAAATTATGAAATTAATTAACATAAAAGATAATTCTTATAAAGACATTTTAAACAAACTAAAACATTATGACGAACAAGAAATAATATTGTTCAAAGTCGATAAAAAACGAAATTACATATTTTGAATAATAGAAAACAGTAATCTTAAAGAAATATCTTTAAATGAAGCATCTAAATTGATGAAAATATCAACAGATCAAATTAAATTATCAACAGCAACAATGATTATGTATGATATGAATGAGTTTTCAATTGATTAAAGTAATTATTTAATCATTTATAAAATAATTAAGAGGTAAAATTATGATGACAAAAGGTTTAATGAATTTTTTAAAAAGAATGCACGAAGGAATTATAGAACCAATAGATATCATTGCTAAAAATGGATTAAAAAAGATGCATGATAAAAGATTTGAAAATAACATTTTAGAAAGTTTAAATGCTTATAAAAAAACAAGTGGCTATATAATCAAAATTGAAAAAGAAGGATTTGCTACTTTTAAAATCGACCTAGGCGAAGCTAAAAATTGAAATGAGTTAGATAATAATCTAAAAGCCGAATGCGAAACTTTTATTCAAAAAGAGGCATTAAAATACGGCGAGAAATTAGGGTTCTGATATGATGAAAATCAAAAAGTAATAATTTTAGATTTAGTTCAAACAATATATGATATTGAAGAATTTTACAAAACAAAAAACGAATCAGAGCAATATGTAATCCTTGACTTAAAATCGGGTGTTGCGATAATAAATCGTGGCGAATAAAAAAAATAACCAATAACACACATTGAAAAAATATTTTTCAATAAGTTTGGTTATTTTTTTATACAAAAATTAAATTATTTTTCGAATTCTTTAATAACGTATGATGAGTTAAATAGATACAGTAAACTTCCTCAATCAAGCGCAAAAGTTACGATATCACCTGCTTTATATTCAATATCTGAATCTTGAGCGTTAATAATCATATGATCAGAAGAACCTCCTAAAATTTTAAGTTTATCGTCGTATGGAATCATTGCATCAAACATTGTATCCAATTTTCCGATTGCTAAAATAATTCTCTTAATATCACCAATGTCTTCAAAATAAGGAACATGACCGAATGCATCAATTCCGCAAGCACCTATTGGCATTGAACTTTTATAATCAACTTCAACAACCTCAGCTTCACATCTAAATGCGTCACGATACATTCCGTCAATAGTTTGACGATACATATCTTCGGTTCCAAATATCATTGCAAATCCCATTCTTAAAACATTAATTTCTTCTGGCATACGGTTTTCTCATACCATATGCAAACTCAATGAGTTACCGCCTGACATGTGGGTTAATTTAATATTTAATTCATCTTCAATCTTATGTTGAATTTCAACAAATTGCTTCATTGTTTCATCAGATGGTATTCTTGCGCCATAGCAGCCAAAATTACATCCTAAACCAATTAATTTAACACCTTTCATTTCGCTAATTAACTTAGCTGATTTTAAAGCTTCCTCAGGTAAAACACCTTCTCTTCTATCGCCTAAGTCAACCATTAAAACAATTTCATGTGGTTTTTTGTTGTTTTCCAAACAATAATCACTAATTTTTTTAATGACATCCAAATCACCATTTAATGATGAGTCACATAATTCAATCATTCTAGGTATTTCAGAAATCATTGGTATTCTTAAAAGTTGTTTGTGTCCTGGAATATCTTTATAAACTTCAAAATTATCTAATCTTGAATCACCGAAGTTTTTAATGCCAGCTTCAGCATATAACTCTGCCATTCTACGATTGCCACAAAATCCTTTTGTTACTGCTAGGACATCGATATTTTTGGCTTTACAAATTTCTATCGCTCTTTTAACATTAGTTTTAAATTTTGTTTCATTAATAACAATTTTTGGGTTTCCCATATTTGCTCCTTTTTATTTATTAATTTTTATTTTCAATTATTATAAACTCTTTTTTACCTTTTCTTAATAAGGCGTATTTTTGATTGTAATTTTTAAATTGGATTGTTGAGTTTTCGTCTTGAATAATTAAATCATCTAATAAAAATGATTTTTTAGCAATAAACTCACGAGTTTCACGATTAGATGAACAAATTTGTTTCTCTTTTATGAAATCAATAAATTTTTCACCTTCATGAGCTTTATAAACTTTTAAAAAGCTTTTTAATAGTTCAATATCATCTAAATTAAGTTTTTCTTCGTTTTTATTAAATAAAATGTCGCTAATCTTTACACATTGATTTGCAATGTCTTGGCTATGAATATCTTTTACAATTTCATAAGCCAGGGCTTTTTGAGCCACTCTCTTATGTTTTGCTAAATTATGTTCAGCCATAATTTCTTTAATTTTATCAATCGATAGAAACGTTAATCAATTTAAATACTCTTCAATTTTAACATCTGCTTGATTTAATAGAAATTGGTATATTGAATATGGGCTAGTCATATTTTTATCCAATCAAAGTGACCCACCACCGGTACTTTTTCCAAATTTAACACCATTTTCATCAACTAATAGATTAGCAGTAAGGCCAACAGCATCAGCATTTTCTCCATGGGTTTTTCTAATAAATTCCAAACCGGTAGTAATATTACCTCATTGATCTGATCCACCTAGCTGAACTTTTATATTTCTATCTTCAAATAAAATTTTAAAATCTCAACCTTGAATTAATTGATATGAAAATTCAGTAAATGTAATCCCTTGATTTAGTCTTGTTGCTATACTATCTTTATTTAATAAGTAATTAACGTTAACTAATTTACCTACATTTCTTAAAAAATCAACCAAAGTTCAATTTTTATAAAAATCATAGTTATCAATTACTTCTAAGCCAAAAAATTCAAGTTGTTTTTTTATAGCGTTTTTATTTCTTTCAAGTGTTTGAAGATCTAAAAATTTTCTTTCGCTGTCGCGGAAACTTGGATCCCCAATCATACCTGTAATTCCTCCTAAAATTGCAATTGGTTTAAATCCAAATTTTTTAAATCTTAGTAAATTTAAAATTTGTATGTAATTACCCAAATGCAAACTCAAAGCAGTAGGATCAAATCCAGCATATATTCCAGTTCCAGATTTTAATGATAAAAACTTTTCTTCGCTAGAAATATCTTTTAAAACACCACGTGTTTTTAACTCTTCTAATATATTTTTTTCCATAATATCCTTTTTATATATATAATAATCTTATTATTACAGATTATCTAAGTTAATATATTTATATATTATATAAAAAATAAGTCTATAAATTATTATTAATAGTAAAGGAGAATTATGAAAATAAAAATTATCGTTGATTCATCTTCTGGACTTTCGCAACAAGAAGCTCAAAATTTAGGGTGAGATTTAATTCCGCTAAATGCTGAAATTGATGGAAAGCCATATAAAATTGGTATTAATTTAGATGTTGATGAATTTGCTAGAATGTGACGTAGTAATAAGAAAATTAATACGTCAACTTTTGCAACTCCTCCTGGCGTCAGCCAAGAAGTTATTGACAAATATATTGAGAATTATGACAAAATAATTATTTATTCAATTTCTAAAGAATTATCATCACAAAATTCTTCTTTAATAACTTTATTTAAAGATAACCCAAAAGTTCATGTTGTGGAATCTAAGAAAATTTCTTATTTAATTGTTCGCGATCTATTGCTTTTTGAACAAAAAATAAATAATGGCGTAAGTTTCGATAAAGCAATTGAGCATTTTAATCAAAAAAATGAAAAACTTTTATTAGTACCTCAATTCAATGATGCTTTAGTAAAAGGCGGGCGTTTATCAAAAGCAGCCGCTATGATTGCTAAATTAGCTAAAATTGTGCCAATAATAAGATTTGAGAATGGTATTTTAGAAAAAGAAGGGCTTGGTAGGGTATTTACTAAAACTCTGGATAAACTAGTTAAAGAACTATTTGAAAAATTACCAAAAGAAAACGAAAATTATTATTTAATTATTCCACACGCTGACAATGATGAAATAGAAAAGATTATAAACTCATTTAAACTGGTTACAAACAATTATCCTCGTATCGCTTCAATAAAACTACCTGCCGATATTTCAGTTCACACCGGCGTTGGAGCAGTTTGTGTCTCTTTTGCAGAAATTAAAGACGAGATTAAAGATAAGTTTTTAAGCATTGCTAAAGTTTGATAAAAAAGATCGGCTAGTTCGATCTTTTTTTAATCATGGGTTTTAACCTTCAAGATATTAAGTTACTAAACATAATAGATAAAATTTCATAACACTTTTATGATTATAGTCTTACATTTTTTCAAGCTTATATATAAAATTTGATAATTTAATATCAACGTTGATTATTTAAGTTTTAAGTATATAAATATGCTAGATATTTAAAGGCTAAAGTATAAATAAAAACGACCTAACCTCAGTTAGGTCGCATTATTTATTAATATTTATGCCCTTAAGGGGCTCAGTTAGAAAAATATTAAATGAATAAAGATTTGGTTTACTACGACTTTTGAAAATATTAAAACTAGTTAAACTATTAAATGATAATGACATTTAAATAATAAAACTATATAAGGGATGTCTCTAGATAGAGACAAATCAATTATATTATTAAATACGATAAAAATTGTTAAAAAAGCTATTTTTTTGTATTTTTTCACTTTTTTAAGGAATTTTAGGAATTTTTTTAACTTTTTTTATTTAGCGCCGATAATAATAAAACAATTAACAAAACAAAAGAAGATTTTCTAAAAATAAATCTATTTAGTTTTATTTCAATATTAATGATAAATAAAATATTTATTTTATAATTTGTAAATTATAATTTAGGTTATAAATGAGGTTAATATGATTGATATAAAAAAATGATTAGAATACTATAACAATAAAAAAGATCAAAAACTGATATTAAAAAGTTATTTAGCAAATAAAGAAGATTTTAATAAATATATGCCTTATATTAAAAATTACTTCATTTCATCACTTGGCTTTGGTTTAAATAAAATTAATGAGATTAGTTTAATCATACTAGCTCACAATTTTGCAAAAGTAGTTAAAAATAATAAGCCAAATAGCAAGATTTTATTAATTAGTGATAATAATAGCAATTTAATTAACGCATTTTTAGATAAGATGTCGCATGTGTTTTTAGCTTTTAATTTAGAAGTAATTAAAATGCATAATAATGAGCCTATCAGCCAGTCATTTTTAAAATATACTATGCAAAAAACACAAAACATTGATTTTGCTATTTATATATCAAAATATACATATGACAATAAATATTCAATTGCCCTTTATGATAATAATGGTTTTACAATTAATCCAAAAATGATGCAGTATTTATCTAAAGAAAATGATCAAATCCAGATTGAAGATATTAAGCTATTTAATGATCAATGCCAAATTCTAAATTTTGAAAAACTATTAAACGAATATTCTGATGATATAGTAAATAGAAATTATTTAAGCAAAGGAAATAATTTACTAAAAATAGGTGTTATAAATGATAATTTAACTCATTCGTTTTTTAAAAAAATAGTTGGTAAAAATGATTTGCAATATAAAGTCATAAATCAAAAATTTCCAGCAGATAGACCTTATAAAATTTCTATTTCAAAAATAAAAAATCCCTGAATTAACAATATTAATTACCTTTTGAAATTTTCATACGATCATAAGAGAGTTTATTTTTATAGCAGAATAAAAAGCGATTTATTTTCAGCAAAATACAAGCTTATTGATATAAATATACTAATTGCCAATTATTTAATATTTATTAATCGAATTAAAAATACTAATTTAAAATTCAATAAAATTACAAGTGTAAGGTCAACTAATGCAACCAATGCTAATTTAATTAGTCAAATAACGAAAAAGTATAATATTGATTATAGCGAATCATTTAAAATGGAAGATAATGATTTTAACTTAGATTCATTGCTATTCTTTAATGAAGAAAATGACGTGATTTTATCAAGCTATCAAACGAAATTATCTGACCCTTATTTAATTACTTCATTAATTTTAAATATGTTAAATTACTATCAAACACAGGGAATGAACCTTGATGATATAACAAGTACAAATATTGGTAATTTTAACTGTCCAGTAATTAAAAAGTTTTCAATCCCTTGCGCAATCAAAAATATTCAGGCGTTTGAAACAAAATTATTTGTGCAAAATTATATTTCATCTTTAGAAATTAAAAGACTTGATGACTTACGTCATTTAAGTCAAGAAAAGGAAAAATGCATTGCTAAAATATTTTTAGAAAATGAAGATGAGTGAATTTTTATTAAATACTCTTATGAATTAAAAAAGGTCATTTTCATATGTTCAGAGAATAAAAATACCGACGGGGAAATATTTAAAAAAGTTAAGAAATACTTTAGCAAGTTTTTGAAAAAATACAATACTAATTTTTTATTTGAAGCAGTTTCTGATGAAAATGAACCTGAAAGTGAAATTATTGAAAATGAAAGCAATAAAAAATCCGATCTTTAATAGATCGTTTTTTTTATCCATTATAAATTTTATTTAGAATAATTGCTCCAGCAGTAGCAACATTTAAACTTTCGAAAGCAATTGGAATGTAAATATTTATATCGCAAATTTGTTTAATTTCATTACTAATTCCATTACCTTCATTGCCTAAAACTATGATGATGTTTTCATTTAAAAACTCTACATCGTTAAGTTTTTTAGAACTTTTATCTAACAAAGTTCCATAAATTGTATAGTTGTCTTTTTTATAATCTAACAAAATACTTTTTAAATCACTACATTCGATTATATTAGTTCCAAAAAAAGCACCTTGGCTAGAACGAATAACTTTATCGCTATATGCATCTAAATTTTCAATAATAACTGAATCAAAGTCAAAAGCTTTAGCCAATCTTATAATTGTTCCCACATTGCCCGGATCTTGTAAATTATTCAAAGCGACAATCTTTTTAGGCTTGATAGTTTTTTTATTTGGTTTTTTACATACAGCAACAATTTTTTGAGGGGTTTGAGTTGATGATAGTTCTTTAATAACGGCATCAGTAACTTGAATTGAAAATGGGTATTTAGGATTTTCAGTCGCTTCAAAAACTTCAAGTAATATTTTTTGTTTTTTTGCTTCTTCAACCAAATGATAACCTTCTATCAAAAACGTATTATTTTCTTTGCGATATTTTGATTCTTTTAATTTTTTATACTCTTTAATCTTTCGATTATTTGTGCTTGATATAAACATATTTTCCTCTTATATAATTTTACAAAAGAAAAAGACGTATTAACGTCTTATTCATAAAATCCTTTTTCTCTAAGTTTGAAATATGGTCCATCTTCTGTAACTGGTAAACAAATTTCTTTAGCGGCGTCTTTAGTTACGTCTTCGCCATTACCCATAGCAATTCCTAAACCTACTTCTTCTAACATTTCAATGTCATTTTCAGAATCACCAAATGCAACCATTTCATCTAATGTGACATTTAATAAATCACCTAGAATTTTTAGACCTGTTGCCTTAGTAATACCTTTAGCTGAAATAAATACACCACCAGCTCACACAGCCAATACTCACATATCCATGTTGTTTTCTTCAAAGAATTTTGCTAAAGCATCTCCTAAAGCCTGTGGAGTTTTTGAACTAACTGTAATTAAATAGTTTTTATCTTCTTTTGATTCAAATTCTTTTTCAGATATAAATTTATCTTTAAAAGGACGGTAAAATCAGTGATCAATATTGAATAAATCATTGTAATATCCTCATTTATTTCCAACAAAAGAAAAGGCTAGCTTATTATTTTCTGCATATTCTCTAAATTTAATAAAATCTTTGTATTCAATGGTTTTTTCAAAAATATACTCATTAGTTTTTAAATCTAAAATAAATGTACCATTTGCACCAATGAAATAATCTACATAAGGATTATTTATTTGTTTACCAACAGTGAAAATATCTCTACCAGAACATAAAACATTAATGTATCCATTTTGTTTTAATTTTTCAAACATTTCTTTCATACGAGGACTTAAATCTTCAACACCAAATGGTAATAATGTACCATCAATGTCAAAAACAATCATTTTGTATTTAGTCATAATTCTCTCCCTTCAGGATAGCTTCGATGCGGGCACAAAATACCTTGGCCATAATCACATGACCATCGGTAATGTTTCCTCAAGCTATTATTCGGTTTAAATACGTAAAAATTAAATTACCACAAAAGCTTTGCAACTCTTTTATATATAGTTCTTTGCTTTTGGCAAGGAGTTTCAGCTCTCCTTCGCTTAGCACATATAATTTTACATTAAAAAGTTTATTTAGATTATTAATTTCTTCAAATTCTTTATTATTATTTAATTCAATATTTCCGATTTTTTCGCGTCTTAAAATATTGACTACGGCATCAGTTTTTAAATGTAAACCTATATCATGAATCAATGAACGAATGTAAGTGCCTTTTGACACTTTGCATCTTATGGCAAATTTTTGCTTTTCATAATCAAAATCAATCAATTCAAGATCTAATATCTCGATTTTTGAAGGCTTTAACTCGACTTCTTTATTATTTCTAGCTAATAAATAACTTCTGACCCCATCTACTTTTTTTGCTGAAAATATTGGTGGAATTTGTTCCGTTTGATTTTTTATAAAATCTAAGGCACTAAGCATAGTTTGCTCATCTATCATTTCATAATTTTCTATATTAAAGACTTCTTCGCCTTCATCATAACTAGCTGAATATTGATGTAATGTAGCTTCAACATAATAGCTTTTTGTATCAGCTAAAAGATAAGAAAGGGCCTTAGTATCGTGATTGGTTGCAACTATTAACAATCCCTCAGCTAAAGGATCTAGTGTTCCTCCGTGACCGATTTTTTTAATGTTATTTTCTTTTGCAAATTTCTTAATAGCTTTAAAACTTGAAATGCCTCTAGGTTTATTTATTTTATAAAACATGATATCACCAAGTAAATACTACCAAATTTTTCTATTTATATAATAAATAGCTTAAAAATAAACAAAAATCGCCTTTAGAGCGATTATTGTTATATGGCGGACAATGAGGGATTCGAACCCTCGAGGGAACTTTTTGGCTCCCTGGTAATTTTCGAGATTACTCCCGTCGGCCTCTTGGGTAATTGTCCAGTTATTATTATTGTATATTTATTTTGTGAAAATGAATAAAAAAAACAAGAAATCCTGTTATTCACAAGTTTCCTTGAAATGGTACGCGAGAAGGGACTTGAACCCTTACGCCGAAGGCATTAGTGCCTAAAACTAACGTGTCTGCCAATTTCACCACTCGCGCGTATATGGTGCCGTTTATAGGACTTGAACCTACGACCTACTGATTACAAGTCAGTTGCTCTGCCAACTGAGCTAAAACGGCATTTGCATTTAATGCTTTATTATTATAACGAATTTTATTTATTTTTTTAAAAAATAAATAAAAAAATGGCTAAAATGCCATTTTAAAAACTATTTAGTTTTTTTAGCTAATTCTTCTTCGGTATAAACTGAAGCAAATTTTCTGTTGATTCTGTTTTCGAACTTAACAATTCCATCGATTAAAGCAAATAGAGTATCATCTTTTCCACGTCCAACGTTGTTGCCTGGGAAAATTTTTGTTCCTCTTTGTCTATAGATAATGCTTCCTGCTGTTACAAATTGACCGTCTGTAGCTTTAACGCCTAATCTTCTACCGGCTGAGTCTCTACTATTAGAGGTTGTTCCACCTGATTTCGTATGTGCCATAACTATTTAACCTTGATTTCTGAGATTTTAACTCTTGTATATGGTTGACGGTGTCCTAATTTACGTTTGTGTGTTGATTTAGCATTGTGTCTGTAAACAACGATTTTCTTTGCTTTACCTTGTTTTTCGATAGTTCCTAAAACAGAAGCTTTTTCTACGAAAGGTGCACCAATTTGATCGTCTAGAGCTAAAACTCTGTCAAATACAACTTGTTCACCTTCATTGCCTTCGATTTTTTCGATGTAAATAACATCGCCAGCTTTAACAAGTAATTGTTTTCCGCCAGTTTCGATAATTGCAAACATTTAAGCCTCCTTATATTTTGTCACATCCTGAAGGTACTATAAATAGTTTAAAACCTTTTTAGTATGGTTACTCTATAAGTAACGCATATATTATACAACATAATTAAAAAAAGCGCCCTATAATTAGGCACTTTTTTAATAAATTATTATTTAGTAAATTAATTAATCATTATTGCTGAAATCGTTTTCATCTGAGTCATTGTAATCTTCTTCTGTAGCAACGATTTCTTCGTCTTCTGGACTATAGTCTTCTTCTAATAATTCACTTGTGATTGCATCAATATCAATTGCATCAGAAGTAATTTCTTCGGCATTAACTTCAGCAGATCTAAAGTAGTTAATTGAAGGTTTAATATCATATTTTGAGTGTTCTTCAAAAGGATATAAAGCTGTACCTGAAGGAATTTTCTTACCAACAATGATATTTTCTTTTAATCCGCTTAAGGTGTCTGATCTTGAAGAAATTGCAGCATGAACTAAGATTTTACTTGTTTCTTGATATGAAGCTGCAGCTAAGAATGAATCTGACAATAATGGAACTTGTTTAGCACCTTTAATTACTACTTTTCCATAAGCAGGTCTTAAACCTTTTGATAATAATTGACCATTTTCTTCTTGATAATCAAATATATCAACAATTGCTCCGGCAAAGAATTTAGAGTCTCCTGGTTCAGAAATAACAATTTTAGACATCATTTGACGAATAATAATTTCGATATATTTGTCAGAAATTGCAATACCTTGAATACGGTAAATTCTTTGGATTTCTTTTAATAAATAGTTTTGAACTGTAATAGTATCAGTTAAGTTTAGTAATTCTCTTAAAATAATTGGTCCTTCTGATAGTTTTTGACCTATTCTTACAAAATCACCAACTTTGACTCTTAATTTTTTAAGTGTGTTTACAAAAACTTTTCTTGGTATGATTTTGCCATTTTTATTTTCAGAATTAATTGTAATTAAATATTGGTTTGAATCTTTTTCGTCGACTTCAATTTCAACAACTTCACCTTTATATGGCGAAATAACTGCTGGACGTCCTCAAGGTTGTTCGTGGGCGTCAATTAATTCGATTAGACGAGTGAAACCACCGGTAATATCTTCAACACCAGCAACCCCACCTGTATGGAAGGTACGCATGGTTAGTTGTGTTCCGGGTTCACCGATTGATTGAGCAGCAATAATACCTACTGCTTCACCAATATTTACAATTCTATTAGTTGCTAAATCTTTACCAAAACACATTTTACATACACCATTTCTGGTGTTGCATCCTAAAATTGATCTAATTTCAACTTCCTCAATGCCTTCTGAAACAATTCTTTGAGCAATTTTTTCAGTTACTAAAGTGTTTCTTCCGCAAATTTCTACACCTTGTTCAGAAATAACTGGTTTATTTGTGAAACGACCAACAATTCTTTCTTTTAATGAAACAATTATTTGTTTTGTTTTAGTGTCAACAATGTTTCTTGCAATATAACCATAGTCAGAACCACAGTTTTCTTGACGTACAACAATATTTTGAGCAACGTCAACTAAACGACGAGTTAAGTAACCTGACTTAGCGGTGTTAAGAGCAGTATCGGTTAAACCTTTACGTGCACCGTGGGTAGATGAATAGAATTCAAACGCAGTTAGACCTTCAATAAATGAAGATTTAACCGGAACTTCAACAGTAGATCTAACAACACGGTCGTTTTTAGCGTCGGCTTTTGTGGTTTTGGTGTTATTTGCCATCAATCCCCGCATACCAGCTAATTGAACGTAGTTAGAAATGTTACCACGGGCACCTGAGTTAATCATAGTAATAACTGGGTTTTGTGGGTTTTCTTTAATAATTCTTTGTAAATCTGTTTGGATTTGATCTTTAATTTCAGCTCATTTTTTAATAGTTAATGAATATCTATCATCATCAGTAATTCAACCTAAGTTATAGTAATTTTTAAGTTGTGCGATATATTCATCACCTTCTTTAATCAATTCACCTTTTTTATCAGTTTCCAAAATATCAGAAAACGATATAGAAATACCCGAAACAGTTGAATAGTTAAATCCTAATTGTTTTACTTCATCTAGTATAGATGCAACAATATTAGTATATTTAAATCAAACACCATCAAGAATTTTGGCCTTTTCTTCAGCTGTTAAAGGATGGTTTGAACCATTATATCTATCTGGACTAGAGTTAACAATTTTCTTAATTTCTTCAACAGTAAATTGAGCTAATAGAACAGCATGTTCATATTCAATCTTTTTATTTTCGTATGTTTTTAAGTTAATATATTCAACTAAAGCATTATCATCAGCATCTGAAATATTTAGCTTATCAACTGCATTAGCAACGTCTGCCATTGAAATTGTTGCAACATATTTATCAAATGCATATCTAATAATTTTTGCTATGTTCTTTTTGTTGAATGCTTCTTGAATTGGCAATTCGAATTTAATATAGTCACGAATATTTGTTCCTGCCGGCACAACATATTTAGCATTAAATGCTTGATTATAGTCTTCTAATGAATTAGCTTTATTTACTTTATTGTCATAAATAAATGGGAATGATTTAGGGAATACATTATTAAAAATGAATTTACCAACAGTAGAAATAATATACTGATCTTTTTCGTGAGCATTAATCAATTTTGATGATTTAACTTTTTTAGCTGGTAAAGCAACTCTAGCATGTAATGAAACTTTTTTGGCTTCTAAAGCTCTTATCATGTGGTCATAATCATCAAATACTCTACCTTCTCCAAGATCATTTGCTTTTTCAATAGTTAAGTAGTATAAACCTAAAATCATATCTTGTGAAGGGTTGATAATAGGTTCACCATCTTTAGGCCCTAAAATATTTTTATTAGCCAACATTAACTCACGTGATTCTAATAAAGCTTGTTCAGAAACTGGAACGTGAACGGCCATTTGGTCACCATCGAAGTCAGCGTTAAACGGAGTACATACTAATGGGTGAAGTCTAATAGCTTTCCCACGTACTAAAACAGGTTCAAACGCTTGAATTGATAGACGGTGAAGGGTTGGTGCCCGGTTTAATAGAACTAATCTTCCTTGAATTGCATCGGCAACATGAGGTCAAATAATTGGATTTTGGTCTTCAATGATTTTCTTAGCATTTTTAATTGTTGTAGCTACTTCTTTTTCAATTAAACGCGCAATGATTCATGGTTCAAATAATTTAGCAGCCATTTCACGTGGAATACCACATTGGTGCATTTTTAAACCAGGACCAACAACAATAACTGAACGACCTGAATAGTCAACACGTTTACCTAGTAGGTTTTGTCTAAAACGACCTTTTTTACCAGTTAAAGCTTCTGAAATTGATTTAAATGGACGGTTGTCTTTAGATAAAACAGGATTAGGTGATCTTCTTTGGTTATCAATTAAAGCATCAACAGCTTCTTGAATCATTCTAAGTTCGTTTTGAATAACTAATGTAGGAGCATCCTTATCTTGTCATTGTTGTAGACGATTATTTCTAATAATAACTCTACGGTAAAGTTCATTAATATCAGAAGTTGAATGACGTCCACCATCCAATTGAATCAAAGGACGTAAATCTGCAGGAATAACTGGTAAGTTGTAAATTAACATACTTGTTGGATCTTGTTTAGATTCAATAAAAGCGTTAATTACTTGTAAACGTTTATATAGTTTTTCACGAGTTTGACGTGCAGTTGAAGCGAATTTATCTGGGTTTAAAATTTCTTCATTGTTCAATTTATTAATTTCATCAGTTACAAATTGTTTTTCTTTTTGTAAGTCTAGATTTTTTAATAAATATTCAATAGCTAATGCTCCAGTACCAATTTTGGCATCTGAATAGTGTTCTATAACTTCATTTAATTCATAAAAGTCAATACCATACTCTTGACCAATTTTAGATGTTGCTTTTTCAACTAACGAATCTAATGTTTCTTTAATATCATCATATTCTTCAGTTTCTGGTTCGAAACGTTCTAATAACTCTTCTAATGCAGCTTTGTAAATGATGGCAGCAGCGTTTATTTCTATAATTTGGTTTTTTGGTAAAGATTTTAAACCGCCACTTTCTAAAACAATGTGGTTTTTGTAATAAATTAGATTTTCTAATTCCTCACGCTTAACAGTATCGCTTGCGTGTAATGAGGTTCTTAAACCTAATAATTTGAAAATAATTGAGTGGTCAACTTTGAAATATCAGAAGTGAACTACTGGACTATTTAATTTAATATGACCCATATGATTTCTACGGGCTATTTTAGGAAGAATTTGAACATGTTCTTGTTTACATAATTCTGTTCTTGTACAGTAACTTCCCTCATTTATTTTTTTGTACTTGAATCCACAAACTGGACAACGATAATCAATCATTGGACCAAAAATAATTTCATCAAATAAACCGCCACGTTCTGGTTTGTAACTTTTATAGTTGATAGTTTCAGGTTTTGTAACCTCACCATGTGATCAGCTTTCAACATCTTGTGGAGTAGCTAATGCTAATGATATTTTTGATATTCTTTCTTCATCTAGTGAGTCGTATTTTGAATTCTTTTTCATTATTCTGCTCCCCCTTCAAATTCTTGATAGTATTTAGTATCAACTCTTTCACTATCGTAATCTGCTTCATCGCCATTTTTTTCGTGAGCTTCTAATTTAATACCTAAACCACGTAATTCGTATGCTAAAACGTTAAATGATTCTGGCATACCTGGTTTTGGTAATTTAGTCTTACGAGCAAGTGCATTATATAGTTGATTACGCCCTACAATGTTATCTGATTTATATGTTAATAATTCTTGTAAAACATTTGATGCACCATAAGATTCAATAGCTCATGTTTCCATTTCCCCAAATCTTTGACCACCATTTTGAGATTTACCTCCAAGTGGTTGTTGAGTGATTAATGAATATGGACCTACTGAACGGGCGTGCATTTTGTCATCAACCATGTGGTAAAGTTTTAGATAGTACATAATACCAACAGAAATAGGATTATCAAATGGTTCTCCAGTTTGACCGTTGTATATTACTGTTTTACCAGTAGTATTTAAGTCTGCTTCTTCTAAAATCTCTTTAATTTGGTTGTGTGTTATACCATCAAAAATTGGTGTAACAAATTTAGTTTTTAATGATTTAGCTGCTAAACCTAGGTGTAATTCTAAAACTTGTCCAATGTTCATACGTGATGGAACACCTTGTGGGTTTAAAACAATATCAAGTGGTGTACCATCTTCTAAATATGGCATTTCTTCTACTGGTAAAACGATTGAAACAACCCCTTTGTTACCATGACGTCCAGCCATTTTATCGCCGACTTTAATTTTACGTTTTTGTGCAATTGACACTTTAACGATTTTTTCAATACCATCTTCTAATTGATCGCCTTGTTCACGAGAAAGAACTTCAACAGCAACAACAGTACCATTATGTCCGTGTTTTACTTTTAAAGAAGTATCTTTTCTTGAAGCAGTTTTTTGACCGAAGATAGCACCCATTAATTTTTCTTCAGGTGTTGGGTTTTCTTCACCTTTTGGTGATGTTCTACCAACTAAAATGTCACCAGCACTAACTTCCGATCCAACTCTAACAATACCATTATCATCTAAGAAACGTTTTGACGCATTTGATACGTTAGGAATATCGGTTGTTAAAATGTCTTCTCCAGCTTTTGAATGTCTAAATTGAATAGTTTGTTCTTCAATGTGAATAGAAGTATAAACATCATCTTTTACTAATCTTTCAGATAGAACAACAGCATCTTCGTAGTTATATCCATGTCATGTGGTAAATCCGACTAGCACGTTTTTACCTAATGCCATTTCCCCATCTTTCATTGATGGACCATCAACTAATAAATCACCAGCTTTAATTTCTTGACCAACTTTAACAATTGGAACTTGGTGAATTAAAGTACCTTGGTTAGATTTTTCAAATGTACGTAAATTGTAAATATCACTCTTTGTTGCACCTGTTGGAGTAATTTTAACCACTTCGGCATCAACATAATTTACAACACCGTCACGTGATGCTCTAATGTTGCTTGATGAATATCTAGCAATGTCAGCTTCAACACCAGTTGCCACCAATGGAGCTTCTGGGAATAAAACTGGAACAGCTTGACGTTGCATGTTAGAACCCATAAGTGCACGGTTAGCATCGTCATTTTCTAAAAATGGAATTGCTGAAGCAGCAATAGATGTCATTTGACGGTTAGATACACCGACAAAGTCAACTTCTTCAGCATTAACCTCGATATATTCATTGTCACGTCTTACCATTACTTTTTCATCAATTATTTTGTTATTGTGAATATGTAATGTTGATTGAGCAAAAGTATAGCCCGCTTCTTCAATTGCTGTTAAATAAATAGGTTTTGAAAAATCAACAACTTTATCTTTAACTCTAAAATATGGAGATTGAATAAATCCATATTTATCAATTTGAGCAAACGATGCTAAGTTAAGAATAAGCCCGATGTTTGGACCTTCAGGTGTTTCAATTGGACAAATACGTCCAAAATGAGTTGGGTGAACGTCACGAACCTCAAATTGAGCAGTATCACGGTTAAGACCTCTAGGCCCTAACGATGTAATTCTACGTTTGTTTGACATTTCTGCCAATGGATTACATTGGTCCATAAATTGAGATAATTTAGATGTATTAAAGAAAGATTTAAATTGATTAAAGATTGGTTTGTTATTTGTTACGTTTTTAGGTGTAATTTTATCAATATCTTTTGTTGAAATTCTTTCTTTTGTGTTTTTTTCTAATTTAATCAATCCAACTCTGAATTGATTTTGTAATAATTCTCCAATTGTAACAATTCTTTTATTTATTAGCGAATCGGGGTCATCATCAACTCCGACTTTTGATAATAAATTAAAGTAATATGAAATTGTTGCAATTAAATCTGGAATTAATAAAAAGTTTTCGGTTGAGGTAGGATCATTTCCTAAAACTAGTACTTTATTATCACGGTTTTTATCATTTTCGGTAGGATAAATTCAAACTCTTGGTACAGATAAACGATCATATAAAGATTCATTACCTTGTTCTTCTAATTGTAAGCCATAAACGTCAGCTTCAACATCTGGTAATCTTCACATAGGGATAACGCCTTGTTTAAACTCTTCATGAATTTTACGAGCCATTTCTCATGTAATATACTCACCTTTTGAATATAATAATTCACCATCTTGTGAAAAAATATTTTCAGCTAAAAATGAGTTAGCGATTCTCTCGATAACATTTAGTTTACGATTTAATGTGAAACGTCCTGTTTCAGTTAAGTTATATCTTTTTTCGTTAAATAAAGTTGAAGGAATCAAATTACGAGCTGATTCAGCTGTCATACGATCACCTTTTCTAATTAAACGATAGATAGCTTGTTGAGCTTCTCTAGTAACAGCTTCTGAATCTGGTCCTACAATTTTATCTTTTCTAAATGTTTCTTCTAAAACATCAATTGAACCGAACATTGATTTAATACCTTGTTCAGTAAAACCTAATGCTTTTAAAAACACAGTTAGTAAAAATGATTTATTTTTGTCGATATGAATTTTTACCGTATCAGGGTTTGATGAAGTTACCTTGTGATAAATTTCAACTCATGAACCTAATTGTGGAATGATTTCAACTTTGTTAAATAGGTCGTTAGCATTCTTATTTCTAACGCCCAAACCAAAATAAGCCCCGGTTGAACGAATTAGTTGTGAAACTATAACTTTTTCTGATCCGTTAATGATAAATGAACCACCATAAGTCATAATAGGAATTTCGGCAAAAACAACTTCAGCATCTTCAACTTCACCAGTTTCGATGTTAATTTGTCTTAATCTTGCTTTTAATTTTCCTTGATATGATGACCCCTTTTGTTTTACTTCTTTAATGCATTCAAATTCAGATTTTTTAGGATGTTCAAAGTGCGCAGAATTATGAATATATTCTATTCTAACTTTTCCGTTAGCTTCGATTGGATATATGTTTCTTAGTTCTTCTTCAATCCCGTGTTTAATGAATTTTTCAACTGAATCTCTTTGCATTTCTAAAAAGTCAGGAGTATCAAACTTCTTTTGACTTATTGAATAGTCTCTTCTTTCAGTAATCGGTCCAAATTTTCTAAGTTCATATTTAGATTTATTTAGCATATCTTACCTCATTTGTAATTTTTAAAATTTTATTTTTTTAATATATCAATATTTTTTTGTGCTATTTATATACGCGTATGCACACATATTATAAATAAAAGCAAAAAAGGCTATAAAAGCCCGTTTTGCAAAGATTGTATTAGTCTAAAGTAACTTCTGCGCCAACTTCAGCTAATTTAGCTTTAATAGCTTCAGCTTCTTCTTTTTTAGCATTTTCTTTTAGAACTGCAGGAGCTGATTCAACTAATTTTTTAGCATCCATTAATCCTAAACCTAATAAGTCTTTAACAACTTTAATAACATTTAGTTTGTTTCCACCGTCTGATTTTAATGTAACGTTGAATACTGATTTTTCTTCAGCAGCTTCAGCAGCAGCTGGAGCAGCAGCAGCTACAACAGCAGTAGGATCAATACCGAATTCTTCTTTTAATCCTTCTACTAATTCCATAACTTCTTTAATGTTCATTTCTTTTAATGCTGAAACAAATTCTTCTTTTGTTAATTTTGCCATAATATTTTCTCCTTTATTTTTTTATTATTCAGATACTTTTCCTTGTTTAACTAACTCATTTAAACCAATTGCTAAATTTCTGATTGGTGATAATAATGAGTTTCCAAGAATCATCAATGATTCTTCGTATGAAGGAAGTTTTGATATTTCGTCTAATGCTTTAGCATCAACTACTTTGTTTTCGTAGATACCAGCAACTAGTTCTAATGCTGGGAATTGTTTTTTAAATTTAACTAAAGTTTTTAGTGAAGTTAAATCATCTTCTTTAGCGAATGCATAAATGTTTTGTCCTAATAGACTTGCATTTAATTCTTCTTTACCTAATTGAGATAAAGCTTGTTTAACTAATCTGTTTTTGTAAACTTTTAATAAAACGCCTGATTTTGCTAATTCATTACGAACTGTTTGTAATGAAGCAACGTCTAGAGTTTTGTAATTTACAACAAATAGAGCTTTTGATTCGTTTAAGTTTTTAACGATTTCATCAACTACTAAAACTTTAGCATCTCTTAAAGCACTCATTTTTTTCCTCCTATATAATTTACGCAATATCCTAAATAAGTAAACATACTTGGTAACCTTATTAAGCTTACGCCGTTACTGTCTTCATATATTGCGTGCTTATTATATCATAGATATAAGTTATTTTTAATTATTTGTGGAAAAATTTATTATCTTCATAAATTGGTTCTTCAGTTAAGTTTAAACCTATTTTTGCAAAAGTTTCTTCATCAATTTTAGATAAAATTACCGTCGAATGAACGTCGCAACCCTTTAATTTATCAATTAATAGCAATGCTTTTTTTGCATTTTCATTATTTTTAGCACTCATTGTTAACGCAATTAAAATTTCATCGATATGTAAACGGGGATTCTTATTTTTTAAAATATTGATTTTTAATTCTTGAATTGACTTAATTACTTCTTGATCAATTAAATCGATTGAATCTTCAATATTTGCTAAATATTTCAAAGCATTTAGTAATGCTGAAGAATTCGAACCCATTAATTTTGTTGTTTTTCCATAAACAACAGTATTATCTTTTAAATAAATTGCAGTAGCTGGTAAATTAGTTTTATTAGCAATTTTTTTAGCTTTAGCTATGCAAGGTAAAATCGAAAAGTCAATTTTATTGTTTTTAATTATTGCTTCTAATTTCGTGATATTTGAATAATGAGTATTGCTTCTTTTAAAATCAACCATAGCTTTGTAATATCTTCTAATAATTTCTTTTTTAGATGCTTCATGACACTTTTCAATATCATTAAAACAAAAGCCAACCATATTGACGCCCATTTCCGTAGGTGATGAATAAATTTCTTTATTATAGATTTTATCTAATAGCGATTTTAAAATTGGAAATGCCTCTAGGTCTCTATTGTAGTTCGTAGCGATTTGATTGAATTTTTTTCAATAAAAATAATCAGGTAAATTCTTATCATCTAAGTCCACCGTTGCTGCTTCGTATGCCAAATTTATTGGATCTTCAATTGATAAATTTCATATTGGGAATGTTTCGAATTTTGCATAACCTGAATATATATTTTGCAAACTTTCATGATATATTTGACTTAGTGCTACCGCTAATTTTCCAGAGCCTGGTCCAGGGGCAGTTATAACTATTAATTCTTTAGATACTTTTATATAGTCATTTTTATAAAATCCTTCTTTAGAAATGATTTTATCAGGATCATTGGGGTAATTATCAATTGGATAGTGCAAGGCAACATTAATGCCTAATTTTTCTAATTTTTCTTTAAATCTATCAATAGTTGTTGTTGATTTATATTGAGTAATAACAACATTATTAACTAAAAAGCCATAATCACGCAATGTATCGATTAATCTCAATACATCTTTATCATAACTAATACCAATGTCACTACGCATTTTATTTTTTAAAATATCTTTTGATGAAATAGCAATAATAATTTCTAATTTATCTTTTAATTTTAAAAGTAAATCTAGCTTAGTATTTTGATGATAACCTGGTAAAACCCTCATTGCATGATAATCATCAAATAATTTGCCACCAAATTCTAAATATAAACGATTATTAAATAACTTGATGCGTTCAATAATTTTTTCACTTTGAATTTTTAAATATTTTTCTAAATTAAACGCTTCCATAATTGCACCTCTTATATTGTTATTAATATAATTTATAATTAATTTTACTAAATTTGATTTTATGTAAAGAAATATTACTTATAATTAAAGTAATATAATAATTTTAAAGGAATATTATGCAAAGAAAAAGAATAAAAATTGCAGCAAGTTTTGCTATAGCTTTTATGATATTGGCAATTTTATCATTAATAGCAACTGCAGTATTGGGATATTTGACTTGAAAACGTGAGCTTAAATTTGATGACAGAGAGCAATTTGAACAATCTATCAAAGAAGCGTTGCCACTTGTTATCGGTTTAGGATCTTCACTAAGCTTTACAGTATTATTTGGTTTATTATCATTAATTATGACTGTTTTAAGTATTGATAGGGCATATGAACACAATAAAGTTGCAAGAGTTATTGCAATAATTGGTTTATTAATACCAGGGCTATTTATATTAACATTTATTTCTTTATGTGTTTTCATTCACAAAAACAAAAAAGATGAAGAGCCACAAAATGTTCAAGCAAATAACCCTTTTATAAAACAAAATGCTTTCGCAAACTTTAACAGAGATTTTCAGACACCCAACAATCAAGAGTAGCAATAAAAGTGAGTGACTTTATTAACACTCACTTTTATTTTTTAAATAACAAAACATTGTCTTCAAGAAAATTTTTATCGTTTAATATTTTTTTATCATACAACTTAATTTTAAGCACTTTTTGTCAAAAGTAACTAACTGCAAATGAAATTGCTATTCCACCAATTGGAATTATTAAATTTAAAATAATTTTAATAAATAAATTGTTTCCTTCATATCCAAACGGTCTTCTAAAATTTAAAAATGGATAAATTGAAACCTGCATTTTCGAATATATATCAAGGCCAACACTATTTTTAATTTTTATATCACTTAAAAACACATCAACATCTTTTACGCCAATAAAGAAAATTAACATTGTAAAAATATAATACCCTAAAACCATTAAAAATGAAAGGTTCATTGTTTTTTTAGATACTACCATGCGTTTTCTCAACAGAATAATTGCCACAAATGCAATCACTGGGTTAATAAAATGTACAGGTACGGTTAATATTTTTCAGCTAAGCGGTATTTGATATCAAAACTCTGGATTTATAAATATAAAAGGAATAATAACTCCTCAAAATCCAATAAAAGTTATTGTTATATAAACTGTAGAAAGAAATAAAAATCTTTTTGATCATAAATATTTAGGAAAAATACCATACAGTAATAACGCTATTCCTATTCAAATATTGCTAATGTATGTAAATGTAAATCTAACTTGTAAAAAAGCTCCCGATATAGAAGGATAAATATTAGCATTTATTAGGTTTTCTTTAGTTTCTTTTGATAATTTGGCTATTCCATTTAAAATCATATTAGAATCTGATATTCAAGACGCAATAAATGTAATTGCTCACAAAATCAACATTGAAAATCCCATTCAAAATGACATTAATCTTAGTTTATCATCGCAGATAAACGGAAAAAAATCAGTCTTTTTATGTGAGCATTTTTTTGTATTATTTCTATTTGTTTTCATGATTAAAATTATAATAAATTTACAAAAAGCATAATTAATTTGTAAACTTGATAATTTTACTGAAAAAATAGCTTAAATTAAAGCGAATTTATATATTTAAATTTATTTCATTGTATACTTTTATATATAGTATATAAAAACATTTAGAAAGGAAAATATAAATGCATAATTTTAGCGCATTAGCAAGATCATTAGAATCTAAGGCAACATCAACTAAACGTAAAGCAATCATATTTTTTATTATTCCAGCAATATTTATTGCTTTATGAATAGCAGTTGTTCTTTTATATCAATTTAGATTTGGAAATAAATCAGATACAAAACATTCAATTTTTTATCTAATACAAATCTTTGCAAAATCAAGTAGTTTCGACGACTTTAAAGAAACATTTAACGCACTAAAAATGGAAGTTAAAATTTATTTAGGATTATTACTATTATTAAGTGTATCTATTTTAATTATGGGATTTGTGCTACCAATAGTATTAATGATTTCAATTTCAGGTTTAAAAGAAATAAATAGAAAAATTTCTTCAATACCAATTTTATCTTTAGACACTCAAGCACTAGCAAAATCAGCAACTTCAAATCTAGGTGCTGCAAATGTATTGATAGGATTTGGTTTTATTATTCCAATATTAACATTTATTGGCGTAATTTTAGCATTAGTAGGATCTTCAAAAACTAAAGCAGTTAGTCAAGATATTTTATGAAACCTACAAGTAAATCAACTTGCACAAAACGCAAACAATAGTAATGGTGTATATTATTAATTATGTTCAATTTATTTAAAAAGAAAAACCAAACTGAAAACAGCGAATTAACAAATGTTACAAATTCGCCGAAATTAACTTTTGACGATGAAGTTGAAATTTCACCAGAAAAAAGAGCAACAATTAGGAAAATATTCAAGAGGGAATATAGAGCAAAATTATTTTCTTCTCTAGTTTGATTCACAATATTAATTGCATCAATTATTGGAGTACTTTTAACCTATTTCTTAATTACAGCAAAATCAGAAAATAAAAAAGATGGTATAGGATATTACATTTTATCAGGCGGAATATTAATTCTTTCATTAGTTGTATTCATCGTATACGCAATAAAATTGAATGCTATAAAGGTAGTTAGCAGATCTTTAAAAGATGAACAAAACAGAGTCGATGCCAATGTTGGACTTCATTTATATGAAACATATCGTTCATTAGTTTTAAATAAGCTAAGATGAATTTGACTATTTGTTTTCTTTATTACATACTATGGATTATTCAATTTAATTGTTTATGGTCTATGAAAAGCTGGTGAAATTAAAATAGAAAAGGCATCAGGCATAAATATTTCTATTAATTTAGAAAAGATAATGGAAAGTGCCTTTAAAAATGTAACTGTTCTATTAATAATTGGTGGTGCTATAATTGGTGCTATAACAGTTTTATTTATTTTTTCGCAAATACATTTTTTAAGAAGAATTAACGAAGTTAAATATAACCTAGGTTCAAATGTAATAGAAATTGTAAATTCAGTTAAAAACGACAGAAGAAAAGAAAATAAATCTTGAATAATAAGTTATTTTGTAATCTTCGCAATAGTATTTTTAATACCTTTACTATTAATTGGTTATCTAGTTTGAAAAGGCGTTATCAAAAGAAAATCATAAAAGCAACAATTCGTTGCTTTTATTTTTTTAAATTTAAAAAAATATGCAAGGTTTTGCCTTACATATTTTTAAGTTATTATTAGTCTTCGTCAACTGAAACTTTACCACCACGTTTTTTGATGATTTCATCAGCTAAGTTACGTGGTAATTTTTCATAGTGATCGAATCACATTTGGTATGTTCCACGACCTGTGGTCATAGATCTTAATTGAGTTGCATATCCAAACATTTCTGACAATGGAATATAAGCTTTAATAACGTGTGCTCCATCATTTCTTGTTTCGTTATCACGAACTTGTCCACGACGTCTTGAGATATCTCCCATAACGTCACCGAAGAAATCTTCAGGAACAACGACTGCAACGTCCATAATTGGTTCTAATAGAACTGTACCTAATTGTTCACGACCTTTTGTCAATGATTTAGAAGCAGCAATTTTATATGCTAATTCAGATGAATCGACTTCATGGTATGAACCATCAAATAAGGTAGCTTTAATGTCAATCATAGGGTATCCAGCAAGAATACCAATGTCCATTTTTTCACGTAAACCTTTTTCAATTGATTTGATGTATTCTTTAGGAATTTTACCACCAACGATTTTGTCGATAAATTCAAAACCGCCATCTGGATTTGGTTCGTATTTAATTCATACGTGACCATATTGACCTTTACCACCTGATTGTTTCTTGTGAATACCTTCAACTTCAGCTGATTTGGTAATAGTTTCACGGTATGAAACTTGAGGAGCCCCAACAGTAACTTCAACTTTAAATTCACGTTTTAATCTATCAACGATAATATCTAAGTGAAGCTCACCCATACCAGCGATAATTGTTTGACCAGTTTCTTCGTCTGTGTAGTATTTAAATGTAGGGTCTTCAGCAGCTAATCTTTGTAAAGCTAATGAAAGTTTTTCTGAAGCATCTTTAGTTTTTGGTTCAATAGCTTGTGAAATAACTGGTTCTGGGAAGTTCATGTTTTCTAAAACAATCTCTTTGTGTTTTTCATCTATTAATGTATCACCTGTTGTTGTGAATTTAAGTCCAACTGCAGCAGCAATATCACCTGTTCTAACTTCTTCAATATCAGTTCTTGAGTTAGCGTGCATTAATAAAATACGGCTTAATCTTTCTTTTTCACCTTTTGTTGAGTTAAATACGTAAGAACCTTTGGTAATAACACCTGAGTAAACTCTGAAAAATGTTAAGTTTCCAACAAATGGGTCATTCATAACTTTGAATGCTAGTGATGAGAAGAATTCATCATCAGATGCAGGGATAGTAATTTCTTCTTCACCTTTGTATGCTTTCATATCTGGAATGTCCAATGGACTTGGTAGATAATCAACAACAGCGTCAAGCATTAATTTAACACCTTTGTTTTTAAATGATGTTCCACAAACAACTGGGAAATATTGAGCTGTTAGTGTAGCTTTACGAATAGCTTCTTTCATTTTTTCGGCACTTACTTGTTGCTCTGCCAATAATAATTCCATGATTTCTTCATCAAAATCTGCTAGAGATTCAGCTAATGAAGCTCTCATTAAAGTAGCTTCGTCTTTTAAATGAGCTGGAATTTCAATTTCTTTTGCATTTTCCGCAGCTTCTCCATCGTATTCAAAAGCTTTCATTTCAACTAGGTCAATAATACCTTTAAATTGAGCTTCTTCACCAATGTTTAATTGAATAGCGTGTGCATTTGCGCCTAATAATTTTTTAAGTGACTCAACTGAAGCTTTAAAGTTAGCTCCCATTTTGTCCATTTTGTTAACGTAAACAATTCTTGGAACTCTGTAGTTTGTTGCTTGTCTTCAAACTGTTTCTGTTTGAGGTTCAACACCTGATTGAGCATCTAAAACAGCAACAGCACCATCTAATACTCTAAGTGAACGTTCAACTTCGATTGTAAAGTCAACGTGTCCTGGAGTATCGATAATGTTTAATCTTTTACCTCTTCAGTAAGCTGTTGTAGCGGCAGAAGTAATGGTAATACCACGTTCTTGTTCTTGAACCATTCAGTCCATTTGTGAAGCACCTTCGTGTGTTTCGCCAATTTTGTGGATTTTTCCAGTGTGGAATAAAACTCTTTCTGTTGTAGTAGTTTTACCAGCATCAATATGCGCCATAATACCGATATTACGGTAATCTTCTAATTTATATTCTCTTGCCATAGAAATATCCTATTATCATCTAAAGTGAGCAAATGCTTTGTTAGATTCTGCCATTTTGTGGGTATCTTCACGTTTTTTGATTGCTCCACCCATTTTGTTTGAAGCATCAATAATTTCATTTGCTAATTTTTCTTCCATGGTTTTGTCGTTTCTTAATCTTGCATATTGAATTAATCATCTTAATGCTAAAGTTTGTTTTCTTTTAGCACTAACTTCACAAGGAACTTGGTAGTTTGATCCACCAACTCTTCTTGATCTAACTTCTAATTGTGGGCTAATGTTTTCTAAAGCAACATTAAATACTTCGATAGCTTCTTTTCCTGTTTTGCTTTTAATGATTTCGAATGCGTTATATAAGATGTTTTCAGCGATAGATTTTTTACCGTCTAACATAATTGTGTTGATTAATTTTGTAATAATTTTTGAGTTAAAAACTGGATCTGCTAAAACGTCTCTAACGGGTGCTTTATGTTTTCTTGACATATTTTTCCTTTCTTAACTTTCTTTAATTAATTACTTTTTGGTCTTTTTGTTCCGTAAACTGAACGACCTTGTTTTCTTCCATCAACACCGGCAGCATCTTGTGTACCACGAACGATTGTGTATCTAACCCCTGGTAAGTCTTTAACTTTACCACCACGAATTAAAACAACTGAGTGTTCTTGTAGGTTGTGTCCTTCTCCAGGAATATAAGCTGTAACTTCTTGTGTATTTGATAATCTAACACGAGCATATTTACGAATAGCTGAGTTAGGTTTTTTAGGTGTCATTGTTGCCACACGAGTACATACACCACGTTTAAAAGGTGCAGGTATAGCAATTTCTTTTTTTTGTAAAGAGTTGTACATTTTACCTAAAGCAGGAGCTTTAGATTTTGATGTTTTATCTTTACGGCCTTGTTTAACTAATTGTGCAACTGTAGGCATAGTAATTTCCTTTCTAAAATTTATATTAATGTTTGGTATTTTGCAATTATTAAAATACTTAGTATATTATACAACAACTAAGCCGGTGTTTTTAATTTTTTTTATTTTTTTATTTTGGTTAAAAAAATATATATCATTCCATTAAAAATTTAAGAAATGATATATAAAAAATTATTATTAAATTTGTATTTCTTTATTATCTAATTTTTCTTTTTCGCTTTTTGCATCGTTTATTATTTTTTCGATTTTTACGATTTTTTCATTTATTTCAGTTTTTGGCATTTCAATCGTCGGAGCGGTTTGTTCTTTTAGATTTTTATGCAATTCTTTAGCTATTTTAATATATTTTGGTTCTGATAGTTCATCTTTAATATATTGATAACCGTCTGATAATTTTTCAAAATATGTAACAATTAAGTTAATTTTATCTTCTTTTATTTTTATAAAGCGATTGATGAAATCGTTAATTTTAGCATTCAATGTACTGATATATTTTTCTGGTGGATTAGATTCATTAATTTCTGTTTTCTTCATTTCATCTAATGTTTGCTCTAATTCGTTTAATAATTGTTTAATATCAGGATCATTATTTTCTTCAAAATATTTATTGACATCCCCGATTAAATTTATTAATGTTGTCTTAATAACATTAAATGCTTTGTATTTCAATGAATTCAAAGGCGCACATGAAATAGTCACAACTGGCATTATGATAAATGTTGGCGCTGACATTAATAATAATTTAGAAACTCTTTTCATTTTATCTCCTAATAATTCATATTATAAATTAAAAAAACTCCATGACGGAGTTTTCATTATAAAGTTTGTAAAAATTTACTTTTTAAAATATTTTTATATTCTTTTAAAAATTCAGATATTTCTTTTTCTAAAACAGTCGTTCCATTATCTAATGTGTAAATAACAAGTGAGGTTGGATTATAAAATAAATCTTCAATGTCGCCATCACGATAAGTTAATCACGCATTTTTTTGAACTTGTTGATACATAGGGTCCTGTGACCTTACTGTGTATAAATATTCTTCATATTTTTTATTAAACTCTTTTTTACTCATTTTTGGCATATCATCAGTTTCTTTAATAATTTTAACTTTTTGATCCATTTTATTCATTCAAGCAATTTCTTTTTCAACTTTATTCAGTTCTTTATCAGAATTTGATTGTGATACCATGCCTAAAATTTTAGCTTCTTCTTCTTTTTGTTCTTCAATAACATTTAATGATTCTAAAAAGAATTTAATTTTAAATAATTGATTTAAATATTCTTTATATCTTTTTGTTAGTGTTTTAGATTCCATTTTATTATAAAAAGAAACGAAATTAGCTAATACACGAGGTGCTAAAGGATTATTCTCTTCCATTTTTTTAATATCTAATTTTATTTCAGCTGGATATTCTGAATTATATTTTTCTTCTTCTTTTAATTGATTTAAAGCAATAGAAAGATTTTTATTGCTATTTTTATATTGTATTTGATTAAATGATTTTAAATAAATAACTAAAACTAAAATGTTACTAATAATCATCGAAGCTACAGAAAATCCTAGAATAGCGATAAAAAATGCTTCATAGCTAAGTTTTGTATCAGGGTTTTTCATTACTTTAGCTAATAAAATGGCAGCCATAATAGCAATTGAAACATAAAAAATGTTAGTTAAAATGTAATTTGTTGTTGCATTACCTTTTAAATTAAAACCTTGAACATATTTAATTTTTAAATCATTAGCTAATAATTCTTTGGTTTTTTTAATACTTCTTCTAAAGTTAATAATAAATCTAATACTCATGTATAGTGAAATTAC
The DNA here is from genome assembly GCA_000620005.1 of Metamycoplasma spumans ATCC 19526. Lineage (GTDB taxonomy): Bacteria > Bacillota_I > Bacilli_A > Mycoplasmatales > Metamycoplasmataceae > Metamycoplasma > Metamycoplasma spumans. The sequence continues at coordinate 79,210 of JHVF01000003.1, forward strand.
AATAAACGCAATTCCCAATAATGATCAAATAAGATACTGATTAGAACTTTTATTAACACTAGCTTGTGCTTGTTCTGAAAAATTAATCATTTTTTTCACCATCATCTTCTTTTTTATCTTCTTTAACTTCTTTTTGAATTGTTCTTTCTTCAAAAATTGAAGCAATTTTATCTACTAACTGCTCTTTAGTTAAATCTCTAGATCCAAAAATATTTAATTTTTCTGCCATTGTAATTAATTGTTCATGATCTAATAATTCAAGTTTTGAACGATATTCACTTTTACTTGGCAATTCTTTAGCTAACATTGCAGAATTGAATTCTGCGTTTTGAATATCTGATGTTGAATTGAATGATTTTTTGATTTGATCTTCACTTTGTTTCATTTGTGAAAAGTTTCCACCCATAATGTTTTGAAACATTTGATAGTATGGATCGTTTTGAATATTTCTTTGCATCAAATCAATTTTCAACGCTCTAAATATCTTGATTGTTTTATTGCATTGAATAAACACTGCAAAATAAACGATAATATATATTAATGTTGATATGCTTTTTAATATTTTGCTTATATCTCAATGTGAAAATTTGAAATATGAAGCACCCGAAAAAACTAATGTTAATACTTGAAAAATAATAGCAAATAAAAAGATTCCGGTCAAAACAAAAGAATATTGAGAATAATCTTTTTTGTTATATGCTTTTACAAATGAAAAAATATGTCATATGTATATAGCTGAGAATATAGCAACTCATGCAGTAAAGCCAATTATTACGTTGTTATAAACTGAATAAGCTGTAATTTTCAAGTTTTCTTTTGCAATTTCTGATTGATAGCCATTAATATAATTATCTTTATTCACTAATTGTTCAATAATAGCTGCATATTGAATGAATAAAATTAAGCCTAAAAATGCCGTAAACAATATTCATCAAATTAAGTATTTTTTCTTATTTTCATTAAATAATTCTTCTGCCGAATTATATTTTGATAAGTCGATTGAATACATATTCACCTCCGTTTTATTATTTAATATATAAATTATATTTTAAAGTAATTAATAATATTAATTATTTGTTTTTTCCAGTTGAATTTCTTGTTCCATAATTTGAGGCAATGGCGCTTCAAAATGCATTTTATTGCCATGTAAGTCAATGAATTCCATTTCCTTAGCATGTAGTCTTTGATTAAAGTCATCAACTGTTTTATTGTAAATCGGATCACCATACACTGGGTGCTTAATATAATTTAAATGCACTCTAATTTGGTGAGTTCTACCTGTTTTTAAATTACATTTAACAAGTGTTTTGTCTTTGCCATTAATTTCTAGGTATTTTAAAACTTCAACTATCGTGTAAGCGTTTTTTGAATTTTGTTCAGTAACCGCAAACTTTTGACGGTTTTTCGAATCACGTCCAATTGGCAAGTCTAAATGTAAAATTTTGTTTGGAATTTTATTATCACAAATCGCATAATAAGTTCTTTTAATTTCGTGTTGTTTTAATAAAGAAGCAAAATAATTATGAGCTTTATTATTTTTAGCAACTAATAATAATCCACTAGTATCTTTATCAATTCTATGCACAATACCCAATCTTAATAAGCCATTAACATTACTTAAATTATTTTTAAAGTGATACATTAAAGCATTAACTAAAGTATTTTCATGATGACCAGGAGCAGGATGTACAACCATGCCTGACGGTTTATTAATAATTAAATAATCATCACATTCATAAATAATATCTAATGGAATATTTTGACTTTCTACACTAGTTTGTTTATCTAACAATTTAATAACTTCAATTTCGTCATTTTCTTTAACTATATATTTATTTTTATTGATTTTTACACCATTAACAAAAACTGCTCCTTCATCAATTAATGTTTGAATATCGTTTCTTGTAATTTCACTATTATTTGCAATGTATTTATCAATACGTTCAGCATATTTTACAGTAAGTTTTAGCATAAGCTAAATTATAACAAAATAATCATTTATAATAAAATATATGAAAATTATAGAAATAAAAAAATCTAAATTTGTGCCTTATATTTTTGATATTAAAAATAAAGAAGATATCAAAGTAATTTTTAATAATTTAAAAGTTGAACATAAAAAATCAGCCCATATTGTATATGCTTATTTATTAAAAGAAAATAACAAAATTAGCGGTGGTTTTAATAATGATGGCGAACCATGCGGAGGAAGAAAAATTTATAATATCTTAGAAATCAAAAAATGTGAAAATAAAGCAATTTTTATTGTTAGATATTATGGAGGAATTAAGCTAGGTGCCTCCGGCCTAGATCGCGCCTTTATAAAAGCTGCGGCTTCATTATTTGAATAAAAAATCATGTCACTATGGACATGATTTTAGTATTAGTTATAAAATTAATTTAATGTTGTTTTATTTAATGAACTAGGATTATGTTTATTTCTTTTTTGCATTTTCTTTTCTTTTAATTCAGAGTTAAGAATAAAACCAAATTGAATAGTATAAACAATAGTTGAAATTATTTGTCATACTAATCCACCGATAAAGCTTGGCATACCAGCTAAAAGTTTAACATCTTGAGTTCTTTGAGCATTAACAATATTTAATACGAAGAAAGTAATTCATCATGTATTGTTAATTAAGAAAAGTAATGGCATTCATGGGGTTAGACCTTTGAAATTCTTTTTCTTTAAAGAAATAATCAATTGAGGCATAAATGCCAATGTTGTAAATGCAGGAACAATTAAACCAACTGCTAACGAAGCTTGACCATTAAATGTTGGAATTAATCCGCCTTGTTCAGGATAAAATTTACCAGTGTGAATTTTTTGATATACAGTAACTGCAAATACACCGAACAATGCTAAGGCGAATAAATCACCTATTACAATTCCGATCACTGCGTTTCTTAATTGACCTTTCTTTTTATCCTTGTAATAGTAGTATAAATAAAACATAGTGAATGAATATACAGCTATACAAATAAAGTTAGCAATAAAAACATATCATCCGCTTTCATTTGAATTAAATACTCCAAATACCAATCAAGCTAAAATACCAGCAAAGAAAATTCAAAATGAAACGAAGTTTACTTTTCCTGTGTCTTTAGTTTTTCTCAATCTTAATAATTGAGGAAAACCTAAGCTTATTGTTGTTAGGGCGCCTAGTATCCCGAAAATTTGAATTGCTATTTCCATAATGCGTAAATTATACTTTATTTTATTAAAAGCCAGTCGTTTTTTATATATTTTATGCTAAAAATAAGATAAAAAAACACCCTAAGGTGTTAGTCATTTCTGAAATGGTGGCTCCGGCAGGAATCGAACCAGCGACACACGGAGCTTCAGTCCGTTGCTCTACCAACTGAGCTACAGAGCCATGGCGGTCCAGACGGGAATTGAACCCGCGATCTCTTCCGTGACAGGGAAGCGTATTAAACCACTTTACCACTGGACCGTGGTTGCGGAGATTGGATTCGAACCAATGACCTTTGGGTTATGAGCCCAACGAGCTGCCGACTGCTCTACTCCGCTATATATGGCGGGCAATGAGGGATTTGAACCCCCGCGGGCCGTGAAGCCCCTGGCAGTTTTCAAGACTGCTCCCTTCAGCCTCTTGGGTAATTGCCCATTGGTGGACCCAACAGGACTCGAACCTGTAACCGACCGGTTATGAGCCGGTTGCTCTAACCATTGAGCTATGGGTCCAAAGCTTGTTAGGCCGATTTTCATTTGGTAGCACCGAAGAGAGTCGAACTCTTGACCTTCCGGGTATGAACCGGACGCTCTAACCAACTGAGCTACAGTGCCATAATGGTGGAGAGGAAGGGACTCGAACCCTCTACCTCCTGCGTGCAAGGCAGGCGCTCTGGCCAGGTGAGCTACCCCCCCATAAATGGTGAAGAAGACAGGATTCGAACCTGCGACCGCTTGAGCCCAAGTCAAGTGCTCTACCAAGCTGAGCTACTTCTCCACACTACATTAACAACGAATGCTTAATTATTATATATAATTTTTTTAAAATATTTCAAAAAAAAATTAATTTTAAAATTCGTCAGAATTTCACACAAATTCGTAATCACGAATTTTGATTGTATCACCATCATTTACGCCGCTATCTTTAATTAAATCGAAAACTCCAAGCGCTTTTAATTTAGCATTAAACCTTCATAAGTTATCTAATGAAATAACCGGAATTTTTTCATAAACTTCATAAACATCATCACCTGATATTTCTCAAGTATCTGCATTTAATTTAGTAATTTCAATTGGTTTTTTATTTAACGTAATGACAACAACTTCTTTTTCTTCTGGTATTTCAGCCAATTCTTTTTTAGCTAGTTCTAAAGAATTTCATAGTGCCTTTTTAATTTCGTCCAAATTATCTTCTAATAAAGCTGAGTAATCAATCAATTTAACATCTGGATAAACTTTTAAAAATTCTTCTTTATGCAATTCAAAAGCTTCTAGATCATTTTTATTAGCAATAACCACTTGAGGAAGTTTTTCTAATTTTAAATTATAGTTTTTTAGTTCATTATTGATAATTTGATAGTCCTCAACAGGATTTTTTTCGATAGAACCAAAATCAATAATGTGAGCAATAACTTTGCAACGTTCAATATGTTTTAAAAATTGAATACCCAGTCCCCGACCTTCGTGAGCTTTTTCAATCAATCCAGGTAAATCAGCAACTACAAAGCTATTTTCATAAAACTTAACTAAACCTAGTTGTGGAACTAGGGTTGTAAAATCATAATCGGCAATTTTAGGTTTAGCATTAGATATTTGTGATAATAAACTACTTTTACCAGCACTTGGTTTTCCAACAAACCCAACGTCAGCAAGAACTTTTAAAACAAGATGAAAATCAAATTTTTCGCCTTGTGTACCATTTTCGCAAATTCTTGGAGCGGTGTTACGGCTTGATTTAAAACGTGGATTACCCTTACCGCCTTTACCGCCTCTAGCAATTAGATATTTTTCTTCACTAATAACATCAGCGACAAGTTTATTATCTAAATAAACCATGGTACCCAACGGAACTTTAACAATTAAATCCTTACCATTGGCACCAAAAGCGTTTTTAGGTTTACCATTTTCTCCGGGTTCAGCAATAATTTTATTTTGATAATAGAATGGTAAAAGAGTATTTTGCCCAGGATCACCTTGGAAATAAACATTACCACCATTACCGCCATCGCCGCCGTCTGGTCCACCTTTATCTACGTTAGCTTCACGTCTAAAACTGATAATACCATCGCCGCCTTTTCCGGCCTGTACATATACATTAACTTCATCAATAAATTTCATAATACTAATTTTAGCATTTTAAAATAAAAAACCAGAAAATTATTCTGGTTTAAAATAACAAATTTTTAGTTGATTTTTATTATTCGCATTTGCTTGCGCATGTATCGCCACAAATGCATTTTCCTTCAGCGATAGCTTTTTCTAATTCAGCTTTTTTAACTGAACATGTTGTGCATTCTAACATTTTTTTGCAACTGCAGTTGCATTCTGTTTTACATGACATATGTAATTCTCCTTTGTTTGATATATTTATTTAGTTTATTATTTCAAGCCAATCATATATCAAAACAAACAAGTTGTTAAAAGATTATTTAATTCTTGGAAATAAAATTTCTTTTACATCTAAAATTTTATTATCAAATTTTTCAAAATTATTTAATTGAGATGCATCAATGTTTTCTTGTGCTAAAAATTCAAAAATCTTTGCACATTTATTTGGCATAACGATAGATAACATAAAATTAATTGCGTATATACCTTGCAATAAAGTGTTTAAAACAACATTTAGTCTTGATAAATTATCTTTTAATTTTCAAGGTTCATTTTTATCAATATATTCATTTAAGTGTTTAGAAAATTCAATTGCACGTTTCAAGGCTTTATCAGCTTTAAAATTGTCTAATGCTTCGCAATATTCTTGATAAGCTTGGTTAATTTCTTCTAAAATTTTTGTATCTATTTCTAATAAATTAGTTTTGTCATATTTAGTTCCGTTTGCAAATGATTGGTTGATCATCTTAACGGTTCTATTCAATAAATTACCAAAGTTATTAGATAAATCGGCATTTAAAACATTAACTAGTAAATCATAGCTAAATGTAAAGTCACTATCAATATTAACTTGTGAACTAAAGAAATATTTAATTTCTTCAGCTCCATAAGTTTGAATTAAAGGAATAGGGTCAACTACATTACCCTTAGATTTTGACATTTTGCCTTCAGGTGTAATAATTCATGAATGAATTACTTCCTTGGTTGGTAATTTAAGGTCTAATGAGTGTAAAAATATTGGTCAATATATTGCATGAAAGCGGCTGATTTCACGAGCCAAGACATGAACCCTTTCATCTCCATTTAGTCAAAATTTATTATATTGTTCATCATTATCATTTAAATAACCAATTCCCGTTAAATAACTAAACAGAGCATCTAATCAAACATAAATAACATGCAAACGTTCGTCATTATATTGATTCAATTTAATTCCTCAATCAAATGAAACACGAGTAACTGATAAATCATCCAATCCTTTATCAATAAAATTATTCAATAATTCTTTTTCAGTCGAACGATTAGTCAGAAAATCGCCGCTAGTTTCAAAATACTGTTTTATTCATGGGGTAAACTTCGACATATTAAAAAAGTAACTTTCTTCTTCTACGTGTTGAAGTTCTTGCCCTGATACGGGGTGATAAAATTTATTCTCTTTAACAACTGCTTGGCTAGGTGTTAAAAACTCTTCATCAGATATTGAATATCATCCTTCATACTTTGCTTTATAAATATAACCTTTTTTAAGCATTTTGTCAAATACTAAAGCAACAGCCTTTTCATGATGTTTATTAGTTGTTCTAGAAAAAACATCATATTTAATGTCAAGTAGTTTTCATAAATCTTTGAATTTTTCTGCTTGATTGTCAACATAAGTTTGTGGATCTAAATTAGATTCAATTGCTTTTTTTTGTATTTTTTGACCGTGTTCGTCAATACCTGTACTAAATAATGTTTCATAGCCTTGTTGTTTTTTATAGTTGCTATAAACTCAAGCTAATGTTGTTGTTAATAAATGTCCAATGTGTAAATTACCACTAGGATAATAAATCGGTGTTGTAATGTAAAAAGTTTTCTTCTGCATATTATTCTCCTTTAACCTTAATAGGAATATAAAGTTTTTTAATTTCTTCGCGATAACTATGATCATTTAGATCATCATAATGTAAATATAAATTAGGTTCGTAGTACGTTCCTCAACCAGAATTAAATCTCGCTTCTACTAAGCAAAATTTTGGTAGCGAGTTAATTCTAGGATAAACTATTTGAATTCTTTTTGGCTCAAAGTTATATTTTCTTAATAAACAAATTAAATCCACATATCTCGCCATTGGCAAAACAATGGTCAAATAGCCTTTTTGTTCAATTATTTTTGAAGATAATGAAATAAGTTGCTCTAAATTTAAATTAATTTCATGTGTTGCTAATTTTTGTTCGTGTGTGCCCGACATCCGCACCTGATTAAAGTTTTCGTTATAATATGGAGGATTCGCTACAATGCTATCAAATTTTTTTGCCAATTTATTGCCACATTTATAGGCATATTCATTAGCCCATGATTTAAAATCAGCTTCAATAATATTAATTTGATTTTCTAAATTATTTAATTTAACATTTTTATTTGCCAATTCAACTGCTTTGGTTTGTATTTCAATTGCATCAATGTTAATTTTTTTTGAACGAGCGGCCATAAAAATTGACAAGGCGCCGTTATTAGTACCGACTTCTAATATATTTTTAACTTTTCGATTTAACGAAACAAAATTTCCTAATAAAATTGTGTCAACCGAATAATTAAACATTTCTTTGTCTTGATAAACAAAAAGATCGCCGGAATAACCTAAATTATTTTTGATTACACCTTTTTTCATGTTAGCCCTTTCTAATTAATAATTAATCTTATTAATTATATATTTTTAAATATAAAAAAATAGCCAAATGGCTATATTTTGTTCTCTGAAAACTGAATACGACTTTAATTTAGATTAACTTTATCTATAGAATTCACTATTAAACCTA
>JHVF01000004.1 GCA_000620005.1 Metamycoplasma spumans ATCC 19526
TTAATAGCTTCATTCAAATTATTTGTCTTTAATTTGATATCGTTAATTGGATCATTATTATCAAACGAGTTATTGCTATTGATTTTTTCAGTTAAATTAGTAATTAACTGATCATATTTTGAATCTGAATTTTCACTATTTAAATTACTTAATATTTGATTTGCTAATAATAATTTTTCAGCATGATTTGATTTAGCTAAATTAAGTTTAGTTTTAAATTCTTCAATTTTTGTATTGACTTGACTTTGATATTCAACTAATTTTTGTTTTTCTAAAAGATATTGATCTTTAGATTGCGAATCAATAGTATTTTTAGCATGCTCTAAATTGCTATTTATTTCAACTTTAAGATCAGTCATTTCTTTATCATTAGATGTAATTGAGCTTAAAATAGTTTTTAATTTTTCAATTTCTAATTGCAGAGCATGTTTATTGTCAATGTCATTTTTTAATAAGTTAAATTTTGCAACCGAAGCTTCTAATTTAGAAGTCTTTGCATTTATTTCTAAAATAGGATCATTATTAGTAATATTGTTATTTTGATTTATTTCATTACTTAAATCAATAATTAGCCGACTATAAAGATTTGCATTTTCAGAAGATGTTAATGTGTTTAAAAATTGATTAGAATTCACTAACCTTTTAGCATGTTCTTCTTTAGCGTGATTTAATTTTGCTAAAAATTCCTCATATTTTAATTCAGATCCAGATTTTAATGTTTTTATTTTTTCTAACTCATCAATGTATTGATCTTCATTTTTTAAGCTAATGACATTTTGGACATTTTCAATTGCCAAATTTAATTTAGCCTTTAAAGAAGTTATTTCCAAATCAGATGAAGTTAATGAACTTGCTAAAATTTCAATAGCATTTTTAGCTAATTGCAACTTAGTTTTATTATTTGCTACTATTTCAATATCTTTTTGAATCTGTTCTAGTTTTGCTTCTTTTAAATTATTAGACAGTTTTGTCAATAATTCATCTAGTTCTGATTTTGATTTACTATCCAAATTAAGTTTATGATTTGCATTAAAGTCAATTAAAATAGCTTTTAATTTTTCTTTTATCTGTTCATATTCAGATTTTTTTAATGTTTTCAAGTATGAATCTATTTCTTTGGATTTTTCTAGTAATTGGTTTTTTATTATGGTTCTTATTTCATTAACTTTATTAATTTCCGTTTGAGACTCTTTTTTTATTTCGGTAATTTTATTTTTAATATTTACTAATTCTAAATCTGATAATTTTATTTTTTTATCTTTTGCTAATGTGCCTTGGTTTATTAATTGATCCAATTTTGATTTTGTAACACTTAAAAGTTGTTCATTTTTTATAGATTCTGATATTTTTTTAATGTTATCTATTTCATTACTTAATTCTAATAATATTTTGTCAGTTTTAATATTTGCTTCGTTTTTTCTAATTTCAGCATTAGCTGATGCCGATAATAATTCACTACCTTTTTGTTGAATCAATAATAATGAATCTGTTTCAAAAATAGATCTATTTTCATCTATTTTAAGCTCAAGATCATTTATTATTTCGCTTAGATTAGCTTTATTGTCATGATTTTTTAGCTCTGCTAATTTTTCATTTGCTATATCTAAATTTATTTTATGATCTTTTTTAGCTTCTTTATCATCTTTAGCAGCACAACCCACTAATAAAGGCGTTGTAGCCGCTAATGATAATCCTAATATTAATTTTGTTGTATTCTTTTTTGGCATATGCCCCCCCCTTTAATATTTTCATTAGAAAAAAATATGAAATAATAACCTTTCGAGTTGCAAAAATGCAAAAATTCCTAATTTAAAATATACTTATTTCCCTAAAAACAATAAGTATTTTTAAATTGTTTTATTTCATAAACTTGTTCTAATGCTTTTATATTAGCATAAAGAGAGGGGGGGGAGAGAAAACGCTTGAATTAAGGAATATTTGCACATTTTTTTACCATTTTCTTATATTAAATTTGCACACATGACAAAAAGATAAAAATACTTTAAACATAAAGCAAAAGATCTGAACGCATTTGTGCGTCGACATTTTTGACAAAAAGAAAATTGTAAAACAATCAAAAAAACATCAATTAAATATTTTTAAAAAACAAAAAATCATTAATCTCACATTATATTCAAATATAGGTTATGTTCTGATAGATGATTTTTAGTATATCAATTTGATTGGAATCTAAGTTTTTAAATCTTAAACGATATAATAAAATCAAAAAATGTATTATTGGTCAAAGTGGAAATTTAAAACAAAAAAAGATAATAAATAAAAAATACATAAATTTTCATCAAAGTGCTAAAAAAATGTTATTATATTAGGCATAACCAAATAAATCAGTATAAAAATTGATAAAAAATAAAAAAAATATTTTTTTTGAAAAATAATTTTTTTTCGGTTATAATAATTAAGCATCAATTAATAAGTGCCGAGATTGCCGACTTAGCTCAGCGGTAGAGCAGCTGGCTGTTAACCAGTTGGTCGTTGGTTCAATCCCAATAGTCGGCGCCATTATGGCCCTATGGTGAAGCGGTTAACACATATGGTTTTCATCCATACATGCGTGGGTTCGAATCCCGCTAGGGTCACCAATCGGAGAATTAGCTCAGCTGGGAGAGCATCGCCCTTACAAGGCGAGGGTCGTGGGTTCGAGCCCCTCATTCTCCACCATTTGTTTAAATACGCCGACACTTCGGTGTTTTTTTTATATTTTTTTAGTCTTAAACAAAAAAATGATCTTTATAAAGATTAGATCTAACAAAATTAGATAATAAGAAAATTAATTATTTTCTAGTTTCATAATACAAAAATCATAAACCTATCCTAAATTCAGATAGATTTATGATTTTTGTATTTTTAAATTTTAATATTACAATTAAAAAGTTTTTAATAATCCAACATAAAGATAGGATATTTTAAGGTTAATCTATTTACATCGATTTCGTATTCTTCAATATATTTTTCATCTGTATAATCATATTCTGGATAAAGCCTTTCTAAAACAAGGCTAGCAACAGCTTCTTGTTTATAGTGCTGAAGTGAAATTGAAAATGTATCAATAACATCTACATTTTTATCTTTTTTATATTTTATATTGTTCTTTCTATATATTCTTAGAAGCTGATGTTTAACAGTTACTTCTCGTCATGTTTTAAAATATAATGGATCTATAAATTTAACTTCATTATCAAAGAAAAAGTGAGTATTAGAAGCCGGTATTTTAAATTCAGGAACTTCTTTTATTGGCGATTCAAAAAAATCATGTATATCAACAAATTGGTCAGGTTTAACTATTTTTATTTTATTTGGTAAGTATAAAAACATCATTTCTTTAGCTGATTCAAGTCATTTTTTAAATTCTTTATTAATATCTAATTCGGAACTTTTATTTTTAATCTCAATTTCAAACTTTATAGCAATCATGAAATGATTAGAAATTGAATTTTCTTTTACAAAATCTATTATTTCTTGTTCTTTATTTGAAGTTTTGAAAGTTAATAATCTAAATGGTTTATCAATTACTTGATTATTATTTTTATAGCGAAGTTTAGAATATAAAAGATAGTTTTTCAAATATTTTCTATTGTACATCCCTCCATCTAATATTTCTTCACCATTATCATAATATCCTTTATTAATTGGTTCATTTTTTGCGCAACTAATCGCAGCCATTGTTGGAATTGATATTGAAGATAATGCCAATAAACATAAATTAATTTTTTTTGCCATTATTTAATAAACCCCCATAGTTTTAAATAATTTGTCATCTCTGGACCTGTAACATGTTCAACACCATTTCAAAAATATTTTTTTAAATTTTTATTACTATTTGTGTCTTCAAGATATTCTGCACCATATATATGGTCAATATCCAAAATTACTTGTGTATGCTCATTATACCAGTTATAATTAATTAAAACTCTCCCGTCGTTGTATGAACCATAAGCAACATATATATGTCCCGCTTCTTTATCTAATTCATATATTCCATTTTTAAATTGTTTCGTTAATGACCTTAAAAAAATAGGTTTTTTTTGATTTTTAATAAATTCATTTATACTATTTTTATTAAGACTAAGCTTTGATAAATTATAGTTAGTTGTACCGCCATTATCCTTAACAAAATCGTCTAATATAATTTTTCTTTTTTCATAGTCTGTTCCTTCTTCATAAAAGTGTTTATTTAAAATATCTTCCATGTAAATTTTATTTATTTTTGGAGAAAAATAATTATTGTATAGGTAATGTTTTTTTGTTTCTGCAGAGTATCTTTCCATATTTTCTTTTAATTTTATTGATGGTGATTTTTTATGTCTTGGACTTCACTCTTCCGGATCTGGCTTAGTTATATCAACATGATATTTTTCATCTTTATTTATGTATTTATTAGATTTTGCTATATTCATATAACCAGAATTTATAAAATACTCATTGTATAGCATCATTTGATTAAGAGCAATATATCCACATATACCTTTGGAATCTTTCGATATATATTTACGGTTTTTATTCTCACCAAATATATCAGTTGGTTTTGTTTTAAATATTCATGAATGATCTATTTCATTATCCGCATACAAAAACCCATTTAATTCTTCTCTTATACCAAATTTAGAATATTCCGATTTTTTTGCGTTTTGCAACTCTAATAAATCATTGTAGTTAAAATTAGAAAAATCAACTTTTTTTCTGCTATTGTCTTTGTTATTTTTTCAATCATCATTTATATTTTTATCATCAGTTTTCTTTTTGGGTCTTCTATGATCCCCTATCATTAATTTATCTCGATCGTTTTTATTTATTATTGATATTTCAACATTTGATTCTCTATAATATACCAAATCATCATTAGACATGATTTCTGAACTTAAATTAGATATGTTTCAATTAGGAATAACCTCTATTATTTTCTCTTTTTCTTGATCAAATACTGAAAAACCACTTTTTTCGTATCCTACTATATATAAATATTTATTCGTTTCAGGATTTAGATAGTTTCTACTTACGAATTTTATTTTAGTATCCACTCTTCCAGTTAATTTTATAAAATCATACAAACAATATGAGGATAACTTATCGCGGTATTGTTTTTCTATTCTTATTATATCCTCTTCGGTACTTTCGTATGGTATTCTTAAAGATACCATTGTAAGAGGTGTAATAAGTGCTATTGCACCTAAACTAATATTTAAAAATTTTCTTTTCATATTTACTTCTTTTCCCTTTTATAACCTTATTGTAATACTGTAAAAATAAATGTTTAATATTTAAAGAAAAAATCAATAAATTTTCAGAAAAATTACCATAATCATATTTTTTTACTGCAATTTATAAAATGAATGCTTCTTTTATATAAAAAATTTATTAATTCTAACAATCCAATTTTTATTTCTAAACTAAAAGCAATAAAAAAATGGATAAGCATCCATTTAATTATTTACTACTATATTTCAAAATATTCAAATTTATCAGGTTGTTCTGCCATTGCTTTTTTTAATTTATTTTTAAATGATTTAGGGTTATTTGAAGTTTCATATCCAAAATAGTCATATTCAAAATTGCTTAATAAACCAAATCCATATGAATCGTCACCAATATTTTGCATAAATAAAGCCACCATATCGCCGTTTTCATCATATACAACACTGCCAGATCCGCCTGAAATTAGGTCATATTTTTGGTTTTTAGATAAATCATCACTTTGAATAAAAGTTCTAAAATGACCATATGTTAAAAATCTTTGATCTTGATCACTTAGTTGAATATTTTCAATTCTATTTATAATATGTTCGCGATATCTTCTACCTGAAAATCCGGCATGACTATCAACTGGAAATGATGAAAGATATAATTTGACATAATCATTTTCATTTAAATATCTAGTTTTCTTGCTTAATTTAAGAGCTTTTAGATTTTTTCAATTTTCTAAATAATTAATAATCTTAGTTTTATTTTCAGCTTTAGCTTTTGCTAAAATTTGCTTAATATCAATAATCGATATTGAAATATCGGCATCTTTTCTATTGTCATTTTCGATTCTGCCATCTCTTCTTGTTTGATCTTTGGCTTCTCAAAAGTTAAAATTAAAATAATCTTTTTCAACATTAACCGAAATATCATCAGATGCATTTCTAACTTTATTATCATCAAAATCATAAATTAAAAATTTCTTCATTACTTGGCTATTTTCTCAATGATTTTTTAAATTATCGCTAACATGACGGTTGGTTATAAAATAATATCTTTGGTCATTTTCATCGCTTGGTTTAACCTTGGCTAACATTATTGATGTCCCACCGCCAACTACAAATACCCTTTTTCTTATATCCTTAAATAAAGATTGATTTTCATATTCAACTATTCTTTTACCATTAGTAAATGATAAATTTTTATCATTTGAATAAAATAATCCATTTGATGTTAGTTTTGGCTCGATTTGATTTTTATATGTAATCTTTTCTAAAGAAAAAATTTCGTCGTTTTCTTCAATGGTCTTGTAAAAAATATCAATAATAGCCGAATATTTATTAATAACAATATTTTGCTTAATATTTGTATAATCAAAAGTAAAATCTTTATTAAAATCAGCATCTAATTTGGCTTTTAAAATTAGTTCGTTATCATTATTAATATACACTTGATATAAAATTGGGAGATCATAATTAGTTAATCTCAAATAGTTTGAACTTTCTTTGCCTTTTTCTAATAACAATTTTTCAATATCAACTTCAAATCTCATAATATTTTTTTGCACAAAATTAAAACCATAATTGCTTTGATTTTGCGCAAAAAGAATGTTAATGTTTAACTTACGATCTAAAAATGGTTTATTTAAATAATTAGTAATATCTTTTTTATAAATCAACTCTTTATTATTGATTAAATCTATTTCGTTGTTTTCTGCATAGCTTAACATAATTCTTTGATTAAGTTTATATAAATTGTTTTCATCTTTAATTCTTGCAAATAAATCAGGAATAATTTTTGAATCAGGTCTTTGAGCTGATTCAAAATTAATATTCGCCCATTTAGGTAAATTATTTTCTAAATTTTGAGCATAAAATGTTCTAATAACTTTTCTATATTCTTCGTTAAAATATCTTTTTATTAGATTTTCATTATTTTCATTAGCCAATAAAACAACATTATCGGGAAATTTTTTATAATCAAAAACTGATTTAATGTCTTTAATTTCACCTTCATGACTTAATGCAATATTTTTGTCCAAATATTTCGGCTTAGGAAATGAAAATAATTCATATTTTTGTGAAGAATTTTCATGTTCGTAACCTTGACTATTTACTTCGTTTTTTTGATTTACAAGTGGTTTGTTTTCTGTATTTTTATCATTTTCATTATGATTATTATTAATATTTTCGCCAGGTTTATTATTTTCACTTTTATTAAGTTTTTGATTGATATTATTGCTTTGGCACGAAATAGCAATAATTGAAGTAGTAGATAAAAATAAAGGCAACAACAGCTTTAATTTAATTTTATTCATATCTCCTCCTTTGCAAAGTCTATATATTATATTTGAATTATTTTATTTAGTTAAAACTTATTTAATTAATTAAAAAACTAGCTTTTTATATAGTATAAACAGAAAAATTATCTATTGGAATAAAAAGTTATAGCTTAATAAGTTTATTTATTGCTATTTTAATTTTTGAAGTCGAGATTTTGATATATTTTATTATATATATAAGTTAATAAATAAATAAAATAATAATATAGGAGTTTCAAAATGAAAAGTAAAAAGATTACTATATTTTCGTTGGCCGCTTTGGCAGCTATTTCTTCACCATTTGCATTAGCAATTTCATGTTCTAATAAAAATACTGAAGTAACTGCTAATATTAGTATAGAATCACAAAGTGATTTAGAAGCTAAAATCGAAGCAAACGTTGGTGATGTTAGTAAATCAGAATTTAATGAAATATCTTATAGATTAAAAAAAGAAAAAGATAATATTCGCAAATATAAAAATATAGTAAAAATTGACGAAGATGATTATGAAACTCAACTTGCTTGAGAGAATATTTTACATATTTTAGACAGCAATATTCCTGAAGATAATTTCAAAATTATCAAAATTAATAATTACAATTACGATATTTATGATTTATATGAAAATGTTTCAAAAGCACTGCCAATGATTAAATTGCCTAAATCAGAATTAGATATTGAAGTTGTAATTGAAAAACTAAAACAATATTTTTCTGATGAAGAGATTGAAAATTTATCTCTCGAAGGACTTATAAATTTATTAATTAACAAACTAAGAATTATTAAATTTGCCTTAAAATCTCTCGAAGGGCAGAGAATAATAAACATAACTATAATTAGAAAAATCATTAAAGCACATAATTATTTTAGAAGCAATGAAAATAACGTTGAGTCAATAAAGATTGAAGAATCAACTGTTACTAAAGAAAAGATCAAAAAAGCTATAAAACAAATTATTAAGAAATTAGAGTCACACAAAAATGACAAATCAGAAATTGAAAATGAAGAAAACAATAATGTAATTTCTCCAGAAAATGATCAACCAGCTGATGATTCAAATAAAAATCAAGACGAAAATCATGAATCAAAACCAATAGAAAGTGAAAATAACAATTCTGAAGGTAATACAGAAAATACTGACGAATCTATACCCGATAGAAAACCAAATCCATTTGCATCAGAATTATTCTATAAACCGTCTAACCATACACGTGTAGCACATTGAAATATTAAAAATTATGGTTCAGATGACAAAAAAGGTTCTTCAAATCCAAAGGGGCTTAAGGTGCTTAATATTGCTAAGGCAATTTTAGCAACCGAAATGGACATTATTGGAATAACAGAAGTAAACTATAATAGATTAGACAAAGTTAAAATAATTGTTGATAAATTAAATGAACTATCAAACTCTGAAGATTTTGCTTATATTGGTGTAACCAATGTTCCTGGAGTTAATGAAAATAGTAATCAAAATGAAGACGTGGCAATAATATACAAGAAAAGCATAGCAGAGCCAATTGCTTTTGATAATAACCAAATTGGCGCTTCATTTACCAAAGAAATTTCATTTAACAAAAGAAAATATGCAAGACCACCTTTTGGCGCAATGTTTAGAATAAGAGGATATCAGAAACCAATAATCACAATCTTTGCTCACTTTGATGCTCCTGGAGTAGCAAAAAATGGCGAACCAGGCATTTCAAATTTTGAAGATATCAGAATCAAAAAACAACAAGGAAGCTATGAAGTATATGAAACTATGGCATTGCCAGAAGTATTCAATTTCTTTGCTTCAATATCTAAAAATAAAGAAGCTGCAATTGTTTTTGGCGGTGATACTAATATCAAATTTGAAAACCATACATTATTTAGAAAACTAGAAGACAGTTATGATTTAAAAAACTATTATTATGATTTAGAAAATAGTGATAGATATAGAACATCTTTAGGAAAAACTAAAAAGTATTCAGAACCATATGACAAAATACTATTCAAAGAAAACAAAGATGTTAATTTCATAGATGCTAGCGAAAAAGAAAAAATCGAGAACTTTAAAAATGTTCCATTTAAACTTGATACAGTTGGCGCTTTTAAAGATAAAATCTGAGACCTTGAAGAATCAAGAAGAGTAAACCAAGAATATGGCAACGGCGAAACCTCAGAACAAAAATTAGCTAATACCGTTTCTGATCATACACCTGTTATGATAGATTTCAAACCAAAAAACTAATACAAAAAAAGCATTGGATAATCAATGCTTTTTTGTATATTAACCGAATATTTTAGAGAGCTCTTCTTCACTAAAAACATTATCATTTTTAAAAATTTCAAGATTCTCTTTTCAAGTATAAATTGATTTTAGAATTTCTGTTTTGGTTAAATAATCAATGGGAATAAAAATATAAAGCTTGTATTCGCCTTGAATGCTATCTATTTGATCATCAGTAATGATTGAACGAATTTTTTGATAATGATTTTTTAAATCATATAAAGAAGAGGGCAGTTTTGAAATTAACTCTTCTAAAAAACTCTCTGTAATTGCTTTTTCAGGAAGTAAACTAAAATCGTCAATTTTATTAGCCTCTCATTTTCTTAAATATTTGTTTTTAAATATATATTTCATGATTATCCTTTATATAAATCATAATTTTCTTTGTATTCGTCAAAATTTTTCATCAAATAATTTACCAAATCAGCCACCATTATCATGGCTAAAACATCATTATGACAATAACGTTTTAAATCTTCAACTTTAGAATTTCATTCATTATCTTTAATAGCACCCAATAATCTTGCTGTAGCAATTTGTAAAGCCATTCCACCATTTTTAACTTTAAGTTCATGATATGGAAAAACTTTATGTTCCAATTCTAAATTATTTTCAGTAACAAAATGCTCAATTTTTTTAATTGAATATCTACCCTTAATTGCCCCAATTAAAATTATTGTATCGCTAAAAGTTGCTTTTGAACTACTAAACAATTTCGCTATATCAACCAAATTATTGATAATTTGGTCTTTTTTGTATCTTAATTCTTCTAATTTTTTTTGAGAAATATTTTTATATTTTTGTAAATTTAATTCAAGGATTTCAAAAGCCTCCTTAATTCTTGATTTTTCATAACTTTCATTAAACACAACATAATATTTCGCTTCTTCATCATATAAATCTTCAATAACTTTAATTAATGTTTCATAGCTATATTTTTGCGGGTCATAAACATAGTCAAAAGATTCTGATTCAATAATATTATTATTTATCGTTTTAATAATTGAATTCTGGCATATCAATTGTGTTCATTGTGGTGAAAAATCAATAATTGGCTTAGTCGAAGTTACCCCTTCAAAGTCAAATCACACAATTTTAACGTCTTTTTCATTGATAGCTTCATAAATCTTATTTTTTAAAATTGAAGGATTTATTCAAATTAAGTTTTTATCAAAAAAATCTAAAATCTTTGGTTTGATGTTATCTGAAAATTTTTGCGGTCAAGTGTTAGCTATCTTTAATTTAATAGCCTTTTTAGAAGCTATGGCATAATCAGGCAATAAATTATCTAACATAATTCTCAAATAAACATCATTAAGTTGCACTGGGCAAGTTAAATCATCTTCAGTAATAAGTTCTTCTAATTTATTAATTTCGGGAAAATCTTCAGGATTATTTGCCATTCTAACAAAACGTTCAAATGGGCAAATAAAAGGTCGCTGTTCTTCTTCGTTTTCTGAAAATGACAATATACTTTCGAGTTCTTCATTTATATGTTCAATGATTTTTTTTGCTTTAGATTTAAATAATACTCTTCTTGAAAAGTCATAATTAGGGTTCTTATGAATTATGTGGTTTAGTTCGTCTTGATCATCAAAATCTTCATCTTTAGTGCTAGCTTTTGATTTTGCATGATTTGCATATTCAGAAAACTGAAATTTAATTTCATTCTTTTTAACATTTTTCCTAAGTTCTTTAATCATTGGAATAATTTTTACATTTTCAACTTCAAATCCGGCTTCTCTCATTACCTTAACTTCAAAATAGGCTTTAACAATATCTTTTAGTGAGCTTTTTGAAGAATATAATAATATCCCGATGGTTTTTTGTTTAACATCATAATAAAATGGTGTTGCTAAACATTTTTTATACTCAAAAACCGGCGATAATAATAGCTGATAGCCATCTTTTATAGCGGCTATTGTGTCTTGGATTTTAGTATCAGTAGCAACCTTAAGCGGTATAATTTTTAACTTATCAAAAATATCTTTATTTGACTCTTTATAATAATTTAAAACAAATTCTTTGGCACCTTGAACAATAAAAGGAATAGCTTCTGCAGAACTTTCAAATTGTGAAAATTTTGCTGTAATTTCATTAAATAATGATAGCTTCCCATTTTTATCTAACAAATTAAAAAAATCTGGGTCATTTTTTATTTTTTCTTCTAAATAACTTAATTTTTCAATCGGGTTTGAATACAAAATTTCTTCTTTTTTGCTTTCTTCAACAAATTCTAAAAAGTTTTTGTCAAATTCTTTATCAATGTAGTCTAATGAAAAATCTAGCAAGTTAAATTCACTTTCGCTTTCTTCAGTGTCATAAAGTTTATCTAAATTTTTAATAAAATAATCACTAACATCATTAAAGGCGAAAAATGCCCTGTGATTGTTAGCAATTATAAAATCTTTTGCCTTATAATATTTTTTTCTTTCCATTATGAAACCTTAGGTACAGCTTTTTTATCTTCAACTCATTTTAAATATAATTTTTCTCATTGATCTTGATTTTCGCATTTTAAAAATTCAATCAAATCTCCGTCAATCAAATCATTTCAAACTGGGCTAATGCCTAAGTTTGTATACTTTTCAAATCATTCAGTGCAAAATTTAATATCATCTAAAACTTGCTCTTGATTTATTGTAAAATTTCAATTTTTTATAATACGTTTAGTAATATCAACTGCTTCTGGGTTTGCATAGTCGTCTTCTTCTAAAAAACAAGCAACAATTGAAAATTTTTCACTTCCCATTAAATATGTATAAAGTTGTGCTTGTTTAATATATGATGGGTCCACACCATATTCAACTCATTGGTCATATTTTTTTCTACCAGCCGTCTTTATTTCAATTACTAAATTTAAATCTGAGCAATAACCATCAGGTAATCCACCAAATAGTTCATTATTTTTAAAATAGTCATAATTATATTCTTTAGCGGGATATGTTTGCAAATCACGTTTAAGAGATTTCTTAACTATATCTAATATTTTAGGTTCTAATATAACACCGGCGTCAATATATTTAGTATCTAACACAGGCATTCCGAAGCCGCAAAGTCTTGCATAAGCTGCGAACTGACTTTTAAATGATCCCAAACCCATAATATCACCAAGTGCAGAACCAGTCATTTTTCTAAAACCATTAAATGTACCCGGTTTATTTGCTTGGCGAGTTTTTAATAAATCTTCATTAACTATAAAGACTTTATTTTCAAAGTCAAGTGTATAGTGTGTTTTATTAAAATATTGTCTTTTTGGTATCAATATTTTATTACTCATTAATTCCCTCTTTTTCTAATTTTAAAAGTTCAGTATCAGTAAATGAAACACGTGGATATTTAGAATAAATAACATCTAATATTGCTGATATATCAGCTTTAGGATCTACATCTCTAAATAAATGAGCTTGTTCGTGAGCATCAATTGCATCCATCACAATTGCTAATTTTTTGTTTTTTTCAATTGTTCATGATTGCAATATTTCTTTTAAAATCGCATCAATTTCTTTTTCTAATTTTTCTGGATGAAAACAATGAACGATTTCGTGAAGTAATGCAAAGAATATTAGTGGTTCGGCATTATACATATCTGATAAAAAGATGTATCTTGTTCCTCTTTTTTTAAGAGAAATAGCCCTAATATTACAATCTTTAATATGAGGTTTAGTAATCAAAACAATACCTTTTTTAAATAAATAATCTTTAACAGTATCAACTTTTTTATAGAAACTCATTTTCTTATTTGAAATAATAGTCATAATTTTTTTCATAACTATTTCAAAGAAGTTAATTCTAAATGCGCCTTCTTCGTCGTGTTCAATAAAACGTGCTAAAGAAAGTTCACAATATCTAATTCATACTAAACTATGCGGATTATCTGAATAAATTCCATATTCTGCCATAATATGTTCTTTTAAATATGAATCGTAGTCACTTAAATTTTTAACACCGTAAAACTTTTTAAGCATAATCATTTTACAAGTATTACTCATATGCTCACTAACATTAATATTTGCAACTTTAGCTAAATTAGGATTTTGAATTAGAAAATCAACTCCATAACGTTTTGATGTTTTTATAAAATCACTATTATTATTTTCTATTTCAGTATTAGTTGAATAAATATTATAAATTTGAATTAATGTTCCCGCATCTAAATCAAATGCATATTCTATTGCTTCGATTAATGAAGCGCTCAAATCCTGAAATTCATTATTTAATATTTGGTTAAGGTATTTTGTGCTAACGTTTATTCTTAATGACAACTCCCTTTGTGTCATCTTGAATTTTTTTAAATAATATTGTAATTCCTCGCTGAAACTATTGCCATGAAGTTTTACTTTATTTTTAAAATCACATAAACTTCTTGCCTCCATATAACCTCCTTATGTTTCTTGTCGTTTAATTATTATAAATTATAATATAGTTAATTCAACATATTAGATATTTTTTCAAGATAAAATAAAAGCATTTTTATTTATAATAAAATCATCTTAATATAATGCTTAAAAATCAAAATTATATTGAGCTATAATTTAAATTAAAATATTATTTTTATAAACAATAAAATTAGCGAAAGGTATTAGCAATGAAAAAACTGTATTTTTGAATGTCATTTACTTTTTGAATATTTTCATTACTAACTTATATACTTTTACCGTTATATTCTGTTTACATCGATAAAAGAAATTTTTCATATTGATGTTTATTTTTCACCCCTATATTGTCATCTTGAAATTTCATTACAACAGCAATACTAACTTATGCAATTATATTAAGTGTCGCTTCATTGATTTTTGCTATTATTATAGCCTCCCGCTCTAATCGCAAAATATTATGCTCAATATACATCATCACTATCATATTCACGCCGATGCTATTAACAATGTTAGTATTTAGCGTATTACTTTTAATATTATTTTTTATTATAGGTGTTTTTAAATAAAGCCGAATAGTAATATTATTATTAAAAATGTTAATTACTTTTTTAGTATTGATATGTTATTATTGTCAATTAAAATATATAAATCAATTACTTCTTAGCAAATTTAATAAATAACAAAAATATTTAGACGCTGTGCCTAAATATTTTTGTTTTAATTGACTTTATTTTAGAGTATTTCTTCTTTAAAACCGTGACTATTATTTGAAGATACATATTTTAGTTTTAGATTAACTAAACCGTCTTCGTCTGCGGATTCTGATATTTTCTTTTCAATTAGTTCTCTATTTTTAAAAATAATATTTGATATTGCTTTTACTAAATCAGTTTCTAAAAATAAAATAAGTGAACGAGCCCCCATTGAATCATCGACGTTGTTAGCTACTAATGAATAATATTCTTCAATTGAATTATCGAATATTAATTTTATGTTTTTTTCTTTTAATAAAAATTCTTTTATTTTCTTGATTTTAGATCTTATAATGTCAAGTTTTATTTCTAATGAGCTAATTTTATTAAAAGGAACTATGTTTGGTATACCAATTCTATTCAAAATCTCCGGTCTTTTTAGCTCATCGCTAAAATATTTTTTAACTTCTGAAATAAAATGCTCTTGAATTTTTTTGCTATCTCCATCTTTGGGCATTGTAGACGCACCTATATTTGAAGTAAAAATAATAAATGTTTCCGAAAAATCAACTAATTCTCCTTTAGAAGAAGTCAATCTTCCATCTTCTAAAATTTGTAAGAATTTATCAAAAATTTTTGAATTAGCTTTTTCTATCTCATCAAATAATAAAATAGAAAACGGTTTTTGTAAAACGGCATTAGTAAGAGTCCCACCAGCTTCATAACCTATATAACCTGGAGCAGCTCCTAAAAGTTTTTGATCAGATTCTTCATGATTATATTCTGACATATCAAATCTAATTATTTGATTTGGGTCATTAAAAATAAATTCAGATAAAGCTTTGGCTGATTCGGTTTTTCCAACACCCGTAGGTCCTGCAAAAAATAAAATTCCTCTTGGTTTTGAATTTTTCTGAATGTCAGAGCTTTGTAAAATACCTTGTAATCCTACCTGGCTTCTAATTAGCGTGTCTTTTATTTTAATACCAACATGAGATTGGCCTTTGACTTTATTGTCAAAATCCTCTAAGAATTTATTCAAATTTTCAGCATTAATTTTTTCTCATTCAGATTCTTTCTTTTCAAAGAAACATAATCTGTATAATTCTTTAAAATCTTTTATATTATCAAGTTTGTTAGAAAATACTTCAAGTTGAAATAATTCTCTAAAAGTTAGTCCATTAGTTATTGCACTTGCGTCATTAATTTCTTTTTTAGTTGTTAATTTGTTATCAAGTTTTTTAAATGAAGAACCCCTAATTGTAAAAAATGATCTTCTTTCTTCTAGCGAAGGATTGGGGATTATTAAAGAAGTTATTTCTTGATTATTGTTAAATAATATTGAGTTAAATATTTGATCATTTTTTATCAAAATAACTAATTTAAAATTTGAAGGTTTAACTTTATGACTAATTTGGTTAATTTCGTTAGTGAACATATCAATTAACGAATTTAGTTTAGCAATATCCAGTTGAGTATTTTTATCACTGTAAATAGAATCGGCCAAATCCAAAATAAACAAATTTTGTGATGAAATGCCTTCGTTATTAATTTTGTCGATGATTAAGTTTTTTATTTTGCTATTGATATCTTCATTTTGGGCAATGTCATTATTTTCAATATTTACAAAATCGAAAATTTCAGATCTTTCTATATCATCTGCCATTTCTTGTTCTTCGTCTTTTTTCTTCTTTTTATCAACAAGTTTAATATTTCCATGAATAATTTCGCTATCCATTTCTCAATTTGAATTGTAAAGATATATATTATCAATGTCTAGATTTTTATCTTGATATAAATAATGCAATAAATATTGATTGAAAGTTAAAAAATCTAAATTTACAAATTCAGTAAGTGATTCTAAATATTCGCTTTTTAATAAATTTTTATTTATATTATATAATGACGGTTTTTTTATTGGCAAATTCAATATTTTAGGAGATAAAAACTCAGAAGTATTCCCCTTCAAAATTACTATATTTTTGTTTAATAACTTAAATTTTAATTGCGTTGTAATTGCTTCTTTTAAATTCATAATTAATTACCTCATCTTTTTATTTTTTCTTTTGCGCTATATTTAGGTTTGGTTGCAACAAAAGTTCTATTCACGGTATATTTAACAATGTTCATATTCGAATTTTTAGTTATATATTCAAGCATCTGATCTGCAGTTTTTGAACATACATGCCTTTTATAATCACCAATTTGATATTCAACCGTTCCGTCTGGCGAAACATTAAATATCACTTGCTCTTCTAAATCATTTTCTAAAAGATAAATTACACCAAGTTTTTCATTAACGACTTTTATTTGTTTTCCGACCAATTTATACTTTTCTTTAATCATTAAAAACTCAATAAATGGTTTTGCTATTTTATCAGCTTTCAATATTGAATTATTTTTTTCTTTAAATCAAATTTTAAAATCGTCAATATCTTTTTTAGTTGTAATTATTTTTATCTTATCTTCAAAATATTGTTTTAATTCGTTATTTTTAATTTTGCTTATTTTTGTATAAATACTATTCTTGAAGCTTCTTAATTCTTCAATAGAAGCTTTAGCATTCATTAGTTCATTAATTTTTAAATTAAGGTTATCTTCAGTTAACTCTAAATTACTATTTATGATCAAATCTCTTGCTTCGTAAGCCAATTTTCCAAATTCATATACATAGTGATTGAAATTTTCTATCGAAATTGAGTTATCAATTTTTCTGTAATCAACTGTATCAATTATATTTAATAATAATTTATTGACTTTATCATATTCTAATTCGTATAAACTTAATCCTTTGTATGAATTTAAATCCATTTCAACTTTTTGATTAATATTTGATTTTACATTCTCAATTTGTTTAATAGCTTCTTTTATTAAACTATTGTTTTGATATTCATTAGATAAAAGCATATTATTTAGTAGTTCAGTATTTTTATCACAAATATTTTCTAATTCTCGTTTTTCTAATTGACTTAAATTCAATGTTACGGTTGCTATGTGACTCATTATTTATTAACCTCAAATTGTTTTATATATTCGCTAATTTCATCTAACTTATTATTTTTAGCTATTACTTCTTCATCACTCATTTTCAAAATATATTCAGCAGTAGTTGTGTCTTTTTTAAAAGAATGGGCATAGTTATTAGATAAATATTTGTAATAATCAGCGAGTTTTAAATCTATTTTTTCTAATGACTTTGTAAATGTTGTTTTACTATTTTTTTTAAATTTTTCAAGTCTTTGTCTAATTGATACAGCTTTAGGAATTAAATTATTTCTAATATATTCTAAAGAGTTTTTTATTTCTTCTTCTTTTTTAAAAATATATTCATTAATGTAATCTAAACAGTCAAATGCTAATAAACCTTTATATACTTCTTTTTTCTTAAATTTTTCTAAATGATTTAATTTAACTGAAGCGTCAATGTCAGAATTAATTTGTTCAATTAAATCTTCAAAATCGCTAGAAATATGATTTTTTAAATCGTGATAAAATAGTGTTTCATTAAATTTATTGTCTTTATATAAATTAACTAAATGATGATCATTTACGTGTTTTTTAAAAATTTCTCTAAGCATATTATTATTTCATGAAGATACAAAGTTAAAAATGTCTAAATTGTCTGAATTGATATTGTATTTACTAATAATGTTTTTAAAAATAAGTTCGCTATTATTTAAAATGCTCGTGAATTTATCTAAATCATCGCTAGTTTTAATAGTATTTAAAACATCTAAAAACACATTATTAGAAAATAGTTGAGTAATTTCTTTGAATCTATCTTTAGTTTTAAAATTACTTAAAAATGTTCAAATTTTTGAAATTAATTCAAAATTAAAGTTAGATTTTTCTTTAGTATCTTTTAAAAATTTGTCTAGATATTTTTCTAAAGCAGAAGCCATAATATCAGTGTCTGATATTTTTTTATCATAAATATCTTCCAGCAACTCAAGGTATTTTGATTCGGGTATTTCAGTTGGAATAAAAAAGTCTACTGCATTTTCTTCAACTTTATTATCATCAATTTTTACATTAACTTCTATTTTGTTTATGTCAAATATTTTTTTATCTAATAGTAAAAACCTTTCATTATATTTTCCTTCAGCAATATTATTTTGATCGAATGATTTTTTTATCATTAATTTTTTGATATCAAATTCTTTTATATCTAATTTTTCAGAGCTATCTTTAATTCGAAAATCACTTAAAAAATTATTATTTGGGAATATAGAATCATATAACAATTCGCGATTATGCAGTTGGTTAATTAAATTACTCTTTATAAAATCTTCCATAAAGTTATTTTGTGCAGCATTAATTGGTCTTATATTAATAGAAATAATAGTTGATGAATTGTCAATATCAAAGGCATAATCAGATTCAAAAAATGCTACTTTAATATCATTACTATTTTCAACATTTTTTTCCAATATTAATTTTGAGTCATCTTTTTCAAAATGACATTCAAGTTCCGAAACCTTTTGATCAATTTCTTTCGATTCATTTTTATCAAAACCTTCAAAAGAATTGTCATTTCAAGATTTACCTATATTTCTAGTGTCAAAGTATTTATCATAATTCTCTGATAAAAACTTACTCTTAATATAGAAAGTGAAGTTCTTTTTCATCATTCGGTTAGTTAAACTGTAAAACTTATTCACTTCAACATATTTTTCAATTTTTTTATTTATGTCAATGTTTTTAATATCCATTTCTAATAAATCAGAATCCTCAATCATATTTTCAGAAGAATTAAAATTTATAGTTATTATATTTTTTCTATGCATATCCCTTAAAATCAATAGTCAAAATTTACGAATCAAGACATCACTATTAATGTTGTAAAACTCCTTAAATATGTCTTTTACAGTAATATACTTATTTAATTTTTTGAATTCGATAAGCGGAATTAATATCAACTTATTATAGTTTTCCATTTTTTCTATTTCACGATACGTAAATTCAACCCGCTTTTGAATAACAGGAAAATTAAGTTTAATTTTTATCTTATCATTCATTGTATTCCTCTCCTATAAATTCTTCTGGGGTTACAAAATTATCTTTGTTTTTCAAATAATGATTTATATATTTTTTCAATACAGTTAAGCCTTGGCTAGTATTTTTATAATATGAAAAATCGCCGACAACAATTAAAACATTTTTCGTTCGACTAAAAGCAACGTTCAGTCTAGCTTCATCGTTTAAAAAGTTGGTATTACGTTTATTAGTAGTTTCCTCTGTTCCTTTATTTTCCGATCTCACTAAGTCAACAATAATAAATTCGCATTCTCTACCTTGAAAGTTATCAATCGTATCAATTACTATTGATTTCGTTGCAATATATTTAGTATATAAATCTGGATATTTAGATTGAATAATTCCTCTAATAACAATTGCCTGATTTCTAGTCAAAGCAATAACTCCGATTTTTGACTTTTCATTTTCAATGTTTATTCCATCATGCTCCAAGTCATTTAATAATTTTTGAATTATTTTAACTATTACAATCGCATTATATTGATTCATTCTAGTATCTAGTGTACTCTGATTAAATTTTTTAATAAATGAACTTGGTATAAAGCCATCTTCAATTAGCATATTGTGATCAAAATTATTAACAAGGTTAAATTTATTGTCAAATTGTTTTATATCATTAATGTATTTTATTGGAAGAATGTTAGTGTCTATTAAATTTATCTTGCTAGTTATATTGCTATATTTTTTAAAATTGACATCTTTGTTAAATGTTTTAAGTTTCTGATTTATTTGTTTATCATATAAAACATTTATAAAATCACAAATTTCATCTGGGAATCTATGTTGCATATCTAAAAATTCATAAGACAATGAATTACCATTCATCATTTTCGTTAATTCTTTTATTTTCTCATTAAAATAAGGATATGCCAATGCATCATTAATTTTATTAACAATATCATTTTGCATTGTTTTATCAGCATTATCGGGACCAAGCTCTTTTTCTATCACTCAATTGTATAATTCTTCTGAAAAATCAACAGTAGGAGGCAATTGATAAGCATCACCACATAAAATTGATTTACCTGATTGTAAACATCTATTTATTATTTCAAATAAATTTGATTTAGAAGTTTCATCCATGATTGTCAAATCAATTTTATAATCAACTGTCAAGTCAACAAACTTGCCATTATGTTCAATTTCACTGCTTGATGTAGTTGTTAAACCAAATAAGTTAACTAATTCATTGTCAAATAAAACATCCACTAATTTTTCATTTCAATAAATATCTTCATATTGGTCTTTTAAGTCATTAAGTTCAATCGCAATGTTTAACTTGCTTTTTATTTTATTCAAAACTTCAGAATTACAAAAATTATCAGTATTTTTATTCGCCCCTTCTTTTATATAGTTAGATATTTTTTCCGGCGAATCTATTCCTAATTTTTTTAGTTCTTTTGCAATTTTTAAATAGTCATATTTTTCTAAAATATCAATAATTTTCCTAGAGTTTTCTTTATCAGAAACACCGTCATCTTCTGACATAGAGAAAATATCTTCTAATAATTCTTCAAGTTCTTCAATTTTCTTTCCATCTACTATTATTTTTTTAATAAATAGATTTCAGATTCTCATATTATTTTCTTTGACATCTTTATTAATATCATTGCATAATTCAAGTACTTTATTGTTAGTTGAGTTAACTTTATTCAATAAATTCTCTTCGGATATTAATGCTTTTATATAACGATTAGATAAATTTTCTTTTGAATAAGGATTTATATTATTTGCTCTATTTCCACTTGACACTTTTATTGCAAAAACATTAGGATTTGTTGGATTTAATTTAGCAAATCTATCAAAAACATTATCAATAGCCTCATGCGTTGAAGAAGTTAGCATAATATTCTGATTTTTATATTGATAGTAATCAATTAAAGCTGATATCACTTGAGTTTTTCCAGTTCCTGGAGGACCTTGCAATAAGAATAATGCATCAGAAAAAATTGCTTTTTTAAAGGCTAAAGCTTGTTTTTCATTCAAATTATATTTAGAGATAAAATTATTGATATCATCAATCGTTTTGCTATTTTCGTCTATTTTTACTGTTAAAGGTTCAATTAACGATGCTAAAAATGAAGGTTCTTTTATATAACCTTTAAATAAATTTTTAATAGAATTATGTGATCTGGTTATTATTGTCTTTTCGCCAATATTAATAGTTGATAATTGATATCTTTTTCAATTATTATTTTTAAAATAAGGTTCTAGTTCAATTGATACATCATCTTTGGTTTTAGGATCTATTTTTATCGATTTTACTCTTTTAACAAGATAGTTTTCATTATTAATTTTGCATATCAAATTTTGATATTCTTTTTTAAGTAATTTTTGTTTACTTATTTCTTCATTCTTAAAATTAATTTCCTTATTTAATTCATTTTGTTTATTTATTAATTTATTTTTTTCATTTCTATATTCAGAAATTATTTTCTCTTTTTCTTTGATTTTGCTTTCAATTTCTTCTATTTCTTTTTCAATAGTTTTACGAGTTTGTTTATCTAATAAATCATCAGATAATATAAATCTTTTTTCGTTAATTGAGATTTCATATTTCTTGATTAAATTTTGAATATCTTCTATTCTGCCATTAAATGTTTTAATATTTTTGTCAAGGTTATCTACGTTGAAATTAATTTCTTGAATTTCTTCATTTATAGCATTAATATTTTCATCAATTTTTTCTACATTTTTATCGAAATTGTGGCTTTTTATATCTCTTTTTTGTCTATTTTTCAGCTCATTTTTATCTTCTGTTTTTTCTTCATAAAACTTAAATGTTATTTTAAGTGAATCAAACAAACTTCCCTTTGAATGAATATCTGAAAGATTTCAATCTTTTTTATGTCCCGAAACATTAAAATTATATTTTTGAAATAAATATAAATAATTATTATCAAAATTAATAATATTGTCTTTTTCGTTTTGTTTTTTCTCTAAAACAATATTCTTATCTGACAAATTTAAGAAAAATGCAGCGTCAGAATTTTTCATATCATTATAAAAGTCTAAAAATAATTTAAAATATCTTTCAATATCATTTAATTTTAAAGAATCTTCATTTTTCTTAAAAATCGATTCAGTATTTTGCAAACACTTTTTATTCTCTTGTCTTGATATTGATTTTAAATTATTACAAGTTGGCGAGTTACATTTACTATCACTATCACATACAAATTGAATTTCAGCAATTTTTTTAAGTTTGCTATTAATTTTATTAATTTCTAAATTATAATTGGAAATATTTATTCTTTGTAACTCGAAATTTATAATTGTATTCTCAATATTATTAGTATTACTGTAATAAGCGTTATTTATATTATTCATTTCTCTAGTTATTGTTAACTTGAAAAATAGATTAATAGCGTTACCATCAACTTCTATACCTTCAATTTTTAAATTTGACAAATCTTTAGTTTGGACTGCAACTAAAAAATTGTCATATTCTTTGTGTTTCAATGCAGGGTCTTTCAAGATTCTAATAAGTTCGTCATATACATCATTATCTTCTTTTAAATATACTCTAGAAAGACCACACGTATAAAAATTTAAATTTTTACCTTCATTAAGAAATTTAAATAGTTTTTTATAATCTAATTTTTCTTTTGTATTTAATTTCTTACTTTCTAATTCTTTTTCTAACTGGTTTAAAATTGTTATTTTTTTGCCGCGAACTTCTCTTTTACCAAAAGTTAATTGAACATCCTGTTTTCTCAATGCGTCGTTAGCATTAATTAATTCTGCATGAGATATATCGCATTTATTTAAAATGTTTAATATAAGTTTCATAACACCCCTTTGTTTATTAATTTCATTTACATAGTTAAATTATTAGAATTCTTTAATGGTTTCCAATTGTTTAAAATATTTATCATTAAATAAATAGATTTTAGAAAATAACATTTCTATTTAATAGCAAAAAAGCCACTATATTTGTGGCAATATTATTCATTGACTTTCTTTTTTTCTTAAATAGATTATAAGAGAGAGAGAGAGAGAATTCTAAAATTCATAGTAATTTAATTATAAATAAAAAACTGGTATTCATATAAAAAAATACCAATTATCATCTAAATTTTTAAGTTTGAATATCAATTATAAAATGAAATTATTTGTTATAGATGAAAAATAAGCTTAACTTTATATTTAAGCATTTTATTATGATTTTTAAGCACAATTAAGGATAATTGCAATCGTAAAAATACAAATTAAAAACAGCATTAAATTAGATTAACTATATACATGTTAAAAGTTTAATTTTAGTTTATATAACTTATTTTCTTAATTCTTCTGTTTGCTTTGAAATTATTTCTGTATTTTGAATATATTTCTTTTCTTTGATAACATATGACTTAACAAGCGATGATGTCTTATTAAAGTTATTTTTAAATTCTTTTAATCACGAATTATAATCATTCGATGAAAAAGGAATAAAAACTGGAAATGTATAAAATTTATCAACATTATTGAATTCGCTAATGGAATGTTCAACAAAAGCTTTGGGATTTAATGATAATTTATGATTATCCTTATGATTACTTGGAAAAATAACACCGCTAGCATGGCAATTAATTGACACCATATCCCTTATACATTTATCATAATCATTCAATACATCACTAAAAGAACCATTTTTAAAAATAATATTACTTCATGCCTCTTTGAATTTTGCATCTAAAATCATGAAAGGTTTTTTATTATTATGATCGCTAAAAAAAACATAATCAGGCAATGTTGTCTGTTTGAATTTTCTATTTCCGCCGTAATCTATAATTTTAATTTCATGTTGAGAAGAAAGAGTATATTCATCAGATTTTAAAAATTCTTCTAAATAAATCTCTCATAAAGTTGGAATATAAAACAAAATACCTTCTGCTTTATCTGAATTAACACCATTAAAAACGGATATAGCTTCTTTTCTTAAAATTTTTAAGCATATTTTTCTTAACGATTCATACTCAGTATAAAAGGGATGTGAAATTGAATTTAAATTTTTAGTAATAGTTGTTTTAAGACTATATTTTCAATGCTCGGTATTAAATAACAAGTTGTCGATCAATCTTTTCATTTCTATATCTGAATCGAATATTCTATTAACCATTGAAAAGTATTTTTTCTTTAGATATTGATAGGTTTTAACTATTAAGTGATTAGTGTAATTGTCAATAGTATTTTCTCTATATGAATATGATATCGTTCCACTGTTCAATCACATGTTTTGTTTAATATGTTTAGACACATCAATTGTTCCTCTAAGTTTGTCATCATTTTTTTCAAACCTTTGAAATGTCCTAAATAACCCCTTAACACTCGCTTCCTTTAACTTGTTTTTATAAGAAAATAATAAAAGATAATCAAAAAAGTTATCTTCGGTATTTAAAGGTATAAAATCATTATCAAATATTAAATCTTTATCAGATAGCATTGTAGATAGAAAACATGGTTTTCCGACAGTTCCATCCTCTTTTACATCGAATCTAGATTGAATTTGAAGAGTAATTTCAACCTCGTATTCGTCATTTGGCTCTTCTTTTAATAATTCTTCACCTTTTATAATGCTTTTGTTAATTTTAATTGATTTTGATAATATTCCAACAAGGCCATCAAAATAGTATTTATCTTCACTTAGTCGATTAAATAATTCATATTTTAAACCTTGATCATTATTAGCAACTAATTCTTCAACATGTGGCTTTATTTCTTTTAAAAAATGTAAAAGTATATTTTTCTTATGACTATCTAATAATTCGAAATCAAAGTCGCTTGTTTCAGTGCGAGCTAAATCTAAATAAATTTCGGAAAAATCTCTTCCATAAAATGTAATCTTATTTTTCATACGATACTTCCAAAGCCTTAGCACACTTATCAATTAATTTATCAACATCTTCGGAATTTCTTCCCCTAGTATATTCTTTAATAATTAAAGCAATGTCATTATTAAAAATTTCTTGTAATGTAGACGGATCCAAATTCTTAAAATAAGCATGTCCTATATGATATGCTTCGGATAAACCAAATTTAGCTCCTTCATTAGAAATAACATCATTCATTTTACAAATTTTATTTGCTAAATTTTCAGCTTCTTTTTTATCAATATTTAACATATTAATAAGTGATTGCTCGCAAATCTTTTTAGCGTTTATATCTATTCATTGAAACCTTCTTCTTAAAGCAAAATCAAAAACATCTACCGATTTATCAATATCGTTCATAGTTCCAATAATGTATAAATTCTTAGGAATAAAAAAGCCATCTTCAAAACAATCGAAACTTAATAAATGAGCTTTTCCATCTTCCTTTATTTCATATGTTCTTAAATTTTTATATTGCGTTTGAAATGAATTTTCAATTCCCCTATAAGACTCTTCGAGTC
Source organism: Metamycoplasma spumans ATCC 19526 (assembly GCA_000620005.1). Classification (GTDB taxonomy): domain Bacteria; phylum Bacillota_I; class Bacilli_A; order Mycoplasmatales; family Metamycoplasmataceae; genus Metamycoplasma; species Metamycoplasma spumans. The sequence goes on from JHVF01000004.1 coordinate 26,272, forward strand.
CGAACATTAGTTCTCCAAAAACTTTAGACAAATCAGCTCGATTTATTTCGTCAATGATAAAGAAATATTTATCCGTACAATCATCTTCATATTTTTTATATAGTTCGTTAAATGGCAAATTAACTTTGGTTGGATTTTTAGCTTTAATTTTATCGTAATTTTCAGTGACTACTTTTCTACAAAACGCTTTAAATATGCCATCCATTTTTACAAACGTTGGCTTGTTGTTAGTTGATTCAAAAATAATGGCAGGTCTCAATCCTTCCATAAAATCCGAATAATCATATGAAGGGTGAAATTGAACAAATTCTTTCGAATGACCATTTTTATCTGCGAATTTATTAGCGCTAAATGTTTTGCCTGTTCCCGGAGCACCAGTTAAAACTATCTGTTTATAATCTTTTAAAGCATTTGATATTATTTCAGATATATCGTTTTTATTTGCACTATACGGAGTTTCATTTTCTTTAACAAAAAGCATTTTGCTTAATGATTTTGAAACTTCAGAGGATTGTTTTTCCGTAATTTCATTTATATTCAATGACAAACTTTCAAAAGCTTTTTCCATTATATTAATATTTTGTTTAATTTGCGACATTCCTTTATTATCTATTTCAAATAATTTGCAAGCCTTTTTAATTGCTGATTTTTTATAAATTTCAACAATTCTATATTTGTATTCGCATTTTTTAACTTTAGACTCTAAACAAATCATTTTTTTAAGAATTTGTTTAGCCACAAATTTCTTATATAAGTCATCTTCTTCTAAATCATATAATTCTTTAAATGAATTACAGTTCACTATTTTTTTTAATAAAGGTTTTATTTTTTCTTCAAAATATATATTAGCAGTTTCTCAATCAACCCTCTTTTGTTCTGGTTCTTTATCATATTTATTAAGATAAAAAGTTTCATCATCATTCATTTTAATCATGTAATGAAAAGCATTTCCACCTTTTGACGATCCAAATATGTCAGAATCGTATTCCAAAAAGTAAGTTAAATAATCTTTAGAATTGATTCGATTTGTATACTCTTCTAATGTAATTGTTCCATCTTCAATTTTTTGACGGTACATTTTTCATTTATCTATAGTTTTATTATACTCATTATTATACTCAATCAGTTCTTTTTCATAAACATTATCTTTACGAACATTTTCATATAAATTAATTAATTTATTTTTCATAATAATCCATTCTATTTTTCATATTCAACTTCTAATTCCGTGGCACATTTAGTAATAAAATCATTAATATTAGATTGTAGTCTTCCTCTTGTATATTCTTTAAGAATTGGAACAATACTTTTATTAAAAATATCTTTTAAACTTAAAGGGTTATCAAGGTCAATTTTTTTAAAATATGCATGACCAATATGATAAGCTTCTGAAAGGCCTAATTTTCTCCCTTCTTCACCAGAAATAACATTATTCATTTTTTTGATTTTATCAATCAAGGCATTAATTTTTTCAGGATAATTGTTATTTAATATTTCGGTTAATGATGTATGCACAACTTCATTAGCTTTTATTTCAATTCACCCAAATCTTCTTCTTAGAGCAAAGTCAAAAGATTCAACAGATTTATCAATATCATTCATAGTTCCAATAATGTATAAATTCTTAGGAATAAAAAAGCCATCTTCAAAACAATCGAAACTTAATAAATGAGCTTTCCCATCTGCCTTTATTTCATATGTTCTTAAATTTTTATATTGCGTTTTAAATGAATTTTTAATTCCTCTATATGACTCTTCAAGTCCAAACATTAGTTCTCCGAAAACTTTAGATAAATCGGCTCTATTTATTTCGTCAATGATAAAAAAGTATTTTGTTTCAAATTTATTCATTGATTCTGCCTGAGAATATTTTTCTTTAAAATCTTTAAAAGATACTGGAAAATCTTCTCCCAATTCTTTAAAGTTATTCATTATAACTTTTCTACAAAACGCTTTAAATATACCATCCATTTTTACAAATGTAGGTTCTTCAATAGTAGCTTCATCTAAAATAACCGGTCTCAATCCTTCCATAAAATCAGTATAATCATATGAAGGGTGAAATTGTACAAATTCATTTCTCTCTTCATTTGCTTTAATCTGATCATTAACATAAGATCTAACGTTATAAGTTTTACCCGTTCCCGGAGCTCCTGTTAAAATTATTTGCTTTCGATTCTTAATTGCTTTATCCAAAATTCATTTTATTGATGATTGTGGATATTCCGTAAATGTATTAGTATCAATATTTTCTTTTTTTAGTTCTTTATTTAGTTGCATGTTTATCCCCTAAAATCTTTGTTTTATAATTAGTAAATAACTAAGTTCAAGTAAAACATCTTTCAAAATCATTAAAAAATACAAATAATTTGAACAATAATTACTACTCATTTTTAAAAGTTTATGATCATTTTATATTAAATAAAAGCCTTTTCGAAGATATTTTCTTTGCTAACAAAAACAATATCTTCAATATTTAGATTGTTTAAATTTCTTAATTATTAACGCAAAAAATACTAAAATTTATGCATCTTTAGTTTTAATTTTTTCTAATGTATTTAAAACAACATCATTTGCAAAAGGCCAACAAAATAATCCTATAATTTTAATAAAATCCTTCCCAAATAAAATAATTATAACATATCTAATTTATCGCATATATTTATTAAATATTCCTTATTTTAAAAGACTTTTAAGCTTTACAAATTATATTATTTAGTAAAAACTAATATAATTAAAATAATTATAGTAATTAAACACCATAAAAAATATGCAAGTATCCCAAATTTATCTCTTTCTATAACATTTAAAAAAAGCAAAATTATAAAATTCATAGTACTTTAATTTAAAAAAGGATTTTAGATATACTAAAAATAAAATTTTAAACTTGTATTTTAATAACTAAATTTATACTCAAAAAATCATTACTGAAAAATGATTAAAATTAGATTTTCGATATGTCAATATCTAATTAAAAATTTATTATAATTAAATTACCATGAATAATGTGAAAGGAATTTTATACACGATCTCTTTTTCTAGTCCTCTTTTAATAAGATTGAAAGAGAGTAAACTCTTAATAAATAATTTAACAATAAATTAATACCTAACAACTAGGTGTTTTTGGCATATTTTCATGGAGAAGGGATATATATTAGACAAAACAAAATAGAAGTGAAAAGTGAAATAATTAGAAAATTATTTAAAAATATTCTAATTAATACAACTTTTTAACATCGAATATCAAATACCATATTCACAAAAAAAGAAGAAGAGAAACTGAATAATTATTTAACGATTTATGCGAATTTTACAAGATTATACTTAAAGATCCAAACTTAAAAGTGCTATATTAAAAAGCGACAAAATTTAGATCTGCAATAAAATCTCACAAGTTGAAAAAGATTATTAAACGATAGATAATATCAAAAATAGAAATAAAAATAAATTAAAAGATTTAAAGAAATAACAGAGGATTAATATGAATAATGATATTTATGAAAGAACATTACAAAATTTAGAAAAATACATTGAAGAAAATAATATAAGTTTAACTAAATACGAACAAAGCTATTTAAAATATGAATTATTTAACACGATAACAGACGTGGGATTTTTGTTAAAAATATCTTATAGTTTAGACTTTATTGACAAAGATTTACTTTCTAATAAAGAATTTGTTGGATTAATTTTAGAGAATGCAATAAATAACGAAAGTATATATTTATTGATGCCTTGAATATTAAAAAACATTCCAAAAGAAATTATTTTGGATAATGATTTTACTACCCAAAGTGAAGAAAACTATTCAATAGTATCAAATATTTTTAATTACAATTTCAAAAAACTAGATGAAAAAGAGGCTGAAAAAATAGTTGAACATAATCCTGATGTATTAACATATGTAGACGATAATTTAAAATCGAACAAAGGTCTTATTTTAAAATTAGTTGAAGAAAAACCATGAATAATACTTAATGCTTCTGATGAGCTAAAAAATGATAAATTTTTTTTAATTAAAGCCATTAAAATTAATCGATTGGCATTTAAATACATTCCTGATAAATACAAAAATGATGAGAAATTTGTTCTAGAAGTTATAAATGATATCGAAATGGTATTTAACTACGCACCTGAAAGGTTAAAAAAGGATAAAATGTTTATAATCAAAGCGATAAAAAAAGGTGCCTTTTTGATTAATAACATATCAGAAACATTGAAAAATGATAAGGAAATTGTACTAAAATCAATAAAAATTAGTGCATCTGCACTTGAATATGCCTCTGAAAATTTAAAAAATGATAAAGATTTTATTATTAAAGTGCTAAAAAATGATGCCAGAGCACTCAAATATGCATCTGAAAGATTAAAAAACGATAGAGATGTTGTTATTGTTGCTATAAAAAATGATGGTACAGCACTCCAATATGCATCCGAAATATTTAAAAATGATAAAGATATTGTACTTAAAGCTATAAAAGAAAGTTTTATCGCCTTGAAATACGCCTCGGAAAATTTAAAAAGTGACAAAGAATTTATTCAGGCAGCTGTGAAAATTGAACCATATATTATGGAATTTACTTCAGAAATAATAAAAAATGATAAAGATGTTGTTATTGCCACTATAAAAAATGATCATAGATTATTCAAATATGCTTCTGAAAATTTAAAAAATGATAAAGATTTTCTTATTACTGCTATAAAAAATGATGGTAGAGTATTCAAATATGCATCTGAAAGATTGAAAAACGATAAAGAATTTGTTATTACTGCTATAAAAAATGATGGTAGAGTATTCAAATATGCATCTGAAAGATTGAAAAACGATAAAGAATTTGTTATTACTGTTCTAAAAAATAATGGTTGAGCACTCGAATATACATCCGATAAATTGAAAAATGATAAAGAAGTTGTGTTAGAAGCAATAAATAATTACCCCGAAGCATTAGAATATGCAACCGAAAGATTAAAAAATGATAAAGATATTGTACTAAAAGCTGTTAAAAAAAGTGGCTATGCATTCAAACATATTTCAGAAATTTTGAAATATGACACAGAAATAATATTGGAAGCTCTTAAAAATAGTTTCCCAGATATATTATCATTTGTTCCAGATAACATAAAAAATGATAAAAATGTAATCAAAAGTCTTTTTAAAATTAATCATTTGGCATTATGATTTGCAACAAATTCTTTAAAATCTGACAAGGAATTTATTTTAGATTTATACAGAATTAACCCAATTGCAAGTTCTTTTGCTGATGAAAAATTAAAAAATGACAAATCATTTATTTTAGAATGCTTAAAAATTTCAAAAATCGTACTATTTCATTGTTCTGATAAATTAAAAAATGATGAAGAAATAATTTTAGAAGCAATCAAAAATGATGATGAGGCAATATATTTAATTTGAAGCAACATAAAAAATAATCCATCAATTATTTCGAAAATAAAAGAAATTATTAAAGATAAAAATATATTAAATAACCTACAAAATAAATAATTCATTATTGAAGATCAACATATTTTATTAATAAAAATAGATTATTAAACAATGGATGATATCAAGAATAGAAATGATAAATTAGTTCAAAAATTTAAATAAATAACAAGGGATTGATATGAATGATAATATTTATGAAAGAACATTACAAAATATAAAAAAATACATCGAAGAAAACAATATAAGTTTAACCAAATACGAACAAAACCAATTAGAAGATGAATTATTTAAAACAATAACAGACATAGGATTTTTGTTAAAATTGTCTTATAGTTTAGACTTTATTGACAAAGATTTACTTTCAAATAAAGAATTTGTCGGATCAATCTTAGAAAATTCAATAAATAAAGAAAGTATATATTTATTGATGCCTTGAATAATAAAAAATATTCCAAAAGAAATTATTTTGGATAATGGTTTTACTGCCGAAAGTAAAGAAAACTATTCAATAGTATCAAATATTTTTAATTACAATTTCAAAAAACTAGATGAAAAAGAGTTTGAAAAATTAGTCAAACATAACCCGGACATTTTAACATATGCAGATGATAATTTCAAATCAAATAAAAATCTTATTTTAAAGTTGGTCAAAGAAAAACCTTGAACAATATATCATGCTTCTGATGAGCTAAGAAATGATAAGAATTTTTTAATTAAAGCCATTAAAACTGGATCGTTGGCATTTGTAGACATTCCTGATAATTACAAAGATGATGAGGAATTTGTTCTAAAAGTTATAAATGATATCGATAAGGAATTTGACTATGTGTCCGAAAGGTTAAAAAAAGATAAAAAATTTATAATCAAAGCAATAAAAAAAGGCGCTTTTTTGATTGATAAAATATCGGATACATTGAAAAATGATAAGGAAATTGTCCTAAAATCAATAAAAATTATTGGATTTGCATTTCTATATGCCTCTGAAAGATTGAAAAATGATAAAGAAGTTGTTATTGCCGCTGTAAAAAATAATGGTTTAACACTCGAATATGCTTCTGAAAGATTAAAAAATGATAAAGAGGTTGTGCTTAAAGCTATAAAAGAAAGTTTTTTCGCGTTAAAATACGCTTCTGAAAATTTGAAAAATGATAAAGATTTTATTATTAAAGTACTAAAAAATAGTGGTTTAGCACTCGAATATGCATCTGAAAAATTTAAAGATGATAAAGATGTTGTTATTACTGCTGTAAAAAATAATGGTTTAGCACTAAAATATGCATCTGAAGGATTAAAAAATGATAAAGATGTTGTTATTACTGCTCTAAAAAATGATAGAAGAGCATTCGAATATGCATCTGAAAGATTGAAAAATGATAAAGATTTTGTTATTACTGCTCTAAAAAATAATTGTTGAGCACTCGAATATGCATCTGAAAGATTGAAAAATGATAAAGATTTTGTTATTACTGCTGTAAAAAATGGTGGTTCAGCACTCAAATATGTATCTGAAAAATTTAAAGATGATAAAGATGTTGTTATTACTGCTATAAAAAATGATGGTTCAGCACTCGAATATGCATCTGAAAAATTTAAAGATGATAAAGATGTTGTTATTACTGCTCTAAAAAATAATTGTTGAGCGCTCGAATACGCATCTGAAAGATTAAAAAATGATAAAGAGGTTGTGTTCGAAGCAATAAAAAATAATGGTTCAGCACTCGAATATGCATCTGAAAGATTGAAAAATGATGAAGAAATCGTGTTTGAAGCAATAAATAATAGTGCCCAAGGAGCACTAAAACATATGTCTGAAAGATTGAAAAACGATAAAGAATTTGTATTAAAAGCCATTAAAAAAAATGACGATGCATTTGAATATATTTCAGAAAATTTAAAACATGACACAGAAATAATATCGGAAGCTATTAAAAACAGTTTCCCACGTATATTATTATTTGTTCCAGAGAACATAAGAAATGATAAAAATGTAATCAAAAGTCTTTTTAAAATTAATTATTGATCACTATGATTTGCAACAAATTCTTTAAAATCTGACAAGGAATTTATTTTAGATTTATGCAAAATTAATCCAGTCGCAAGTTCTTTTGCTGATAAAAAATTAAAAAATGACAAATCATTTATTTTAGAGTGCTTAAAAATTTCAAAAATTGCTCTATTTCATTGCTCTGATAAATTAAAAAATGATGAAGACATAATTTTAGAAGCAATCAAAAATGATGATGAAGCAATATATTTAATTTGAAGCAACATAAAAAATAATCCATCAATTATTTCGAAAATAAAAGAAATCATTAAAGATAAAAATATATTAAGAAACCTACAAAATGAATAATTTATTGTTGAAAATCGAGATATTTTATTAATACAAATATAAAATAGAATCAATATTAGAGAGGAAAAATATTCGGAAACCCGGGTATTTTTTCTCTTTAACTACTGTAATTTTTTATTAGAAAATTAATAAATTATTAATAATTTAAAACCGTAAAGTATCATAATTTTAACTTCTATAAATGGCGCTTATTTGTTATAATATTGACATTATGGAAAAGAATATGTACGAATCACTGCTTTCAATTAAAAAGCAATATGAAGAATTAAGCAATAAACTAAATGATCCAGAAGTTTATGGCGATATAAAACAATATACAAAAATAAGCAAAGAACGTTCAAATATAGAAGAAATTTATGAAGCTTTTAAAAAGTATTTAGATATTGAAGATCTGCACATCATGTCTAAAGATATATTGGCAAATGAAAAAGATGAAGAATTAATTGAATTAGCAAAAGCTGATATTGATAATCAAGTTTCGCAAATGGAAGAACTTGAAGAAAAAATTAAAGAACTTTTATTACCCCAAGATGAAAATGACAAACGTGATGTTATCATGGAAATCCGTGGAGCTGCCGGTGGAGATGAAGCCAATATTTTCTCTGGTGATTTATTTAAAATGTATCAAAAATACTGCGAAAGTAAAGGTTTTAAAGTTAAAGTTATTGACTCAACTTATGGTTCAGCTGGCGGATTTAGTCAAATAGTATTTAGCGTTAAGGGTGAAAAAGTTTTCTCACAACTAAAATTTGAAAGAGGAGTTCACCGTGTTCAAAGAGTTCCTCAAACAGAAACTCAAGGTCGTGTGCACACCTCTACTGCAACCGTTACTGTATTACCTGAAGTTGATGATGATATAAAAATCGAAGTTAAGCCAGAAGATATTGAAATTGACGTATTTAGATCTTCTGGTGCCGGTGGACAATCAGTTAACACAACAGACTCTGCTGTTAGAATAACACACAAGCCATCAGGGATTGTTGTTACATCACAAGATGAAAGAAGTCAAATTCAAAACAGAGAAACCGCAATGAAAGTTTTAAAATCACGTCTATATGAAATTGAAGTAAATAAAAGAGAGGCTGAAGAAAGTGGTTTAAGAAAATTAGCAGGTACTGGGGATAGAAGTGAAAAAATCCGTACATATAACTATCCTCAAGATCGTGTTACTGACCATAGAATTGGTTTTTCAACTTCACTAAAAGTTGTTATGGAAGGCGAATTAAATAAAATTATTGAAGCAATGATTGCCGATGAAAAAGCCAAAAAAATTCAAGAGGCTGGTTTATAATGATTGAAAAAGAGGTTTTATTACGCGAAAAAATGCGTTATGGATTACCTCTTTTTATATCTAAAAAAGAGCTTAAAATGTTAAAAAAAGACATTCCAGTTCAAAAAATTATTGGAATGCAAGAAATGCAAAATGTCAAGCTCGATTTAAGATATAAAGTTTTAATCCCGAGATATGAAACTGAAGAAGTTATTATTGCCTGCTATCCTTATATAAATAAAAATAGCAAGGTTTTAGATATTGGATGTGGTTCAGGTTTTATAGGTCTTGCAATTGCTAAAAATATTAATTGCAATGTCGAATTAGTCGACATCAGCAAACAAGCATTAAAACAAACTTCATTCAATGCCAAACTAAATGAAATTGATAATATAAAAATCTATAAATCAAATTTATTTAAAAATGTAAACTCTAAATTTGATTTAATCGTTTCTAACCCACCTTATTTAAATAAAAAAGATAAGTTTAGCTCATCACTAAGACATGAACCTAAAAGAGCGCTGTTTGCTAAAAATAAGGGCATTTACTTTTATAAAAAGATATGCGATAATGCTAAAAAATATTTAAATGATAATGGACATTTAATATTTGAAATAGATGACAATTCATATAACTATTTAAAACAAAGATATCAATATAAAGCACTTTGTTTAAAAGATATAAACAATAAATGAAGAATAGCCATCATTAAAGCTGAGGATCTTTAAGATTCTGGCTTTTTTTAATTATTTAGCACTCTTTTAATTTTTGTGCTAAAATTGTAAATTATGGAAAATAAAAAAAGAGACTATTATGAAGTTTTAGGCATTTCTAAAAATGCGACTGAAAAAGAGATTAAATCAGCTTATCGAAAATTAGCAATGCAATATCATCCTGATAGAAATAAAGAGGCTGGAGCTGAAGAAAAATTCAAGGAAGCAACAGAAGCTTATGAAGTTTTATCAGATCCTGAAAAAAGAAATAAATATGATCAATTCGGACATGGAGCATTTGATCAAAATTCATTTCACTATAATGAAGATATTTTTAGCTCATTTTTTGATAACTTTAAAGGCGCTTTTGGTGGGTTCGGTGGATCAAATCCGTTTGAAGACATTTTCGGATTTAATAAAAAATCAAAAAGAAACTATAAACAAAAGGGTGATGATCAACAAACTCGTTTAACAATTGATTTTAAAGACGCAATCTTCGGTAAAAAACTTCAAGTAAAATTAAACAAGGCAGAACAATGTTCACATTGTAAAGGAACTGGTTCTGAAGATCCTAATGATTTAGTAACTTGTGATAATTGTCGTGGAGCGGGGCAAGTTCAACAAAGCATGGGATTTTTCTCAACTGTTACTATCTGTTCAAAATGTCAAGGTGAAGGAAAAATTGCTAAAAATAAATGTAAAGTTTGCAGGGGCAAAAAATACGAAGAAAAACAAGTCATTCAAGAAATTGAAATCCCAGCCGGAGTTGTTAGCGGACAAAATATTATGCTATCAGGCTTTGGCGAGCCTTCGCCTAATGGTGGACCAAACGGCGATTTATATATAAATATCAATGTTAAAGCCGATCCTAATTTTGAAAGAATCAATAACGATTTAATTTTAAATGTTCCTATTTCAATTAAATCTATTATTTTAGAAGAAGAAATCACGATTCCAACACCTTACGGAAATCAAAAAATTAAACTTAACAAAAATATGAAACTAGATGGCATTATTACACTAAAAGGTTTCGGTTTTCCAATAATAAACACCAATAAAAAAGGTGACTTAATCATTACTATTAAACCTTATATTCCAGAATTTAAAAACTCTGATAGTGAAAAAATAAAAGAAATATTTGAAAACTCAAAAGATGAAGTTTACAAGAAGTGATTAGATAAATTCTAGTCATTTTTTTATTGAAGTTATGGCTTTATGCTATTATATTATCATCAAACGGCACGGAGGTTAAGATGAGTAACAAGATAATGATAGTCGAATCACCAAACAAAGTTAAGACAATTCAAAAGTATGTTGGCGAGAATGTAACCGTACTTTCAAGTATCGGTCATATTTTAAAATTATCAACAAGGGGTGAAGGAAATTTAGGAATAGATTTTAAAAACTGAGAGCCAAATATGGTCGCCGATCCAGCTAAGAAAAAAATTATTTCAGAGCTTAAAGCCGCAACCAAAGATGCTGACGAAGTTTTAATTGCAACTGACCCTGACCGCGAAGGTGAAGCAATTGCGGCTAATTTAGTTTCAACATTAAAAGTTGAAAATAAATATAAGAGAATTAAATATAATGAAATTACCAAAGAAGCAATTGAAAACGCTATTGAAAATCCTTTAGAAATCGATAAAAGTTTAGTTAACGCTCAAAAAGCTAGAAGAATGTTAGACAGAATCATTGGTTTTAAATTATCTCAACTAATGCAACGTAAGGTTAAAAATACGCCAACCACCCCTTCAGCTGGAAGAGTTCAATCAATTGCTTTAAAATTAGTGGTTGATAGAGAAAAAGAAATCGAAGCATTTAATCCTGTTTTATATTCAAAAATTGAAGCAATTATCACAAAAGAAATATCAGCTAATTTCTTTTTCAAAGAAAACCCTGATTTTAAAGGTGAAAATACTTGAATAAATCGTGATCACGCAATTGAAATAGTTAACGAGTTAAATTTAGACCCACATCTAATTGTTTCTGATTATAAAATATCTCAAAGATCAGAATCTATGATTACCCCATTTAAGCAATCTGTTCTATATAAAGAGGCTAAATATTCATCTTCAGTTGTTCAAATCAGTGCACAAAAACTATTCGAAGCCGGGTTAATTTCTTATCCAAGAACCGACTCAACAAGAATGAGTGATGGATTTGTTAAAAAAGCAAAAGAATATATTGCCAATCGCTTTGGTAATGAATATGTAGCTCATGAAATTAAAGGATTTTCAGGGGCACAAGATGCCCACGAAGCCATCAGACCTACCGATATTTATTTAACTCCTGAAAAAGCTAAAGTTGAGCATGATTTAAATGATGTTGATAGCTATATTTATAAATTAATTTATGATAAAGCTATTATGGCAATAATGAATTCTCCAAAAAGAGAAGTTCACCAATACGAATTAAAAAACAAAGATCATTATTTCAGAATGTCATATAGTACAGTTATTTTTGACGGTTATTATAAAATAAGTGGCTATGAAGTTGCCAAACCATTACCTAAGTATAATATTGGTGATGATTTATATGTAGAAAATTTCTTTAAATCAGATAAAGAAACCAACCCTCCAGCAAGATATAACGAAGGTTCGTTAATTAAAACACTTGATGACATTAAAGTCGGCAGACCTTCAACTTTTGCTTCAACTGTTAATATAATTAAAAATCGTTTATTCGTTGAAACTAAAAATAATGTTTTACATCCTACTGATTTTGGAAAAGTTGTTTTAGAAAAATTAGTAACAGGTTTCCCAAATACAATTAATGAAGAGTATACAGCTAAAGTTGAAAGTGAACTTGATTTAATTTCAGAAGGCAAAGAAGATTACAAAATTTTAATGGAAGATTTTTGACATAAGTTTAATGAAAATTTAGACGATGCAAGTCAAAGCATTGAAATTACAGTTCTGCCACAAGAATCACTTGATGAAAAATGTTCAGAATGTGGTTCAACATTAATATATCGTTATACCAAAGCTAAACATCAAAAATTTATTGGTTGTTCAAATTTCCCAAATTGCAGATACATCAGAAATATCGAAACACCTAAACGTAAATATTTTAGAAAAAGCACTAAAAAAGCCGAATAATATCCGGCTTTTTATTTTTTAAATAAAAAATAAGGTTATTTTAGGGCGCTAATGGAATTTTTACTATACAATTGACTATTATGGAAAAAACTAAAACTGCTAAAAAAACTAATAAGCGCAGAGTTATCAGCGCATTAAGTTGAACACTAGGGCCAACGCTAATTGCTGGTTCAATTGGCGGCGCAATTTATTTTGTAATTAAAAACAGCCAAAAAGTTCAAAAAGAATACTGGAGCAAAGACGCTTTTTTAGAAACAGCTAAGAAAATTAAAATTAACGATGTTCTAATTAGACCATTAAGTGCTCAATTATTAGTTCAAAACTTTAACAAACAAAAATATCAAGCTGATACCGCTGTTAAAGCCTACTTAGACTCCCATCCTGAATTATCAGATCCTGAAGCTAAATTAACTAAAAAACAATTAGAAAAATTAAAGGAAAATATGCCTAAACAATTTGACCCTAATGAATTTTTAGCGCCCAGACTTGAAAATGACCGTAATTTTAATGGGATTAAATTTCTTAAATTAAAATATTCAGATATTAAATTATCAGATGAACCTAATAAAGTTGATATTACTTTTGAAATTACTTTAAATTATGATTATGCTCGTGGTGATTTTGAAAGTCAAAAAATTAAAGGTAGTTCAAAATCAAAATACTATTTTAAAAATACGCAAACCATCACAATTCTAACCAATGAAGAAAAATGAAATCAAGGCACTCAATTTTATTCAAATCAGGAAGCTTTATTAAAAGAGGCCGGTAATATTATCCATAAATATAAAAATAATTTTGAATCAGAGTTATTTAGAAATGAAATGTTTGAATGGTTTAGAAATTCAATAACTAAAGAAAATGCATATCCCGATATTTATCCCGCAGACAAGTTTAGTATCGAGCCATATATCGAAGATAATCAACCAGCAGTAGTTTGAAACCCTTCAAAAAGCTTAAACACATTAAGCTTTACATATCAATACGTTAATAAAGAAAATAGAAACATTAGTTCAGAAGGTCGTAAAAAAATATTCACAATAACAAATGTATAATAATAAAATAAGTTAATATGAATGATTTAAAAAAACATAAAAAAAGCTTATCTGAAGAACTAAATAAAAGTTTTAAAAATTACAAAAAACATGCTGAGCTTTTTGCTAAAATATATCAGTATTTTAATATTAAAGATGATTTAAATCAAAATCCATATATCGACCTTAATATAAATATTGAACAATTATTAATTTCAATCGAAAATAAAAAAATCGATGCCGTTGAATTGTTAGAAAATTTTGACAAAAGTGAAATAATTAAATTAATTAATTCATTAGATAAAACAAATGGTAATTTTGATCCAGAATTTGATATTAATTATTTTTTAAAAAACGAAGATGAAACTAAATTACTAAACAATTTAAAAAAAATAGATTTAAAACTAACTAAAAACAAGGAGAAGCAAATGAGTAAACGAATAAACATCGCAATCGACGGACCTTCTGGCGTTGGTAAAACAGTAATGTCAAATATGTTAGCTAAAAAACTTGGCTATAAATTTTTAAGTAGCGGAAGCTTTTATCGTGTTGTTGCATATAATGCCATTATTAACAATATCAATTTAGAAGATGAAAAAGCAGTTAATGAGGCATGAAATATCGAAGATCTACACGTCACTGAAGATGATCGTATCATTTTTAAAGATGAAGATGTTTCAACTAAAATACGTGAAGACAACGTTTCAAGAGGAGCTTCAAGTATTGCTAAATTTGCGTCCGTAAGAGAAAAAGTTAACCACTTTATTCAAACATTCGGAGCAAAATATAAAGGAATTATTGTCGATGGTCGTGATGCAACTTATCGAATCTTACCTCAAGCTGAAGTTAAATTCTTTTTATGAGCTACTCCTGAAATTAGAGCATTAAGAAGAGTTAGACAAGATAAAGAAATGGGAATCATTTCAAATTATGAAGAAGTTTTAGAATCTATGAAAATTAGAGATTATAACGATATGAATCGTAAAATCGACCCTCTTAAAGTAAGCGAAGGAAGTATCGAAATTGATACAACCGATATGAGCATTGAAGAAAATTTTGAAGTTATGTATAATGAAGTTTTAAAGAGGTTATAATATGGCACTAAAAAATATTGTTGCAGTCGTAGGAAAGCCAAACGTTGGTAAAAGTACGCTATTCAATAAAATTATCAATAAAAGAAAATCTATCGTTTATGACACACCAGGAGTTACTAGAGATAGATTATACGAAGATGCAACCTGAGCTGGTAAAGAATTTAGAATTGTTGATACCGGCGGAATAACAATCGAAAATGAAGACTTCAAAGAACAAATTAAAATTCAAGCACAAATCGCTATCGATGAAGCTAATGTTATCGTTTTTATAATTGATGGCCGTGATAGTTTAACTTCTGAAGATTATTTTGTTGCTCAATTATTAAGAAAAACAAATAAACCAGTTCTATTAGCTATTAACAAATTAGAAGGAAATAAAGTTGATTATTTCGATAATTCAATTTATTCACTAGGATTTTCTGAAATTTTTCCAATCAGTGCCATTCATGGTGATGGAGTTGGTAATTTACTAGATGGAATATTATCGCACTTAGATTTTTCATCTACAAAAGATGACAAACATTTTAAATTAGCATTATTAGGAAAAGCAAACGTTGGAAAAAGCACTTTATTAAACACATTAGCTAATGAAAATCGTTCAATAGTTAGTGATGTAGCCGGTACAACTCGTGACTCAGTTTCATCAATTATAAAAGTAAATGGTACAGAGTTTGAAGTGGTTGATACAGCTGGTATAAAAAGAAAAAGCAAACTAACAGACAGTATTGAACATTATGCATTGATGAGAGCAACTCAGTCAATTGAAGATGCTGACTTATGTTTATTATTGCTAGATGCCACCGATGAAGTTAGTCACTTCCACCAAAATATCATTGGAATTGCTTACGAATTAAAAAAACCAATGATAGTTATTGTTAATAAATGAGATCTTATCGAAAAAGATACAAATACAATGCACGAATTCAAAAAGAATTTAGCTAAAAAATTAAAATTCGTAGATTGAGCTCCTATTGTATTCATTTCTGCTAAAAACAATAACCGTATTAATAAATTAAGAGACGAAATTATCCGTGTTAAAGATAATATTTCAAGAAAAATAAACACAAATCAATTAAATAACGTTTTAATGACTGCTCAGATGATAAGGCCAGCTAGCTCTATCAATGGCCGTAGATTATCAATTACATTTGGTAAGCAGGTTGAAGCAAAGATACCAACATTTGTTTTATTTGTTAACAATACCGATTTGGCTCACTTTACATATTTAAGATATATTGAAAATCAAATTAGAGAAAACTACGACTTTTCTGGAACACCAATTGAATTAATATTGCGTAATAAGAATAAGAAAAACGAGGAGTAGATATGTCTGAAAAAATCGCAATTTTAGGAAGCGGAGCAATGGGAACGGCCTGCGCAACAGTTTTAGCAGATAATCAGCATAATTTAAAAGTTTATGGCATTGATTTAATTGAATTAAGTGACTTAGAGCAAGGCAAAAATGTTAAATATTTTTCAGAAGAATTAAACATTCCCAAACTTAAAACAACAACCGACTTAGATGAGGCAATAGATGACGTTAAATATATTTTATTTGCCATTCCAACTAAATTTATTCCATCAGTATTTGAATTGGTCACATCTAAAGTAAAAAATAAGGTAATTATTATTAATGTGTCTAAAGGCTTCTGACCTGATAGTAATTTATCAGTTCATGAAAAAATGGAAGAACTTACAAAACTTAATAAAAATATTGAAGGTATTGTTTCAATTATTGGCCCATCATTTGCTATCGATATGGTCAAAAGAAATATCACACTAGTTGATGCAGTATCTAACAATATTGAACTAGCTAAAAAAGTTCAATATCTATTTTCTAATGAATATTTTAGAGTTTATACTCAAAATGATGTTAAGGGCGCTGAAGCAGGTTCAATTTTTAAAAATATGATTGCAATAGCTTCGGGAATGCTTGAAGGTCTGGGTTACTCATCAAATACTCAAGCCGCCTTATTAACAAAAGCAATGAACGAAATTAAACAATATACAGAATATATTGGCGGTAATAAAGAAACCATTTACGGTTTAACAGGTTTAGGAGATTTAATACTTACTGCTTTATCTGACAAATCGCGCAATTATACTTTTGGAAAAAATTATTTCAATAAAGACTTTGATTCAGAAAGAATGACAATTGAAGGTTTAAAATCTATCGACATAATTTATAATTTATATATTAAAGATCAAATATTGGAATTACCTATTATTGAATCTTTATATAAAATTATTTATTTAAAAAACGACGCTAAGCAAGTTATTAATAATTTAATGGCTCGTCCTTTAAAATCAGAATAATAAGAATAAAAAAAGAGAGGTATAAATATGAATAAAAAAGAATTAATCGCCCAAGTAAGTGAAAACACGGGATTTCCACAAGCTTCAGTAGAATCTACATTTGAAGAAATCATAAATGTAATATCGCAACAAATCAGCAACGGTGAAAATGTTATGATTACTGGATTAGGAACGTTTTCTTCAAAAATCGTCAAAGCCAGAACCAAAACAAATAACATTACTAAAGAAACCATTGATGTTTCAGAAAAATTAGACCCAAGATTTAAATTTTCTGCTACATATAAAAATAATTTAAATAAAAATTTTTCTAAGTAATTAGATTTTAAAACAATAATCAATAAAATCTAATATACCAGGAAATGTTAAAGATAAAATAACGCCGTTTCGCTTGCAAAGATCATGCGAGAGCGTTTTTTTATTTTTAATAATTTCAATAAGTCTTCTATGTCCAATCATAATAAACTCGTTTTGAATTTTAAAATAAATTATTCAAAAAGCAAAACCGCCAAAATATTCAACCTGATTCAAATATTCGATTTGATGCTGTTTAATATTTTTTAAAACAAAGTTATTTTCTTCAGTACTTTTTGCTTCAAAGGCAATGAACTTCCCTTGATAAATTCCATAATAATCAACTGTGCTTTTAGACTTAATTGAAGCATCTTTTAAAACTAGTTTATTATTTTTTAGATCAACTCCTTTAAATTTAACATCAAGATTTTTTTTATGAATTAATGCAATTTTGTTCAATAGATAAAAATGATTAGTTGCATTAATAATTGACTCTAATAACATTCCTTTATTTTTATTTTCCATATTTATATTTAAACACTAAAATGTGACTTTGATTTCGCTATTTTTTCGCAAAATAAAACGAGCATTGCTCGTTATTATTCAAGTAAAGAAGACATGTGATAATCTTTGTCTTTATAATCTGTTAATGTTTTATAAATTACTAAAAAATTAATATCTAAATTAATGTGGTTTGCATTATCATAAATATTTTCTTTAGCTTTGTTATATGAAGCTAAAAATTCATCTAATTTATTATTTTTTATATCTTGATTAATAGATTTAATCAATGCATCTAATTCGGTATTCAAATTAAGTATTGGGATATTATAACTTTTGAAAAAATTAAACTCAAAGTTTTTGTCATAAATATATTGATTATAATTTTTATCAACTTCTTTTTTGAATTCATCAAGATTTATGGCTTTAATTTCATAATTTTCTAAAACAAAATTAAGATTAGATAAACTTGAATATAGTTCTTTTAAAATTCAGTTTAACTTTGCTAATTTAAGTGAAAAATCCTTTATTGTTTTTGATTCAATACTAAAATTTTCATTAAAATAAAGCTCTAAATTATTTTTTAAGTCTTCAATACTTTGTTCTTTTGTTAATTCAAACAATCAAGTTGATAAATTATTATATTCTTTGTAAAAAAAGTAATAATCAGCATTAAATAAGCGGTATATTTTTTTTATTTCAATTGCTTTATTAGCAAATTTGGAATTAAAATAGTTTACATATTCAGCATCTTGATTTAAAGTTGTTAAACTATTTTCATTTTTATTAATATTGTTATCATTCTTTTCGCATGACAATGCAATAACTGGTAATGTAGATAAAAATAAAGAACTTAATGAATATAAAAGTTTTACTTTAATTTTCATATTTACCTCTTTTAATTAATTCAAATTCATCTATGTCATTGCCTTGATAATTTTTAAATCCCTTTATTTTAATTTCCATATAAAAAGAAGGTTTTTCATTTTCGTTATAAAATTCAATGTCATTATCATCTATAAACTTATAAAAATCAAATTTCAATGTAGCTGTTCCATCTTGATTATCTACAATATTCGATAATTCAATTTTCTTAACACCAGTATTTATTTTATCTTTAACTTCTAAAGCATAAGCTAATAAATAATTATTTAAATATGCTGATATTGTTAATAAAGCTTCATTTTCAATATCTAAATTCTTAACATCAATATTCATTCTATCTTCTCATAGCTTATAAACATTTTTAAGCGCTCTTTTAACAAGATTTTTAAATGGTTTATTATTATCCATGTCAATAAAATCAAAGAAATCGATTGAAGTTAATTCCTGTTTTTGACCTTCTCTAAAAACATAGTAATCTTGACTTTGCAAAGTATCAGCAGGTTTATTTTTTAAAGCTATGCCCTTTAAAAAATGACCATGATCATCGAAATTTGAACTTAATAAAACATATTTATGTTTCGAATTATCTTTTTTAATTACATTTATATATAGCTTTATTAATTGAGAAGTTTGATAATAATTGCTAAACAAAGCACGATCAATTTCATATCTTAAATCTGATTGCTGATTATTATTCGGAATATTCAGATGCAATAAGTTATTCTTAAACTTATTTATTAAATAGACTAATCCACGAGAATTTCAATAATCAATTGAATCATAACCTTTAATAAAGTGATTAATACCTTGAGTTATTTTTAAATATTTTAAATCCTTGAAAAATAGAAATGGATTTTCTACATAATCACTATATAGAGGATATTTTTCATCAAGTCCATCAAGACCAACTCCAAATTTTAAATTTGTTTGGTAATTTCTAAAATTATTTATATAAAAGTTCTTATTTTCAAAATATTTTTTATCAACAAATTTATGATTATTTAATTCAATAGATTTTATTTGAAACGAAATAAAGTGATAAGCTCCATCTTGGTTAAGTAATTGTTTAGAATTAGCTCAATCTATTTCAATATTTTTAATATTTAAATTAAACTTATTCAAATAAACAATTAAAAACTTTATAAAAATATCACGATAATTTTCATACTTTTCTGACAGCCAAGTTGAAGCTTGAATATAATTATTTTTAAACAATTTTTCTAAAATTGAATAGTCAGTATTTGATTTAGAATTCCTTAAATTCATTAAACCACTATTATTTTTCATATCTTCAACGAATCTAAAAATAATTGTTTGAAAATCAAAAAAATAAGGGTTGTTGATACGATAAAAGTCCTTATCAATATTTTTTAAATTCGATAAATAATAAAATCAACCATCGCTATAGTGACCTACTTTTTTAATAACGTCAAAATCATATTCTGTAAACAAAGTTTCAATATTATTATCTTCTTTTAGGTTTTGAATTTTGATATTATCATATTGACTAATCACTTGTTCTCAAGATGATTTAAATTTAAAATCTGGTTTATATTTTTTTTCGCTATTTTCAAATATTAAATATCCATCACTAGTTGCAATGGCATTTTTTAAATATATTTTTTGATTAGACTTATCGACATAATAAATAAAATTGTCAATATTGTTAAGCGAAGCAATTTGCTGCAAATTTAATTTTGATAAATAACTTTTTCTAACAATACTTTCATCAATATTGGCTTCAGACTCTTGATTTTGAATGCATGATATAGCGGTTGCGGGAATAGAAAAAACTAATGGCGCAAGCCATAAGATTTTTTTAGTCATTACTATCACTTCCAGGAAGATCTAAATAAACAAACTTATCTCCTTCGGTTTGTTTGCCATCAAGACATTTAATTTTAAAATAATAAAAAAGGTTTCTAGTTTCGGCATTGTATCCAAAATAACAATGAAATTCATGGTTATTTTCAAAATAGAATAAATTTGGAATATGAATATTCAAATACTCACTAAAACCATCTTTATTAACCGTATAAGCATCAAATGCAGGACGTTCTAAATGATCGCGATTATCATTAAATCAATCTTTTTGAATTTTTTCTCACAATTTCAAAATATATTCATCTCTTTCTATTTTAGAAAGTGATTCATATTCTTTTTTAGCTTTGTCAGTAAGACTAAAAGTTGATTCTTGAATAACCTCTGCAACACGAGCTTTCAATTCTTCTCCTATTAAACCTCGATCAATTGAATTTATAGTTGGCAATGAATTTTCGGAAACTATATTTTTATCACTATCTTGTTTTTCTTTAACTGAGCAACTAATAGCAATAATTGGCATAGTAATTGATATAGAAGACAAAGCAACTAATATATTTTTTTTGATTTTCATATTTCTCTCTCCAATATATAAACATATATTAATAATTTTAATATTTATTTTTTAATTATTAAATTTATTGCAAAAAAATTAATTATCTGCATCAAAAAATAAATAATTAGAAAAATTACATTAAAATAATAATAAGTATAAATTTTATACAAAGATTTAAATTAAACAAAATAGGAGAATAAATGGACAAAAAAAGCATATTAAAAGTTAGTCTAATTACAGCTGGAGCTTTAGTAATTCCAACTGCATTAGCCGTTGGTATTGGTGTTGGTTATGCTACAGCATCACCTAAACCAGCCGAATATGAAAGCATGGAATCATATAAAGTATTTAATGACTTTATTCAAAAAACACGTGCAAGACTAGCGTCTAACTCATTCAGTTTCAAAGAAGAATCATTAGTTACTGAAAAAACAACAGTAAAAAATAGAAAGAATCAAGATGTACCAGTTACATATTACTATGGTATTAAACTACCAGAAGGCAAAAAATTAACAAGCGAAGTTCTACAACCTAAATACCCATTATCAGATAATGAAGATTTAAAAGATGAAGATTTAATTTTAGGAAGCTATAGAGCATACGAAGTAATCAAACAAAAAGTTAAAGACTTAGGATATGAAAACAACGACCCACAATTTATAACATATCCTACACAAAATATTAGATCAACAACTGATGGAGAATTTTCAGAAGCTACAGATACAGAAATTACCCCACTTGGTAAAAAATCAATAACCACATTTAAAGAAGCTGGTGAATTTGAACCAACAGTTAAACAAATGACAGAAAATCTTAAAAAAGACGGTTTCATTACACAAGGTTTTCTATTCAGTACATCTAAAACAAACGCAAACAATATTGGAAATAACTTAATTGTTACAATTAACCCAACAAATGCTGCTAAATCAACAGCTAAAGATTTTTATCTTGTATCACACTATGACTCAACAAATACAACAGGTCCTAAAGGATTATCATGAGGTGCAACAGATAACGCAAGTGGTGTTTCTGTAAGTTTAAGAATATTAGAACACTATGCAAAACCAGAAAACAGAGAAACACTCGGTGTTAGATTACACGTTATGTTTGTTGATGGTGAAGAATTAGGAAAATTAGGTTCTGAAGCATTCGTTAAACAATTCTTAACTTCAAAACAAGAAAATAGTAACGAAACAAATGAAATGTTAAAAAATTCAATCGGTATGATTAACATGGATACAGTTGCCGGTGGAGACAGAATGTACATTCACTCACCAGATTCATCAAATGCAGCAAAAGGAAATGTTTCAACAATTATTCGTGACCAAATTAATGCAGTTTCAAGAATCAGAAGTATTAATTTAAATGACATCACACAAGAATTAGAAATTCACCCAATGTTCACTCACGATGAATTTAAGCCAGGAGAAACAGGAGATTGATCAGACCACGCTCCATTCTATTTAAAAGCTAAAATCCCTGCAGCGTATATTTAATCAACTAACTTCTCATTAAAATCACACAGTGGTAAATACGATGGGTATGCACAAACCGATAACCCTAAAGCTTGAGTTTTAAAAGACGGTAGCACAGTTGAATTAATACCAAGACAACTAAATGGCGGAGTAATCACATTAAAAGATTTCCCTGGTGAAAGAAAAACATACGCTATCGGTGGAGATATTTGACACTCAGATTTAGATACTCCTAAATGAGTAAACGAAAATGTAGGAACTACCTTCTATAGACAATTAGACACAGTATTTGAAACATTAAAAGCTTACTTTACATCAATGTATCAAATTGAAAAAAATGAATTTAAATACTTTATTTAATAAACAAAAAAATTGGCTTTAATACGCCAATTTTTTTTAATATCAAAATGGTATAGAATTACAAATTCTATTACGGCTTAATAACTATCCATATTTAAATTTTTAACTTAAATTAAGCGATAAATTAAAAAATATCAAGATTAAAACAACAATAAAGAATGTCGATAATATTAATAAATACTAATACAAATTTAAAATGTTATTATAATTTTGTCAATTTACCTACATATGAAAATTTAAAGCTAGTATAGTATAAACAATGCTAATAAAAAATCTGGAGCTTAATATCCAGATTTTTCAATATATAAAATCAATATATTTTGTTGACTATTTGTCTTTACTGATGTCGTAAATTTCTTAAGCTAACTTTTGAATTTTAATTGATTTAGGGTCGGCTAAATAAGACTCTTTTAAATTCTGTAAGTTATTTAATTTAAGATTATTTTCTTCTTTATTAGTCTTAAAGTCAAAGAATATTAAAATTGATTGAATAAATACGATAACTGAAGATAAAATAGCAATCATTAAAAAATTGTTTTTAAAGTTTTGTCTTCATTTCATCTAATTGCAAATAAGTTTAAGATAATTTGAAGTGATGAAACTACCATGATAATTAGACCAATGACAATATAAATAAGACGAGAGATTATGTGTTTTTTTCAATATTTTTTGCAAATTTTACGATGCTTTGCTACTAATTGCAGATCTTTTTTGTTTGCTTTTTTTCTCGGCATAAACAATTCCTCCGTAATCTAAATTTGATATCACAGACACTTTTTTATAAAGTTGTAAATCTCTGGTTTTATAGTGATAGACACCTAATTTTTCATTGTGTAAAAATAGTTCTATGGCAATTTTTTGAATTCTTGATTGATATTTTAAAATTCGTTTTCTCATTGTAAAAAATGAAATCACACTAGTAAAAAATGTTGTACCAGCAGTGATGGCTGTTGTTATTAATAAATAAGTTTGTCATGAATCTTCACCAAATGCTTTAAAGTTATAATAAAGTTGAATTGAGCTCATTATTGACAGAATAACAGTAACGATAAATATTAATAAATTTAAAGTTACATAAATTCAGACTCAAAGTCGAGTTTTTATAATCAAATTTTTATAATAGCTTTTTACAAACTTAACTAAACTAGAATCCTCAGATTTATGTTTAGTTAAGGTTTTTTTATTAACAGATTTAGTTGTCATCTTTTTCACCTTTTAGTGATTTTAGTATAACATCTTTAAGCTTCTGCTTTGGCTTATAGTTTTTCATTAATTCAACTTGTTCAACATTTTTTATATAATCCTTAGTCGTAAACTTATCATCATTTACATAAATCTTTTCTAAATAATCTATTGACTTATAAATTCGCTTGTAAATAGATGTTTTAGCAAAAATTTTGTAAATAGACTGTGTAATAACCATCATGAATAAAAATATAGTAAAAAATGCCACTATAATTGAAATTACAATCGATCTGGCTAGCTTACTATTTGGATTACTATTAATTTCTGAATCATATTTAATTTTGCCTAAATATAGCGCATAACCTGCCAAGGCAATGATTGCTAAGTTGAAAATAATAATTAGGATTCCAAATATTATTTGGAAAAATGTAATTATTGAATTACGTTTTTTTATCTTATTAATTTCTTGATCAAAATATGAAATCAGATTTTCATTTACTTGATGTCTTTTATCTACTTTTTTATTGTCATTCATGATTAATTAATTATAAATTAATAAGTATAAAAATAAAGCAAATTATTAGCTCTTAATAATAAAAATTTATTTGATTTATTAATAAAAATCAATTATTTATATAATTAATAAGTAAAATTCAAATTCAAAGGAGAGATTATGAAAATTAAAGATATATATATTGCTGGCGGATGCTTCTGAGGCGTTCAATGATATCTAAAAAAAATTAATGGTGTTTTAGATACAAAAGTTGGTTATGCTAATTCAAATATTGAAAACCCAAGCTATGAACAAGTTAAAACTTCTTTAACAAACGCCGTTGAAACTGTATATGTTAAATATGATGCCGACATTGTTTCATTAGATTATTTAATCAAAATGCTATTTAAAGTAGTTGATCCAACATCATTAAATTTCCAAGCAGAAGATTTTGGATCGCAATATCGCAATGGTATTTATTACACAGATAATGAAGATTATCAAGCTATCACCAAATCTTTATCAGACGTTGCCAAAAACTATGATAAACCAATCGTAACTGAAAATTTAGCCTTACAAAATTTCTTTTTAGCAGAAGAATATCACCAAGATTATTTAGACAAAAATCCTAATGGATATTGCCATATTAAAGGTCATTAAAAATATTTTTTAATACCTGTTCGCAAAAAAAACGAACAGGTTTTTTATTTTAAAGATCAAGGATTTGAATATAAATAAATAGTTATATTATTGAACATAATGGCATTATTTATTTACGAATACGTGTAGTTTGAGTATTTTTTTTCAATTAATTTTTAAAATTAGAATACTAAAAGAACAGTTTAGCTTT
The DNA here is from genome assembly GCA_000620005.1 of Metamycoplasma spumans ATCC 19526. Lineage (GTDB taxonomy): Bacteria > Bacillota_I > Bacilli_A > Mycoplasmatales > Metamycoplasmataceae > Metamycoplasma > Metamycoplasma spumans. Next base: position 52,007 of record JHVF01000004.1, read on the forward strand.
TATTAAGAGCTATTTAGATAATTAAAAAAATATATTCAGAAAAAATCTCTGAATATATTTTTAAATATAGAGTCCTTTATTTAATTTTAAAATCAATATCAAAATCGTTTTCAATTTGTTTACATTCAATACCATAAGCTTTGAAAATCTTTTCAGAAGCTAAAAAATCTTCAGAATCAGGTTTATATCCAATTGCATAATATACCCGTGATATTTTTGATTGAACAATCATTTTAGCACAGTTATAGCAAGGTGAATGAGTTACATAAATAGCTGAGTTTGGTTCAATTTTTGAACTGGTTAGGTTAGCATTGATTATTGCATTAGCTTCAGCATGAACAACGTAAGTGTATTTTGAATTTATAATGTCGCCTGATGAATGTGGTCTATCTCAGGTAAATAATTCATCGTTATTAACTTCAAAATTGTTATATGAAGTTGGCATACCATTGTATCCTAATGAAATAACATAATTAGTTGGGCTAACGATGCAAGCGCCAACTTTGGTGGTTGGATCTTTTGAACGCGTCGCTGATAATTTAGCCAATGACATAAAATAAATATCTCATTTGATATTGTCTTTATTTTGATCAAAAATAATTTTTTTAGTTTGTAAGTTCATAGTAATATTCTACCATAAAAACGAAAAGGAGCCCCGCAGGTCTCCAATTCTATTATTCAGAGAAATAAGCATACGCTCGGATAAGATATTAACTATGTTAATCCAATTCATCGAATTGAACTGATAATATTTTAACATATTTTTTTATAATGATGTAAATTTTAAGATAAATTGGTCGGTTTTTAAAATAAAAAAAGCGAATTTTAACTAATTCGCTTAAATTTTAATGACGATAATCTTTAATTAGACTAATAACAAAATCTTTTATAAAGTTTTCAAATAATCTATTAACATCACGCATTTTTTCAATTTTTATATTTAGTTTACTTTCTAAAAATTCTTTTAGTTTTACTTTATCAAGGTTAAGTAATAAATTGTCTAATTTGCCATATTCATTAAATGAATCAATGCGAACTGTATTAATAAATTCATTAAACTTATTTATGTCTAGACCAGTATTATCAGCAACGTCTTTTATTTTACTTTCACGAGTATTTTCCATATAGTAAGTTAAATAATATTTAAAAGTCTTACCTTCTTCTACTTTTAATTTATCAGATAAAACGTCAATAATAATTCTATCAGCGCAGTTTTGTTCGCTAGGACTTAATTTAGCAAAGCTTTTATTAAGTTCTTTTATTATATCTTCACTTAATTTCGGGTCATTTTTAACAATAATAAGCTTACTAAAGAACTTTTCTAAATAATTATAGTCAACATAACTAACTTCAGCTGCTTTTAATCCACCTTCAAGTTCATATAAATGATGATATCTATTTGGAAGCTCTCTATCAACTTCTTTTTCGTAAACATATTCAGATGCCCTTATCATTAAAGTCTCAAAGGCATCTTTATCGATATTTATATCATATTCAATAGTTTCGCCTAGTATTTCATTATAGTCGTTTTCTTGATCTTCAGGTCATACAAAACCTTGTAATTTAACCGCTGTTATTAATTTAGCCAAATTATTAATTTTAGAAACCAAATCATGAGCAACTTTTTGATCGTCTGGTAATTTTGAAAAGTTTTCAATTCCCTCTTGTTCAAATGTTTCAATAATCTGATTAGCTATATCGTTAATTTTTTTAATATTAGATTCAATTTTGTCTGCAAAGACAATGCTTTCCTGACTATTTGAATATAGTCTAAAAGCATTATCAATATTCACATTCATTGTATAAGGTTTACGATAGTATCTAATATTACCTCATGGTTTTTCATCATCACTTTCAGATATGCGTCCAAATAAACGGTTTGTTCTAGAGAATGCTTGAATTAATTCTTCATATTCTAAAACTTTATCAAGATATAAAGTGTTAACTCATTTTGAATCGTAGCCAGTTAGCATTTGTCTAACCACAATTACTAAATCTAGGACTCCCGAACGATCTTTATGAATATTTTTATAAGAATCTTTATGAGATAATCTAGAAGCTAAATCTTTTTTAAATAAATCAAAGTTTTCTAAGGTGAAACTTTTATTAAAGTTTTTATTATAATCGTTAAGCATTTCCATAGTTGCTTTATTTTTTTCAAATGAACTATCGGAATTATCATCAGAATTATCAAAAACAAAAGCAATTTTTAAACCTTTATTAGTTTCTTGGTTCTTATCTTTTAATAATGTGTAATACTCAATTGCGTCTTTAATAGAAGCTGTTGCAAAAATGGCGTGAAATTTACTTCTATTGCTTAGTGTGTCTCAACATTTAAAAATGTCTTCAACTACTTTTACTTTATGATAATCAAGGCTTAAACTACCATCTTTTTTAAATTTATAATCAGGCCCATAAATGTCATTGCCTGCCAGTTCTTCAATTCCTTTTCTTATCACTTTACCATCTTCATCATATTCTGAAGCCATCGGCACAAGATTTGCATCTAAATATTTTTGATATATTCTTCATTTTTCATCATCTAACTTAGCATCTTCTAAATCAATAGCATCAGCCATATCTAAAGCAACTTGTTGACGTAAATTAGTAAACGTTTCCACTGGATATTTAGCAAAACCTAACACGTTATGATCTCTAATACCATCTACTATTGAGTAAGTATGTAATACTTCTCCAAATATTTCTCTTGTGGTTGCATCATTTTTCTTGTTAATTTCTTTAATAGGAGTGCCAGTAAATCCGAAAAATAAACCTCCTGGAAAAGTCTCTTTAATTGTTAAAAGCATATTTCCAAATGTTGAACGGTGACATTCATCAACAATAAAGACTATGCGCTTTTCATTTATTTTTTCTAAATCAAATAAACTGTAAGTTTCTTTATTGATTTTACTCATTTTTTGAATAGATGTAACTATCAGAGTTTCTTGGATATTATTACTCATTAATAAATTAAATAATTTTGCTGTATTTGCAGTGTCGTTAACAGTTTCATTATCTTCGGCAAAATTTTTATATTGACCAACAGATTGAACGCCCAAATCTATTCTATCGGTTAAGAATACAACTTTTTTATGCAGATATTTATATTTGTCTTCTTCAATTAAACTATTAGATAAATCCGCGATAATTTGTGCAGCTTTAAAACTTGTCATAGTTTTGCCAGAACCGGTCGTATGAGCAATATAGCCACCTTTTTGACTAAAATTATTTTGACTTTCAATAAACTTAGCTTTAATTTTTTGCACAGCGTAACATTGATAACTTCTTAACACTTTTAAAGTTTCATCATTCTTATCTGATATTGTGTAATATCCAATTAATTCATGCGCATTTTTAATAGATAAAAATTCTCTTGCAATTTCTTTTCAATTATTTATTGGTTCATTATAAAAATTAGCTCATTTAAAAAAGTAATCTTTGTTAAAAATATTACCTTGTCCCGGGTTAGCAAAATATAACATATTCTCAGGTGTCATGCAAACAAAAATTTGTATTAATTTAAAAATTCCACCAAATGCACCCTCGTCTGAATATTTTTGTATTTGATTGCAAGCTTCAGAGATTGGCACGCCACTTTTCTTTAATTCGATATGAATAAGTGGCATACCATTAATTAATAAGGTTATGTCTCCACGTCTCTTTTTAAATCCTTGATCACTATTATGATGTCAAGTTTCTTTAGCAATTTGATATCTAGTTTTGCCAGATGTTATTTCTTTTTTATCAAAAATAAATAAAGATATTTCTTGTCCATAATGAGCTTCATCATCTTTATTATCTCTAACAATTTTAATAACCTTATTATTAACAACCTTATTTAAATGGAAGGGTTTTTTATCTTCAATTTGGTTTATTATTTGATCCATTTCAGTATCAGTTAAAGGATATTTATCTAATCTATCTATTGATCTATTGTTTTCATAAATAATATTTGCTCAGTTTTTTATCAAGTCTTTTTCGTTTTTGTATTCCAAAATATCGTTAGGTCAACCACCAACATCTTGCAAAGCTTGTATTAAATTATTAGCAAATTCTTTTTCACTATTAAAACTCATTATAATTCCTTTCTAGTTAACAAAACATTTTATCTAATAATGCATTTTTAATATTCTTAAGCTTTTCATGCTTCTGTTTGATAAGCTCTATAAGATCATCAAGATTTTTAAAGAATGTCCCGATTTTAGTTTGTTCTGATGCTGATTCTGTAATTAATACATTAAATTTTGAAAATTTAGAAATTCAATGACGTTCATGATTCACAACTGAATATTGTTGTTGTTTTAAAAGCATGTATAAATAATAAAGATTGCTTTTTTTGTTTATAGTTGACAAAATTTTAATTGCAGAACTCTTTACTTTAAATGGAAAGTCAATATAATAACTTGATGTTATGAAATCGTCAAATATAATTATTGGATCGGTTTTGGACGAGTTTTTAATTCCAAATTTTTCTAATGTATACCCTAAAATAAAAGACTGGCCGGCCGTCAATACTGGAACGCCTGCTTTTTCATCATTGTATTCATCATTTTCAACTATGTATTTGCCAGGCTGTTCATATTTTAACAAGTTCCCCAGTGTATTTACTTTAAGAATGTCTTTAAATTCTTTAAATCTAATCTCAGGCACATCAGAGTAATTACTAGGAAACATCTTATTTAAAAGAGACTCTTTTATATTTTTAAAGTAATTGTATTGTTTTTCAGTTTTACTAATCAAATCGTCAATATTTTTTAAAAATAAACCAATTTTATTTTGTTCAAAAGAATTACTTGAATACTTAAAATTCAAATTATTAAAATTTTTTGTTGTTATTCAGGGAAATGTTCCAATCGCCACTTTGTCTCAAACTTTTTCAGAAAAAGCATCAGTACTTAGAGAATAATATATATATTCTAGATCAAAATTATTTTTTACAATTAATCCCATTATTCCTTGTTTAGTTGAAACTGGAATTTTATTAATAGAAATATTTCCAATGGTTGCTCCATTAGTAAATATTATTGAATTTTTAGGTATTAGTCATGCTGATGAGTTATTCAAACCCTCTTCTGTTATTCTTGTTTTTGTATTATAAATGTATTTATTTGTTGTGTCTTCTATTTTTACAAAAGGTATGCTACCATTTTCATAGTTTTCTTTTATTTTAGTAGATGGCGTTCCGCCTTCTGCAGATAATAAAAACAAATCTTTAACAAAAATTTGTGTTCACTCATCATCAAACCCAGAAAAGCGAATTTCTGGCATATTTTTCTTATTCATATATTCGCCTCCCTTTTATCATTTAATAACTATTAAAAATTATACATTAAAAGGCGTTTATTAAAGAGCTTAAAAAGGTATAAAAAAAAATAGCCAAATGGCTATATTTTGTTCTCTGAAAACTGAATACGACTTTAATTTAGATTAACTTTATCTATAGAATTCACTATTAAACCTATCAATTTATTAGTACTGGTCAGCTGAATGCATTACTGCACTTACACCTCCAGCCTATCAACCTCATAGTCTATAAGGAATTTAAAAGGGAATACTCATCTTTGAGGGGGCTTCCCGCTTAGATGCTTTCAGCGGTTATCCCTGCCGCACTTGGCTACCCAGCTATGCTTCTGGCGAAACAACTGGCACACCATCGGTGCGTCC
>JHVF01000005.1 GCA_000620005.1 Metamycoplasma spumans ATCC 19526
TTCTACCAACACCCTTACCTTTTTTGGCTGATTTTCCTGTTTTTGATTCTAAATTTTTCATATCTAAATTATATATGTTTATCCACTTCTTTATATATGCTGTTGCATAATGAAATGGGTCAACATAACATTTTTTAGAAGATTTATTTTCATAGGTATCCTTGTATCGTCCTTCTCAAAAGTCCTCCACAAAGGTGATAATTGCCATATTAAAATTTTGATTTTTTGCAATATTTATATATTTTAGTTTTTGTTCTACTGTAAATTGTTTTCTTGACATAAAAAACACACTCCTTTTTGGAATGTGTCTATTATTTTTTATCCTAACCTAATACTTATAGCAGTATCAAATTTTTAAATTGAAAACATTTAAATTGAGGCAAACTATGAAAAAAGAAAAATTACTAATTTACTGAACTGAAGGTTTAATTAATGAATATCCCAATCAATTAATTCATTACGAAAATAATGATATTAAAAAGCATGATTTGGATTTAGAAATTAACATTCATTATCTAGATGTTAATGGAAAATTGCATTATGCTTTCATTAATTATTCAAATCCTAAATTTGAAATTGAAGAAGAAATTAATGATTATAGAATAATGGAATTTTATCGAGGCTCATTGTATGAAGATTGTGAAGTTGAAAATTTAAAAATACAAAAATTTTTCTTTTCTGGTCAAACAATAGAAAATATTGGCAAAAAATACCAACATTTATCATTATTTCAAATTAGAGAAATTTTATTTAATATTTTAAAAGTCAGATTGTTAATTATTTATGATGTCAATAATGATTTAGCAATTAATGCAATTGAAAATATAACTCCTAGTCATGAAATTTTCAAAAAATACGGCATTAATTATCTTAAATGCCTAAAAGAGGCAAAGGAATCATTGCCTAATGATATTGATATTGACCAAGAACAATCACAGAACTTTCTTTCTAGTGTGATTTTAGAAGAAATTATAGATAAATTAGGATCTAAATGATATGAATTTAAACTTGACCTTCTTGAAACACTATTGCAAGAACCATTTGATAAAATTATCAACTCAATTAATGAAAAAGGCCTATTTTATAGCTACACTGAAAAAGATATTGAAAAAATTATAAAAGATAATTACTAAAAGTAATTTAAAAGCTCAGGTATAAATGCCTGAGCTTAAATTATTCTGATTTAATATTAATATAACCAACAATTAATGTATGGTCACTAATCTTTTTTACCATATCAAAATCGCTAGCAGCTTTATTGCTGTGATACTGTGAGTTGAATAATTTTGTATATTCGGCTCGATTTTCATTATTAATATGGTGTATTAAATCATATTTTAAAAATTTATTACCTTCAAAAGTGCCGTTAGGGTCATAGGCAATAATTTTATCATACGGGTTAGCATAAGATTTATTTCCTAAACTAGTAGCATATACATCTTTAAAAGTATTGGTTTCGTAATTAGTTTCATAGCCTAGCTTAGTATAATAATCGCTTGCGTAGGTAAAATTTTCTTTTTTAATGTTTGTATCACCATTGAAAATTATCAAAGTATTAATATCTTTCTTTTTAATATCAGTAAATAGATTTTTAATATCTAAATATTCTTTTACTTCTTGATCACCTTGATTAGTTCATTTATAATTATCAATCGTTGGACTATTGTCTTCATTAACATTTTCCGTGTTTGATTTTCCAGGTGCATCAAGATGGCCGTTAATTATTCAGAATTGCTGTTTATCTTGCAATATTTCTCATTTAGAATATCATAACGGTCTTGTATATTCAACATCTTTGCCTAAATAACTGCCTTCTTCATTAAGATATCTTAATTTATCGTTACGATAAATAATGCCATATGCCTCTTTACTTTTAGGACGGCTTTGTGAATAAACGCCTTTAATAGAAACTTTATAAGATCAATTATTACCTAAAGCTTCTACAATGCGCTTTAATGGTTCTTCTTCATCGTATGATAATTCTTGTATACTCAACAAATCTAATTGATTATCATTAATAACATCTTTAATAGCACGTTGCCTATATTGCAATCTCGGAATAGATTTAGTGCTCAAATTAGCAATATTTCACGAACCGAATTTAATTTTATCGCCTTTTGATAGTACAATATTATCTTCGTTTTTTACACTATTCTTATTTTTATTATTAATGTAATATAAAGTACCTGCCACACCACCAGCAATAACAAGCCCTGTTGTAATTAAGCCGGCAAATATTCTTTTTTTACTACTCTTTTTTGCTTTTTTCATAATCTTCCTTTAATAAATAAACCAATTTTAAAATGGTTTTTATATTATATCAAATAATTTATATAATAAAAATCTCAATACTTTTGCATTGAGATTTTATTTTTTATCCGTTTTTTGGATTATAAGTTTGAGATAAAACAACATTGAATAGTTTAAATGACAAACAAAACATAGCAATATACATAGTTGTAAATATTAAATATCAGGGATTATTTTTAGCAGATTGCAACGCTTCTTTTAAAATATTTCCAATGTTAATATTATTAGAATTATTTATCAAATCCAAAAATGCTAATGAAGATACAATTAAAATATTTATTGCCAAACGATCGGTTACTAAAATTAATATTGAAGGTAAAATTAGTTTAAATAATTTACGATATGTAATCTGAATATTGTTTAATCCGATTGATTTAGATGCTAAAATAAATTCATTTTTAGATAATATAGAAATTTCATTTTTCGATATTTCATAATAAGAAGTTCAAGAAATTAAAATAAATGAAATTAATATTTCATATCAATTAGTACCAAAGAAAATACATAATAACAATATTCAAATAATTTCTGGTATTGATGTTAGGATTGTCGCAATTTTATCAACTAATATCCCATATCATTTATTTTTATTAAACACATATAACGCAGCCAAAGAAAAGCCTATAAAAACATTGAATGCAATCGCCAGTATAATTGTCAAAATTGTAATAAATATCGAAATATTCAGCCTTGAATATATATCTATTCCATTGTTATTTGTTCCTAAAAATGGCATATGCAAAACATTGATTTTATCGCTTGCATTATTTAAATTTATTGCTTTAATCAAATCATAAGGATTATATCTTAATATAACAATATCAGTGTTAGTTGTCAATGAACCGCCTAAATCAAAAGCTGAATCATATAATATTCTAAATACAGGTTGCTCGTTAGCTTCAAAAGATCTAGTCAATTCTTTATTAGCAATTTCTCTAATAAAATTCAATTCTTGACCACGTTCAAAATTTCTCTCTATTACTTGATTAAAATAAGGGGGCAAGTTATTAACGTATATCGATTGTTCGTTAAGTGATTGATTTGCTGGATTTTTGATAAAAGCTAGCATAATCAACATTGCTAAAATCACCAGAATAAAGAAAGTAAATATAGCTATATTCAATTTCTTTGAAAAAAAACGTTTTCAAAATAATTTCATCTGGCTTTGGTGAATTGCATAAGTTTTGACTGTTTTCTTCTCTTTTACAAACTTAAAAAGGTTGTTATTCATATTTTAATAACCTCCTTTTTGTATTTTTTAGTCTTTTATTTAGCTCTAATAAAGGATTAAGTTTAGATAAAATTAAATCATTTACTATTCTTGCAACTAATAACCCAAAAAAACTAAATGTAAAATAAAACATTATTAAATTTATTTCACCTTTTGAAAAAGCGTAAGAAAGAAAAATACTTTGACCAGGAATTGAAAATACTCTTTCTATAATTAACGAAGTAGAAAATAACAGTATATAAAAAGGCAAAATAACTTGCAACTGTGATATCAATAGATTTTTAAAAATATTTTTATTAAATAACTTAGTTTTACTTAAGCCCAATGTTTTTGAAAAAAGATAATAATTTGAAATAAGGATTTCTTTTGTAACTTTTCTAGATCTTGCGTGAAATAATGAAATTGTTGCAAATGATGTAATTAAAGTTGGAATTAATAAAGAAACTAAACTAAATTTTTTATCAAAAATATACTGAGATGGATAACCGAATATTGATGCATTTGTTAGCGCAATTATTGCAACAATAATTAATGGTATTGCCACAATAAACGAAATTGTAAAATTAACAATAAAGTCAATAGCTTTATTATATTTATAAGCACTTCAAACACCTAGAATATTACCAATAATTAAACTTATAAGAAAAATAAAAACTGTAAAAATAATTGTGTATTTAAATTGAGAAAAATAAAGTACGAATATTGATTGATTATTTGATGCTAATTCACTTGAAAAAATTTTTCCAGAGGAAAAAGTTATTAGGTTTCACAAATATTCGCCATATCTTGTTCCATAATTTTTAGAAATTTGACTTGCTACGGCGAAATTTTTTTGAATTTGAGGTTCGATTAATAAATTAATGGCAAAAAATATAATTGTTATTGTTAAAAATAAAATAAAAAAGTAAACAATAACAGTTTTTAGCCGCTTTATTGAACTATGTGACGCCATTATTGTTAACTTATATTATTTTTTTAAAAAACCACCAATGTCAAAATGTTCGTGTGATAAAGTTTTTTGATCTGGTGTAGATTTATTGTAAACTGAAACTTCTTCCAATTCAACTGCACCTTCTGCTTCTTCGACTGTTAATGAATTATCGCCAAATGAGAAAATAATATCTTTTTTACTTTCTTCAACAGTTACATCTACGTATTTTTTAAGAACTTCTAATAATTTATCGAAACCTTGTTTTTGAGCTTCTTTAACTTCATTAACAAACTCTTGTGCTTCTACTTTAAGTTTTGATTTGTTAGATAGTGTATATCCACCGTATGTAACAGTTTGTACTTCTTCAACTTCTTTAAAACCGTTTATTGTAAAACGAGCTTCTACAAGTTTTCCATCTGATAGTGTTTGAGTAATATCTAAATGGATTTGTCCTTCATCTGGGTGTGCATGTGATGAAGGGTTAACTGCGTATTTAGCTGTTTCAGGAGCTTCACTAGTGTTGAATTTAATTCCATGAGAGCTTAAAACTTTTAAAACATCTTCTCAGGTTGTTGCTGCTTTAAGTTCAGCGATAACAGTTGTTGGAGAAACATCTTTTTGATTAATTGCATTTGTAGCTATTGAAATACCAATTTTTGTGTCCATTTCAACTTTTGCTTCAAGACGATTATCATCATTATTATTATCATTTTTCGAACAACTAATTGCAGCTATCGGAAGAGCTGATAATGATAAAACTGAAGAGATTGCTAACAATATTTTTTTTGAACTTTTTTTCATAATACCATCCTTTATTTTCAAAAATAATTATATAATAATTTAATAAAAAATGTAAAAATAAGAGATTTATTAGCAATTTTTATATAGTAATAGACCAATAAATTATACTTTTTTTGTTTTTTTTATACATTTATGATAAAAAACCTTTATTTAATTAAAAAATTTATATGCATTATTAATTTAGATTTTAATAAAATAATTTTTTTTATATATAATATTAATTGCTAATGCCGTCATAGCTCAGGGGCAGAGCACTTCCATGGTAAGGAAGGGGTCGTTGGTTCAAATCCAATTGACGGCACCATATCAAAACTGATCGAAATGCCATTTGGCATTTTTTTATTTTTTGAATCTAATAAAATAAAAAAAGCGACTAAGTCGCTTATTTTCACATTGTGATATGGCACGGGTAGCAAGACTCGAACTCACAACACACGGGGTTGAAGCCCGTTGTTCTACCATTGAACTATACCCGTATTGCCTTATTATTTTACAATATTATCTATTTTTTTTATTAAAAAGGCAATTTTTATTTATTTAGATAGTTTTGATTCGAATAAATTTACGATATCACTTACTAATTTAATGTTTAAAAGTTCTTCATCACTTATAACAATATTATGTTTAGCTTCAATATCACTTATTAACATAACTAAATCCAGACTATCAATATTTAAATCCTTAATATTTGAATCTAAATCAAATTTTGATTTTGTTAAAGTTTTCAATAACTTAAAAATAGTATCTTGTGCATTCATAAAAATAATTATATCTTATTTGTTGAAATTTGATAAGTGACCCCTGATTTTTGTGTTTTATTATTCCATTTAAAAGATATAACAACTTGTTGATCATCAATAATTTTGTAATTATATTTAACTTCGCCATCAAGAACTAACATTCTATTTAAAACATCTTTAATGATATTACTAATCATATCCTCATCAATTCAAGCCTGACCATCTTTATAATTTAGTAAATCATAATAGTCAGAGCTGCTAATTTGCGGGAAAACAGTTTTTCAGTCAACTTCAACTAATTCAACTGGTTTTTCCGGCTCTTTATCCCCCTCTTCTTCCTTAATTTTTTCATCATTTCCGTTATTTTCATCATAAATTATTGAAGGCTTTTCTTTATTTATTTCATCATTTCCATTGATTTTATTGATGTTATTTTTATTTACGTTTTTATCGTTACCTTTTGTTAATAAAAATACAGAACACATTGCACCAACACTTATTAAGGCAGCTAAACTAATTGATGTTCCTATAATTATTTTCTTTTTAATCGTCATTATAAACCTCCTCAATAATTAATTTCTTCAATGCTATTAGCATTTGCAATAATTTTTTGAATATTCTTAACTTTTATATATTGATAATCACCATTTAAAAATCCAGCAATTTTTTCTGTTTTTAATTTTATTTTACCGTTGCTCATTGAAAAAAATGGTTTGGTAAAATTTTGATTATAGACTACTGAAAAGTTCTTTAATTTATCGCCAAACGATATAGTTATTTCATGAAAAAAGTTTCCGAAAAAGTTAAGAGGAACTAATAAGCCTCTTTCTGCTTCAATATCTTTTGCAGAAACATTTACATTCTTATCTTTTTTATTTCAAAAACTATAAGATGAAACTAAAATACTTTTTTTATCATCTCATGGATTGTATATAATTTCATAATCACCAACAGTATTTAAAGTATTAATTTTTAATTTAATGTCTAAGTTTTCTAAGTCGCTTTGATTAATTACATCTCTAATTTTCTTATCGGTTGATACCTTGACAATTTCAAAGTCGTAAATTTTTTTATTATGTTTTGCTTCTAATAATACATTTGGTTTAAAAACAAAAGATAAATACTCGCGATTCTCAAAATGATTCATAAGTTTATCGTTATTAAAATCCGGATAGCTGTCGATCAATAATCTACTTAAAATATTGATAATTATTCCGTTCTTATCACTTTTTAATTGTTTATTAGATTTAATTGCATTTATATAATAAACATAACGTTCAGCTTGATATCACTTACCACTAACTAAATAATGGATTTCAAAATTAATGTTTGATATACTATCAAAATTAATCGAATTGATGTCTTTATCAAGTTCGCTAACCGCAGAAAACACTCAATGATTATTTTTTTCATTTTTAGAAACATTAAGATTAACTTTTTTATTGTTGATAAATCCATCGACTTTAATAGCCTCAATTTGACTATGGAAATTAGCATATTGAAACTCTAAGATAAACTTATCATTTTTAATTAGTCTTCTAAGTGAAAACTTAGCATGCTGATTAGGATTAGATCAATTTAAAAGATACTGTTCTCGTTCGGCTTTTATATAAAAGTTTTCAAGTCAATATTCAGCAACCTTTTGATTATGAACTATATGCATTTAAAAATCTTAGAAATAAATTTACAATTAAGTTCAATTTTTTATAATAATGGTTTTTTGATCAATGGGCTAGATATCAATCGCTATCTTTATTTTGCATAATAAAGTTTTCTGTAAAGATTAAGCGATCTTCTTCTGATAATGAAGTCAAAAATATTTCTAAAGCGCTTATGTCAGGGTTTTTATCATCGTTATGTTTTTTAGCATTTACTCTAATTTTTTCATAAAGACAAAATTTATGTATAAATTCTCTTTTCTTTTGTAAGCTTAAATTTTGTAATTTTTTATAATTTTCATCAGTCATTTTTCCTCTTTTCCATATTTATTACACTAAATAATTTTTAAAATTTAATCAAAATGAAACTATAAAAAAATATATATTTATAATATATAAATATAAAAATTACGAAAGTCTAATATGGAAGAAAAAATTAAACTACAAAAATTGATAAGCCAATTGGGTTATTGTTCAAGACGCGAAGCTGAAAAACTAATCGAGGACGGTAAAGTCTTGGTAAATAACGAGCTAGCTCATTTGGGAATGAGAGTCAATGCTAATGCTAAAGTAAAAATTAATGATAAAGAGATTAACAGATTAATTAAGCCAATTTACATTGTTTTAAACAAACCAATGAATACAATATGCACCGCAAGTGATCCTCAAAATCGAAAAACAATATATGAATATATAAAATTAAAAGAAAAAGCTTCATCAATAGGAAGATTGGATTTTAATACAACCGGTGTTATCATCATTACTAACGATGGTGAACTTAACAATAATCTAGCACATCCATCATCTGAAATTAAACGCGAATATATTGCAACTTTAGAAAAACCTTTAGAAGAAGAGCAGCTAAGATTTTTAAATTCTAATTTCGTTAAATTAAACGGCAAATACTCACGTCAAATTGTTAAAAAAATTGATGATTTAAAATATTCAGTTATATTAAAAGAAGGAAGAAACCATCACGTTAAAAACTTATTTCTATTAGTAAATAACTACGTTAAAAAACTTCATAGAAAATCATATGGACCAATTTCTGATAAAGATTTAAAAATCGGTCAATATAGATATCTAACTGATGACGAAATAAAATTACTAAAAAATTTAGTAGATAAAAAATAAATGTTCAATATTCGAATATAATTTCGAATATTTTTTTATTTTAAAAATAAAAAAAATCAAGTATAAAACACTTGATTTTAAATATGTTAATTATCGTTTGAATTTATAATTTTTTGAATTTTTTCTTTTAATGAATTTTTATCAATGTAAAAATGTTTTGCAATTTCTATATCACTACCAGTAATACCGAATGAATCAATACCTAAATTATACTTAGCATATTTTGATCAGCCAAATTTTGAAAGTGATTCAAAAGAAATGGCAAACTCTTTTTTATAGTTTAACTTATCTAAATTCTTAATATTTCCCGCTGAAATTAATGAAATATTTAACTCATTTGCAATTTTATAAGTAACTTCAATGTCGCGGCCAGCCGAAATTAAAGTATATTTAGAATTTGATCTTAAAAGATAGTAAGAACCTTCTTTAAATTCGTTTTTTGAACTATTTTTAATATTATTTAAGATATTTTCTCCCAATGATATAACAACTGGGCCATTCGCTGAATTTAAATAAAATTCTAGCGCTCCCTTTAACTCATTTATATCACAAGGTCTTAAAACTACTAACTCAGGAATAGCTTTAAGTTGTGCCAACTGTTCTATCGGTTGATAAATTGGGCCAGATTTATTAATCAAAACTGAATCATGACTAAATATATATAGCACTTTAAGTTTCATCAAAGCAGAAGTTCTAATAGCCGAAAGCATATAAGATGAAAACACTAAAGGACTAAAAATTATTGGCCTAAAATTAGAATGCAATGCTAATCCATTGGAAATATTGGCCATAGCAAATCTACGTTGACCAATTAATAAAGCTCTGCCTAAACGATTATTAGAAGCATAAACACCATTTAGCGACTTCATCTTTTGAAAATTAGAAAGATTTGAGCTACTAATAAAAATATTTTGATATTTGTCAGAAATATTATTTAACAATAACTCTACGTTAGATTTCAAATTCTCCTCAGAGTTAATGCCAATATCATTTATATTTTCTTTAACCTCGTCATTAATATAGTTAATAAGAGCATCTGAAGCAGTTCATTTATTAGCAATGCTTTCAAGATAAGCAGCTCTTTTTAAATAAGCATCTTTTACATCGTTATAAATATCAAATAAATCAGTTTTTTGGAATTTAGTTTTATCCTTAAATTCTTCCAATTCATTTTGGCTTAATTGATTTCCAAAAAGTGATGCTATATCCTCTTTAATTAAGTTTTCTCCGAATTTTGAGCTCACTTCAATTATTGTTGGTTTTGAAGATTTTTTAGCTAATTTAATCGCTTTAGAAATGCTTTTTGAAGATGCGTCTTTTAATAAAAGATACTTAATTCCCATCGCTTCATATTTCTTTTTACTATTAACGTTGTTATTTGAAATTGAATAATTAGAGTATTGCAAAGAACTTGAATCACATAAAACTATTAATTTCTTTAGTTTATTTAATCCCGCATATTCTAAAGCTTCTTGAGCAACACCTTCTTCTAATTCTAATTTAGAACAAAAAGTATACACATAATGAGATGCTTCAGGGAATTTAAGTGATAAATTTGATTCTGAAATTGCCATACCAACAGCAATAGCTATTCCTTGTCCCGATGGTAATGTTGAAGCATCAATCCCCATTTCTCGTGATAACTCTACATTGCCTTTTAAAGCACTTTTATAATTTCCATAATTTTCTAAATCTTCTTTAGAAAGAACCCCATAAAATCTTAATATTGAATAATAAAGGGGCGAGCATTGAGAGGCACTTAACACAAATCTATCACGTGCTATTCAATTGCGATCATTAATATTGAATCGAAAATTATAATAAAATAAGGCATGAAAAATTTTCGCACCACTTATATTGATAGAAGAATATCCATATTCTCCTTTAGAAACCATTGCCAATGAATTTATTTTTAAATTATCAACAGCAAGCTGATCTATTTTTTTACTATTTTTCATTAAATGTTCCTTCAAAAATTAAATTTATATTGTTGGGTTTAGTATTAATTAATGAAAAAACTTTTTGTTCAATTAAGAAAATAAGTTTTTTAGTTTCAAAAGAAAAATTCTTAACTGAATTTAGCTTGTATTTAAGACTAATATCTACATTAGAATTTTTATTATTTAAGTCGATTTTTAAACTATCGACCAATTGAATGCCTTCTTCATTTTTAAAAATTTGCATTATAGAATCTTCTATAGCACATAATTCAACTTTATAATTAAAATTCATTTTCGTATTAACAATTACAAACATACTATGCTCTTCCAACGTATTTACCGGTTTCTGTTGAAACTAAAACCACTTCACCTTCTTTAATGAATAATGGTGTTTCAATTACAAATCCAGTTTCTAATGTTACTTTCTTTTGAGCTGCTTGAGCTGTATTTCCTTTAACAGCATCTGGAGCTTCAGTAACTTGTAAAGCTACGTTAGCTGGTAATTCTAAATCTAGAACTTCACTTTCAAATTTACGAACAATAACTTTTTGACCTTCTTTTAAAAAGTTTAATTCTCAGTTTAAAGTAGTAACCGGAATTTCGATTTGTTCAAATGTTTCTTGATCCATTAAAACAACTGATTCGCCAGCATTATATAGGTAATCCATTCCAACTTTATCAATCATAGCTTTTTCAACTTTTTCTCCACCTGTGAATGATTTAATAGTTGTTGAACCTGTTCTTAAGTCTTTAACTTTGGCTTTAACGTTAGCTTGGCCACGTCCTTGTTTTGAATGTTGTGCTTCTAGAACAACAT
Source organism: Metamycoplasma spumans ATCC 19526 (assembly GCA_000620005.1). Taxonomy (GTDB): domain Bacteria; phylum Bacillota_I; class Bacilli_A; order Mycoplasmatales; family Metamycoplasmataceae; genus Metamycoplasma; species Metamycoplasma spumans. The sequence continues at coordinate 11,563 of JHVF01000005.1, forward strand.
ATATGTTACCTTCTAATTGAAAAGTAACACCTGGTTTTAAATCGTTTACATTTATCATTTTTTACTCCTTATATTAAATATGAATATTAAATGTAATAAATATTATAATTGCATTTATTTAATAATTAAATAAAAAAAGAAATTTCTAATAATAAATAACAATATAAATAAAAGGTTTAAAATTGATACTATGATTAATAGCGAAAATTTTAAAAAACAAATCTTAACAAAAAAAGAAACAAAAGTTTACGAATCACTTATCAAAAAAATTAAACAATGATTAAGACAAAAAGTGTCATCAGCTAAGGCAAGTGGAATTTCTTTGGGTATTTCAGGAGGAATTGATTCTTCAACTTTAGCCATTTTAGCATCAGACGAATTCAAAGAAAACGCACATCTTTTTTATTTTAAAACAAGGGATGACGAATATACTGAAAAACATATAAAATTATTAGAAAAAAGACTTGATAAAAAAATAGAATTTATTGATTTAAGCGACATTTTCAATAGTATTCAAAAAACATTGAAATTAGAGAAGAAAATGTCTTTAGCTAATAGTAAATCAAGGTTATTTATGACATCAATTTATGCCCTAAGTCAAGAACTAAATACGCTAGTTTTGGGTACTGATAATTTAAATGAATTTTATTTGGGATATTTTACAAAATATGGCGACGGAGGATGTGATTTGTTACCATTTGCAAACATTAAAAAATCAGATGTTTATGCAATGGCAAATTTATTAAATGTTCCTCAAGAAATTATTGAAAAAAGACCTAGTGCAAACCTTTTAGAAGATCAATATGATGAAGATGAATTGGGATTTTCATATGCCGATTTTGAATCTTGATTAATTGATAAAACTTCAATTAAAACTGAAATAGCCGAAAAAATTAAGCATATTCATAAAATAACTGAACACAAACGAAAAGCAATTCCAAGAGGACCTAAATTAAAATAGCAGAGCAAAAGCTCTACTATTTTTTTATTTGAAATGTATTCCACTGCTTATCAGAAAACGATATATCGTTAGTTATTTTTAAATAATCTATACGCATTTTAATTAAACCGTCATTTTTATCAAAAAACGGCTTAACAATATCTTCCCTTATAGATATTGTATTAATTTTATGAGTATCTTTCTGCTCCACATCAATAGATGCTTTTATCAAGCCTTTAAAATGCGTTGGTACCCTAAAACCAGCTTTAATATTTTCATCAGTCGAATCTTTAATAAATTGATGATCAACTTTATTATATTTATATTTGTCTGTTATGTAGTAGTTATATAAAATATGATTATCATTAATTTTATTAAGTTCACTTGTTAAATTTAAACTCTTATACCTAAAATCATTCTCAAAATTCAATATTTTTAATAAAGGTTTTGATAATAAATCACTGTATTTTTCAATTTCACCCGTTGGATTATTAGTAGAAATTTTAGTTTCAGAAGTTGCTACATGATATCATGGTTTATTAACTTCTGGCCGGTTAAAATTAATCTTTGTTTCATGAGCCTCATATAAAAAACTAGCCGGCGATTGTGCAACATTTTCTTTAAATGACATTCCTGTAATTTTAAAACTAAGTGACTTGTATACAAATGAATTTCATTTATAATTTAGACCATTATTTTCTCTATCTGCATCTATATAATTTGCACTTTTATTAAAATCTAATATAAAACCTACGTAGTATTTTATGTAATTTCTATGTTTTGAAAACGAAATAATTTCTAAGTTGTCTAAAGATTTATAGTCGATAGCAGAACCATTTTGATAGTTATTGACATAAAAAGTTATGTATTCTTCATCTTTAGAAGATATTGATAAGTCTAAGTATTTTCCGTTTATTTTTATTGTTTTATATTTTTGATAACTATACAAAGATTCGTGTATTTTAATTTTTATATTTAAATTATTAGTCGTTAAATCTCTTACTATTTTTATTTCGATTGGTTTATTATCTAAAAGTTCGTTCGAGACATCCTCTTCAATAGCATTTGGTACCCAAAAGCCCGAGTCATATTTTTTGTATTTTATTTTTTTAAGAGTTGGGCTTATTGATTCAATATAGCTGTTTTCTAGTTTATTTATTATTGCAGTATTTTCGTGAGCATTATTAACAATCATGTTTAATTACTTTCCATATATTTTTCTATATTTCATTCAAAATAGAATTTTGCTTTTTAAATATAAAAGAAAATCATAAATACATTCATATTCCTTTTCTTTTTCAATTAATTTGTTCACATAATTCCTTTCCTGTCTATTGCTAGACATAATAAGTACATTACAAAATTGAAAAATATTCACGAAATTGGAACTTGCAAAATTACTTATTTATATATAAATAATTTATTTTCTTATTAGCAAATTAATCACATAAGAGCACTGATTAATTGCTTAACTTTTCTATAAAAAGTTGACTTTGAACAGTAAAAATCTTTAAAATTAATATTAAAATCACAACCATTTTTAAAGATTGCTCTATATATTAATAAATAATCTTCATCTAGTGATTTTTCAAACAAATCAGTTAATTTTGTACTAATATCTAGGTAAAAATTTCTTAAAACATTCAATTTATCTTTATTTTTTATAAATTTCAAGTTTTCTAGTTTATATTCTTGTTTAACTTGTTTTTTTAAATCTAAATATTCTAAGAATTTCTTTAGAACTTCAAAATTTTTTAATATCTTATTCATTGGCCTCCTTTACAATAAGTGTATAACAAAAAAGCAATATTTTTTTAATCTATTTTTTTGCAAAAAGGGGTTATATATTGACTACTCAATATATAAAAAAAATTACAAAAAAACAGAAAAAAGCCAGGTTTTGGCTTTTTTTCTGCAAATAGGATTATTTTATAGATATTTCTCAGGATGCTCTTTTTTCATTTTTTCAATAAAATCATCCTTGTCCATTGAACCGTATTTTTCCATTAATTCAACACATTCTTCATATTCTTTTTCGGCTCATTCAATGCCTTCAAAACCAGTTACTTTTGTAACATCTTTCCCTTTAAATTCTTTATATGTTGAAAAAAAGTTTCTCACTGATACCAATCACATTTTATCAATATCTTCCAAAGATTTAATATGATCCAAACGATAATCATCAGCGTGAACTGCGATTAATTTAGTGTCTGTTTCGCCCGAGTCAATCATCTTCATTGCGCCAATTACTCTAGCTTCCAATGATGTTCCTGGCATAAATGTTTCTTGAGAATAAACTAAAACATCAAGTTCATCTCCGTCTCAGTCTAAGGCTTCTGAAATATATCCATAATTAGCTGGATATTTAAATCCGCCTCTTAAAATTCTATCAACTTTAATTTTTCCTGTTTTACGATCGTATTCGTATTTAATATTAGAATCTTTGCTAATTTCTATATTTACTACTATATTTTTCATAAATATAATTGTAACATTTTGAACAAAAAAGAATTATCAACTTTTTATTAATTTTTTCTTCACTTTTTCGCTTGCTGAATATTTTTTCAAAAAACAGCTTTAAACTATAAGCAAGGAGAAAAAAATGAAAATATATTTATATGGAAAAATTGTTCATGTGGCGAGCAATTATTTAATTTTAGACCACAGCGGAAGAGGAGAACTAATTTATGTTCCTAATATTTCTAGATTCAAAAAGGATGAAGTTAAGAAAATCTTCGTATCAGACATTTATAACGAATATGCAAAAACTACTTATGGGTTTGATACTTTTAAAGAGCTGGTAATATTTGAAGATTTAATCAACTTACAGGGCATAGGACCAAAAACTGCAATTTCTATTTTAAATTCGGGATGAGAAAGAATTTTATCTTCAATTGCAAACGGAGATAAGGAAGCATTAACAAATATTCCTTTTGTTTCTCAAAAAATTGCAAATAACATTATTTTTGCATACAAAGATAAATATAGCAAATTCTTAGAGAAAATGGATAATGATGATTTAACCAAAATAAAAAATCAAAATACTTTAACAAAAATTCAAAATCAATTTGAAGAAGCTATGAAAATGTTGGGTTTTAAAAGCCAGCAAATAAAATATGCAATGAATAATATTGAATTAAATGAGAATATTGAACAATGTATTGAAAATGCTATAAAAATAATCGGGCAAAATTATGATGAAACAAGAATTTAGAGTTGAAAAATTTGAAGACTTTATTGGTCAACATAAGATAACATCAACTCTAAAAGTTATGATTTCTTCGGCAAAATTTCAAAACAGACCTATTGACCACTTGTTATTTTATGGTCCTCCAGGTTTGGGGAAAACATCTCTAGCGAAAATTATTGCTTCTGAAATGAATAAAAATATCTTATATGTTCAAGGTCCGACTATAGAAAAGAAAAGTGATATACTCACTATCTTTTCTTCTATAGAAGAAAATACTATTATATTCATTGATGAAATACATGGTATTAATAAAAATATTGAAGAACTTCTATATTCTGCAATGGAGGATAATGTTATTGACATTGCCTTGGGCGTTGATGGTGATAAAAAAATCATGAGAATGAAGTTAAAAAAGTTTTCATTAATAGGGGCAACAACTAAATTTAACATGATCTCAAAACCATTAAAAGACCGATTTGGTTATATCGGAAAATTAATAAATTATACTGATGAAGAAATTTTTAAAATTATTGAAAATTCAGCATCAAGAAACTCAATTAATATTACAGAAGAAGCAATAAAAGAAATATCATTACATTCTCGGCAAACTCCAAGAATAGCAAATAATTTACTGAAAAGAGTCAATGATTTTGCAATATACTCTCAATTGAAATTAATTGACAAAACATTAGTCTCTAGAGCATTTGAATATTTAGATATTTACAAATTTGGTTTATATTTTTCGCAAATTGAATATTTAAAAACACTAAATATTGTATTTGATAAAAAGTTCGCTTCATTGGATGCTATTTCAGCCATTACTAAAGACGATAGATTTACAATATTAAACGAAATAGAACCCCTTTTATTAGTGTATAAATTAATTGAAAAATCACCGAGAGGAAGGAGGATCACAAAAGAAGGAATTCAATATCTTATAACGAATAAATTAATTTAGAAATTAAACTTTATTATAGTATATAATAGATAACTATGAAAAAGGCAAAGTTTTTTACAAATAAATTTAGATGAATAATCAATATTTTTATCATAATTGCGATGTTATTAACAACAATTTTAGGTGGTGTTTTATTTTTAGGACCCAAACTTAAAAATCAAAATAATTCCAATGTAATTCAAAATAACATCGGACTTAGAATTGTTAAAACCCCAAATGCAAATGGTAAAACTAATCAAGATATTTCTTCTGAAAAAGCATTAAATTTAACTGAAAATTTTATTTTGAATAAGGAAGGAATTTTTTCATCTTCTTATGATTTTAATTTATCATCTGAAAATTTAATATCAATAAATAATTTTCAAGATAAAACACAAGAAGGCAGCGACTCGTTAATTACATCACTAGTTAATAAGCCTTACTTAACCGTTACTGATAGTCATGGTAATCCTCTTTTTTATAAAGGGCAATACATTTCTAGATATAACCCATCATCGGCTTTAAATAAAAATTTATCCGACTTTATAACCGATGGTCCAGAAAATTTTTATATTTCATTAGAAAATAACCCGGCTACAACTCGTAACAAACAAGGAGCAAGTCATCGTTTGCAGGTCAAATTAACAGATGAAGGTTGAGATAGTTTTGTAAAATTAAGACAAGAATATCAATTTATAAATGGTTTTCAAAACAATAATGATGGTTTTGTTAACCCCGAAAGAAAAGTTTACTTTTGATTAAACTTACACGAATTTATTAAAATAGCAAAAGAAAAATTCCCTGAACAGTGACAAAAATCAGGGCAAAATCCGGTCAACTTCGCATATATTAACAATTCGGCTAATATTGAAGAAGAAAAAGATCAACAAGGCAAAACAATTTCGAGAAAAGAGCCAGTTTTAAAATTAAATGAAATTAACGCTAGAAAATTTTTAATATATTCTGCATTACCAGAATTGCTTTTATCACCTTTAAAAACAGAATCTTCATTCTATCTATTAAACAATAATGAACACGGTCCAACAGATAAAGAAATTGAAGCTTCTATAAACTTCTCGTATGCACCATTTAAGTTAGAAAAAGACTACAGTTACTTCGTTACTCAAAATGTTTCTGCAAACAACAAGTATCTAATTGTTCTTTCATCACTATTTGCGTTATTTGCTGTTTTCTTAATTATCAAATATAGATTATTTGGTTTAGTTTCTGTTATTTCTTTAGGTTTATTTATATTTGCATTCATATCAATAGTCACCGCATTTAATATTTCAATAAACCCTATCGTTGCATTAATAATTATGTTTATTTGCTTTTTTGCATTCGACTTAATGCATAACAAGTTAGATATATTTAAAAAAGAATCAATTGAAGGTTCAAATCCTAACAAAGCTATTAACAAAGCATCTAAAAATGGAATCATATCTGGTTTAGACGTTTCTGTCGGTTTAATTGTAATATCGATATTTGGCATTTTCATTAACTTATCATATGGAAATACATTAAGCACAATTATGTTCATTGCAATATTTGCATCTGCAATAATCATCATGTTGCTAAACACTTGATTATTAAGAAGTTTAGTAAAAACAGAAGCTTTTGACAAAAAAGAAAAAGCCTTACTATGAAACAGCCCACTACTAAATAAAATGAGCAATAAGTTGAATCTAATTTCTAAGTCTAGATATTACTTAATAGGTTTTGGTTTATTTATATTTGTAGCTATTTTAGTTTTTGCTATACTGGCAGGCTTAAACAAAAATATACTATTTGGAATAAATTTAAGCGCTCAACTATCTAATAGTTATCATTATTACATTTTGCCAGAAACATCGATATCCTTTAATGGTTGAAATTCAGAACAAGCTAATATGATTGCAAGTTATATTATTTCAGAATTAAGTCACTCAAAAGTTCAAGTTGTTAACAATAACTTAAACAACGATACTTTTGGAATATTAATTACTTCATTATCTGATTTATCTCACTTTATAACAAATAATTTAAAAGATTATGCTTCGTCTGTAACTCAAGGAGCATCAACATCAATTAATCTAATTTCTGAAAAATTAAACTTAGTAAATCTGGGTAAAAATATTGGATTATTATCAGCAATAATCTTTGGGTCTCTATCATTTGTATTAATTTATGTTGCAATAAGATTCTCATTCATTTCTATGTTTGTCGTTTTAATAAAACAAATTTTGGGAATAATTATGATATTTGCATTTATGATGGTTACTTATACAGAATTCAACCAAGGAATATACGGTGGTTTAATACTATTCACTATGTTTAATATTTGAGATTCTTTAATTAATGCTAATAGAATTAAGGGTGATTTCAAAGGTGATCTTAATACAAAAAATTACATTTATAGTGATGAAAAAATCGAAGAAATATTTAAATTACATGTTAAGGAAATATTTGCTCGTCAAATAATGAATTTAGTTTCAATAATAGCAATTATTGTTTTATCACTAACATTAATGCAAGCACTAAACAAAACTGGCTTATTAGTATTTTCATTCGGTGTAATTTCTACAGTTTTATTAAACTTATTCATAATGCCAAATTTATGAATGAGATTAACAAAACTTCATTTCCACAAAAAAATAAAAAGAATGAACAATGGTTTTTGAAATACTGAAAAAATCGAAGAACAAACATTTATTGGAATTAATGACTATTCATTCTAAGGAGGCACAATGTTTAATCGTTTAAAAGGGACAAAAGATATATACGGAGAAGAAGCTCTAATTTTAAATTATGTTAAAAACGCTTTTTTTGAAATAGCTAATAATTACAATTTTTCATTTATAGATACACCAATAATTGAAGATATACAACTATTTGTTAGGTCTGCCGGAGAAACAAGTGATATTGTTACAAAAGAAATGTACGCCTTTAAAGATAACGGCAAACGCGATATTGCTCTAAGGCCAGAAGGTACTGCTTCTACAATTCGTGCTTTTGTTGAAAATAAAATTAATAACTTAGAAAATGGCAAATTCTACTATTTTGGACCTATGTTTAGATACGAAAGACCTCAAAAAGGTAGATATAGACAATTTATACAGGGTGGTGTTGAATTAATAGCAAAAAGAAGTTCTAATACTAATTTTGAAATAATAAAATTAGCTTACGACTTCCTTAAGAAAGTTAAAATTAACGATTTTAGACTAGAAATAAATAACCTTGGTTCTTTTAAAACTAGAAATAAATATATTAATGTTTTAAAAGAATACTTTAGCAAACACTTAGATGATTTATCTGAAATTTCCAAATTAAGACTTGAAAAAAATGTGTTAAGGATTTTAGATGATAAAGAAGAACAAGAAAAAGATTTTGTAAAAAATGCTCCAAAGCTAATTGATTACTTATCACAAGAAGAAAAAATCGAATTTAATAATCTTCTAGATTTATTAGAAAAATTTGAAATAAATTATAAAATCAATCCTTACTTAGTTAGAGGATTGGATTATTATACCGATATAGTTTTTGAATTTGTTTCAACCTCAGAAGCAATGGGTGCCAAGTCTGCAATCTTAGCCGGTGGTAGATATGATGGAATGATTGAATCTTTTGGAGGTCCTAAATTAGATTCGATAGGTTTCGCATTCGGAGCAGATAGATTGATAGAAATTATAAAATTCAATAAGGAAAAATATTCTGAATTATACGAACAAATCGATGTGCTAATTGCATACCTAAACGAAGATGAAAAAGACCAAGTTTTTAAACTAGCATATGATTTAAGAAACTATATGAAAGTTAACCTAGTTAACGAAAAATTAACAATAAAACAGTTATTTAAAAATCAGTTTAAATATAACCCAAAATATTTGATTTTTAAAGAACTAAACGCAAATCAAAATGAATTCAAAATAAAAACCGAAAAGGAAGAAAAAATTATTAGTTTTAATAATATAACTGACTTTATTAACGAAATGAAAGAGATGGATAAATAATGAAAACAACGTATGCCGGTAATTTAAATATTGAAAATGAAAATCAAGAAGTAATTTTATATGGATGAATAGCCAACAAAAGAAAATTCAAAAAACAATTATTCATAGATTTAAGAGATTCATCAGGCGTTGTTCAACTTATTTTAACTAATGTCAGCGATCCACTTTTAACAAAAGAATCATGCATTAAAGTTAAAGGAATAGTTCAAAAACGCTTAGAATCAAATAAAGAACTTAAATCAGGAGAGATTGAAGTTTTAGTAAATGAATATGAAATCCTAAACTCATCAAAGCAAATACCTTTTGAAATAAACAACAAAAACACAGCAAATGCCAATGAAGATATAAGATTAGAATATCGTTTTTTAGATTTAAGACAAGAAAAAATGCTTGACAATTTAAGATTGAGACACAAATTGCTTCTAAATGTGCGTCAATATTTTGATAAACAAGGATTTATTGAAGTTGAAACTCCTATCCTTGCTAAATCAACCCCAGAAGGCGCTAGAGATTATTTAGTCCCAACAAGAAGAAAAGGTAAATTCTTCGCCCTTCCACAATCTCCACAACTATTTAAGCAATTATTAATGGCATCGGGAGTTGAAAAATACTTCCAAGTTGCTAGAGTTTTTAGAGATGAGGACTTAAGAAAAGATAGACAACCCGAATTTACCCAATTAGATATCGAAATGTCGTTCGGTGGTCAAGAAGAGTTATTTGTACTTTGCGAAAATATGTGAAAAGAAGTTCTTAAACCATTAGGATGAAACATCGAAACACCTTTTAAACGTATGGACTTCTTCTATTCAATGGAACATTATGGAAATGATAAACCAGATACAAGATTTGGATTCTTAATTAACGATTATACAAAAGAATTAAAATCTCATTTAAATAGAGAATTCGTAAAAGCAATAGTTTTCGACCGTGATGTTAACGAGAATATCGCAATAATTAACGAAACATTTAAAAAGAATAATGGACAAGATTTATTATTAGTAAATTTAGAAGAAAACAAAGAAGAAAAATTCGATGTTTTAAGAGAATATGCTAAAGAAAATGACATTAACACACCATATGCCATCATTTCGGCGAACGATGATGTTGATGATGCTTTAAAATCACTAGGAGCTATTAGAACCCTTTTAAACGAACTATATCAATTAGCAGATCCAGATCAATTAAATTTCTTATGAATTGTTAACTGACCTATGTTTGAATATGATAAAGAAACAAAAACATACGCTCCAGCTCACCATGCATTCACTCAGTTTGAAGAATCGACAGTTAAATATTTAGAATCAGGAGAATTGAATAGAGTTAGAGCTAAATCATATGATTTAGTATTAAATGGTTTTGAATTAGGTTCGGGTTCAATTAGGATTCATGATCCAAAAACACAAAAGAAAATGTTTGATATTTTAAAAATTTCAGAAAAAGAACAAGAAGAAAGATTTGGATTCTTTTTAAAATCGTTTGATTACGGTTTACCTCCTCACAATGGTGTAGCCTTTGGTATTGAAAGAGTATTAATGATTTTAACAAAGTCACAATCAATTAGAGATGTTATGGCATTTCCTAAAAATGCAAAAGGAATCGACTTATTATCAAGTGCACCATCAGAAGTTACAAAAGAACAACTTGATGAGTACGGTTTAGAATTAAAAAAATAATTTAGTAATTTAATAGAAAGTTGGTATTTATGACTAGTTCTACAGGATCAATAATATTAATAACGATTTTAATGATTATCTCATTTGGGATAATTGGTATTTCGTTTATGATGGCGCCAGACTCAAATAGCTTTAGCGGAGCCTTAGTCGGAAGCAATGACCTTGATTTATTTAAAGTATCGAAAGAAAGAGGAATAAAGAAAGTTTTAAAATGATCAATGATTAGTTTAGGATCATTATTATTTATACTTTCGATTGTTTTAAGAGTTGTAATTCAAAAAGGATAATAATGTATTCACAAAATAAGAATAGATCAATAAAAGGAACTGAATTTTCAATATCGGAAAATAAAGTCCTTGACCTTATACAAAATAACAAAGGTCTTAGCTTCATAGAAATTGCCAAAACGTTAAGAATATCACCAGCTTTTAATAAAAACTTAACTAAATTACTAAATGATTTAATATCAAAAAAATCAATAGAAGTAAATCGCGATGATAAATACATCGCTATTTATTTTTTAAAACAAATCGAAAGCCAAATATCAATAACAAATAAAAGATTAGGTTTTATTGATTTTGAAGAAAATGAAGTAAAAGCAAGTGCCTTTATTGCGCCCATTAATTTACGTGGCGTATTAAACGGAGATACTATCAAAGTTGATATATATTATTATTACAATGAAAATAACGAAAAGTTATATTCAGCAAGATTAATAGAAAATATTTCTCATTATAAAAAAGTTGTAGTAGGAACAATAAAAAGACATGAGAATAAAGTTTACTTCAATGCTTTTGATGATAGGGATAAGGCTTCATTTGAATTTTTAGTTTTATCAACGATTCCGAAAGATATAAAAGAAAATGATTTAGTATCGTGCGAGGTTTTAAAGCCTAATTTAAAAAACGTAATAATTGTATACAAGGCAAAAGTTGGTTCATTAGATGATAAAGAGCATGTGGTTAAAAAAATAATTGCATCAAACGACGTTAATCAAGAATTTGGAAACTCAGTATTGCAACACACTAAAAATATACCTCAATATGTAAGCGAAGAAGAAATTAACGAAAGAGTTAATTTAATAGACTTAATTACAGTAACTATCGATGGTTTAGACACAAAAGACTTTGATGATGCAATCTCATGTTTTAAACTATCTAATGGAAACTGAAAATTATACATTCATATCGCTGATGTTTCACACTATGTAAAAGAAGGTGACCCTATAGACTTAGAAGCGCTTGAAAGAGGAACAAGTATATACTTACCAGATCGTGTTATACCAATGTTGCCTTTTGAGCTTTCTAATGGAATTTGTTCATTGAACCCAAATGTTATTAGAGCCTGTTTGACACTTGAATTAGAAATAAATGAACAGGGTGAGAATGTTGACGAAAAAGTATACGCGAGTGTTATAAAATCTGATTACAGACTAACATATAAAGAAGTAAACGAATTTTATAAAAATGAAACAAAATTACCCAAAGATGTTTCAAAAATGTTAAATGAAGCTAGGGAACTAGGAAAAATTCTAAGATCTAAAAAATTAGAAGAAGGTTATGTTGATTTTGAAATTAAAGAGCCTAAAATAGTCATGGAAGGGACAAACGTTATTGATATTGTAATTAGAGAAGAAGGCGAAAGTGAAAAACTAATCGAGGATTACATGGTTAGGGCCAACGAAACTGTTGCTAAAATAATGGAGGATAAAGGTATCCCTTCAATATATAGAATTCATGATAAACCTTCATCTGAAAAGTTATTAAATTTACAAGAACTACTTAATTTTGCAAATATGAAAAGTATTCATGTGCCATTTGATGGAGAACCTAAAACTTTTGGAGACATGGTAAGAGAAATTAAAAATAAGTCATTTGATGAGTTTATTAAAATGGCTTTATTAAGAACGATGCAAAAAGCAATTTATTCATCTGATAATATAGGCCATTTTGGTTTAGCTTCAAAAGCTTATTCACACTTTACAAGTCCAATAAGAAGATATCCTGATTTATTATTACACAGGCTAATACGCAAATATATTTTCGAAAATGCAAAGCTTGATGATAAAACTAAAGAAGAACAAAAAAATAAGATCGAAGAAATAGCAATAAAAAATTCAGAGTCAGAAAAAACCGCAATGACCGTCGAAAGAGACGTTGTTGATGTTAGAAAATCAGAATTTTTTGAAAAAATGATTAACCAAATATTTGAGGCAACATTGGTAACTGTTGAAAAATTCGGAGTCTTTTTTAGTATTGAAAAATATCAAGCAAGTGTTTTAATAAGATTTGAAGATATGAATGATAATGTCTTAAAAATAAACAATTTTGAGGCAAAAGGAACTAATACTAGTTTAAAAATTGGAAAAGTTTATAAAATTAAAATCACATCTATTGACCATGAAAAAGGAAATATTAATGCAATGTTGGTTTAACATTGCATTTTTTTATGTAAAATAATTACATGTCAAAGTTAATTGCAACTAATAAATTTGCTAAATCTGATTATGAAATAGATAGCACTTATGAGTGCGGTATTTCATTATTGGGATGAGAGGTAAAAAGTTTAAGGGCAAAAAATGTTAAAATGGAAAATGCTTTTTGTTCAATTAGTAATCGCAATGAATTATGACTAAATAACTTAAATATCGCTCAATATATGTTAGTAAAATGTGAGCCCTATAGATCTCGTAAATTGCTAATGCATTCTAGCGAAATATTAAGATTAAAAAACAGGCAAGAAAGATTAGGTATGGTTATTATTCCAGTTTCTATCTATTGAATAAATAATCATATTAAAGTTGAAATTGCCTTAGCTAAAAAGCTTAAAAAATACGATAAACGAGAAAAAATCAAACAAGAAGAACAAAAGAAAAATGTTAAAAAGTTCTTTTAACGTGGGGGTGTAATGGCTTCGACGGGCATTTGAACTTGTGGATGGCAGTGGTCTTGTAAACCATAATACTTCTAGGCTTTTTAAGCGCAAACAAAAAACAAAATGAAACTGCATTCTACATGAATTCAGTTTTAAACTCAAACCTAGTTTTTGCTTAATAAAAACTAGTCGAATTGCAAATGGCTCGGTTTGCTAAAATTCGTTGGAGAGCTTGGTAGTTTATTTTTAGCAAATAAACTATGACTATTTAGCTAACGATGCTTTTAGAAATTTGTTAATTTTATATAAATAGCAGCGTAATATTAAATTATCTAAACTGTAGAAATTCACAAGGAATGGTGCACGGACCGGGGTTCGATTCCCCGCATCTCCACCATTTTTTTTATCTCTTAATCAAATAATTTGTAATATACAAATATTCTTATTTTCTTATGTTATTATTAATTTATAAAATAATTCAGGAGGAAAAAATGACAGTTCGTTTAGTAGTAAATCATGAAGATGGTTGAGCAGTTAAAAATCCAAAAGGTAAAAAGGCTTTAAGAGTATTCAAAACTCAAAAAGAAGCTGTTGAATATGCTAGATCTTTAAAAGACACAACATCTGTTAATGTCAAAGTACAAAAGGTACATTTAGAAAATTTACAAGTTAATAACATGTATAAATTATTAAATGGAAAAGAGTATGCTCAAGAATTAAAAAAGTTAATTCAAGATGAAATAAAATTAGTATCGGTAGAGGAGCTACCGGTTTTAGGTATTTTACAAGTTGGTGATTTAGAAGAATCTAATATTTATATTAAACATAAATTAAGCAGTGCTTCTGAACTGGGCTTTCATACAAAACTAATAAAATTAGCAGAAAACTCTGATTTTAATGAAATTAAAGAAGCAATATTAGAATTGGACAAAACTACTGATGGTTTTATAATTCAGTTACCAATGCAAACCAATAAAATAAAAGACCCTAAAGAATTACTAAATTTAATTCCAAAGCATAAAGATATTGACGGATTATCCCATTTAAATTTAAATGGTGATTATTCACAGTTTCAAACATTTTTACCAGCCACTCCATTAGGAATAATTTTATTATTAAAAAAATACAATATAGATTTAGAAAATAGCATTATCGGCGTCGTTGGGCAAAGTCAGATTGTAGGGGCACCTTTAGCTAATTATTTAGAACAAAACGGCGCAAAAGTCAACCGATATGATAAATATAGCTCAAAAAGCAATTTATCAGAAAATAATATTATTATCGTTGCAACTGGCGTCAAAGATTGCATTTTAGCAAAAGAAGTTAAGGATGGATCTGTAATAGTTGATGTTGGTATTCATAGAATTAACGGAAAAATATATGGCGATTTAAATTTTGATGAATTTAAAGATAAGGCATCATATATAACTCCCGTTCCCGGAGGAGTTGGGCCTATGACAATAATATCATTAATTTTAAACCTTATTAAATCGAAAGCAATTGTTAATGAGGAATTTAAATTAAAAACTAAAAAAATAATCAATATTTTCTAATATAATATAATCCCTTCAAAATTAAAAATAACCGAATTAATATGTTCGGTTTTTTTGAACTATTTTGATTTAATGATTTAATATTTTTTATTTATTTTTTTTAGCTATTACCTTTATTTTTTTATGTAAAATAATAGCAATAAAAACGGAGGTATTATGATTATTGGGATTAGTGGAATGATAGCCGCTGGTAAAAGTTCGCTATCAGAAAAATTACATAAACATTACGAAACATCAATGATGTTACACGAATTTGACGAAGACGATGAAGTTTTTAATACATTTTTAAAATGGTTATATGAAAAGAAACCAAATCTAACTATTGGATTTCAATCATATATAGTTGAAAATCACTCAAGTAAATTTATCGAAATGAGTACAAAATATAAAGAAATGGGATTAAATGCTAAAAATGATCACATTTTCTTGGATAGATTCTCAATTGAGCACTATATTTTTGCGAAGTTAATTTTGCAAGAAAAAGACAAAAGATACTTAGAAGCATACGATGCTTTATTTGAAAAATTAATAAGTAAAGATGAATTACCTGACTTATCGATATTTTTAGATATAAATTTTGAAACATTCAAGAAAAGGATATTCGAAAGAGGGCGTGAAAGTGAAGTTGATAACTGAGAAGCCAACTATGATTATTTCAAAAATCTTCACGAAAATTATCTAAAAATTTTCAAAGAAATAGCTCAAAAATTCAACTTAAATTATGTTATTTTAGATACGAATAATTTAAACGAAAAACAAGTTTTAGCCGAAGCAATTCAAATTATTGAAAATTATTCTAAAGAACATGAAAGTAAGTAACCTTATAGATAAAATTTTATTCGATCAAAATACTCTAGAAAAAAGAATTAAAGAACTAAGCGAATGAGTTAATGAGCAATATAAAGATTCAAAAGAATTAATAATTATCGGTTTACTAAAAGGTTCTCTACCTTTTTTAGCCCAACTAATCAAAACAGTTGAAGTGGATTTTATTATGGACTTTATGATTACTAGTTCTTATGAAGGTACTGAAAAATCTTCCGGAAATGTTAAAATAGTTTTAGACCTAGCTAACAATATTGAAAATAAAGATGTATTGATTGTCGAAGATATAGTAGATACAGCTAGAACAATGACAAAAGTGCACTCAATACTTAAATCACGCAATCCAAAAAGTTTAAAAGTTTTAACATTATTAAATAAGCCAAGTGGCCGTGTTGTCGAATTTGAGCCTGATAAATTCGGATTCGAAATTCAAAAAGACGAGTTTGTTGTAGGGTTTGGTTTTGACTGACAAGAAAAAATGCGACAATTACCATATATCGCAACTCTTAAACTACCTAAAAAATAATTTTAATAAGCATTTTGCTTATTTTTATTTACCCAATTTAGCTAATTATATTTTTTATTACATAAAAATATATAATTATTTACATGATTGAAATTAAAAAATTATCTTATAAATATCCTGGTGCAAAAAAGAATGCGCTAAATAAAATAGATTTAAAAATAGAAGAAGGGCAATATGTTGCCATTTTAGGTCATAACGGTTCGGGAAAAAGCACATTTTCAAAACTTTTATCAGCTATTTATAAACCAACAAATGGAAAAATAATTATTGATGGTATAGAAATTAATTCAGAAAATCTGCCAGCAATTAGAAGAAAAATAGGAATAGTTTTCCAAAATCCAGATAATCAATTTATTGGTTCAACAGTTGAAGATGATATCGCTTTCGGTTTAGAAAATAAACAAATGACCTACGAAGAAATGAAAGAAATTATCATTAAATATGCAACTGAAGTTGGAATGGGAGATAAACTAGATCGTGAACCACAAAATCTTTCTGGTGGCCAAAAACAAAGAGTAGCTATCGCTTCAACTTTAGCATTAGATCCAAAAATCATCATTTTCGATGAAATAACTTCTATGTTAGACCCTAAGGGAAGAAATGATATTTATAAAATAATTCACAACTTACACAAAACAACTAATAAAACACTAATATCAATAACCCATGATATGGATGAAGCTTTATTGGCAGATAAGTTAATTGTTTTTTCTGGCGGTCAAGTTATAGCTCAAGGTAAACCTATCGAAATACTTAATGATAAGAAAATTATCGAAATAGCAAAAATAGATTCTCCATTCATTTACAAATTAAGTGAACTGATTGATGGTATTAATCCCACATATGATGCAGAGGAGTTAATTAAAGAATTATGCAAATAAAATTAACAGACGTTTCTAAAGAATATAACAAAGGATTGCCCACCTATATAAAAGTTTTACACGATGTAAATGTCGAAATAAAGGAAGGCGAAGCAATATCTATAATTGGGCCAACAGGTTCTGGAAAAACAACATTAATAGAACACTTTAACGCTTTGCTAATTCCTAATACTGGAAAAATAAATTTTAGTGGAGTGCCAATTTATAAAAAAATTTCTAAACCTAAAAAACCGTCATATAAAAACTTTAGTAATGAAGACGAATATAATAACGCATACAAACAATATCTAAACAATTTAAAAAATTGAAAAGATATTAATAGAAAAGAGAGAATTGAATTGGTTACAACAGATATTGAAATATCTAAAACCATCAAAAAAATTAAAAATATTAAATCTTTAAGAAAACAAGTTGGAGTAGTGTTTCAATTTGCAGAGTATCAATTATTTGAATCAACTATTGAAAAAGATATAATCTTCGGCCCAATGTCAATGGGCGTAAAAAAAGAACAAGCAAAGGAATTGGCTGCAAAATATATCGAAATGGTTGGATTACCATTAGATTATCTTAAAAGAAGTCCTTTTGATTTATCTGGTGGTCAGAAAAGACGGGTTGCGTTGGCGGGAATTCTTGCAATGGAACCAAAATTTTTAGTTTTAGATGAACCCACAGCCGGACTAGATCCTCAAGGTGTAGAAGAAATGCTTCAATTATTTTACAATTTATACAAAAGTGGTAAAACAATAGTCATTGTTACACATGATTTGGATAACGCTTTAAAATGAACTAATCGAACTCTTTTCATTAAAGATGGCACAGTAATGTGTGACGGAAATACATACGATATTTTAAGTAACGAAACATTATTAAAAGATAATGATTTAATCCCAACTCGTCTACTATCATTTGTTAATAGATTAGCAAAACTTGGTATTGATTTTGGAAAAGTTATCAGCATTGAAGAATTGGCGGCCAAATTGAATCAATATTTAAAAAACAAGAAAGGCAAATAGATGAATAATAAAACTATAATCGGTAAATATTTAAATCTAGATACGTTTGTTCATAAATTAGATCCTAGATTAAAATTTATGGCCAATATTTTATTAATAATTTTATTTTTTATAGCCGATCATTTTATAACACTTGGTATATTGGTTTTTTCAATAATGGTAATTTATGCGATAGCTACCAAATCAATAAAATCAGTATTTAAAAAATTAAGATTGCCTTTATACATTGCATTTTTTCTATTAATTGTTAATATGTTGACTGTCAAGGGGGCTATACCAACCGAATCTGGTGCTTTTATTCCAATTTCATCACAAACGAATGTCGACTCATATGTTTATTATAGAGGTCAAACCATTGTTAACACAATATACTGAGCCCCATTTGGATATGAACAAACTTTTCAATTAACCAAATTTACAATTTACCGTACAATTTCAATTTTTATGAGAATTTATGGAGTAATTCTAACAACAACTATATTAACTGTGTCAACAAAGCCTGTGCTTTTGACAAGGGCAATTAACGATCTTTTATGACCTTTAAAACTATTTAGAATACCAACAGAAATAATTACTATGATTATTTCTATCGCTTTAAGATTCATACCTACACTTTTAGAAGAATCAAGTAGAATTATGAAAGCTCAATCAAGTCGTGGTGTTGATTACAAAAATGGTAATATTAAAGATAAGACCAAATCGTTTATTGTTTTAATTGTTCCACTATTCGTTTCATCTTTTACCAAGGCAAATGATTTAGCAGATGCAATGACCTCTCGTGGCTATGAACCTTACGCAAAGAGATCTCATTATCGCCAGCTATCACCTAACTGAAGAGACTTATTAGCGACAATTTTTATCATACTTGCAACCACAATGGTAATAGTATGTCAAATTGACTTGGTACCTCTACCAACATGATGAATAGCTACATTTCAAAGGGTTTAAAATATGGAAAAATCAAAAGAAAAAATTAGGCAAGAGGTTTTTGAACTACAGAAAAAAATTAATAAATGAGATGAAGAATACTACGTTTTAGATAACCCTTCTGTGCCAGATTCTGTTTATGATATAGAATTTAACAAACTAAAAAAATTAGAAAATGAATACTCTCATTATTTTAGTTATGAAGAATTAAAAAAATCGCCTACACAAAATATAAATGGAAAATCTCTAGATATTTTTAATAAAGTAAAACACGATAAACCAATGTTGTCACTGAATAAAGCATATACGATTGAAGAGATTGAAAAATTTATTAAAAATATAGAAAAAATTACTACTAAATACTCATTTTTTATTGAACCTAAAATTGATGGACTTTCTATATCTATAAAATATTTAAACGGTAAGCTTGTTCAAGCCATTACCCGTGGTGATGGCCAAATAGGAGAAGATGTAACAAACAATATTAAACAAATAGCATCAATACCAAAGGAAATTGACTATAAAAAAAATATAGAAGTAAGAGGCGAAGTTTATTTATCAATTGATGACTTTAATAAATTAAATCAACAACTAGAAGAACAGAATAAGCCAAAACTTGCTAATCCAAGAAATGCAGCGGCAGGAACTTTAAGACAATTAAACCCTCAAATAGTAAAAGAAAGAAATTTATCTGCCTTTATATATTATGTCGTTGATTGTGAATATCATAATTTGGATACTATAGAAAACTCATTTCTATTTTTAAAAAAATTAGGTTTTCAAGTTACAAAAGAATCTAAGAAGATAAATAATATTTCAGAAATTGAGCAATATATTAAACAATTCAATGATACAAAGCAACATTTAAATTATGAAACTGATGGAATTGTAATAAAACTTAACGAAGTCAAGTATTATGATGAATTAGGATATACATCAAAATTCCCACATTCGGCTATTGCTTTTAAATATGAACCAGACACTGCTATAACAACCTTAAAAAATATTTTTATTACTGTTGGCAGAACAGGTTTAGTAACTTACAACGCTTCATTAGAGCCAGTAGAATTATCAGGGTCAATGATATCTTTTGCAACTCTAAATAACTTTCAATACATTGAAGATCTAAATTTAAATATTGGTGACTTAGTATATATAAAAAAAGCTGGAGAAATTATACCTTGCGTAATTGGTTTAGCATCAGTTAAAAATAAGGACTTTGATAAAAGATTTAATAAAATTACGCAATGTCCATTTTGCAATTCGTTATTAATCGATTCTGAAACTAGTTTAGAACAATATTGCATAAATGAAAATTGTCCAGAAGTCAAAAGAAGAAAAATAGTTCATTTTGTTTCAAAAGATGGAATGGACATAATGACTATTGGAGAAAAAAATATTGACTTATTACTAAATAATAATCTAATAAAAGATATAGTCGATATTTATAAATTAAAAGATAAAAAAGATGAATTATTAAAATTAGAGAGAATGGGCAGTAAGTCCGTCTTGAAAATACTAGACTCTATAGAAATTTCAAAGCAAAAAACTCTTGATAAGTTAATATTTGCGTTAGGTATTAAATTAATCGGGGCAAAAGTTGCGACATTTATTGCTTCAAAAGTAAGAATATTATCTAATTTTTTAAGTTTTGATTTCAATTCATTAATTGAGTATAACGAAATTGGTGAAAAAATAATATCATCACTTTTATCTTGAGTTAAAGAAGAAAAAAATATTAAACTAATCAACAACTTAATAGAGCTAGGCTTGAATTTAGAATATCAAGAAACAAAACAAAACAATAAATTGAATAATTCAACATTTGTAATTACAGGAACATTATCAAAACCTAGATCATACTTTGAGAATTTAATTATTGCAAATGGCGGACAAATATCTTCATCAGTTTCTTCAAAAACTTCATATTTATTAGCAGGTCATGATTCTGGTTCTAAATTAGAAAAGGCAAACAAACTAAATATTAATATTATTGATGAAAATGAATTATTACGTATGTTAGAAATTAATAAATAGTCGGGCTTGCTCGACTTTTTATTTTCAGCATAAATAATAAATTTAGATTAAGCACATAGCTTAAAAAACTTATGTCAGGTATATTTACAATTATTTTTCCTTTGTCTAAATAATCAATAATAATATCAACTAAATAAAAATAGTAATAGCTAAGATAATTGGTTCAAAAGAATATCATTGAAAATATATATGATACACAAGCTACTGGAAAGAAAAATAATTGATAAACAAAAGCCAACAAGTTAAATTTATCACTAAAAGAAGATGTTATAAAAAACGAAGATAAGTATGCAAAAAACATAACCAAAATAGACTTAATTCAATTTCTTCTTATTCCTGATGTTAGCTTATTAATTATTAATATAACATAGGTAATGCCAAAAGACAAAATAAAAGAATAAGATAAAATAATAAAAGGATTAAAAAGCATAATTAAGATTGCACAAATAGTTAGTAAAGTAATCTTGTTAAAGAATTTATTAAAGAAATATTTATTAAAATAAATTAACATTAAAAATAAAAAAGCTCTTGTTGCACCAATCGTAAATCTAAGCAATAATAAATATGCAAAAAGCATAATAAGTATTGAAAATTCAGTAATTTTATTGACCACCTTTAGTTTATTTAAAATTCAATAAATTAATAAATATATCACTCCAAAATGAAATCCACTAATCGTGAAATAGTGAATAATGTTCATTTCTTTTAATTTAGTAATTAAGCTTGAATTTCTATAGTATTTATTAAGTAAAATAAGCATTAAATAATCTTGAATAAGCTTATTTTTATTTAAAAATAAAGAATAATTTTGATTAACATAATAATCTATTTGATTAATTTTTATATTAGTTAATTCAAGAAAAACATTTTCAGATAAATTAAATGAACTAACTTTTTTTATTAACGATATATCTCCAGATAGATTAATTGAATAATTATAAAATAAATTATATTTATCAATCTTTTCATAAACAATCACTTTATATTTTTTAAAGTCAATAATAAAAGAATTGTTAAATATTTTCAAAATATTAAAATTGCCTTCAATGTGTTGATTCAAAAGAACGATATTTGACCTATATACAATATACATAATTAACACCACTGTTAAAAATAAAAATAAATAAAACAAGTAAAATCTAAATTTTAATAAATTAATAAATAAAATAACTGATAAACAAATTAATGGTAAAACCAAGCTTGTTGTAAAAATCATAACAATTGTTAGTATTACTGCAATAAAAGCGTAAAATAGTTCATATTCTATAAAATTATGTTCTCTTTTAGTATCTTTATTGTTGCTTCGCCAACCCCATATATATTTTCTAAATCATCCCATGTTATTTTATTATTCCCTTTCTTTAAAAAATCGAAGATTATTATCGCAATATTTTTTTTAATTCCTAATGAAATTAAATCGTTTGCACTTTTAATATCTTTGATACTAATACGTTTATTTTTAAAAAACGGTATATATATTTTTTGCTTATTTTTCAATAAATCATGTAAATTAAAACCTGATAAATCAGCACCTGATTTTAATTTAGATAGTTTAATTAAGTCAAATAATACCGAATCTTTTTTAAGTTCATAATCACCTGGATACATAACTGCGCCATAAACATTAACAATAATGTATTCATTTTCTAACTCCTTTACAACCGTTTTATTACTTTTAAAATAATTATTTATACCGATTGAAGTTAATATAATAATCGAAGAAGCTAAAAATGAAAATGTCATAAATAATATTCCTTTTTTCTTTTTCTTATCCATATTTTTATTTTTTCAAAATAAGCAAATTTTTAATTATTAACGAGAAAAATTTGAGAAAAAATGACGAAAAAATGACGAAAGTTTTTGCTTTATTTTTGCTAAAAATAAATAAAAAGCCAAGACGTTGCTTGGCTTCGATATTTTGAATTATTCTTGTTCAAAAAATGTAGCGTTATGTCACACTTCTTGAATATCTTCATCGTCTTCTAATAAATCAACAAATTCTTCGATTTGTTGGAATTTTTCTTTATCAACTTCAACTTCTGAGTTTGGAATATATGTTACTTCAGCTGTTGTATAGTTTTCAATTTTAAATGTTTCATCTAATTCTTGTTTAACTTTTTGGAATTGCGAAGGCTCGGTTGTAATGATGAATAAACCATCTTCATTTTTAAAATCTTCAGCACCAGCATCTAATACACTCATCATAACTTCTTCTTCAGAAGCTACTGTGTTTGGAAATTCAATCAAACCTTTTTGATCAAATACATATGGAACTGAACCTTGTTTTCCAAGTTGTCCATTGTGTTTATTAAAATAGTGTTTAATATTTGAACTCAAACGATTGAAATTATCGGTTAAACAGCTTACTACAAAGTTAACTCCTCCATATGCTGTGCCTGAATATAAATATGATTGATAGTTAGCCGCTTCTTTTGAACCTCCAGCTACTTTTGAAATTGCTTTTTCAATATTTGCTTTTGGCATTGATTTAGCTTTTGCTTTAGCAATGGCTAGCTTTAATGCTGGGTTAGAATCTGGATCTGGACCACCTAAAGTTGCCGCTACAATAATTTCTTTAGAAAATTTTTGAAACATTTTACTTCTTTTGGCATCTTGTGCTGCTTTATGATGCTTTGTGGTTGCTCATTTTGAATGTCCTGACATATTATGCTCCTATTTATTATCATTTATTTAATAAATTAAGTTTATTATATCAAAAAAAGCAGTCTTTTTATGCCTAAATTTAATATAATAAAGTGTATGATTTTAATAACTGGAAACGAAAATTATTTTATTAAAAAAGAAATTGAAAAAAATATTAAAGAAATTGAAAATAAAAATTCAATCAACCTGGAAATAATAACTTTCTATGACAATGTAGATCTTGAACAATTATCTAATACTTTATTTGATAATGATATTTTTGGTAAACAAAAATTAATTATTATCAATAACCCAATATTTTTCAACTCTAAAAATAAATATAAAAAAGAAGAGGCTATTAAGTTTCAAAATTTAATAGTTGAAGGCGACATTTACAATCACATAATTATTAGCCAAGAAATACAAAAATATGATAAAACTTTTGTTGCATCCGATATTTTTAAAAAAATAAAGTCAGAATCTAAAGTAATCGAAGTTGAAAAAATAAATGACAAAGACATGTATAAATTTGTTAATTCACTAATTAAAGAAAGGGGTGCAACTATTGATGATTTAGCTTTAATTAAATTTGTTTCCTCAATGCCTAATGACCTTTTTTTAATTGAAAAAGAAATTGAAAAACTGCTTTTATTAAATAATTCAATAACCGAAAAAAATATTGATGACAACAATTTTTCAATGTCAAATAATATCGAATTTGCATTAAGTGATGCCTTATTAAAATTTAATTCATCTGGCGATATTATAAAAAAAATTAATGAACAAATCTCATTTGGCCAAAGCAATTCACAAGTTATTGCTCAAATTACTTCAATTATTTCACAAGCTAAAGACATTAATATACTTTTGAATCTAGGTCTCAATGCTCAGGCAATTTCAGATCAAATTTCAATGCACATTTATCGAGTAAAAATTTTTATTGATTTTATTAGAAAAATATCAGAAAATAAGCTTAATAATTTAATCAAAGTAATTGCTAAATATGACGAAGATTTAAAAAAGGGATTAATTGAAGATAATAATGCCTTAAAATCGATTTTATTAGAAATAATCAAGTAGGTTTATATGAAAATGAATAAAAAAAGAATAGTATTATACGAATTAAACACTGACACATTTTTAGACACAAAAGCTTCGGGATATGGAGATTTTAGTGGAATATTAAAGAAATTAAACTATTTCAAGTATTTGAATGTTCAATATATCGCTATTCCTGATATTTTATTGCAATATCAAAATAAATTTCAATTAGAAGAAGTTAAAAACCGTAATGGTTCATTTACTGAGTTTATTAATTGTGTCAATGAATTTAAAAAAGAAAATATCAATATTACACCAATCATAGATTTAGCAAATATTAAACAAACCTATATAAATCTAAATAATATGTATGATTTATACAATTTAAAAAATAACAATCCAAACAAGAAAAAATTAACCGAATTAGATACATATTTATTAAACGATAATAAAATAAATATCAACCTAGGTGAGTTAACTAAATTTGTTCAATATTTCACGTTTGTTATTAATTTTTATAACCAAACAAAAGTCAATTCGATTATCTTAACAAACTATGAATTTTTGTTAAAAAACAACAATTTATCAGACAAAAATACATTCAGATTCTTGCAAGATATCTATAAAATTGTCAAACGTGAAAATGTTAATATTGAGATTATTTTAAAATCAGGTGACGTTTCAAAGGATCTATATGAAAGAATGCTTAACTTAGAAGATCCTTGCTTTGATTATTTATATTTAACACATTTATCTTTAATTAATCTAAATACAGAATTAAAAAGAGCAAAATTGCAACCTTTATTATTTAAAAACTTTTTTAGTTTATACAAGCCTTTTTTAAATGATAAACGCGTGATTTTATCATTTTCATCTGACCAAATTGGAAGAATTAACTCACGTTGGGGTGATGAATTAGAATATTCACAAGAAGCCATAAAATCATTCTTTTTGTTTTTATATTCGGCTAAAAATTCAATCGGAATTTTTTATGGTGATGAACTTGGCTCTTTAAGGGCAAAAATCAGAAAAGATTACAATTTTTCTAATGATAATTTCAATGAAGAAAAAAGATTTTATGAGTCAAAAAACATATCTCAAGAAGATTATTTTTTAGCCCAATCATTTCAAAATAAAATAACAGCAATTACATACATGGCATGAAATGATAAATTAAACGCTGGGGCAACTGATGTAATTAAGGGAAAATTTAATCTACCGTTAAAATATGAAAAATACAATGTTGAAAGTGAACTAAAAACCAATTCAAGTTCATTAAGATTTATAAATAATTTAAATAGATTAATATTTAACTCCGGCTATTCAGAAATGTTAAATCTTTCAAAAATTTCATTTTATAGTAATAGCAATGGAATTGCAAAAATTATTCATAAAATTGATAATAAAAAAATCATATTTTTAATCAATCTATCAAATCAACATCAATATATTAATTTAAAAGGCGAATATTCAATTTTAGAGTCAACTTACTATAATAAATTTTATTCATCAATACCTAGTGAATTATCCCCTTTTGAAAGTTTAATATTAGTTAAAGAATAAAAAATAATTATCACATTTTAATTGTTATATATAAAGTTTAAAACTTTAATATATAATTTTTAATAATTATGAAAGGATAACCATGAAAGAACTTATTAATTATGAAACAAACGATACAATTGTTCAATCCCCATCTTCTTCACAAGGATCAGGAATAACAAACATTATTGTTTATGTATTATTAGGAGTTGTTTTAGCTTTTGTTATTGGATATATGATATGAAAAATCATTAAAAACAAAGTTAAAAAACAAAAATTAGCTAAATTAGAAGCAATCAAAGCAAATGAAGTGTTAGATTCTTATTATGAATACATTTTAAGCTTCCGAGAAGTTATTTTATACACTCAAAATGAACTAAAAGATTTTGAAGTAAGTATTGGTAAGATATCAATGGGACAAATTAAAAACGGCGCTAAAAAATTACTTTTTAAATTAATTAGCAGAGATGACTTTGCATCTTCTTTTGTTAATAACGAACAGTACAAAACCTTCGTTGAACATGCCGAATTAATTAACATTACTCCATGTAATTTATGAGAGAAAAAAATTCCTGAAACTTTAGAATATTTTAAACAACAATATGATTTGGTTCCAGCTGGAGAAAAAAGAGAAAACTACTTAGAATTAGTTAAAAAATCAATTCAGGAAAAATTCTATGCCTAAAATAAAACAAAAAAAACACCTTAAATCAGAATTTAATAACCATAGAAAAAGAAGTCACTTTGGAGTTGCTAATTGATTAACAGCATTAAGATTATTATTAATGATTCCATTCATTATTTTAATGACGGCTGCAGCTACGTTAATTATTAAAGGTGAAGGGACATTTTATTACAAAAATATTACTCTTGCAAGTAAAAATGCAAACTCGCTAGCAATATCAATTATTTATTGACTTAATGTAATTATTTTTATGGTTGCAATGATGACAGATTGAATTGACGGATATTACGCAAGAAAGACAAATACCGTTAGCTCATTTGGAAAAGTTTTTGATCCAATTGCCGATAAAGTTGCAACAACTTTGATGATGATATTTTTAGCAATCGTTGACTTTACATACTTACCAGTTGTTGTTTTATTCATCGTGAGAGATATTTTAGTTGATGGTTCAAGAGTTTATGCTGCCAAAAAGAATGTTAAAGTTGCAGCTAATTGATGAGGAAAGGTTAAAACCATTATAGTTTCTTTTGCTCTTGTAGCAATATCATTTGCAGGACCATGATTAAAAAGTAATGAGTTATCTATTTTATATTTAAACTTACCATTAATTGTTGGACTAATAATCGCTTGAATTAGCGGAATAATTTATATGTCTAAATATTTAAAAGGCATAACAAAAAATACAGAAACCACAACACAAAATAATGAAGAAAATCAACAAAAATCACAAGCCGAAAATTTAAACAAAAATACAAAAGCGGTTGATAAGCCAGAAGATAATTTAAAACAAAATAAAAAAATAGATTCTAAAGATTTGCCGTTTTTTGAAACAAAATAATAAGCCCTTAGGGCTTTTTTATTTAAAATTTACATTTATTTTATTAATAAAATAAATAATTATTGATATTTTCGCCATTTATCAAAAAAAACATTTTTTTTCTATAAAATAATAATATTATTATTAAACAATAATCTTATTAATACAGGAGGAAGTATGCCAAGAGAAGGATTAACTTTAAGATGTGAAAGCTGTAAAATGGAAAATTACATCACAAAGAAAAACAAAAAACTACATCCAGACAAAATGGAAGTAACAAAATACTGTGCAAAATGTAATGCTCATACAAACCATAAAGAAAAGAAATAATTTTCTTTTTAAATAATTACCAAAGGAGTTATTAAAATGGTAAAAACCGAATTAAATAAAATTTTTGAAGAAAATAAATTAGATGCAGTTATTTCAGAAGCACCACAAACTCGTTTGTGATATGCTAATGTACAAACAACTGACGGATATTTAGTAATTGAAAAAGATAAGGCTTATTTATTTGTTGACGGAAGATACATTGAATATGTAACAAACAATGCACGTAATGTTGAAGTACATTTATTGCAAAAAGATTCACTAGCTAAGTTTTTAGAAAAGAAAAACTATAAAAAAGTTGGGGTTGAAAAAGATTATTTAAACTTACAAACGTTTGAATATTTTAAATCAATGTTACCAAAAGCTGAATTTAGTTTATTATCTGCAAAGAAATTTAGAATAATCAAAGACGAAGAAGAAGTTTCAAAAGTCGAAGAAGCTTGTTTAATTTCTTTACAAGCCTTTGAAGAACTTAAAAAAGTTTTAGTTGAAGGAATGACCGAACTAGAAGCATCAAATAAATTAGGATATCTAATGCGTTTATTTGGGGCCGAAAAAGAAAGTTTCGATTCAATTATTGCATTCGGAAGCAACGCTGCTGAACCTCATCACCACCCAACAAATCGTAAATTACAAGACGGCGATATTGTTAAAGTTGACTTTGGTGCACAATTTGAAGGATGAGCTAGCGATATTACCAGAACTTTTTTCTTTGGTAAACCTAGAGAAGCAGAACTTGTTAATATTTTAGATGTTGTATCTGAAGCACAAAGATTAGGACGCGAAGCCGTAAGACCAGGAATGGCAACAAATGAAATCGATAAAATTTGCCGTGATTATATCGAAAGTAAGGGATATGGGAAATTTTTTACCCATTCAACCGGTCATGGAGTTGGTATAGATGTTCACGAACTTCCAGGTGTTGGACGTGGTAGAGGTGATGTTATTTTAGAAGAAGGAATGATCATCACTGTTGAACCAGGTATTTATGTTGAAGGTCTAGGTGGAGCTAGAATTGAAGATACAATTTTAGTAACAAAAGATGGCTCAAGAGTTCTAAGCCGTCCAGAAGACTATAAATAAAATAATATAATTAAAAAAGCAAGCAGTTTAATTGCTAGCTTTTTTAATAATCTTTTTTGTTATTTAATAAATTCTAAAAGAACAATATTTAACTTATTAGATTATAGTCTCTGACAGTTTCTATAAATTTTCAAGGCTAAAACAGTCTTTCTTGACCTTCGTTATCTTTTTCTAAAATTAAGGCAATCTCTTCTTTATAGGGACTTTTATTATTAATATAAGGTGTTTCTAAAATAATTGGAATATTATCAAAATCCTTGTCAAAAACAAATTTTTTAAGAGTTTTTAATCCAATATAGCCCTTATCAATATTAGCATGACGATCTTTATGTGATCCTAATTCATTTAAAGAATCATTTAAATGAATTACTTTAATATATTTTAAATAATCATTTTTAATTAAGTAATTTTTAAATTCTTCATATTGAATAATATTATATCCTGCATCGAAAATATGACAAGTATCTAAACAAATCGCAACACGCTCTGAATTAACATTTTCAATAACATATTTTATATCTTCGAAACTAGAACAAACTTGACTTCCTTTGCCAGCCATAGTTTCTAAACAAATAATAACATCTCTAGTATTAGCAAGAATAGCTTTCAAACTGTTTATTAAGGTGTCAAGTGCTTCTTTTCTTGTATATTCCATTGATGATCCTGGATGCAATACTAAATACTTCGCATTAATAGTATTCATTCTTTTAATTTCTTCACTTAAAAAAGAAATTGCAAACTTTTGTTTTTCTGGATTTGCTGGGTTGACAATATAAGGAGCATGAACAACAATATCATCTTGTTTTATTTTATTTGAATACAATTCTAAATATTTTTCATAATTATATTTATCTGGTGAAACTCTTAAAGTTGTTTGTGGCGCACCCATATATATCATGGCACAATTAGCGCCATTATTTAATGACTCTTCTATTGCGCCTAGCAAATAATCTGGTTTTTTAAATGAAACGTGGCTTCCTAATTTAATCATAATCTCTCCTAACTAATATAAGTATATTAAATACTTGAGCTTTTTATAAAAAAGAGGCGTCAATAGCCTCTTAATCTGATTCATAACTTTCGTTATTAAAGAATTCTTTTAATTTCTTTCTCTTTTGAGGATGTTTTAGCTTACGCAATACTTTAGTTTCTAATTGACGAACTTTTTCTTTTGTGGTTCCTAATTCTTTAGCCAATTCGTCTAATGTGTGAGGTCTATATTGATTGCCATTTAAATCATTAATACCAAATCTTTTTCTAATTAATAAACGATCTGACTCTTCTGTCAACCCTTCTTCAATCATCTCATTTAAAATTACACTTAATTCTTCATGGCTTGCAAAATTTGTTGGGCTCATAACACTTTCATCTTTAACAAAATCTGAAAAACTCGAATTCTCTTCTTTACCAATATTTTTATCTAAACTAATTGGGTCGATATTGATTTTTCTAATATATCTAACTTTTTCAGCAGTAAAGTCATTGCCATATTTTTTAGCAATCTCTTCATCTGTTGGAGGATAACCATTTTCTTGTTGAAGTTCTCTTTCAATTTTTAAAATTTTATTGATAGTTTCAACCATGTGAACTGGCACCCTAACAGTTCTTGCTTGGTCTGCAACAGCACGAGTAATTGCTTGTCTAATTCATCAAGTTGCATATGTTGAGAATTTAAAGCCTTTTGTATAATCATATTTAGAAACTGCTTTCATAATTCCTGAGTTACCTTCAGAAATTAAATCAATAAAACTAAGACCTCTATTTTTATATCTTTTGGCATTATTGATTACTAGTCTTAAATTACGCTTAACAAGCATATCACGAGCTTTTTTGTATTTATAGTTATTTCCAGCATCTTTTGCTTCCTGCATTTTAACAGCCAAGTCCCGTTCTTCTTTTGGAGTTAAAAGTTTACCATATTTACCGATTCAACGCATGTATCATTTAACGATATCATTAGTTTCAGTTAATCTGTTTGCTAAGGCATTATCATTATTGTTTGTTTCATATCCTTCGGTTATTTTAATATCATCAGCATCATATTCTTTTAGCAACTGATTTGCTTCAAAATCATCAGATTTGTGTTTTTTTCTAGGAGCTCTTTCTTCAAATTCGTCGTCTAAATCTTGGTCATAAACTCCGTATTCATCATCATCATAATCATTGAACCCGAAAGTATTTTTAGAAATATAAGTATCGTCTTCTAAGTCTAAATCTTCGTCTTCATCATTTTCACGGCTTCTGATACTACTATCATCATATTCTGCATCAACGTCGATATCTTCATCTTCAATTTCTTCATCCAAATCTTTTAATTTAGATTCATCGAACATTTCATCTTCGTTTTCTAAAGTTTCTTCTTCGGCATCTTTATCATTTACCATCATCGAAAGATCAGATTCATCTTCATCACCTTCGTCAACTTCATCTTTTAAAATGCCTTTCTCCATTAATTTTTCTAATAAAAGGTCCGCTTCTTCTTCTTCGATAAACAATTTTTTCTTATCTAATAAAGTGAAAACTTCATCCTGAGTAAATGATGACTTGCTTTTATTTTTCTTTTTAGCTTTGGCTAGTTCATCTGCAATTTTTTCAATTACTATTTCAATTGATGAATCAAGTTCATTTTTATTTACTGCCATAATAGCTCCTATTCTTCGTTTTTTTCTTTTTGAATTATAAATTTGGAATTATCCTTTTTTATTTCTTTTAAATTATTAACACTGTTTAGAAATTCTTCTGAACTGTAATTACTAGTTAAATCTGCATTACTTTCTGATTGATTGAAAATAATAATCTCCTCTGATTTTTTCAATATCGAGTTATAAGTAGCGGGTCTTTTTAATTTTAATTCTTCGTCATGATAAATAAGTTCATTTAAATTTTCAAAATCTAATGTTTTATTTTCTTTAACTTTTTTAACCACGTAAGAAATTAATTCTTTGTATTTTAAATCTATTTCCATATTTATAAAATCAACTTCTTGCAAATTAAATTTTTCTAAATACAGAGGCTCAGATAAAATGGTTTTTAAAATTCTAATTAAAACAATTTCATTACCAAACGGAATAATTGAAGAATTACGTTTTTTTAAAGTATAAAATTTTCTAGTATTAAAATCCTTTTTATTAATTTCTAAACTTTCAACGTCTAAGAAATTATGAGAAATTTCCTCATATGGTGCAAATGAATCTCAGTCAAAGCTTTCTTGATTTTCATAATTGGGTGAATGCTCATTTTTTTCTTTGTAATGCTTGTTTTTGTTAATTGATTTTACAAAATTTTGATCGCTTGGAAAATTCGGTTTTAGATAATCATTTTTATAACTATCAAAAGTTTCTTTATCGAAAATTTTTAACTTGTTAACTAATGTATCTCTTATATTCAGTTGCAACTGTTCTTTTAAATAGTACATATATTCAAAAAGCTCAGTGTACTTATTAAATTTTTCAATATCACCTATGTTATTTTGATTGTAAATTAAAGTGAAATTTTCAATTAAGTAATCAACTAAATCTTTCTTATTTTTGCAAAGTGATATAAGTGTTTTACCTTGATCAATATTGAAAAGTTCATCGGCGTCTTTGTTTAAATTATTTAAAACAAACTCAACTTCAAGGTTATATTTTTCTTTAAACAGCAAAATCATTTTAAGATTCTTTTTAGTTGCTTGAATTCCGGCCGCATCATTATCAAAAAATAAGTTAATTCTAGTATTTTTTAATAATTCTAAATGCTTTTGCGACAAAGAAGTACCCATAATTGCGATTACATTTTTTATATTCGCCTTATGCAAAGCAATGCAATCAAATTGGCCTTCAACTAAATAAACTTCATTTTGTTTAATGATTTCATTTTTGGCATGATAGTAATTAAACATTACTTCACTTTTGTGAAATGCAGACGTTTCAGAGCTGTTTAAATATTTGGGATTATTTTTATCAGTAATGTCACGTCCCGAAAAAGCAACAATGTTTCCGTTTTCATCTTCAATTGGAAACATTAAACGATCATTAAAGAAATTACCATCTCCTGAATAATTTAATAACGATGAATTACTTAACGAAAAATTATCAAAGTTTTTAGTTTTTAAATAATCTTTTATAAATACAGAAGCATCAGCAAATCCCAGCTTAAATTCTTTGATCAATTCTTTTGTTAGTTTTCTTTTATTTAAATATTCTAATAAATCAGGGCGCTTAGAAATCAAAATATGATATTGGAAAAAATCTGATGCATTTTTATTTATTTCTAATATCAATTTTTGTTCATCAGTAAAATCATTTTCTTTATAAGATTCTAAATAATTATCAATATTTACTGAAGCTTTTTTAGCCAAATTTATTAACGCTTGTCTTGAAGAAATATTTTCATACAGTTCGATAAATTTAATCGAATTCCCGCTTTTTCCACAACCAAAACATTTAAATATACCCTTTTCTGGACTAACTACAAAAGAAGGAGTTTTTTCTCCATGAAAAGGACAACAAGCTTTATAGTTTTTTCCCTGTTTAATCAAAGAAACGTATTCACCAATAATACTTACTATATCTACTTTAGATAAAACTAAATCTCAAACATTATTATTTTCCATCAAACCCCTATTATCCTACTTTTCGAACTTAGATAAGTAATGTTCAATTTCATCAATTGAAATTCTTTCTTGTTCCATTGTGTCACGATTTCTAATCGTTACAGTATTGTTTTCAAGTGTTTCAAAATCAACAGTGATTGCAAAAGGTGTACCAATTGCATCTTGTCTACGATATCTTTTACCAATTGAACCAGCCTCATCATACACAACTCTGATATTAGTTGTTTTTAATAATCTTTCATATAATGCTTTTGCAGGCTCAGATATTTTCTTAAGTAATGGAAAAACAGCTAACTGATAAGGTGCAATTGAATAGTCAACTTTCAAAACAGTTCTTTCGTCATCTTCTGAAACTTTTTCAACTTCATAAGCATCGATTAATAAAGCAAAAAGTAATCTGTCAAGACCTATTGAAGGTTCAATAACATGAGGAATAATTTTAGTTCCATCTTCTTTTAAATATTCTAATGACTCTTGTGAATATTTCATATGTTGGCTTAAATCGTAATTACCACGGTTGGCAATACCTAATAATTCACCTCATCCAAATGGGAATAAATATTCAATATCACTTGTGCCCTTAGAATAATGACTTAACTCTTCTTGTTCATGAGGTCTTACTCTGATATTATCGTTTTTCAAACCTAATAATTTAACGAAGTTTGAACATTTGTTAATTCAGTATTGATAAAAATTATCACTATCTTTTTCTTCGCAGAAAAATTCTAGTTCCATTTGTTCAAACTCTCTAGTTCTAAAAATAAAGTCCCTAGGTGTTATTTCGTTTCTAAAACTTTTACCAATTTGACCAATTCCAAATGGCAATTTTGCTCTAGTAGTACGGCAGACATTTTTAAAGTTTACAAAAATACCTTGCGCAGTTTCAGGTCTTAAATAAGTTTGAGAAGCGGTTGTATCAATAGCTCCCATTTGCGTTTTAAACATCAAATTAAAGGGACGTATTGATGTTCAATCACATTTAGAACCGTCATATTGTTTAACATTTTCTTGAATTAATTTTTCCAATTCTTCAAATGTTGCCTTTTCAACATTGACCTCAGGAAATAATTCTTTAACAATATGATCGGCACGGTATCTTTTTTGGTTAACTTTATTTTCAATTAGATAATCTGAAAAGTTATCCAAATGTCCTGAAGCTCTTCAAACATTAGGATTCATAATTATTTTTGAATCAATTTGATAATTGCCTTCTCTTGTTATGAATTCTCTAACTCAGTATTTTTTTATTGTTTGCAACATTGATGTTGCCAATGGTCCGTAGTCTCAAGTATTTATAACACCACCATAAATTTCTGAATCTTGATATACAAAACCAGAAATTTTCAAATGATTGATAATATCTTGTAGATTCTTTTCGCTATTTTTACTCATATTTAACCTCTAATAAATTTATGATTGCAATCTTAAAAAACAATAATAATATTTTAGCACAAAACAAACTTTATTATTACCTTTAGGTATAATAAGGCGAAAAATTTTAGATTTTTTAAATTATTAAAGTTTAGCGCTAAAAAAAGTATAATTATGTCATGTTAGACTTTATACAAAAAAGAATGCAAAAATCAATGCAAAAAATCAATAAAAAAATGTCAATTAATGAAGAAGACATTTTAGAAGTATTACGTGAAGTTAAATTAGCGTTATTGGAGGCTGACGTTAACCTAGAAGTTGTTAAAACATTTACAAAACAAGTTAAAGAAAAAGCTTTAGATAGCCAAATTATCGGAAAACTAAACCAACAACAAACTGTTTTAAAAATTTTTAAAGACGAACTTACAAATATATTGGGCAAAAAGACCTGTAATGTTGAAATCAAAAACTATCCAACAAAAATTATGATGGTCGGGTTACAAGGTTCTGGTAAAACTACGACATCTGCAAAATTGTCAATGTATTTTAGAAAAAAGGGCATTGCGAAAAATCCTTTACTAGTTGCTGATGATATTTATCGTCCAGCAGCTCGTGAACAATTAGAACAACTAGCAAAACAAATTCAAGTTAACTACTTCACTAAAGAAGAAAATGATGCTATAAAAATTGCTAGAGAGGCAATTGACTTAGCTCATGAACAGAAAAATGATTTGGTTATAATTGATACCGCTGGTCGTTTAGCAATTGATGAAACTTTAATGAATGAGCTAAAGGAAATTAAACGTTACACAAAGCCAGATTATATTTTTCTAGTGGTTGACGCAATGAGTGGTCAAGATGTTATAAACACGGCTAAAAAATTCCACGAAGAGTTGCAACTTGATGGAACAATCATTACCAAACTAGATTCTGATGCAAGAGGTGGAGCCGCTCTAAGTATTACTCATCTTCTAAATGTTCCAATTACATTTATTGGGGTAGGAGAAAAAATTACTGGACTTGAAGTATTTCATCCCGATCGAATGGCTGATCGTATTTTAGGTATGGGTGACGTTCTTTCGTTAATTGAAAAAGCATCTGAAGAAGTTGATGAAAAAATGATGAAAAAAATCGGCTATAAAATGCTTACAGGAAAATTTGACTTAAATGATTTAATGAATAGCTTAGGTCAAATTAAAAAATTAGGAAAAATGAAATCAATATTAAAATTAATTCCTGGAGTTGCCGATAAAGTAAGCGATGAAAAAATCGAAGAAGCCGAAAGAAAATTTGAAATTTATACATATCTAATTAATTCGATGACAAATTTCGAAAAGAAAAATCCTAAAGTTCTAAAAAATGCAACAAGAAAACAAAGAATTATGGCTGGTTCAGGAAGATCCGCACGCGAATATAATATGTTAATTACCGACTTTGAAAGAATGGCAAAACAAATGAAAGAAGTTGCCAATGGTAATTTAAAATTAAAAAATGATATTGATGAATAAATTAAAAAATGCCTTAATTTAAGGCATTTTTATATTCTGTTTTTCTTAATAATTTTTTTGATTTTTATAAAATGTTTAAAAATTTGAATCCCTAAAATGAAATAACTATCAAGCGAAATAATTTTTCTAAATTTGATATTTTTCTGATTGTTTCTGTTAACAATTAAATCATAAACGCTAATGTTTTTAACATTGTCTAAAAATTTTACGAAGGCTCTGTTTAAAAATTTAGGATTTGCTCTCAATATTTCTAAAATTCTTGTTATTGATTTATCTAATAATATCTTATCTTTTGCATTCAATTTTTGCATTCTTATCGAGCTATTTAGCGTTTGAATGATGAATTCAACCGTAGTTTGTATTTTATCTTCGTTAGTAATTTCTAAAAATGTGCTGTCAAACAAATACATTAAATTGTATTTGTTTTTGTTAATAATCGTATATCAAAGTTCATCAAAATTTTTTAACTCTTTATAAACATCAGAATAATTAATCAAGATATTAACAATAAAATCAATTAACTTTTGAAAACTATTCAAGGTTGCAAAGTATTGTCTAAATTTTTCAAATTTTTTAGAGTTTTTAAACCCAAATAAATAAGCTAAAAATGACGTATTCATAGCATCAGAGGCCACTGCTATTGAAATCTTTTTAATTTCTTCTTTGGATTCATCGATAATAGTTGAATTTAGAAATTGTTTAAAGACATTATATATTAAATTTTGATAACTCGAAACTATACCTTTTCATTCATTTTTCAATAATTGCAAATCAAAAATTTCATTATCTTGAATAACTTTTCTTTTAACATTAATTTGTAAAATAAATAAAATTAAATCAAATTTACGTTCCTTGATTAAAGTTAATAAAGCTTCACGCGATCACTTTTTATTATTTAAAAATCCAATTAAAAGGTCGACTGAATGATAGTTTTCAGGAGCATCTAAAAACTTTTCTTTAATATATGTTTGAGCAATGTTATAAGATTCATTGTCGCTATATCTAATAAATAAATCGAGATAATCAGAAATATTTAAATAAGGTCTAATTTTTGTATTTGATGACGTTTCAAGATCGGAGTAAACAAAAATATTTAGATTTTTATTCGAACCGTAAACAGATGAAAATATTTTTTCATTATTAATATTTAATTTGAACAAAGACTGATATTTATTAATATCACTTAATCAATATTTCGGAGCAGCAATATAATCATTTGTAAATTTATCATTCTCTAAATTTTTGTTAAATTCATTTTTATTTAATGACAATTTAGTGAACAAATCGAAGGCAACTTTTTTATAGCCTTTTTCCGTCGGGCATATTGAAAAAATGTTTTCGCATAAATAAAAACTATTCTCTTTTCAATATTTTTCATCATAAATATCAATATAATTAACATTGCATTCTTTAGCAACGGAATTTATTGCGCTATCTAAAGATAAAAATAAATATGAAAATAAATCCAAATTGCCTATTAAAACCTTGTCAAAATATTTTTTTATAATGTCTTTTAAATTTATAAATAAATCCGGGTAGTTCGTTATAATGATTTTTGCTTTTTTATTAATAAATTTAATATCATTAACTAATTTCTTGTAATCCTGAATAAGTTTTATTGAAAGGCTATTTATTTTTTTATAAATAAATTCAACTAATAAATCTTTTTCATCTTGTTTACTTACTCGGTTTAATTTTAAAATTTCTAAATATGGCAAGTTAAAAAACAAATCAGAAAACCCTAACGTAATCGTAATTAAGTTAGCATCTGTAATTTTTTTATTAAAAATTTTAAAATCATTTCTTTGAATATTTCAATTTTTAAAATAGTGAGAAAAAAACTCTTTTGAAGGATTTTTAGAATGTCAATCAAGCGATTGCAATAAATCCAAATTTGCCTCAAATTTATCAAGATCAATATTTTTATTCAAAACTAAGGCATCAATAAAATTTATTGATGCACTTGGTATTGAAAGATTTTCAAAAGATGTTAATGAAAAATTATTATCCTTCATTAGTTTTGCAAAAAATTCCGGATATCCAAGTCCAGTAATTTTTCCATTTTCTAGCCTACCATTATTATTAAAACCTAGCTTAGTATTAAAACCAGATGCAAATGAATCACCAATTGCAACATAATTTATATCGCCTTCATTCAAATAATCAGTTACGAAATTATCTTTATCTTTATTCATTGTCTTTCTCATTTAAAGAAATGTCATAAATAACATTATCTAAATTTTTAAAATAGCTAATTAGCATATTCATTGCTTTATTAGTATCTAAAACACTATTTTTTAAAAGTAAATTATTATCAGAAGCATATTTAGCAATGTTATTTAAAATATCAATTTCTTCAAAAGCTGGTTCTAAATTAATTTTAGTTAACCTATCTGGATAATAATTTGAAACTAAACGATAAATTTCTTGAATTAATTCATTTTGATTTAAAGCCTCTTGTCTAATAGAACCGACAATAGCTAATTTAGCTCCAACTTGATCATTTTCGATTTTAGGCATTAATAAACCAGGTGTATCAAGCAATAAATAATTTTTGCAGTTAATTCATTGCTCTGATCTTGTTATTCCGGCAATAGCCCCAACTTTAGCAACCTTCGATTTAGCCATCAAATTAATAAAAGTACTTTTACCAACGTTAGGCACACCAACAACCACACACTTCAATGAAGGTGTTAACTTTCCTTTTGCTTGATTTTTTTTCTTAAGTTCTAAAAAACAACTGTTCAATGCGCTATTAATTTTATTGTATGCGGTCTTAGATTTTAAATTCGTAATAATAACTTTGCCACGTTTTTCATATTGTTTAATAAATTCATCTAATTTTGATTTATCAGTTTTATCAGACTTATTAAAAATAAATAAAATAGGTTTATTATTAGCTATTTTATAAATTTCAGGATTAAATGAAGAAACTGGTATTCTACTATCTAAAATAATAATGAATAAATCGAAAAGCTTTTGCTTTTCTTTTAATGATTTAAACTCTTTGGCCATGTGGCCAGGAAATCAATGAATCATAATATTAGTCCTTTTCTAAAATAAAATTTTTACCTTTTTGATGTTCAAATTTCGACAATCCTTCATAATCATTTTGTCTTAACATTTCATATAAAACTATTGCAACTGTATTAGCTAAATTTAGACTTCTACATTCAAAATACATTGGAATACGCAAACAATTTTCTATTTTATTCTGCATAATTTTTTTAGGTATTCCCGTACTTTCTGTTCCAAACATAAATCAAATATCACCATGTGTATTTAACTCTTCTTTTAATTTAACGTCAGCATAATTTTTAAGTCCGTATCTTGTAATATAAAAGATATTTTTATTGCCATATTTTTTTTCAAAATCAGCATAACTATTGTGAATTTCGTGCGGTATTTCACTTAAAAAATGGCCAGCTCCACTTCTTTTCATTCAATGTGGATGTAAATCAAAAGCGATTGGTTTAATAATGTGCAATTTAACATTAGCCGCATAACATGTTCTAATGATATTTGATGTATTTGGACTAATTTCAGGCTCGTATAAAACTATATTAATCATAATTCTTTAATTTTACTATATTTTATAAATTGACTTATACATTTATATTATCTTTTTTCACTTTAAATGTCCACCTTGGGCAATAATTCATTTTTTTGATTTTATTATATCGTTAAAGACTTGAAAATGTAAATTTCAATCAAAAAATGCATAACAAAAACCGTCTGTTAGGACGCTATGTATATTTTTTATTGTTAATTTTGTTTTTAAAGTTTATTTTCTAATTTATGAAATTCGTTTGCGCTCATAGGGAGTGGGTATTCTTTAATATTATGTCTTACAATATTATTTATTTCGTTACCTATAAACGCACAGGTTTCTATATCTTGTTTTGCAACTTCCCTTCCTTTCGGGAATCATCTT
>JHVF01000006.1 GCA_000620005.1 Metamycoplasma spumans ATCC 19526
GTATCTCAGTCCCAATGTGGCCGTTCAGTCTCTCGACCCGGCTAAACATCATAGTCTTGGTAGGCCATTACCCTACCAACTAACTAATGTTCCGCACCCTCATCCTTCAGTGGGGCTTTAAAGGCCCCTTTCACAACGGAATCATGCGATTCCATGCGTATCCGGCATTAGCCAATGTTTCCATTGGGTATTCCAATCTGAAGGGCAGATTAAGTACGTGTTACTCACCCATTCGCCGCTAGGTTTCCCGAAAGAAACCTCGCTCGACATGCATGTATTAGGCACACAGCCAGCGTTCATCCTGAGCCAGGATCAAACTCTTAAATAAGTTGATTGGTTTATGATTTTTTGTAAATTATTAAAATTGACGTTATGGTATTCGTATCCAGTTTTCAAAGAACTATCTCGCGCATTTACTTTCAGAAAAGCGCATGAATATATTATACATATTTTTACAATTAATTTCAAAATTTATAATTTTTATTTTTATGTCATAAATTCTTTGCAGATAATTGAATAATATGCGATATAAATAATAACACATTTTTATGTAATATCTATTTTTTTATAAATATTTTTAAAAGTTGTAAAAAAGATAATAAAAAAACGACAATTCTGTCGCTTTATTATTAATACTATAAAATGGTTTCAACTCTAACTTTGTATTTTTTAGGAGCTTCAACTTCAACTTCTTCACCACTTTTTTTACCGATTAAAGCTTTTGCTAAGGCTGAAGAGTTTGATATTTTATTATTAAATGGATCGGCATCTAATGCACCAACAATAGTAACTTCATTAATATCTTTAGTTAATAAATTATAGAATTTAACTGTCGATCCAATTCTAACTGTACTATTAGCTGCTGATGTTGATGATTCGATAACGATGCAATTTTCTAAAATATGTTGAATTTCTAAAATTTCTGCCTCAATAGCGGCTTGTTTATCACGAGCGGCATCATATTCGGCGTTTTCTGATAAGTCACCTTGGTTTCTGGCTTCTTTAATTTCTTCAATAACTTGTGGTCTAGCAACTTCTTGTAAGTACGCTAATCTTTCTTCGTATTGTTTAAAACCTTCTTTAGTAAGATAAATTTTTTCTTCTTGCATAATTTGCTCCTTATTTTTAAAATTAAAGTTTTAATTACTATTTTGTTCTATCTTGGCTAAAAGTATAACATTTTTATGTTTAAAGTGTGCTACTTCATATTTTAAATTATAAGACTGAAATAGTTTTATTGAATTAAGATAATCTTTTTTGTTTGTGTAATTTAAGATTATCATACCGGGGTTTTTTTCATTATCGACTAAATCAATATATTTATTTAAATAATATTCATAAGATTTATCGCTATCTAATAAAACTAACATATTAAACTTTTGATCAGCATTTGTATCATTAATATAATTTAGTTTAGATAAATCAAGGTTAGGATATTTATTCTGAGCATTTTTATCTTGTTTATTTATATTTTGATCTATTGCATATGTATTTTTATAAGTTAATGATGCTAAAGAAATTGATAAATAGTCACTATCAGCATCGACTAAAACATTTTCATATGAATTTAAGTAAACACTATTAACTAAATAAGTAACTAAAAAGTCAGGTAATATTTGTTTTTGATTATAAAAATCTTTAATGCCGGTTAAAACTTGGCCATAATTTGGATTTTGGATTTTTAATTGCTCTAAGCGAATTTTTTCTTCTGGACTAATAATTTCTTTCATATATTTACGTCTTAATAAAAATGACGCAATTACGATTGAAATAGCTATTAGCATTACAACAATAATACTAATTATTAATGCCAAACGAGCATTCGATGAAATTTTGGATTCTGTATTATTAATTATCGATTGAGCTATCATCTGTATCTTCACCAATTAATTTTTCTAATAAATCGCTTTTACCATCACGATCAAGCACATAATTATTTTCGGCATATTCAAATAATAAGTCAACTAATATATCAATTTCGCCCTCATCATCAACTTCAGTTAGTTCTCCGTTAACATCTTTAGCAAAAAGTAAACCTTCGCCTTTGCTATCAGTTAATGAAA
Organism: Metamycoplasma spumans ATCC 19526; assembly: GCA_000620005.1. Classification (GTDB taxonomy): domain Bacteria; phylum Bacillota_I; class Bacilli_A; order Mycoplasmatales; family Metamycoplasmataceae; genus Metamycoplasma; species Metamycoplasma spumans. The sequence goes on from JHVF01000006.1 coordinate 2,064, forward strand.
AGTATGTTTCGCCATTTTCTTCAATTTGAAAAATTACATATAACTTTTCATTATCATCTAATATAATTTCGCGTTCTGGGACAAAAATATTTATTTTTTTCTTTTCCATTATCCTATTCTCCTTAAATAATCTTCTAATATTAGCTGTGCCGCCAATGAATCTTTTTTGGTTTTGCGTTTTTTTCTACTAAAACCCGCTTCAATTAAAATTTGTTCAGCGCCCATTGTGCTTTGTCTTTCGTCTTGAAAAATAATCGGCAAGTCAATTTGTTCGCCTAATCTTTTAGCAAAACGCTCAACCATTAGCGTGCGCTCACTTTTTGATAAATCCATTCTTAATGGATATCCTAAAATAATTGCATCAATTTGATTTTTATATTCGCCTTCATTTAGATATGACAAAACTTTATTAATAACTTGTTTAAAATTATTTTCTTCAAAATAAAAGTTTTCTAGGCCTGTTGCAATTATTCCGATTGGATCTGATATTGCAAATCCACATGTTTTAGTGCCTAAATCTAAACAAAGTTTACGCATTTAAGTCCTTTTTAATTTCACTTACTAAATTATCTAAAGTAATTTCTTTATTTAATGAACCTTGGCAAACAATAGCGTTTCCTCCACCTTTACCATTATATTTCGAAGTTATTGCTCTAAAAAAGTTAGTTGAATCATATTTTTTAGAAGCTACCATTAAAAAGAAATTGTTTTCTTTATTTTGGCTTAATCCAATTACTAGAGCATCAGGATTATCTTCTCTTAATTGAACTATTGCTTTTCTTAATTGATTTGCATCTAAATCTGATACGAAAAATACATCAATTGAATTAATCTTTTCAGCTTGATATTTAGAAACATCAACTGATTCATTTTGTTTTTCTTTTAAGAATTTTTTATAATCTTCTCTAATTGATTCTTCACAAATATCATATTGTTCTAATAGTTTTTCTTTTCCAAAAGTTCCTTCTGGAATTTCTAAAGGATATTGATATGAATAATCTTCTTTAAATTGTTGGTTATTTTTAATTAAAGTATCTAATAATTTTTGTTTTTCTTTAATTTCTGCTAATAAATAATCTTCAACATAAGCAAATGATATAACCACTCTTAAACGATATACTCCTGTACCTTTTGAATCAACTCCAACAATTTTGAAATCTTGAATATCGCCTGAATTATTAACGTGTGTTCCACCACATAAATCTTTAGTAATACCTTCAAATTCAACTATTCTAACTTCGTTTGCATCATGATATTCTGATTCTTCAATAGTCATAAATGCACCCATTTCTTGTGCTTTTTTAATTGAAGTAATAATGTAGTTACGTTTTGCTTGCATTGCAATGTATTCACGCATTGCTTTTTCAATTTCTTTAATTTCAGCTTTAGTTGGTCTATGATCTAAACCAAAGTCAAAAGTGAAATGTTCATGAGTAATGTTTGAACCTAATTGTTGAATAATTTCATGAGGATATGTTTTTCTTAAAGCGTGGAACATAATATGTGTTGCTGAGTGACCACGAGCAAAGTTAATTCTTTTTGCTTTGTCAACAAAACATTCAACTGGTGATTTGCTGTTAACTATACCTTTAACAACGTGAATATGGTTTCAATATTTATCTTTAAAAACATCCAATACTTCAATTTTATTACCATCTTGAATCATATATCCATGGTCGTGATTTTGACCACCACTTGTTGCGTAAAATGGAGTTTTATCTAAAACTAAATAACTGATTGCTTCAGGATCTTTATTGGCCTTAATTTCATTTTCATCATCTAATAAATATAAAACTTTTGAAGTTGATTCTCTAAAGTCATATCCAATAAATTCAGATACTTTCTCAGGTATTTTAGCAAGTGAATTAATAACTTTTTGCATACCCGCTTCAATATTACCACGTGATTTTTCTTGATGTTCTTTCAAAAACTTATTGAACTCGTTCATGTCGATTTTAATTCCCTTTTCAGCTAAGATTTCAGCTGTTAATTCAATTGGGAATCCATAAGTATCAAACATTTTAAAAGCAACCTTAACATCAACTGTGCCATTTTTTTGAAGTTCAGCTTCTAATAATTTTTCACCATCTTTAATTGTTTTGGCAAATAATTCTTCTTCATTTTTAATAATTTGTGCAACTTCATCAACATCAATGTCATAAATTAATGAATCTTTAACAACTTTTACTAAGTTATATAAGAATGATTTTGCTTCAATACCTAGCGATAAACCAGCGCGATATGAACGTCTAATTAATCTTCTTATAATATAACCACGTCCAACATTTGAAGGGCTAACACCATCATTTATAGCATTAACTGATGCTCTAATATGATCGGCAATGATTTTGAAATAAGTATTAATTCTTGTTTGTTCTTTATCTTTGGTAAAGTAATTATTAATATCGTAATGATAGTCAGTTAATTTTTCAACAGCTCTTATAATTGGTAAAAATAAGTCTGTATCAAAGTTAGTTGGTGCATCTTGCAAAATTGAAACAATTCTTTCTAAACCAGCACCAGTATCGATATTCTTTGTAGCTAATTCGGTGTAATTATTTTCACCATCATTATTGAATTGTGAAAATACGATATTTCAAATTTCGATATAACGATCGTTTTCAATATCATTAATTAAAAGTTCTAAACCACGAGAGTCATATTTTTCTCCACGATCGAAAAATATCTCAGTGTCTGGTCCACAAGGTCCTTGACCCACGTCTCAGAAGTTTGTATCTCTTGTTCCTTTAATTAAATGAGATTTATCAACGCCATTTTCAATTCAGTAATTATATGTATCTTGATCTTCGTCAAAATAAGTAATATAAATTCTTTCTTTTGGTAATTTTAAAACATTAAAAACAAATTCAGCACCAAATTCGATTGCTTCTTTTTTAAAATAATCACCGATTGAAAAGTTACCTAACATTTCAAAAAAGGTATGGTGTCTTGCGGTTACACCAACATTTTCAATATCATTAGTTCTAATTGATTTTTGTGAGTTGGTAATTCTTTTTGCAGGTGGTACTTTTTTACCGCTAAAATAGTCTTTTAAAGTTGCAACCCCAGAGTTTATTCATAATAAAGAAGGGTCATTTTGTGGTATTAAAGATTTTGATTCAACAACTAAATGTCCTTTAGACTTAAAAAAGTCTAATCACATTTGTCTAATTTCTTTTGAACTTAACATGTTTTTCTCCTATAAATAAGTTTTTAATTCGTCATTATAATAAATTTTATCAATGATTGCGCCACCAACAACTTTTTCTCCATCGTAAATTACAATTTCTTGTCCTGGTGTAACGGCTTCTGTATCTGGATATTGAACTTCAATTTGGTCATTATCTAATAATTTTAATTTAACCGGTATGTCACTTTGACGATACCTAAACTTTGCAGTTAAATTATTTTCATCATATTCATATGCAATCTTATTAAAATTAATTGCAATCATTTTGTTTGACAACAGATATTCCTTGTAATCTTCATTGGCAACATATATCTCTTTTTTGTCTAAATTATGCCCTACTACAAAATAAGGTTTTTCATAGCCACCTAAGTTCAAGCCCTTTCTTTGACCAATAGTGTAATACATTGCTCCAACATGCTTTCCTACAACTTTTTTATTAGCTATGTCAATAATATTTCCGGGTTGCGCAGGAATATAATTTTCTAAAAATTTAGTAAAGCGTCTTTCACCAATAAAACAAATACCAGTTGAGTCTTTTTTCTTAGCAGTTGCTAAATTAATATCTTCCGCTATTTTTCTAATCTCGGTTTTGTGTAAATTTGCCAATGGGAAAATCACTTTTGATAATTGCTCATTTGATAATTGGGCTAAGAAATAAGATTGGTCTTTATTAGGATCAAGCCCTCGATATAATTCGCCATTTCTAGCGTCGGCATAATGACCCATGGCGATATAATCTGCTTTTAAATCTTCAAATGCATAGTCTGCGAATGATTTAAATTTTATATATTTGTTACAGAAAATATCAGGGTTTGGCGTACGACCAATTTTATATTCTTCAATTAAATAATTAAAAACATTATCTCAGTATTCTTTTACAAAGTCAACTCGATATAACGGTATATTTAATTGCTCCGCAACCCTTTTAGCATCTTGATAATCTAATTCTTGGGTGCAAACATTTTGATTAATATCTTCGTTACCTAAAAAATCATTATTTAAAAAAGAATCTCAGTTTCTCATAAAAAGGCCAATAACTTCATAACCTTGTTCTTTTAATAAATGAGCACAGACACTAGAATCAACTCCTCCGCTCATTCCTAAAACTACTCTTTTTGCCATTTTGCCTCCCTATTTTTTTATTATTAATAATAAAATTGTATATTTTTTATTAAAAAAAGATATAAAAAGCAGTATTTAATACTTAAAATAGTTTTTCGCAATATAAAAAGTGCCATATTGGCACTAATTATAAATTAATTATTTTGTAGCTAATGCAGCTTTAGCTTTTTCAACAATTTTAGCAAATGATGCTGGATAGTTGATTGCTAATTCTGAAAGCATTTTTCTATTAACTTGAATGTTAGCTTGTTTTAGACCTTCGATTAATCTTGAGTATGTAATTCCCATTGGTCTAGCAGCAGCGTTAATACGAGCTATTCATAATTTTCTGAATTCACGTTTAACTTGTTTTCTATCTCTGAATGCATATGTTCATGATTTAACAACAGCTTGTTTAGCAACTCTGTAACCGATTGATTTGTGTCCTCAGTAACCTTTTGCTAATTTTATTCATTTTGCACGTCTTCTTCTTGTAACGATTCCGCCTCTTGTACGCATGTTATCTCCTTCTAAATTTAATTAAATTATTAGATTAATTCTTTGTATCTCTTGAAGTCTGAACTTGATAATGTTGAAGATTTACGAGATTGACGTTTTTGTTTTGTTGTTTTGTTTTGTGCTAAATGTGATCTGTATGCATTTCCACGTTTAACTTTACCTGATGCGGTAATAGAAATTCTTTTCTTTAAACCGCTTTTGGTTTTCATTTTTGGCATGTTATTCTCCTTTTGACTCTGAAGGTTCGTTATTTTGTTTATTGTTTAAAGCTTCTACTTTTCTTTTATCTTTTTCGATATACATATCTAAGAAACGTTCATTAACTAATGTTGCTTCTTTTGATATTCTTGCTACATCTTCTAAAAGAGCAAAAAACTTAGTAAGAATTTCTTCTCCCAACTCAACTCTAGCTCTTTCTCTACCTCTGAATTTTACAGATACTTTAACTCTGCTTCCTTCTAAAATAAATTCACGAGCTTTTCTTGATTTGGTTTCTAAATCATGATCTCCGATTAAAGGTGTTAATCTAATTTCACGATTTGTTGTAACAGTTTGTTTTTCTTTAACGGCTTTTTGTTTTTTCTTTTTCTCGTATTTAAATTTACCGTAATCTAAAATTTTTGCAATAGGTTTGTTGTTTTCTATGGCAATTAAAACTAAATCCATATTGTAATCAGAAGCCTTTTCTAAAGCTTCATCTTTAGTTAAAACACCAATCTTTTCACCTTCTGGACCTAATACGAAAACTTTTTTATATGGAATGGCATTGTTAATTACATGCTCTGATTTCGGTTTACGATTTCCGTTATTGCTATTTTCAGAAAAATTTCCGCTATTTGAATTGTTATTATTAATAATAACTCCCTCCTTAAAATAAATAAAAAGTGGTTTAATCCACTTCCCAAAAACTACAAATATTCTTTTTTGTAGCAACCCAGCAAAAAATCACTTAGGTGAGAAATGAATCTACTTGCGCTAATAAAAGCATATGTATTATAACACTTTTTAAAATAATTATTTATTTTTAACTATTTTGATCATTTTTCATATATTTTAGCTTGTTCTTCGCTAAATACAATCCCTTTTTCAGTATTTCAATCAATTCCGCAGGCTTGAACAACGACTTTTAACCCTTCATCAATATTTTCAAGGGCAATTTTTCGCATATTTTGAACACCTTTTCAATTTCTACCTTGACAGATTTTATCTGCGATATACAATATTTTAGAAATTAAATCCATTTCTAAAGACATTGATGTATGGATTTTTATCGCTTCTAAAACTTGTTGATTACTATATTTATATTTATCTCTCAATCAATAATATGCAGTAGTTTGATGCAATTTATATGGAGCTAAATTTTCTTCATTATATCCATATTTTTTTAAAAATGAATAGGCTTTTTCTTTGCTTCACTCTTTAGTAATGTCATGCATATATCCCGCTTGATATGCCAGCTTAATTGAAAAGTTATTACTTTTAGCAAGTTCAGCAGCAAATTCAGCGGTAAACCTTAAATGTTTAAAACGTTCAATTGATAAAAATGATTTTGCAATATCTTCAAAATATAAAAAGTTATCACCGATATAATCTTGAACTTTTTGTTCAACCATATTAAGAACACCAGCACGATATTGAGTTGAACTAAAGTCATGAAATTGATTATTTAAACGTAAGCAATTATATTTTTTTATATTAATTTTTGAATATTTATTACCACGGTTAAACACAACAATTTTTACTAACTCAGAAATCTCATCTATATCTTTTCATTTGTTTAATTTGTTAACATTGTCAGACCCGATTAATAAAAATATTTCATCATTTGGAAATTTTTGTCTAAAGTATTTAACTGTATCGATTGTATAAGATAGTCCACCTCTTTTTATTTCGAATTCTGAAAGTTCCATTTTATCTTCTAATACCATGTTTATCATATTTACTCTATGTTCGTTTGAGACATAGTTAGACTCTTTTTTAAATGGATTTTTATTAGCTGGAACAAAATATAATTTATCCAAGTTAAGCATTTCAATTGCATCTTTAGCAATTAAAATATGACCCTTATGAATCGGATTAAAACTTCCGCCAAATATTGCTATTTTCATATTACTCCTTATTTTTGTCTATTTTAGAATCATTTTTCTCATTTTCAATATCAAATATTATATTTTGATTATGGATATCTCTTCTTAAAAAACGAATATTATGTTTATCTTTATTTTTTTCTTTTGCTAATTGTGCGCCAGTTTTTAATAAATTTTTACCCATTTTGAAATTTAATTCATAAATTAACTTATTTACTTCTGATAATTTTTTATCTTCTAATAAGTCAATTTGTTCATTATTATAAAAAACTGAACGTAAGTTATTTAATTTTACACCGAGACCTCTTATTGGTTTTTCATCTCAAAAATCTTGAAATAAATATAATACTCAACTATAAATTTTTTGTGGATCATTTGTATAAAAATTAAACTTTTTTTGTTTTGAGCTTCATATTCTTGATGTACTTCTAATACTTATTGAAATATTGCACCCTTCCTGATTTTGATCAATAGCCCTAGCTGAAACATTATTAACTAAATTGCGCAGTTGTTCCAATGCCTCTGTTTGAGTTTTTAAATCATTTAAAAATGTAATTGAATTACCAATACCTTTGACTTCTTCTTTAAAAACATGGTCAGTTATTTCTTTATTCCCTTTCAACCGTTCGATAAAAATATAATAGTTTTTAGTAAGAATTTTCCTTAAAAGTAATTCGTTTTTAAAATTAACTAAATCTCGATATGTATGAATGTTATTAGCTTTTAACATGGGCGCCATTTTTCTTCCAATACCGAATATTTTTTCAACCGGTAAATCATAAAAATGTTTTTCAATATCTTCTTGTTTTGTTTCTAAAATACCAAAAGGCTTTGCTTTATTAGTGCTCATTTTAGCTAAAAATTTTGAATAAGATATACCAATTGAGCAAGGTAAATTCAAATCTTTTAATATTTTTCTTTGAATTTCCTTAGCTAAATCTAATTTTGTTCTATATTCGTTTACTAAATCACTAACATCTAAATAGCATTCATCAATTGAATATATTTCAATCTTATCTGTAAAATTTTTTTGTATATATTCAAAAACATTTTTAGATATAAGTGAATAAAGTTCATAATGCGGTTCAACAATTATTACGTCTTTGACTTTTTCTTTGATTTTAAAAAAAGGATCTCCTACACGGAAACCTATTTTTTTAAGTTCATATGACATGGCTGAAATGATTGCTCTTTTATGATTTTGAGCAATAACCACTGGTTTATTATTAAGTTCTGGATTCATTTTTCTTTCGCAACTTACAAAAAACGCATCCATATCAATATGAAATATAACTTTATCCATTTATACCTTTTTTCACAGCACGGTACATTATTGAAGCACATTCTAAACGATTTAAATGTACTTTAACGTTTTTAAATACAACTAACTTTTCTAACTTAATTTCTTCTTCTTCAGTTGATTCACTTTTATTAATAACATTAAAATAAGTATCTAGAATACTATTAATTTCTTCTTTGGATTTATTTATAAACATATCTAACATTAAAACAATGCTTGATTTAAAAATTGAACAGCCAACCCCTTTATATTCAGCAGACTTTAAAATATCATTTTCAAAAGAAAAATTTATTACTATATCATCGACGCAAACTGCTGAATGATCTGACACACTACTTTCAGTAATATTTAAATTTTCATTAAAATATTTATTGCTAGAATAAGCTTCAAAAATAATTTTTTGCTTTTCTTGATTACTATAAGAAGTCAAGAAAATCACCTCCCTCTTTTAATAATTTAATAATAACATCAACATCATTTTCATCATTATAAAAAGAAATTGAAGCTCGAATATATGAAGATGAATAACGATCTAAATTTTTAAATTTATGAGCGCAAAATGTTCCTGATCTCACATAAACATTTCTATGACCTAAATAAGAGGCAACATCTTGTGAAGGTATGTTTTTTAAATTAAATAATAAAACCCTATCCCCTCGTTTTGAAGCTAGTTCAATATTATCTAACTTAATTAATTCATCATAAAAGTAATTTGCTACTCTATTTTCAATTTCATTAATTTTCTCAAAGCCAATTTTTTTTAAAAAATTAATTGCAGCTCTAAATTGAAATATACCAGCTAAATTAGGTGTACCAGGCTCGAAACGAACCATAGTTGTTCTTGATGTTCAATCACAATTATTTCCAATTGCTTGAACTTGACCCCCGCCCCATTTACTAGGTAATAATCTTCTTATCAATTCTTCTTTAATAATTAATGCACCAATTCCGGTAGGCCCAAACATTTTATTAGCGGAAAATACAATAACATCAGAGTTTTTTATAGAAACAGGTTTATGAACTACGGCCTGAGCAGCGTCATTTATTAAAATAGTTCCAAATTTCTTACATTTATTATAAATCGCCTCAATATCATATTCGATTTGAAAATTATTTGTAACTTCTGGCATTGCGACAATTTTAGTATTTTGATTAATTGAGTTTAATAGTTCTTCGTTTGAATCAACATATTTAAATGAGATATTTTTATTTTTAAAGTTTTCTAAAAATGGAACAATATTCGAACTGTGATTGAAATAAGTAAAAATTATTTCTCCTTCATCAATAATTGACGATAGCATTTTGGCAATTTGATTTAACCCATCTGTAGTTCCTGAAGTAAATATCATTTCATTTTCATTAGCTTCGACGAAATTAGCAATTTCTTTTCTTGTTTCATTAATGCGCTTTGCAACTTCAATACCTAATAATGAATCAGCCGTTCTAGTTGATATTGAATATTTTTCATAAAAATCATTCCCGGCATTTACAACATCATAAGGTTTAAATGCAAGAGCCGCATTATCCAAATAAATGATGTCTTTATTGTTCTTATACATCGGAAAAAGTTCTTTATATTTGTTCATTTTTAACCTTTCTAAATAATGAAATATACTCAATATTTTTAGATTTTTCTCCAGTGATTGGGCTTTTATCTATTTTTTCTAAAACAAAATTATTCTCTTTTGCAAAGTTTAAAACTTTATTAATAATGTATTCATGATGTTGAATATCGACATATCCGCCCTCTTCAACATACTTACTAATTGCCTCAAATTGTGGTTTAATTAAAGCCATTATTCTAACGCCTTCATCTAAAATCTCGTTGCAAATTTTAAAAACATGTCTAAGCGATATAAAAGAAACATCACATGTGGCGAATTGGAGCTTTTCTTTAAACATTTCTCTATTCAAATTTTTTAAATTTGTTTTTTCATAAACAACAACTTTATCATTTATTCTAAGTGAATAATCTAATTGATTTGTTCCTGAATCAATAGCATAAACTTTTTTAGCGTTGTTTTCTAAAAGAACCTGAACAAAACCACCAGTTGAAGAGCCGATGTCAATGCAAACTAAATTAGATAAGTCTAAGTTAAATTTTTCTATTGCTCCAAGTAATTTATATGCGCCTCTCGACACATATTCTTTCTTTTCAATAATTAATTCGATTTTGCTTTTTTCTTCATCATATTTTAAAGATGGCAAGAAAACTTTTTCGCCGTTAGCAATAACCTTGCCTTCACGAATTAAAGCCTCTGCCATCTTTTCATCAATATTATGTAAACTTGAAACTAATTGTTTAAGTGTTTTTTTCATTATTTATTGAAAACTTTTTTAGAAGCCAAATCTAAAACTTTATTGACAAATTTATAATCATTATTTGGACTAAAAATTTTTGATATATTTATCATTTCATTAATTACGACTTTAGGATCATTTAATAAAAGTTCATATTCACCATAAATAATAATTGCCCTTGTTAACGGATTAATACGACTTAATTCTCATTCTTCGCTAATAAATCTTTTGGCAATATTAATAAATAAATCATACTTGCTTTCAATAGTTGAAAGAATTTTAGCTTCTCAATTATCTAAGTCGTTATCTTGAAAAATTTCCTTTAATGAAAGTTTTATATCAAAAAGTTCACTTTGATAAATATAGGTAATTATTCTTACACGACTGTAATATTTTTGTAATAAAAATTTGATTTTTTGATCTTCTTTTTTATTAGTTTTTAATTCAGAATTTTGTTCACTGTTATTTTTAATTTCTTCCATACTATTGCTCCTGAATATTGATTAATTCAATTTTTTTATTTTTATCATTTTTTGTTAATGTAAATAGTATTCCATTAAGTTGGCATTTATTTTTTGACACTTTAAAAGCCGAAAAAGCTCCATATCTCATTTTTTCATAAACTTCTTGAAAATTAGATCCTATTGCACAATTCATTGGTCCGCACATTCCGGCATCGGTTACAAAATATGTTCCTTTAGGTAAAATTCTCGCATCATTTGTTTGAACGTGTGTATGTGTTCCGAATACAGCAGATGCCTTACCATCAGCATATAATGAAAATACTGATTTTTCCGATGTTGTTTCACCGTGGAAATCGACTATGTAATAATCAGCATCAATTTCTTCATAAATTTTGTCAAATTCATCAAAAAAGTTATTTGCAGATTGCTCTTCTCAAGGTTCTAAAAGAGGGTTAAATGTAATTCCCATTAAAGATATAATTGCAATTTTACTGCCTTTAACTTCAAAAACTCTAACTCCCTTGCCCGGATATTTATTTTCAATATTTGCAGGTCTAATTAAATCTTCATTATTAATAATTTCAGAAATTTTATCTTTTGCTCAAACGTGATTTCCTAAAGTAAAGGCATTAATATTAGCTCTTTTCAAACGGCGATAATCAACAGGTTCAAACCCTTTTCTACCTGAAACATTTTCTGCTTGAGCTATAATAAAATCAATGTCGTATTTTTCGATTAATGCTGGTAGATGTGATTCAACCATTCTAATGCCTGGCAAACCAAACACATCACCTAAAAATAAAATATTAAGATCGTCTTTTTTCATAAAGTAAATTATACTCTAAACAAAAACTAATTAAATAAAGTAACTTTATTTAAAAATAAAGCTTATTTTTTAGCCTTGATTTTCAATTTTTTCAATAACTTTAGCTTTAATTTCTTGATATAAATCAAGGTTGTTTTCTAATAGAATTTGTAAATTGGTTTGACCTTGTGAAATATTTTCGCCATTATAGCTATATCATGAGCCTTTTTTATTAATAATTTCATACTCTTCGGCTAAATTAATTAATTCCGCTGATTTTGAAATACCTTTTGAAAAAACTATCTCAATTTGAGCATTTTTATACGGAGAAGCTAACTTATTTTTAACTACCTTACATCTAATTTGATTGCCGGTAACATCTCCATTTTGAGTAATATTTTGAACTTTTCTAACTTCCATTCTTATTGAAGAATAGAATTTTAAAGCTCTACCTCCCGGTGTTGTTTCAGGATTGCCAAACACAACTCCGATTTTGTCTCTAATTTGATTAATAAAAATTATTGTAGTTTTATTTTTGTATAAGCTTGCCGTAATTTTTCTAAGTTCACGAGACATTAAACGAGCCTGTCCACCAATTACTTGATCGCGAATATCGCCTTTTAATTCAGCTTCAGGCACTAATGCAGCAACAGAATCTACCACAATTAAATCGATAACTCCTGTATGTGTTAAAGTATTTACAATTTCTAATGCCTGCTCTCCAGAATCTGGTTGAGATAGTAATAAATTATCAATATCAACACCTAAATTTTTAGCATAATTAGGGTCAATTGAATGTTCAACGTCAATAAAGGCAGCAATGCCTCCGGCCTTTTGAATTTCAGCGATTGCATGTAAAGCAATTGTGGTTTTACCAGAACTTTCAGGACCAAAAATTTCTACAATTCTGCCTTTTGGTCATCCTTTTATGCCTAAAGCTTTATCAATGGCAATTGAACCGCTACTAAATGTTTCGCATGCAATATCTGGTTTTTCTCCTAAAATCATAATTGATTCTTTACCAAATTTCTTTTCAATTTCTTTAAGTGTTTCTTTTAATATTTTTCTTTCTTCTTCTAAATCTTTCATTTTTTTCCTTTCATATAATCAAAGTTTACAAACTAGATTAACAAAATTTAAACAAACGCGAAATAAGAGCGAAAAATTAAAGAAAATCTATGCTTTTGCTAACTTATTAAGATTATAAACTAATTTAAAAATCACGCAAAAAATGCGTGACATTAATTATTTAAAAGTTTGTTCAAATCTTTTGATTGCTCATTCTTCTAAAATTACTGATAAAGTAACATTAGTTGTATTTTCATCTTTTACATAAACATCTTTTACTGATACTTTAAATACACCCATAATTTTATTTATTTTTTCAATAATTTCATTTAATGATTCATTAGTTTTTAATGAAATTGTAATATCTCTAGTTTTTAAAGGAGCATGTTTGTAATCTTTAAAAATAACTTTATTATCAGTTAGTTCATCTAACTTAATTTCTGCAAATATAGCTTGCGTATTTAATAATGATGGATGAATTTTAGCAATATATCCTACATAAGTTTCACCAAGATATATATCAGATGATGCATTAGGATTAAAACATGATTTATTTGAAGGTTTAAAAGTTAATTTTTTATTTGTTAATGAAATAATATCGGCTTTAATTTCGTTAAATGTTTTTTGATTAGAAGCAATTCCCAAAACATTCATTTGTTTTGAAATCATACCAATTTCAAAATAAGAACCTTTTTCAATACCTTGTTTTTCATTATGAATTAAAACATTTGATAAAGAATGTATCATTGATTTTCTAATTTGTGAATGATCATAATTTTTAGAAGCTTCAGCATTAAAAGTTTCTAAAAATTCAAATGGGTTAAAGATATTATCTTCTGGTTTAATTAATGTGTAGGTTCTAACATTGATATAACCTTTATCTTTAAAAATATTATTGAATTTATCTTCAATGCTTTTATTTAAATTTAATCTTGTAATCTTTGGTTGTTTTGATGGAAAATTATCGTATCCATAAAATCTAAATACTTCTTCAACAAAATCTTGCATATTTTTTAAATCATAACGATATGTTGGAAATGAAACTGCCGAATAATCAGATTTAAATTTAAATCCAAGTTTAGTTAATTTTTCTAATACTTGTTGATATCTCTTTGTCTTAGTTATATTAAAACCGGCAAATTTAGTAATGTAACGAGTGTCTAATAAAATAGTTTTTTTATTAACTTTAGGAGCGTTAATTTGAGGAGAATATTCTTTTAGATGTTGAGCTAAAAAGTTATAGGCCATAACAATTTCACCATTTGAAATTTCTTTATTAGCACGACTTGAAGAATTTGTGTCAAATTTAATTTGTTTAGCACTTCTTCTTACTTCTTTTAAATTAAACGAAGCCAATTCAAAAACAGCTTGCTTAGCATTGTTTGTATACTGATAATTTTCAAGTCCAATAGTAGCCGCCAATGAAACTGGTTCGTTATTATTTTTAACTACTAAATTTTTATCCAATTGGACTTCTTTATTGCCAAAAATATTTACTTTATCCGAACTAAATCCAACAGTGAATTCATCTGATTTTAATTGTCCCTTATCATAAACATGGCAAGGCACACCTGTATAAATTAATACTAAATTAGTAATATCAACTGCATTTCTAAATGTTTTAATTCCGTGTTTTCATAATAAAAATTCTTCTTGAATTGATAATTTTAAATCAGTGTTATTAGCTTCAATTAAACTAAATGCGTGGGTATCTTTTAATTGACCAACTTTTAAATTACTTGCAATAGTTGGCATTGCTTTAGGCAATGGGGCAACTTCAGTGTCAAAATATGCTGCCAATTCTTTTGCAAAAACCAAATATGAAGCAGCATCAGCACGATTAGATAAAATTGATACATCAATCATATAATCATCTAAATCGAAATACTCCATTGGATCAAGATTTAAATCAACCTTACCAACTTGAAAAATTCCATCAAAAGAATCTTCAGCAGCAATACTTTCATCAATACCAATTTCATGAAGACCTACAAACATACCTTCTGAAATAATTCCTTGCATCATTCTTGACTGTAAAACTAATTTTTTAGATCTTGAACCGGGAACAAAAGCCATAACATAATCATCCACATGCATGTTTTTTGCATTTGTTTGAATAGTTGACTTTGTTCCATCGGAAAATTCAACATCGCACACTGTTAATTTATCTGCATTTGGGTTTTTATAAACGTTTAAAACATGACAGAATTTAATACCTTCAACATCGGCAAACTTATGATATTCTTCTACTTCAAAGCCAATTGAATTAATAGCATTAACCATTTCTTCAACTGATACATTTTTTAAATTGGCCATACGGCATAATTGTTTATATGAAAAAATCATTTTATCCTCCTAATTAATTAAATTGTTTTAAAAATCTTTGATCATTTGTATAAAGTTCACGAATATCTTCAATACCATATTTAATCATGGCAATTCTTTCAATACCAATTCCGGCTGCAATTGCATTCATATCATTGGTGTATCCCGCTGCTTTTAAAACATTTTCATGTAGCATTCCAGCGCCCAAAACTTCGATTCATTTGTTTTTAAAAAATACATCAACTTCTACGCTTGGTTCAGTAAATGGGAAATATGAAGGTCTTAAACGTATCTTTACTTTTTCTTCTAAGACATAAGAAAGCAACTCGGTTAGTGTATAAATTAAAGTTCCAAATGAATGATTTCCAACACTGACTAAATCAAGCTGGGTAAACTGGTGAGTGTGAGTGCGATCTTCTTCATCATTACGATAAACTTTACCAATTGCAAACTGAGAAAATTCTTGGTTTGCATACTTTTCAAGCATACGAGCTGAAATACCAGTATTGTGTGTTCTTAGTAATTCATTTGAATTTAAATAAAGCGAATCTTGCATATCTCTAGCCGGGTGAGATGAAGGGATATTTAGTCTTTCAAAATTATATTCGTCAGTTTCAATTTCGCTAAATTGTTCTTCAAAATATCCGTTTGAAATTAGTCATTCTCTAAATCTTTGACTAACCAAATTAATCGGATGAAGTGAACCATCAAAAGAAACTGGATAAGCATAATCTTCAAAATCTTCAGATAATTTTTTAGCAATTTCTAAATCATTCAAACGTTTCTTAGCAGCTTCAAAAAACTCTTCAGCCTCAGCTTTAAGTGATTGAATTTTTTTGCCTAATTCAGCTTTTTCTTCTTTTGGTGCACTTTTTAGTAATTGCATCAAATTCAGTAATTCTTCTGAATTATTAAATTGATTTTTGACTAATTTTAAATCTTCAATACTATTTATTTTTTCTAATTCAAATTTCATAAAAACTCCTATTTTTTAATTTTTTCTCAATACTCTTTTAACTTTGCTTCATAACCTATATTTTGTGAAGTATAGATTTTTTCATTAAGCAATTGTTCGGGTAAATAATTTTGTTTAACATAATGATTTAAATAATCATGAGGATATTTATAATCAATGCCATGACCTAATTTAGATGCTGACGCATAATGTGCATCTTTTAAATGAATTGGAACATCATAAATTTGACCTTGTTCAATTAATGCTCTTGCTTTTGATATCGCTAGATAAGCTGAGTTAGATTTTGGACTTAAACAAATATTAATAATTGCATTTGAAATTGGCAAATAACCTTCAGGTAAGCCAAGTCTTTCATAAGCTTCAATAGCTAACATAACTTGCTGAGCTAGGTTGGGATTTGCAATTCCTACATCTTCATAAGTTGCACAGATCATTCTTCTAAACAAGCCATTAAAGTCACCAGATTTTATTATTATAGTAGCCCAATATAAAGCCGCATCACAATCTGAACCACGTAATGATTTGTGAAAAGCACTTAAATAATCATAATGATTATCATTTTTTTCATCTGATGCAAATTGTAGCGAAGGAATAACAGTCTTAATTTCTTCAAGCGTTAAATCTTTATTTTTATATAAAAGCATAATCAATTCAAGATTATTAATTGCATTTCTGAAATCTCCATTAGCTTGAATTGCAAGATATTCAATAATTTCTTGGCTAATTTTATTTTCGATATTGTCTTTTTTTACAATTTTATTCAAAACTATTTCTAAATCATGATTAGAAGGTTTGTTTATTTCGATAATTGAACATCGTGATCGTAATGCTGGATTTATTTTGAAATAAGGATTTTCGGTTGTTGTTGCATAAATTGTAATCATGTCATTTTCTAAATAGGGCAATAAAATGTCTTGCTTATCCTTATTCAGACGGTGGATTTCATCAATAATCAAAATATCGTTATTTTTTAATTTGACCATTAAATCTTCTTTTTTGTCTATCGCTGCATTAAAATAATCAAATGTTGCATTTAATGCATAAGCCAAAATATAAGATATTGTGGTTTTCCCAGTTCCTGGTTTACCATAAAATATAAATGATCTAAAATCATGATTATCAATAATACTTTTGAATAAAAACTTTTTATTTTTATCGCAGATAAAGTCATCAAGATTATTAGGTCTAATTAAATTTGCGAGGTTTGCTTTCATATTTAATAATTATAAAATAAACAGTATAAATAACTCGATTTTTTTAAAGAAAAAGTGGCCAAAAAGCCACTTAAAATAAATTATTATATTTCGCCATAATTTTTTAAATATTTAAGTGAAATAATCGCTGAAGTTAGTGAGAAAACTCTAGATACTAATGCGCCAGCAAGTGATAAAAACATCAGTTTCATTTTTTTATTTTTATAATTTGCAATCCCGGCAAAAATGTTAATAACAATATTTGCAGTTAATGAAATTAAAAATAAAGATAGGGCAGATAAAAAAATCAATCCGTATTTTTTAATATATGCATTTTCTTCTTCGCTTAATTTATCATAACTAGTATTTTGAAACTTTATCGTAGCTTGAGCATTTATCACTATAGCATAAACAAAAAAAGCAAAAGCCATTAATCCTAATATAGAAAAAATTAGTTGCATTATAAAAAGTGTTTTGTATCAGTTTTTAGTTGTTTTCATATTTTTTTCCTTTTATATTTGTTGTTGAATAATTATCTCGATAATAATCAATGCCTTTTAATTTTAAAATCAGGTTATAAAACAGTTGAACAATTGGAATTAAAAAGCCAAAAAGTACGAAGATAAAATATTCAAAAGATATGCTTCTAACATTTACTTTTATATAAATCAAAGTTACTAATAGTAAATGTAATAAATAAAATCCTAGAAATACATAAGCCAATATTTTTAGTTCTCAAGGTTTATTTTGTTCATACAAAATTGCTATTGATAATAACATTATTGAGCTAATCAAGGCAACAATAGTTGAAATAATTAATAAATTTGAAAATTTTCTAGTCATGATTAAAATTTTACTTATTTTTAAAAAAATTAAAAAGAAAAACCCCAAATATGGGGTTGTAATCTGCAGATTTTCTAGTTATTTGTTGATTGAACTGATTCTACTTTTTTAGCTTCTTCTTTAACTTCTTGTACTTTCTTTTCTCTTTTTACTGTTCCTAAGTAAGGTAAAATAGCAACAAATCTTGCTCTTTTAATAGCTAATGAAACTGCTCTTTGGTGTTTAGCACATGTACCGGTAATACGTGATGATAAAATTTTTCCTTGTAAGTTAACTAATTTTGAAAGAACTTCTTCGTTTTTGTAATCAACATATGTAACTGGTGATTTACTTAAACAAAATTGACATGGACGTTTACGAATGAAAGGTTTTTTACGAACGATTCTTGCCATATTAACTCCTTAAATTATCATTCTAATTGAAGATCGTCGCTTGAAATATTAGCAACTTCTTCATTGTCAAATGATTGATTTTTTTCTTCAGATGATTGAGGAATTGAATATTCTGTTGAACTAGAATTTTTTCTACGTTCTTCAGATACGCCTCTTGATTCCAATGATTGAACTCTTTCAACGTTTACAACGTAAACATTTGTAGGGCCATCTTGGCCGATTACACGAGATGATTGAAATGAACCTTCAACCAAAACATGTGATCCTTTGTCTAAATATTTATTTACAAAAGCTGCCTGGAATCTTCAAGCAATACATGGAATAAAATCAGTAACTGATTCCCCATTAATACTGTTGTATTGTCTTCCTACTGCTATTGTAAATCTTGAATATTCGACTTTAGAAGCTGTTTCACCTTTATATGGTGCGCTACTTAAACGACCTACTAAAATTACTTTATTCATTATTCCTCCTCAAATTTATTATTCAGCGTCAACTGGTTTTTTAGCCCTTGGTTTTCTTTCGCTTTTAACTTCGTCATTTGTTTTTTGTTCTTTGTTTGGTCTTACAAATGGTTTTTTATTGTCTCTGTTTACTGGTCTTCTGTGGTTTCTTTTTGCTTTAGATGGTTTTAAACCTTTTTCAGAATCTAAGTTAATAATTAAAGATCTTAAAATTCTTTTATCGATATTTAATTTTCTTGTTAATTCTGACATTAATTCAGGAGCAGCTTTTGTAGAAACTAGATAGTAAGTTGCACGAGAAAGTTTTTTAATTGGATAAGCTAATTCAGTTCTTTCCAATCTTTCGAATTTTGTGTCTTCTGGTAACACAGTTAAAAGTAATGATTTAACTTCTTCTTCGGTAGATTGAGGGTTTACTAGAATCATAATTTCATAATTTGACATTATTTCTTCTCCTTCTGGACATTTGGACCATGTTAGGTCAAGGAGTCTCACCCTTGTTAAATATAAATGTTTAAAATATTTTAACGATAATATTATATATAAATAATAATAATATAGTATTAAATATTTAAGAATTATTGTCTTTTGTGATGTTGAACGATATTTTATTTATTAAAAAACGATACATTAGAATCAAGATTGAAGTCTCTTTATTTAAATTTTTAAACAACAAATAACATTATTTAACAAAATTAAAAATTTCATAAATAGTTTGCATTTTATATTCAATTTTAAGAAACTTTTTATGTTTTTTAGACTAAGAAAGTAACAAAAAAATAAATAAAAAATTATAAATTTCGATTCTTAAAAAATATAAAAAAATAAATCGTATTAACCATAACTAATTATCAATTTTTTGTTATGAAAATGACTAAAAAATACTATGCGATATTCATAATTCTTAAAAGTTAACATAAGACAATTACGAAATAATTAATACAGATTTATTTTTGTTACTAACAACAATATTTATATTATTTTTGCTCTAATTTAATAATTTTTAAATTTATAAATTTTTCTTTTCAAATTCTTTTTTTACTACTTTAATAGCATTTATTGAGTCACAATGTTAAATTTATTCATTTTAAACACTATTTTAGGATAAAAATAATGTAAATTTAGTCAAAAATTTATATAATTTTAAATTATTATAAAGGAAGGAAATATGAAAGATAGTAATAAGAAAAACAAAAAGATAGCTGTAGGTACAACGGCTGCGCTTTTATTATTAGGTGCAGCGACCGGAGGAACTGCGGCAGGTCTTATTTTAACCAAAAAAGCTAAGTTTGAAGCTTCGAAAAAAGAAGCTACAGAATTAGTTAATGCAATTCCTGATAATTTTTATAAAAAACCTGGTTTATTAGAAAAATTATCTCAAGCAAAAAATTATGAAGACTATATTGCAATTAGTGCGGAAGCAAGAATTGCTATAGAAGAAGCGAAAGCTGGTAAAGAAGATCCCGAAAAAGTCAGAGAAGCAAAATTAAAAGCTAGCTTAGCAATTAACCGTTTAGAAGTTAATAATAAACTAAAAGCTAAGTTATTAAATGACTTAAATAAAGGGGAAATTAAAATTGTTGAAATTTATAAAATAGAAAAAGAAGCCGAAAAAGAATATCAAGCTGATCGTTCAAGAAAAGTTTCTGAAAATAAACAAACAGAAAACTATATTAACTTATTAATTAATAAAGTTAACAATAAAGAAAAGTCAGACGCTTTAAAAGATAAGCTTGACGTTTTAAAAGATGATACATCTGTATATAAAAACAAAGAAAATGACTTAAACAAATTAGCAGATTTAGTAAAAGATGAGTCAAGAAATAAATCTCTAAAAGAACAAATTTCAAAAGCAATTTCAACGCCCGAAGAAGAAGCTTTAGCTAAAAAAGTAGAATTAGAAAAATTTGCTAATTCTAATTTACAAGCAGATAACGCAGAATTAAAAAACTTAATTGATTCGTTAAACAAAGCTACTGAAAACGCTAGTGAAAACCCAGTTGCTTCTTTAAGAAAATTATCTGAAATTCAAAAGAAGATTGAAGAAGAAATTAAAAAAGAAGATGGTGCAGATAAATTATTAGCAGCAAAAAAACTAATGCTAGAAGAAAGAATCAATTCTTCTACTCTTTCAGCAGAAGCAAAAAAATCGGAAATCGCAAAAATTAAAGCTGCCGATAGCGAAAAAGAATTTGAAAGAGCTTCAGCAAAGACAGAAGTAGTTTTATCTAACCAAAAAGAAAATGATATTAAGGCTGTTGAAAAGGCAATTGAAGAAGCTTTAAAAACTTCATTATCAGAAAGTGAAATATTAAAAGCTAAAAAAGAACAATTAAAAGAAAAAATCAATGCATCAACATTATTGCCATCTGAAAAAGAAAAAATGATAGCAGATTTAGAGTCAGCTAACACTTTAGCAAAATTCAATACAAATAAAGAAATAATTGAAGATCAACTAAATCAAGAGAAAGAAAAACAAAATTCAAAACAAGTTGCAGAATTATTAAATTCTATCGAAGGTGAAATTAATACCGAATTAACAGCTGAAAATGAAAGCACTTCAAAATCAGCATTTGATATTAAAAAGGAAATTGTTGCAGATTTAATTAGTAAATCATCATTATCAACTGAAGAAAAACAAAAAATTCAAGCAGAATTAGATGGATTGAATGGCGAAGCAGCAAATGCATTACAATCATTAAAAGAAATTTCAAATAAAGTTAATGCGGAAATTGCATTTAATGAAGCGAAAGCAGAAGCTAATAAATTAATCGATACACTTGAAGAACCTAAAAAATCAGAATTAAAAGAAAAATTAAACTCAATTTCAAACTCAGATCATAACGAAATTCAAAAAATAATTTCAGAAGCAACAAATGAAGCAAATTCAGAAGATAAAAAAGACGCGCTAACCAAAGCTGAAAAACTTGTTTCAAAATTAGATGATTCTAACCCTAGAAAACAAGAATTATTAAATCAATTAAACAATCACCAGGATTTATCATTAAGTCAAGCTAACAAAATAATCGAAGAGGCAGAAGCAATTCTTGATTCTAAAGAAGAAGGTCAATTATCTCAAAATAATAATGAAAAGCAATTATTAGAATCATTAATTAATGATGTAAAAGACCCCAACAAAAAAGAAGAACTAGCACAAGCTTTAAAAAATGTTGAAGAAACATTAAATGATAATTCTAAACAAGTTTTAGATTACTTAAATAATTTAGCAGACAAAGTATTAAATTCAGACAAAGTATCAGAATTAAAACAAAAAGCATTAGATGCTGTAGTTACTCCTGAAAAGAAATTAGAAAATAAAACTTCTGAACTTAATAAATTAATCGAAGGTTTATCAGAAAATACATCAAATCAATTAAAAGAAAAACTTACAGAAGTTTTAAATAATAATGATTTAGATACAACTTCAAAACAAATCGAATTAGATAAACTTAGAAAAGAAGCTGAAAAAGCTATCGTTGCTGAAAAAGGTTCAGACAAGTTAATTGAAAAACAAAAAGAAATTCTTAACTCTAGAATTGAATCTTCAAATCTTACTGAAGATGAAAAAACAGAAGAAAAAGCAAAAGTTGCGTCAATTGACAGCTTGGAATCACTAAAAGAAAAAGAAGATGCATTAACTAAAGTATTAGATAATCAAAATGCAAAAGATATAAGAGAAGCTGAAAAAGCTATTGATGAAGAAATTAAAAAACAAAATACTGAAAATTCAGAAGCTTCATTATTAAAAGATAAGAAAGAAGTTATTAAAAATTTAATTCAATCTAATCCTAATTTATCTGATGCTCAAAAACAAGATATGATATCTAATATTGAAGAAGCATCAACATTAAACGAATTTGCTGATGAAAAAGCTAAAGTAGACAAAATTATTGAACATGAAAATAAAAAATCTAAAGCGTCAGAAGTTGCTAAAAAACTTGAAGAGCTTTCAAAACAAGCGCAATCAATTTTAGGAGATCAAATTGGATCTAAAGGTTTAGCTAACAAAAGAATTGAAGATCTAAAAAATAGCATTAATAGCTCAAATCTTCCAGAATCTAAGAAAAATGAATTAATCAGTTCGTTAGACAATATTAACAGCTCAGAAGATAATGCTATTGAACAAATTGATAACCAAAAAGCAAAAATTAATAAAGAATTAGAACTTCAAGCCGTTAAAGATGAAGCTCTATCAGTGGCTAATAGATTAAATGACTCAGAAGAAAAACAAAAATTAATAAACGATATTAACAACGGTACAGTAGAAAATATCGAAGCAGCAAAACAAGCAGCTCAAGATGCCAAGAAAAAAGCTGAAGAAAAATTAACCACTGCATTAAATGAAGCAAAAGGATCAATTACTAGACTAGTTGGCGCAGAAGAAGAAATGACTAAACTAAATTCTGAATTAGTTAATGCTTCTACTGAAGAACAAAGAGATGCAATCAAAGCTAAAGCTGAAGAATTAATTAATAATAAATTAGACGAAGCTAAAGCAGAAGCCAATAAATTAGATGAAACAAATCCTAAAAAAGCTGAATTATTAAAGAAAATAGCTGATGCTGAAGCGAACAAAACTTCTAACTTCAAAACATTTAATGATTTATTAAAAGAAGCACAAGCAGAAGAAAGTAAAGAAGAAGAAAAGAGAAAAGCTAAACAAGAACTTGAATCTGCTACGAATATTCCTGAAGCAGAAAGAGCACAATTAGCAAAAGATTTAGAATCTGCAACCGACACAGATGAAGTCATTTCTAAAAAAGATGAAATAATAAAGAAAAAAGAATTTACAGATACTAGAAAAACCGCTTCTGATTTAGTTAGTGAAATCCAAAATGAAGCTAAAAAAGCTGAACTAAAAGCAGCTTTAGACAATGCAACAACAAAAGAACAGGCCGATGAAATAAGAGCAAATGCTTTAGATTATAAAAATAAAGAAGCTGCTAACAAAGCCAAATCAGACGAATTAAAAGCAAGAATAGATGCTCTTCAAACAGAAGATAAAAGAAATAAATTATTGGCAAGTTTAGATAAAGCTTTAAAAAATGAAAATAATGAGCCAAATGAAAATACAGAAGCTGTAAAAACTGCTTTAGAAGCTTTATTAACTAATATTGATACAGCATTTAACGAAGAACAAAGAGTTGCTGAAAATCTAAGAGTTAAAAAAGAGCAGTTAGCTGAAAAAATAGCACAAGTTAAAGATTCAACTAAAAAATCTGAATTTGAAGCGGAACTAAGTAAAATTAACGAAATTGCAGACCCAGAAGTAGCAACTGCAGAAGCTAATAAATTAGATAAAAAAGTTGAAACACAAAAAGAATTTGAAACTAAAAAATCAGATGCACAAGACGAAATTAATAAATTAAGATTGAAAGATTCAGCAGCAAAAGCTAAACTGCAAGAAGAATTAAACGTAGCTGCAACAATAGAAGAAGCTCAAAGAATTCTTGGAGAAGCTCAGAAAGAAAAAGCTAAAGAAGATAAGCAAATCGAAGATAAAAGAAAAGCTGTAAATGATGCCTTAGCAAAATTACAAGATGGTAGCGAACTAAAAAACACATTAATCACCAAAAAAGACGAAGCGGCCCCTTCAGATGACGAAACTCATAAAACTGTTGACTTAGCAGCGTTAGAAAGTATCGTTACTTCAGTAGATCAAAAAATTAATGAATTAAAAGAAGCTGCGAAAGCTGCTATAGCCTTAACCAATGGTTTACAAGCAAGTGGTGATGGAACGGACTCGCATGAATCATTAAATACAGCTCTAGATGATGAAAAAAATCAAACAGAAGAAAAACTAAATGAATTAAAAAATAAAGCCGATGTAGCTGTTGCTAATGCAAGAAATAAAGCTATTGAAGCTTTAGGACAAACAGAAGGCAAAGAACTTTCTGATAAGAAAAAAGCACTTCAAGAAGCAATTAATGATAAAACAAAAAATATTTCTGAACTTAAAGAATTACTAAATAAAGTTACATTAGAAAACCAATTAGAAGCTAAAGCAGAAAAATTAATAGCAGATGCAAATAAAATACAAGATCCTGCTCAAAGACAAGCTTTCATTGATAAAGTAAATAATTTAATGAATAGCACTAATGATGCAGATAGAACAATAGATAAACTTGTACAAATTTAAAATGAAATAGCATCAAGCAATGAACAACAAGAAACGGCTAGAAACGAAGCGTATACTCAAGCTAAAGAAGCTATTAATTTAATCCAAGATAGTAAAGAAAAACAAAAATTACTAAGTTTATTACAAAAACCAGATACTGAAGAATTAAGAGACGATTTAACAGCAAGCGATATTCAAGATATCAAAAATGCTGCTGAAGCATTCAAAAACTTTGAAGACAGAAAGAAAGAAGCGAGAGAAAAACTTGAATCACTTCCTCAAGGAAACAATATCAGAACTTCAAAATTAACTGAATTAGAAGCTATTAATAATTCAGAAGCTGATGCAATTTCAAAAATTGAACAAATTAAAAGAGTTGCTGAAGAAGAGGTGAGATTAATAAAAGAAGCAGTTGATGCTGCTTTAGAAAAAATTGAACAACTTGTTGGTCACGCAGATTACGAATCAATTAAAGAAAAAGTAAAACAAAAAGATTCAGATAATAACGAAGTTGCAAAAATACAAAAATCAGGTAACGATGCTGAAAAAATTGCAGTCGCTTGAAAAGCTGCAAAAACTTCATTAGAACAACTTAAAAATGAACTTCCAAATAATAATGCTGAAAAAGCAAGAATAGCTAGCGAAGTAGCAACAAGTGAAAACATAAATAATTTAGAAAAAGTTAATGCTTTAATTAGTCGTGCAGAAGCTGAAAAAACTAAATTATTAAACGCAATAGACCAAGTTAAAAAATTCATCGATTCAGAATTGCCAACAAATGCAAAGGCAGAAAATTCGGTGGCAATGGGAATAATTGCAAAATTAAATGTTTCAACAAATCAATTAGCAGAAGATGTTAATGAAGAAGGTGAAATAATTGCTTTAAAAGATCAAATAACTGCTGAAAAAACAAAAATTACTGAATTATTAAATTCTGCTAGAGAAGTTCACAAATCATTACCTGAAGGTAATTCAGTAAAAGTTAAACATCAAGATTCAATGGCTGATGCTTACTTCGGAGAATCAGTTAATACAACAACTAAAATAACAACTATAAAAAGCGAATTGGACGCAGAAAAATCAGCCATTGATACTTTAAAACAAGATATTAATACGCAATTAAGCAATGCAAATCTTAAAGATACTAACCCAAGAAAATCTGAAATTAAGCAATTAATCGAAGGTACAGATGTTAATGGTAAAACTCATCCAAAAGAAAGAAACGATTTCCAAACCCTAAAAGACGAACTTGTAAAATTAAATAAAGATTTAGACACAGCCAAAAAAGAAGCTCAGGATGAAATTAATAAATTACCAGCGCAAAATACTGTTAGAGTGGAATTACAGGAGCTTCTAGAATCAATGAATAGCGAACATGATGAAGTTTCTGAAATTAATGAAAAAATTAGAGATGTCGCTACAAGCAAAGTTAACGAATTTATTGCTAAATATCAACTTATTCAAACTGCCTTAGAAGCATTACCAACCGCAAACCCTAAACGTGTCGAAATAAATAAATTAGTTACCTCAGACATTAGCAAAAATAACGACGAGAAGCTAAGAGAAGTAAATAAATTAGAAGCAATTGAAGATGAATTAAAACAATTAAAGACTAACTTAGATAATGCTATAAAAACTGTTTCAAATTACCTAGCAAATAAATTACCGGCAAACAATACAGTTAGAACAGATTTAACAGCTAAATTAGAAGCAAGGGGCGAAGATGCAGACCAAGTTGAAGAAATTAATGCATTTACCACAAAAATAGATCAAGAATTTAGTAAATTAACCAATGCAGTTAATCTATTAAAATCAAAATTAAAAGAACTTCCTGCAGATAACGCATACAGAACAGATAAAGAAAACATTGCCAATATTAACTTAAAAGACCAAACTGAACTATCTAACGAAGCAGATATTACAACGATAATAAATGCTATAGATAGTACAGAAATACCAAGTGTTGATGATGCAAGAATGGAAACAGAATTTGATAAGGAACCGTCAGATAATAAATTTAATAATCCTGCATTTGCATTAGAAACAACCGGTTTAAGTGATTCTATAAGTGATAATAAATACTGAGCATCAGTCGATAGAAATGTATTAAATGTATTACCAAAATTAGAAGCAAATCAAACATACAAAAAAGTAGTTTCTTCAGATACAGAGGAAGACGTCACAAAAACAACAACAGTTTCTACTGAGGGCGAAACAACTTATAATCTATATCAAGATTCACAGATAGTAAAAAGTTTTATTATTTTCGGAACACCGCAAAAGCAAATAGATTTTAACTCAAATATGATAACCAGACTACAAGGAAACTCTCAAATAGGAACAAAAGCTGAATGAAGCCGTACAAGTTATAATATAGAAAAATTAGTTGATAATAATTATGGCGGGGGCTCAAGATATGAAGCTTGAAACGATTATAATATTGAACAAACTAATAATAATTTTGTAATATACAAAAATGGATCGAATAATCAAGAAGAAAGCGCTTGATATACTAGAATGGACCTTTTTGTAAGATTTACAGGAGGGAGTTCTGGAAGGTACGATGGCGTTGTACCACGAGAAGTTAGAATTTCTTTCTCAGATGACGGTCAAAAATGAAAAAATGTTCAAAATCAAAGTCACGTATTTGATTATGACTGATTTAAAGAAGAAAGTTTCAATAGAACTAACGGAACAATTAGATTATTAAATAGACCAGATGCAATAAAAGATAATAACGGTAATCAATTTGACCAGTTTGCGCAATTATATGGTGACCAAGGAACAAATAATATAAACGCAAATAACGTTAACCAAGTTGTAAGAATAAGAACAAATTTCACTCCTATAAAAGCTAAATACATAAGAGTTAGTTGAGTTTCTGGTATAAATCCGCAAGAAGCGAGAGGAAACAAAACTGGATTAAAAGTTACAGCTTGAACCGAGGTTAAACCATACGTATTAAATGATTCAGGATTAGAACACTTTAAATCTAACGAAGCAAAATCTACATTTGCCTTACCAGAATCATTAAGCGTTTCGTACAATAATGAAACCAAGGAAATAAATGGTAATGGTCAAAATTATATTAATGTAAATCCTGCTAAAAGTCAAATATTGGCATCGGATATTACAATTAATAGCAAATCTCCTGAGTTATCGTATTCAATTAAGAAAATTAAATCATTTAAATATGCTTCAAATAGTTCAAACGAAGCTTATGCCCAATTCTTAGTAACCGTTAAAAATGGTATAAATGAAATCAAAACTTTCAAAGTCGGAATAGGTAATAGACCTGTAAATACCGATTTAATAAATGATTTCGATAACGTTATGAGCGAATCAAATAACGATCCAAAAGGGGTTGTTCGTAGATTTAGAAAAGACATCGAAAGATGAACAAATTACATTGATGCTTTCCATGATGAAAAATGAAATGGTGCAAAGAATGCTATACAATCTTTAAAAACAGAAATATCTTCTTCTGATTACACCATTAATCCTGATCATTTAGATATGTGAAAAGATATCAAAAACTTAATAATCAATATTAAGAGAGAAAATTCTTCTACTAAAGATACTGAAAGATTTGAAAGTAAATTAAATGAAGTTAGAGCAAAATGAAGTCAATTACAACAAATCATTCCACAAAATGATGAAGCAAAACAAAGAGAATTTGCTCAACTATATAGAGAAATACATCAACCAATGATGAACGACTTATCTAAAACATTAGAAGATTTAGATGAACACATAAAATGAATCGAAAAAGAAATATCAAAAGTTAATAATCAAGGTGCATAATACCAACTAAAACAAATTAAATATAAAATCTAAAAAGTAAAAATCTGGATAAATAATTTCCAGATTTTTATTATGTAATATTGCAAGTAAAATAGAAATTGAAACGCATAAATAATTAAAAATAACCAAACAAAGAAGGGGCAACTTTAACGTTTTTTCTCCAGTTTGGTTATTTTTGTATATCAATTTAAATTTGTGTAATCAATATTCTCGAGTTTTTAACTCAAAAGTAAGCAGGAAATAAATGCACACAAATTTGCTGTACTATCGACTTAAGCAACTATCTACTTCAATCTATTTCAAAATAGTCGTATTTTTTATCTTTACTCTTGGTTTCTAAAACTTTAAAATCAATTTTATCATTTAATGAAAACTTAGTATTTTTTCTCAATGAATGATTTACTTTTTTCTCCATTCATTGAGATAAAGTAAGGTTCTTTTCTTCATCATCTAATTCAATATCAAAATAATCACTTAGTTCCAGTTGTTTTCAAAGAGCCTTCATTAATACGGTACCTTTTGCTTCTGAACGCTCTAAACTAATCTCATAAATTTGTTCGTCGTCATCATATTCGTCATAAATTTCGCCGACAACTTCTTCAATAATATCCTCGATAGTTATAATACCTATAGGAGTATCATTATTATTATTCTCAATAACAAAAGCCATTTGAGCACGAGCCTGACGCATTTTTTCTAAAGCAACTGATAATATCGAGTTTGCCGAAACTTTAGGAACTGTCTTAACGTAGTTCATGATATTGCCACGTTTTAAAAAGAAAATATCTTTTAAAAGTAAAATTCCAATTAGATCTCCATCTTTTTCAACAGGTATTCTTGAATAATTTGTTTCTTTAAACATTTCTAATGCTTCTAGCATTGTTGCTTTTCAAGAAATATAATCAACATTTTTCAATTTTATATAATGTTGTGAAACCTTAGTTGAATCTAAATCCAAAACATTTTGCGCCATAGCTGACTCATTGATTTCTAAAACCCCTTCATCTTGGGCAATGTTGATCAAGTTTTTCATTTCTTCTTCAGTATTTGTAATATAAATTTTCTTGCCGATTTTTGAAATTGGATAAGTAAAAGGCAAAAATATTCAATATAACATTTCAATAAATCAATAAAAGCTTTTTACAGTTTTTTCAGGATATGCTTTAGCAACTAATTTAGGAACTATTTCAGCCAATAAAACAATTATAGGCGTCATAACAACAGTAGAAATAATTGTGGCAGTTCCCGTTGGCAAAGCAGCTAGTGATAAAACATAGACTAATAGAGTTGAAGAACCTATATTAACTAAGTTATTAGCGATTAAAATTGTACCTAGTGTACGGTTAAAAAAGTGATGTTGTTTTTGAATTAATTTTGCTCCACGAACTTTCTTTTCTAACATTATTTCAATCTTAGGTCTTGAAAGGGTTGTATAAGCTGTTTCACATGCTGAAAATATAGCACTAGAAATTAATAATATTATTAACAATACTGAGTAAACAATATACTGTCATGTTTTACCCGAAGGCTCTAAAGTGGCAGTATTTTCTGAATTAGATAGATTTATGAGCGATACGTCCATTTAATATTCTCCATTTATTATAAATTTACATATCAATTATATTATTATTTTTTGTTTTTTATAAATACTAAACAAAATTAGAGTAAAAATATATAATATAAACTATGTTTAAATTCGAAGATGTTAAATTAGTACAATTACCCAAAAAAGTTTTAAGACAAAAATCACAAGATGTTCCAATTCCATTAACAGAAGAAGACACACAGCTTATTGAGAAAATGATTTTTCACGTCGATGATAGTCAAACTGCAATGACGAAGTTTAGACCAGCTGTCGGGGTTGCTGCCGTTCAATATGGTATATTAAAAAATATATTTTATATTATGATTCAAGACGATAAAGGTAATTATGTTTTTAAAGATGCTTTAATTAACCCAGTAATGTTAGGTCATTCAGATCATAAAATCTCACTTAAAGAAGGTGAAGGCTGTTTAAGTGTTAATGAAAAAGACCCGGGTCAAGAAGGGTATGTATTCAGATATGCACGTGTTGTTGTTAAAGCATATTCATATTATGAAAAGAAATGAAAAACATACGATGTTTCGGGTTACCCCGCAATCGTAATGCAACATGAATATGATCATTTACAAGGAAAGTTATTTGTTGATCATATCGATAAAAAAAATCCTTGAAATATGAAAAAAAATTCATCAACAATCTAATCAAATAGCGAACAATGTTCGCTTTTTTTTATTAGATTTTAAAATAAAAAATAATATCCAACATGTGGATATTATTAGTTTCTAGGCGAGACTTTTTTAAATATAATAGGTGATTCAAAATCTTTTTGAATAGAAGACGGAATATAAATCCCGTATTCATATTTACTTTTGCCAATTGTTATTTTTTCTTTCGCCAATGAATAGAATAAAGCATTAAATTTAAGTGAATAGTGACTGGTTTCTTCATTTTTAAATAACTCAATAGCGCCATTAAAATTAAACGGAACAAATATGCTTTGCTCTTCTGATTCAAAAAGTGAAAAGTAATTATGGCCTATTTGGTTATATTTAGTTAAAATCAAACCCTTGTCAATATAATTAAATTCTTGTTCGTTTAATGAATTAACATTGTCAATTATTTCTTTAATTTTTGGAATTATTAATTGATTTTCTCCAGAAGGTTTAAATTCAACATTAGTAAAGAAATGAAATGGCCATTCTCTTACAGCTAAATCGTCAATTTTATTATTTTGATTAAACTGTTTAATTTTTTCATCGTTATATTTGGTTATCTCTTCACTTGTATAAATGGTGAAATTTCTAATAACCAATTTTTCTTTTTCATTTTCTTTATTTTTTAAAATAACATCAAAGTGTAAAGAGTTTTTATTAATTAAATCTAGCATTGGATTAACTAATTGAGTTGTATATTTATCATTAACTTTAATGTTTAAAGTTTGTAAAACATCGTTATTTAATGTCGGATTTTCTAATAATTTAGCCATTAAACTATACGGCTCACCAGTAATTTTTTGATCTTTATTTTTATTTCAATCAATAATCTCAACGGGCGCATTTTTAGATATAAATGTTGGTGCAAAGTTACTTCATAATTTTAATTCGACTAAACTCTTTGGCAATACTACAGCAAGTGTAATGATACCAGCAACCGAAGCTCCAGCTAATGATCAAAATACAATTCTTCTTCTTTTTTTGATTTTAGTTACATCAGTCGCTGTTTTTTTGAATTTTAATTGATCATCTACAGAAACATCTGTACTTGGATTATAATCCAAACTTTCATCTCTATCTATTTTGTCTTCTTTTTTATTTTTCATTATTCATCTTCTCCGCCATTAAACACTTCAAACTCAGTTGTTGTTTCAGAAGTGTTAGTTAAAGAAAACTCATCAATTAATTCGCTAGCACTCTTTGATTTTGAAATATTATCTTCTCCAGTTTCATTTTCTTCGGTTGAACCAAATAGTTCTGAAAATCCAATAAATTCATTACTATTTGTATCATTTTCAAATAAATCATCAATGCTTAATTGTTCAGATTCAACTTGATCATAGTCATTTATTTTAGCCGAATTTTCATCTTTAACTTCTTGGCTTTCTTCAAAGTGTAATTGAGGATCTGACATAATATCATCGTCGTTTTCTGCTTGATCATTTAATATTTTTTCATCAACATCAAATTCTTCTACATTAATTTCAATGTTATTTTCTTCAATTTCTTCATTAAAATTGTTTGACTCATTAACTTCTATAACTTCACCTTCAGATTCGTTATAAATTATGTCTTCAATCATAATATCAGAATCTGAATAAGTATATGATTCTTCAATAATATCTTTTTCAGCTTTATAATCAAGTTCTGGTTCATGAATTTCGTTATCATTATCAACATGAGGATTAATTTCTAATTCGTAATTATCAATATTATCTTCAAGTGCTTTAAAATCTCCTGGCTCGTCGTCAAAGTTAAGTTCTAAATCTTTATCAATATCTAGTTTTTCATGATAATTTTCAAAATCATCAATTGCTTCTTCGTGAGCTAAATTATTTTTTCCTTCAACATCAGCTATGTCTTCATAATCTTCTATGTCCGAATTTACTAAAGTATTTTCATCCGTTTTATTTTCATTAGACATTTCTACATCTTCTTTTTTATTTAAATTTACAACTTCAAAATTATTAACTTGTAATTTGCTTTCATCAATTAAAGATAAATCAATTTCAGTTGTAAATATTAAATTAGGATTTTCAATATTATCAAATTCAGCAGTTACGGTGCTTTCTAAAATTTGTCTTTGCAATATTTTTTCATTTAGTTTTAAATTGGCATTAGATAAGATTTCATCTTCAATTTTATTTTTAATATAGCTTAAAATTTTATCTTTATTAATTGGTCATAAAATTTCAGAAAGAATAATAATTGGATAAGATTTTGAATCTAAAAATTTTAAATTATCCTTAAATTTAAGATATTTTTTATAGTCATCAACATTATCTAATTCACCGTTTGCATAATTATAATTATCAATAATAAAACCTTGAACAAGTTTATTAGATAATACATTAATTAAAACAATATCGATGGTTTTAGTTCCTATTGAGTAATTTGTTTGTAATTTAAGATCAGAATAATGACTAATAAATTCGTTTAATTCAACAAATACATCATTTTTAAATTCACTCATATCGCCTAATGAAATTGTTTTTGTTGCTAAAAAATCCTCTGTTTCATCTAGATAATTTTTTTGTTCTTCAAGAGATAGGTCTAGGAATTTTAATCATTCTTTAAAAGTAACCATATCAGTTGTTGAACGCTCAGTTATTTCAATATCGTCTGCATAAATAGATTTAACAACAATAACTTTTTCTCTAGCACGTGAAATTGCAACATTTAAGGCATTTTTACCGCCTTGACGAGCAACATATGTACCGTATAGAGCGGTGTTTTTGTCATAAACTACAGACATAATAACTAAATCAGCTTCGTCACCTTGAATATTTTCGATATTTTTTAATACTAATTTATCTTTATTTAAGGCCTCTTCTAATCTAGGTTCATTTCCGAAAATACAGTTAATTAAATAATCTTGTTGTTTAGCATTAAACACTAAAATTATGATTTTATTATATTTATCTAAATTATCCTTAGCAATTTTAATAACTTCTTTTCCTTCAGCTTCATTCATGCTATTATCTCAGCTACCGTTAACTTGGATAACTTCAATTGCTTTATTTTTAGATATCGATAATGAATAATCATCAATTACATCTAATTTAGAATTATAGAAATGTTTAGAACTAAATGTCATTAATGAAGCTTGTTTTGAACGATAGTTTTTATCTAATAGAATTGAATATACCCCACGAGCTTTAGCATAATCTAAAAGTGATTCAATGTTACCAAAATCATCTTCTTCATCAAAATTATAAGAAACTGAGAATCATCTAGTTGGTTGCATTTGTTGATTATCACCCGCTAGAATTTTGCGTTTAGCCAAATATAGAATTGGTATACCCTTTTCAATAAATATTTGACTAGATTCATCTAAAATTGCGTAATCAAATTCACCTTTTTCTCACATTGATAGATCAAGTTCTGGTGTAGTTACAATAATTGGAAATAATTTTTTAATCATTTCTTTATGTTTGTGGAAAAACTTATAAGGTTTTAAATGACCGGTTCTAATCGCCATTGCAAAGGCATTATATTGACGCAATTCTTCTTTATCAAAGTTTGACATTTTATTAATAGTTTGTTGTAAAACCATCTTGGTTAAAACAATATCATCATTTACTTCAATGGTCTTTTTATCCAAAATGTTTTTATAATCATTTTCAAACTCTTTAATTGATTCATAATTAACTAAATCAACATATTTAATTGCATTATTAATATCGATTTTAAATAAATTAGGGTTTTCAAATAAAATATCTGCAGATTCTTTAATATTTTTAGGATAAATTGTAAATACACCTGCTTTTTTATCTTTATTTATTTCGTATAAAACTTTTCTAATTTCTTTTTTATCATTTAAAGGTGCTTCAAAATTATATTTTAGTTGTTTGTCTAGTAATTTCAAACTTTCAAATTCTTGTTGACTTAGATCATAATTAATAATTGAAGAGTAAAAATTAATAATATTATTTAAATTTTTAGTTCCTTTTATTTTTTTAACAGTATCGACATAATTTTTATCGTCATTAGAAAAAATTTGAATACCTTCTTGGTTGTCATTTTTTCTAAAGTTTTCAACATATTCAATAAATTCTCTTAACGGTTTATAGAAAACCTCATCTCTTAAGTTTTTGTCATTTAAGGCAAATAAACAAAAGATAGATAGTTTTTTTAGACGGTTTTTTAAAACATCAAGAGCAGCTTTTTTCTGAGAAACAACAAGACCACTATATCCCCTTGCAATAATATTAGCTATTAAATTACTAATAGTTTGTGATTTTCCTGTTCCGGGAGGCCCTCAAATAATTGTATCTTGATATAGAGCTGAAATTGTAGCTACATCTTGTGAGAAATTGGTTTTTTGAATTTTAAATAACTTAAATTTATTATCAAAAATAACCCTTTTAACTTTATCTTGATAAATTGTTTTATTGATTTCAGGGTTTAAAATGTATTCAAATTCGTCATTTTCAATAATCTTTTTCATTTGGTTCCATAAATAACCAGACGAAACATTATAAAAACCTAAAACCATACCAGGGTGAAACTCAATTGATGAATGAATAATTGTATCTTGTGTTAATGAAGGTAGTTTATCTTTTAAATTTTCAGGTGTTTTATAAATTGGAGCTCATTCTTTTTTAAAAAAGTCAAAAACCTCTTGAATAGAAAGATTAGCAAAATCATAATTATCAACATTTAACATAAAGCCTTCTTGGCCTAAAAATGTTATTAATTTGCTATTAACTCTAATATCTGAATTTGATTTTAGATAGACAAGCGAATTTTTAATTTCTAAAGTTATTTCTTTAAAAAATAATGGTGCGAAAATAGTCTTCTTTTCAGTTTTAATTGAAATAAAGAAAAATCCAATATGTAATGGTCAAATGTTTGACTCAATATTAACATTCTGAGCTTTGTTTAATATTTTCTTTCACTTGACTATTGATTTTTGAAACTCTGTGTCTAATTTATTAACAATTAATCTTTTAGCCTTTTCTAGATCTGATGATAACAATTTAAAAATATTGTCATCAATTCTTCTTTCATATTCTTTAAAAGAATTAATAACATCTTGTTTAGATAATGAAGCTAAAACTTTTTTAGCTAATTCTTGATTTCCGATTTCAGTTAAAACTGTATCAATACGATAATTGTTTAAAATATTATCAAATGTTTTTTCACCAAAGTTCTTGTAAACATCAAAAAACTTTTCATTATCAACTGCACTATATAATGAAGTATCAAATGTATCAATGTTTAGCAAGTTCGCCATTATCGTTTGATATTTAATGTCTTTCTTATTCATTTTCGATATCCTCTTTTATTTTATTTTCTAAAAATCTAGCTGAATTGCCAATAACCAATGAAATACTTTTTGATTGAAAAGCCAGTCCAGATACGCCATCTAACATTTTCAATCCTTCTGAATTAATCAAAGATCTTTCTTTAAATGTAATTTTTATAATTTTTTGAGTTGAAGCAACATCTTCAATATTGCTTTTTCCCCCTAACAAATAAATAAATTTATCATAATCAAAAGATAGTTTTTCTTCTCTGCTCAACGACGTTTGAACCTCGTTTTTACGATATTTTTTATTTCAATATATTTTTATTAAACCAAACGTAATAATTAGTAAAAAAATATACAATGCTTTGTGTTTACTATTCATTCTTCACCTCTTTTAATATTATTAAGATACCTTTTTTATAGGTTATTATAATTATATTTTATTTATATATTTCTGCTTTCATTTCTTAATTATTAATATGATTATTAATAACCTAAATGTAATATAATTATCTATATTATTTATTAGAAAGGTAAATTTATGGTTAGTAATAAAAAAATATTGCTAAGTGGAATCACTGCAACAGGAAAATTAACATTAGCAAACTACATTGGCGCAATTAAAAACATGGTTAAATTGCAAGATGAATATGAAAATTATATTTTCATTGCCGATCTGCACGCTCTAACACTACCAATTGATCCTAAAGAATTAGAAAATAATCGAAGAAATATTTTTGCTTTATTTTTAGCTTGTGGAATTGACACAAATAAAAGCACATTATTTTTTCAATCTGATGTTTTAGAACACGGCTTAATGAACTGATTAATATTAACCAATACGACAATTGGTGAGTTATCAAGAATGACTCAATTTAAAGATAAATCATCAAAAATTAAAACCGCAAACGGAATGGAAACTATTCCAACGGGTTTATTAATGTATCCAACACTAATGGTTGCTGATATATTATTGTATAATGCTGATGTTATTCCGGTCGGTATCGATCAAAAGCAACATGTTGAATTAACAAGAAATTTAGCCACAAGATTAAACAATAAATTTAAAACAAATTTCAAAGTTCCAGAGCCCTATATTCCGGAAGTTGGAGCTAAAATTATGTCTTTGGTTGAGCCAACTAAAAAAATGTCTAAATCAGATAAAAATGAAAAGGCCTCAATATATCTTTTAGACGATCCTGAAGTTGCTTATAAGAAAATTATGAAAGCAGTAACTGACTCTGAGGGAAAAATTTATTTATCAGATGATAAACCAGGAATAAAAAACTTACTAACTATTTATTCAGCTTTAAAAAATATATCATTACAAGAAACAGAACAATTATTTTTAGAAAAAAACTATGGAGAATTAAAACAAGCTGTTGGCCAAGAAGTTAAATCATTTTTAATAGAAATTCAAAGCAAATATACTGAAGCAATTAAAAATATTGACATCGAAGCTAAAAAAGGTGCAATAAAAGCAAGAGAAACAGCTAATAAAAATCTTAAATCACTTATGAAAGGAATAGGATTAGATAATGAAAGCAAATAGCAAATTAAATCACTCAACAAGCCATTTATTGGCAGCCGCAATTTTAAAATTATATCCTAATACAAAATTGGCAATTGGTCCTGCTATTGAAGAAGGATTTTACTATGATTTTGAATTCGAACAACCCTTATTAGAATCTGATTTACCAAAAATTGAAAAGTTAATGAAAAAACTAGCCGAACAAGGTTATGTAATGCGTCAAGTTGGTATCGAAGATTATTCATTTGAAAATCAACCATATAAAAAAGAGTTATATGACGAATTTTTAGCTCAAGGCAAAGAAATTACCTTTTTCCAATACTATCATCCAAAAACTAATGAAGTATTATTTACAGATTTATGTGCTGGCGGACATATTGAAAATACTAAAGAAATAAAAAACTTTAAACTTTTATCAGTTGCCGGGGCATATTGACGTGGTGATTCAAATAATAAAATGTTAACCCGTATATATGGAACAAGTTGAGAAACTAAAGAAGAATTAGATAAATACTTATTCATTTTAGAAGAACGTAAAGAACGTGACCATAGAAAAATTGGTAAAGAGTTAAATATATTTTCATTTTCACAATTAAGTGGTCAAGGTTTACCAATTTGATTAGAAGATGGTATGAAAATTCATAACTCAATTCGTGAATATGTTTTAAAACTAGATAAAAAATATGGTTTTAGAGAAGTTATGACACCTCATTTTGGAGAAAAGAAACTTTATGAAATTAGTGGACACTGAGCTCATTATCAAGACACCATGTTTAAGCCTATTGTTATGGATAATGAATTGCTAGTTGCTAGACCTATGACATGTCCTCATCATATTATTTTATTTAACTCAACTCGTCGTTCATATAAAGATTTACCAATTAGATATTCAGAACAATCAAGATTATATCGTTATGAAAAATCAGGTGCTTTAACTGGGCTTGAAAGAGTTAGAGGAATGGATTTAACAGAAGGACACGTTTTTGTTAGACCAGATCAAATTAAAGCTGAATTTAAACACTTATACAAAATGATTTTACAAGCTTTAAAAGATTTCAATATCGAAATTGATCACGTTTCTCTATCATTAAGAGACCCAGAAGATAAAGAAAAATTCTTCCAAAATGATGAAATGTGAAACAAGGCTGAAAATGATTTAAGAGACGTTTTAAAAGAGCTTAATATTGAATATAAAGAGTTTATTGGAGAAGCTGCATTTTATGGTCCTAAAATCGATTTCCAAATTAGAACGGTTTTAAATAGAATTATTACCATGTCAACATTGCAACTTGACTTCCTATTACCTACTCGTTTTGAAATGAAATACGTTGATGATAATGAACAATTCCAAACACCTGTTTTAATTCACAGAGGATTAATTGGTACATATGAAAGATTTATTGCAATTTTATTAGAACAAACTAAAGGTGCGTTGCCATATTGACTAAGTCCTCGCCAAGTAACAATAATGCCAATCAGCTATGATTTAAACGAATACTGCCAAAAATTATACGAAGATTTATTAGATGAAGATATCAATGTTAATATAGACCTAAGAAACGAAAGAATTAACAAAAAAATTCGTGAAGCACAATTGCAAAAAACCAAATTCGTTGCAATTATCGGACGTAAAGAAGTTGAAGATAATACAATTGCAATCAGAGAATATGGCTCAGATCAAACTGTTATTTATACAAAAGACGAGCTTATTTCAATGTTAAAAAATCTTAAAAAATCACTTAAATAGCAATTAAAAAACTAGAATCAAATTCTAGTTTTTTATAATATTTTTTAATAAAATATTAAATCAGTTTCAAAGTATTCCATATACTTAAACACATCAATTATCGTGCTTATATATTTATCGTCGACTCTTTTATAAATATAGTTTTCTGTATAAATATTATTGCTAAACTCAGGCACCATATTATCTTTAAAAAAATTGAAAATAACTTGCTCATTAAAATATTTAAAAATCTCAAATATTTCTCACTCGAATTTATTTATAGCTTGCTCATCTCAATTTATACTTAATCCTCTTTGTTTTAATAAATTAATAATTCCTTGAACAAAATACTGCTTAATTCTTTCTATACTCGTATATCCGCTTCCATCATTATAATAATTAGAAACTGTAAAATAAAGTTCTCTCGGGTCTTTTGCAATATGAAATTTAAACTCATACATTCTTATAAAAGCTGATAAAAATTCATATTTAATTTGTTTTAAATACTTACTTACCGCTCTAAGATCAGAAAATGAAAGGCCATATGTGGTTTTTAATAAGTCATTAATAATATCGCTAATTGATGAATAGTATTCTTCTTGGTCTACAGATTTTAAAAATTCTCTAGGACCATTTTGTGCTATTTTTTTATAGATATTTATTACTTGAGATTTAACACTTTGATTAAATTGGCTATCTAAAATTTCAAGCTGAGTTTTAAAAACTGGACTTAGTTTTGAAAAATTACTTTTTAATAAAGTTATATCGTTTCTATCTAAAACAACTTTACCCTCTAAAATTCTATACATGTAATAATTTTAAATTAGTTTTCAAATTTAAATAAAAAATACTCAGACATTTCTGAGTATTTTTTTAGCTTTTTTAATAATTTATAAATTATTTTTTAAAACGTTTTACTAATAAAAAGATTAGAACACCCAATAAAGCTAAGGTAAGAATTGATAAGGTTATAGCAAGTGCATCAACTGGTTTTTTATAACTTTCAACTTCTTGTTTTGATTTTTCAATTGCGGCAGATTTAACAGGATTTACATCCTTAATTTGATCTAAGCCATTGATTTGTTCTTTAGCTTTATTTAATTTTTCAATAATACCGTTTTTGTATTCTTGAGGTAACTTGTTATTATTTTTAATAACTTCAATTTGTTTATCTAAGTCGCTAGTTGCTTCTTCTTTAATTTTAGGTAATAATTGTTTTTGTAGTTCGTTAAATTTATCAGTGGCTTCTTTTAATTTATTAGCAACTTCTTGAAGATTATCAGCAGATTTAACAGCTGTTTTTAATGCTTCAATTGTAGAAGCAAATTCTTGTTTTTGTTCAGCTGTAGCAATTTTATCTGATAAGTTAGCAATAATATTGTTAAATTCATCAAGTTTATTATTCACATTTTCTTTAGCTAATCCTAATACTGAAGCATCCGCTTCTTTAGCTTTATTAATAGCAGCTAAAACATCTTTAAAAGTAATTGAATTCTCAACATTTTTAATTTGTTCAGCAATTTTGTTAACAATTTCATTTTTTTGTTCAACTGTTAATAAATTGTCTGAAATAGCTTGAACTTTATTTTTTAAAGGTTGTAATTCTTCTTTGGCTTTTGGTTTAGCTTTATTTAAAGCTTCATCATATTTTGATTTAGATTCAGCTAAATTATCTGAAGATTCTTTAAAGCTGTTAGCCCCTTCAATATCATTAGCATATTGTGCAAATTGATTTGTAAAAGTTGTCTTTTGATCATCTGATAATAAATTAGATGGAACGTTAGCAATTTCTTCTTTATAAGCTAAAACTTTGTTCTTATTATCAGCTTTGGTTGAATTTAATGCCTCATTATAAATATTTTTAGCATCATTTAAATTATCTAAAATAGGT
Organism: Metamycoplasma spumans ATCC 19526; assembly: GCA_000620005.1. Taxonomy (GTDB): domain Bacteria; phylum Bacillota_I; class Bacilli_A; order Mycoplasmatales; family Metamycoplasmataceae; genus Metamycoplasma; species Metamycoplasma spumans. The sequence continues at coordinate 43,672 of JHVF01000006.1, forward strand.
TTGGCTTCATTTGCAGAATTAATGGCTTCTTTTCTTTGTAATAAAGAATTTAATAATGCGTTTCTTTTATCTTCAACTAGAGAATCGTTAGAAGCAGATTTAATGTCTTTTTTAAGAGCTCTAATTTGCGCGTTTGCATCTTTTTTCAATTTATTTAATAAAGCTTCTTTCGCTTCTTCGTAATTTTCAAATGCATTTTTGATTTCCGATTCAGCCTTTTCGGTTAATAAACCGCCAATAAGAGCTTTTGCTAATTCTACATTTTTACCAAATTTATTCAATTTTTCTAATTCTTCTTCATATTTAGCTTTAAGATCTGCAGCTTCAGGGTTAAACGAAACATCTCCAACGGTATGAGCAGAGTTAATGTTTTCAAATAAAGAAACTAATTCATTAGCTCTTTCTTTTAAAGCTTTATATACTGGTTTAGCACTATTTTTAAAGTTTTCTTTTTCGTAATTTAATGCATTATTAGCGCTTACGGCTTGATTTTTTAAATCTTGAGGCGTTGTTAATTCTTTAATCAATTTGTCATATGTCGCTTTACTTACATCAAATACAGCTTTTTTAATAGTATCTTCTTCTTCAGTAATTTTTGTAGTAACTTTATTTAATTGCTCTTCATTTGGGTTACTTAAATCAAATCCTTCTGGCAAGTCAATTGAATATTTACCATTTATAACTTTTGAAGAAACTTCTTTAATTTTAGCAATCTCATCCGCTTTTAATGCTGAGGCGTTAGCCGCTGTAGCATCTTCTTTAATTTCTTCATTATAGTGATCCAATGCTTCAACAACACCAGCGGCTCCTGCATTTAATTTATCAAATACAGATAAAACCTTTAAACCTTCTGCTAAATTACCTTTATTTTTTTCAGCAGCAGCTTCTAATTTTGAAGCAGCAGGATTTCCGATAGCCCCTGTAGCAATAGAGTCTTTAATATATTTATTTTTATCAATTACTGAACTTACAACATTTATAAGTCCACTTTTGACAGCCTTATCAATGTCAGCTAGTCATTTATTAATAATTTCTGTAAGGGCAGGATTTGTATTCTTCAATTGGTTTAATTCTGCTTTAAGTTCATCAATTTTAGGTTGCAATTCTTCTAATTTTTTAGCACCATCTAAATCTTTAAATTCATTATAAAAGAATGCTTTTTTATCAAGCGCAATCACGTTATAAATTTTATTGTTTAAATAGTTATTTATTGTTCCATAAAATCAACCGTTTTCAGTTGTAAGTGCTTTAGTTTTTCATGCAGTAACATTGTTGTATTGTTTACCGTAGAAAGTACCTGTAAATTTAGATGCTCCTCTAGAATATGTACCTTTTCTCATCATATAGATAGAAATTGGCATATCTGCAGGTTTGAAGTTAAAGTTTGTTATAAAGTATTTATGTCCATTTCTGTTTGTGTTATATACTTTATACATGTTATTCATGCCTTCATTAATTTTTGTTAATCAAGCTTCATTAGTTTGTGATAAATTGGCAGGATTATTGTAATAAATTTTTGAAAGTTCAACAAATGTGTCGATATTCGCTTTTGGATAAAGGTTTCATTCGCCACTATCAATAAATCAACCTCCACTTTGGATTAATTTAAAGTTATCTCCAGGTACTCCATCACCTGTTTTTAATTCAAAGTGATTATTTCTATCATTTGTGCCGCTATTTGCATAATAGTGAAATAGTAAGTTATCAATTTCAGCATCGCTTGCTAAATTACCAATTAGCATTGTTCAGTTTGAAACTAAACCAACAAAATAATAATCATCTGTTCAATTATTAGGATTTCCCTCTACTTTAGTTGTATTTTGTTTATAAAAATACTTGATCATAAAATTGTGGTAGTTTACAAAATCTTTTAATTTTGAAAACTCGGGTTCGTTTTTAGACAATATAAAATTAAAAAAATCTATTTTTGATTTTAATGCCTTTTTAACAATTTTTGATAAATCATTTGCATTTAAATTATCCCCATCTTTCATTTCAGAAAATAATTCATCAGCTGTTGTTTGGAATTTTGTGAATTCTTCTTTGTAATCTTCATCTTGCAATAATTCGGATCTTGAAAAGATTCTTAAAGAATCAAAACCATTTTGAATAGTTTCATTTAAATTTTGGTTTCCTTGTTCTTTCATCAAGTTATTGAAATAGGTTCCACCAAATGTATAAGAAATTAATCTACTGAAGGCTTCTTTTGTTTCTGCAGATAATTCAAAAATTTCTTTTCTTACATCATTGTAATTTGCGAATGTCATTGATTCTATCTTTTTGTTTAGGTATTCAACTTGTGAAGCAGTTAAACCACCTTCAAAATTATCTCAAATGGCATTTTGAACCATTTTCTTATAACCGTCTTTTAACGAGTCAGCATATTGTTGTTCTCATAGTTCTAATGCCGTTTTAGGAGAAGATGAACTGTGAACATGCGCAATATCAGATGTTGAATTAGCAACGCTTTCGTTAGTTGACGCTGATAAAACAATAGGTGATAGCGAAGTTAATAAAGCTCCTCCCAATATAGCTTTTAAAACTAATTTACTTTTTTTCATATTTACCTCTTTTTAATTAGTCATAGTTTAGTTTAAATAAAAATAAATTTTGTATTTCAATTAATTAATTAATTAATACGTTTAATTCATTTAAAAATTTTATTTTTTTATTATAAATAAATCTATATTTAATAATAATTTCACAAAAGATAATTATACACTATTTTATTTTTTTATAAAAAAGTTCAAGTTTTCAATATTTTTTGTGAATTCTCAAATATTTTGCTACATTGTAATTCTCAATCATTTTGCAACATCCTATAGTTTAAAATCATTATAGGAGGTAAAATGAAATATAAAAAAATAGAAATCCAGAATTTAACAGATTTTGAGAAAAAAAGAAAAGATATTTATACAGATATAACTAATGGAAAATTAAAAATAAACCAAATCGCCATAAAACACGAGGTTAGTCGTTTTACAGTTTCTAAAATTAAGAAATCTATAAATTTTGACGGAACATTTAATGTCTCGCACAAAAATAAAGGAAATAAATATAGACAAAAGTTTAGCGATGATCTTGTAGATTCTGAAATTGAAAA
>JHVF01000007.1 GCA_000620005.1 Metamycoplasma spumans ATCC 19526
CAACTTTGAAAGACCACAAAAAAATTTAAAATATCATACACCTTTTTCGTACTGAAAAAGTTTTAACAATTATTTATAAAAAGATTTTTAACCAAATTTAAAACTTTCTACAAGCCGTGTAGGCAAAGCTTACTAGCAAAAATTCAAATCGCAAAATAAGCACGCTAAAAAAGTGTTATGCTACTTTATTAACCGTAAGGCACGCCAAAGGCGTATTTTCGTATATTTTTTTTATTTTTTTCATTATAATAAATTTAAAAGAGCACACAATTGCGTGCTCCAAAGAAAAATTTAAATGTGTCTAATTTTTTTATCCTAATATACGTCATTAACTGAAAACATGTTTTTATATTTATTTATCAATCTTGTCATTTGTTCAAATGACATTATTCTTCTTACTGTATAAAGCTTGCTATCTGTTTTAACCATTAATCTATATTCTTTTAAAATATCTAGGTTAATATCTGCGACATTTTCCCAATCTTTAGATAAATCTTCATAAAATTTTTCGTATGGCACTTCAAAAGTTTGATTTATTTTTTTTCATGATTTTACATGACATATACAACAAATAAACATTATAAAGAAACCTAAAATAAAGGTGAATCCTATCGATAATGAGATTATCAAATCGTTAAGCGATACCAGAGGAGTAAAAAGCATTAAAATAGCACCAATTATGTTTGGCACTGCATAAATTAAAGTTGCTACAAGCATGCCAAATAACATTGATTTTTTAGTGAATCTTAATAGAAATGAAAAATATTTTTCATTAGTAATTCTAATTTTATTTTTAATGTAATAAGTTCTATCAAATAAAATATTTGATCCGAAATAAGCAAGAAACTTATAAGTCGCAAAAGTGAATAATATGGGATATAAAAATAGCATATTAAATTATCCTAAATTATCTTCTTCTGTTTTATTAATTTCTTGTTTGTTCACTATTTTTGGTTCTACAAAAAGCATAAAATATCCTTTCATTAATGATGCATTCATATTTATCCTGCACATTTTAATTATACAATCATATAAACTAAACATACTGATCTTTATGCGCACTGTTTATTTAAAAATAAAACACAGTTCATGACGAAGCGTGTTAGTTGGTTAGTTTTTAATCTAATAGTTTGCCAAATATTTTCTAGCCGAGTTATTTCAATTACCTTGACTTATTTTTTTACCAAGTATATGGGTTTTTGAAGCGTTTACAACTAATAAATAATATGCATAATCTTTATTAACTTTTTTATTATTGTTCAATATTTTTTTATTAATAAATAAACCCTTAATTCTAAAATATTCGTTATTAGAAATATAAAAAACTATTTTTTCTTTTGTAATATCAATTTGTTGATCACTTTCTTGATCTAATTTAAAATCAAAGAAATCTGTTTGATAGTTTTTGTTTTTAATTTTCATATCAAGCACAATAAAAACTGGAACTTGAATTAAAACAAATAAAATTAACAATGCTAATAAATAAAAAAGTGCGATAAATTTTAAGGTCATATCAATATTTGTTTTGTATAACAAAATATAAAATACGAGCGACAAAACAAATAAAACATAGCCTAAAATAAAAGGGATGATAAGCCTTTTAAAAACAAATGAGAAATACTTATTATTTAAATGCAATTTATTTTCTTTAACAAGCTTTTTTATTCAGAATATTTTTATTAAATAATATGGAGTTTCATAAAATAAAACTAAAAATAAAGATATTAACATTACCGAAGCTAATGATAAAAATATAATTAAATAATCCATATAAGTCTCCATAATTATTTTAGCACATTATAAATGATAGATAATTTACAACGGATTTTTTCAAAAATCTGCCTTATTTTAAGCTATATTTTAGGCATAAACAGTTTTTACATAAAAACCAACCAATTCTTACATTTTTTTGTAACTTTGATTATATAACTTCAAATGTTAATAAACTAAAATATTTTTAAAATATCGCTTAAATTAAGCCAAAACTCGCTTTTTTTAAATGTTAATAATAAAGAAGATGACAGTGTTTATATAGCTTTTTTCTCAAAATTTTCGCCTTTTTTTCGTTACTATTTCCTAAAATTAGATTACATTTAAACGACAAATAAAGGAGGTAAGCGCATGAAATATTTTTATGTTGAAAATAATAATGATATATCAAGTAATGACCTCCAAAATTTAAGAATGTTTTATAGTCCAATTATCGGAGCAAACGCTATTAGCTTATATCAATATTTATTAGATTTACAAAATATATATAATGCTAATACTAAATATGATTTCAAAGAAACATCTGAGTTTTTATTATTAAACGATGATTTAATAATTGAATCTAAAGATAAATTAGAAGCAGTAGGTTTATTAAAGACTTATAAAAACGAAGAAAACGGCTATTTATTTGAATTAATCAAACCACTAAACGCTAATGAAATTGTTAACAACCCTTTTATTAATAATTTAATTAAAGATAAAATCGGAGAAGAGGCTTATAAAAAAATTATTAATGCTAAGGCAAGTTTTTCATTTAAAAAAGATAACTTTGAAGATGTTTCTAAAAAGTACTTTGACGTTTTTCAATTAAATGATGATATATATAAAAAAGAAGAAAGCGACTTTGATTTTTTTGTTAGTGATTTAGAATCTTATGCAAAAACCGTAGATTCTGAAAAATTTATCGAAAACTTTACTAAGTCACAAACTAGCCCAACTCAAAATTTAATGCTTAAAAACCTTAGAAATTTAAAATTTTCTGATGAATGCATTAATCTATTTATTAATTATTCAATTAAAGTTAATAATTTAATAGTATGTTCGTATATCGAAAAAATCGCCAAAGATTATGCAAGTAAAAACATTTTTTTAGCCTCAGACATCACTAGTGAACTAAATAATGCATATCTATTAAAATCAAATCAGAATGTAACAAAATCAACATACTTTAATAAGTCAATAGAGGTTGAAAACTCTTTAAATTACATGAGAAATATCACTGAAGATTTAGATTGAGATGATTAGAAAGGAAAATGATTAATGAATAACTATTTTGATAATTTACTAAATAGTCTAAAATCGGAAAACTTTGATCCAGAACAAGAAAAGCAAAGAGTTATTTCATATCCTCAAGTTGCTAAACTAATCGAAGATCTAAGTTTAAATGATATGCAAATTACATGAGGTATGAACTATTTGCAAAAATATTATGACTATCTAATACAACATGATAATCAAGAACCTTCGTGAAAACTTTTTGTTAACAATGATGGTTTATTAGACATAGATTTTAGCAATGAAGATTATCTATTAAGACAAAAAAAATTGAGTAATTTTTGACTAACATCAGTTACTCCTCTTGATGATAGTTGATATGAATATTTTAATATGATAAGAATCAAAAAGCCAGATGAAATTTTGAAAAATAGCCACAATGGCATAATGCACTTTTCTGAAGACATTCAAAAGCAAATTAAGAATATAACTGGAATAAAACATAATCTTGGTTTATATTTAGTTGATGAAAATTTTATTAACGCTAGACACATTTTAAAATATATAGCTTTCATTATGGGTGTGCAAAAAAATAAAACTGTTGCCTTTTTGGATTCACTAGCACTATATCAATTTTTAATTTCAAATTTTAAAAATGGATCAGCCGAAATAAACGGCATACAAAAAAATTTGATTGATGTTGATTATTTATTCTTAGATCGGTTCGGATTAGGAAGCAAACCAGAATGATTCATCAACTTTTTAATAAATGTATTAACCGAAAGAGAACTAAGAAATAAGCCTGTCTTTATTGCTTCTCCCCTTGATTTTATTAAAGATAATCAGACTTTAATTGCCAATTCAAAAAATAAGGAAAATGACGGTTTAAACAAGCTTGAACAATTATTAAAAAACACTATTGGTAGAATTTGTGTAAAATTTACTGCAAAATAAGCTAAAAACATAATAAAAAAAATAAAAAATATATAATTTATTCATATTTCAAAAATATAGATTAAAACCGCTCCCTCTCCGGTTTTTTCTTTTTTTACAAATTAGCCATCAATTTCACCACTAATATTTCAAATAATAAATAATTAATTAGACAATTGATATAACATAATCTATTTTGTTTTCATTTTATTTTCCTTATTCTATATTAAATATTTTTTTAAACTATAATAAATATATAAGAATTAGCATTAGGAGGATTAGTATGAAAAAGTCCATATTAAAAAACATTATAAAATCTACAGCTCTAGTTTCGCTTTTTTCTCTAAGCGTTCCATTTCTAAGCTCTTGTATTAGAAAAACTGATAAAGAAAATAAAGTTCCTGTTATTGAAGATATTACTTTTAATTCAATCACTACAACATCAGCTTCTATTACGATCAAATTAAACGAACCAACTTTAATTAAAGAGGATGAAACTAAAATTGAATTAACAAACATTGTAAATTCAACTCATTATTCTACAAAAGTTGAAGTAAAAAATAAACAAGTTAACTTTTACTTCGAAAAAAATCTACAACCCGATTCAAGATATTTTATAACTTCAATCACTGTTAATAACCAAAAAATTAATATACCAAATGATTTAAAAATTGATTTTCAAACATTGCCAAAACAAAAAGAAATATCTATAAATTCAATTGAATTTTTTGATATTAAAAATAATGAGGCAAAATTAAAACTAAATTACAAAAGTAATAGTAATGTTGAACTAAGTAATGCAGGTTTTGTTTTTGATCAAGCAGTAAATGTTTCAATTTTATCAAATATAAACAACCAAGCTATTTTCAAATTAACAAACCTTAAAGAAAACACAACTTACAAATTAAAAAATATAACTTTAGAAGGATTTAGAGTAATTTTAAATAGTACAAGTAACTCTTTCAGTACAATTAAAGACTCTAATAGTGGAAATGAAGACAATCCTATTAATCCGCAACCAAATCCAGATCAAAATAACAAAAAAGAGTTTTTAATAAATAATGTTGAAATATTAGATTTAAAATCCGGATCAGCCAAAGTTAGAGTTAATTTTTCTGAAATTGCAAATAACAGTCAAAATAGTCAATTTATAATGTCTTTATCAAATAATGTAGAAAAGTCAAGCTCAGAATTTAATCAAACCGAAAAATATGTTGACTTTAATTTTGATAACCTTTCACCTGAAACTAATTATCAAATAACTAACTTAAAAGTTAATAACAAATCAATCTTAAATAACTATATATTTTCTTTTAAAACAAAAAGAGTCCAAAACAATAGTAATAACGGCGATAGTAATAGTAATGAACACGAAAGCGAAAATCCAACTACGCCCGATAATGAACCATCAATCGTTTCAAGAACACCGTTTTATGAAAGTGAGCTAAATGTATCGGAAAAAAATAGCAGTACATTTGATGATATTAAAAATGATATTGCACTTTCTAGTTACTTCACTTTCATTGACAAAACCGATTCTAATACTCCAAATGAACAATTTCCTAAATATTCTCAAAATGAAATTATTAGTCACGAATTTAAAGATAATTCCTTAATTATTAAAGTGAAAGTCATTGATAATTTTAATAGCAGTCTTGCCTTAAAAATTAAAAGAGGTGAATCTGACCAAACAATTAACCAAACAAAACTAGAAGATAAAGTTGCTGAATTTTTAATTGAAAATATTACAAACGGGGAAACTATCAAAGTTATCGGCTTATTTAATGGTGAAAATGAAGTCCATAACTTCAAAAACAAAAATTATAATATTGAAAACAAAAAAACAACTGACGAATCTGATAAGTTTAGTTTTACAAATTACAACGATTGAAAACTATGAGTAGCAAACTCACAAACTTATTCATTTTCTGTAAACATATACAAAGAAGTTTCAAATATCGATTGACCAGATGCATTTGCCCTAAAAATAGTTAATTATGATAATGAAGTTGAATATATTAATTTAAGCTACAAAAATAAATCCGAAGGCGACCAAAGAACTGCTGAAGCATACTTTCCAAAAAGTAAGGTTAATAAAATATTGGGACTTTCATTGAAAAAACGTTCTGAATATTTTGATGTAACTAACTTAAATAGAAAAATAGAAAAAGTTGATGGCAGTGAAAGTGAATCTGTTTCTAATTTTAATATCAGCTCAGTAAACGTAAACAATAATGAAATACAAGTTAACTATTTAAATAGTATTGATAGTTCAATAAATTCTGTTAAATTTTTAATAAAGGGTTTAAACCCATTTCAACCTTGGTCAAAAATAGTTAATGCAAAAATTAACCATAGCAGTAAAATCGCATCATTTAATAACGATGAAATTGCTAAAAATATTTCCGAATATATTATTGTTTCTACTCAGCTAGGAGATGAAATAATAAATTATGGATTAAATTCAAAATACAAGTTTAAATATGTTTCAAACAGTAAAACAATTGATTTATTAGACTTAAAAATTATAAAAGATCAACAAAATAAACAACTATTTGCTTCAGCTAAATTCAATTTAGATGAAAATGACATGGAATTTTTAAGGGGCAAATGAATTCAATTTATCTTTGAACCAGAAGTTAATGAAGGTCAAGAAGAGTATTACGGTCTAAACTACGTTAAAGAATATAAAATTAATGTTCCATTTGAAAAATTGTGAAAATTTGGACTAAATGGCTTTTACGAAAATACAAAATATATTCTAAAATCAATTAAGGCAATTGAACCGTTTACACAAAATAATTATTACGATAATTTCTCTATTTCAAGTAATAATAGAAGTTTTATTTACAAATTTGAATATCAAGATTTAGATAATAACAAATTGATCAAAAATAAAGTTTATGAAGATTCTAATTTAAGTGATTCTAATTTAATTACCAATAGTAAAATTTTAACTAAACAAGATTTAATTAAAATTTGATTATCTAAAGAGACAAAATCTAAAATACCATACTCAATTCAAAATCATTGAGCTTTAATCGAATATGAACGTTATCATTTTTATAAAAATGTCGTCGGAGATATTAAGCCAAGGAAAAACTTTATACTGGTAGATGATAATGGAAATGAAGTTAATTTACGTTTAATTGCTGGACGCAAAATTTTAAACCACGCTATTCCTGTTGTCAGTGAAGATCACAAAAAAGTAACAATAACAGAAGACCTTGACCAATATACTGGTTTAGAAAATATAAAAGATAGTGCAATATTTATATTCAGAATGGAACTAGATAATCATAAAAGAAAATTATCTGAAACTACCCCGTTAGACCCTGCTTCAACATCTGCAAAATCGTTTGTAAATGTCGCAATTAGCTATAAAGATATCAAAGAAAAACGTGTAATTGAAGAAGCGCCTTTTTCATTTTTACAAACTCGTGGCGATATAAGGGTTCACGAAACCATATACAAACAACTAAATGATAGATTTAAATTCAAGGTTAGTCTGGAAAATAATAAAATAAAATTAGAAATAATACCAAAGTATAATAATGTATTGATATTTGATACCTTATATGATCATTATTTTTCATTAGCAAACTCGAGTTTTATTGGGAACGTTTCAACAACATTACACTGAATTAATTCACAAAATCACAATAATGAAATAACTTTCAGAGCAACACCTTTAAATAATAATAATAATATTTCAATTGATTTAGAAGAAACTTTCATAGACAATACAAATAAGCCAAATGATAAATTATTCGAAAAAGAAATAAAACTAAAAAATAAAGATGAAAGTGCAAAAAGATTATATAAAGACGATGTTGCCTATGCAATAGATAATATGCGTAAACGTTCATTTAGCTTCCATAATGGTTCAAATGGAACCTGAAGTTTACTAGGAAAAGTTAAACCACATGATGACAATGATTATAACTATTATGTAATAAGCAACTCGCATGTTTGAAAAGTTTTCCCGCCTGCATCAGGAATTACTGCTGATGGTAATGAATATAAAATTTTAAGCAATACTCGTTTCAAGATACCAATTGTACTTGATGCACCTGCTGATAAAACTTTACCTCATGTTCAACCGCATTTCGATTACTCTGATACATGAAACTTGGATGGCGTAGATTTTAAACTTGAATCAGTTGTTGATTTTGATAATGATAATTTTTACCCTAATGCCAATATATTCAAAGATACTTATGGCGACTCTATAAAAATAAATAGTGGTAGCGATCATTGAATACTTGGTCGTGCTGATTTAATTGTTGCAAAAGTAGATATGAGTTTCTTTTTCCAAAACTTCAGCTTAGAAACAATTGACAAAGCTTCTTATAATGGCCATCGATTAAATGATAGACAAAAAGAAATAGTTAAATTTTTCTTAAATTGAAAAACATTACCAATGGAAGAAATTAGCCCTTATAATTTACACTTAAGCGAATACTACAACCTTAACTGATTTACAGCAACATATCCTGGTCTAGCATCAAATAACAAAGATTCACTTAAAGGAAAACGTTATCGTGAATATTTATTAGGTAATACAGATTTTATATTTGATAGTGTCAATTATTTAGGAGCAACGTCTAGAAATCTATTGGTAAAATGAGATACAAAACTAATTGATTCATCAGGTGGATCATCAGGAACAACCGTTTATGATTCTAACGGAAAAATTGCTGGGTTTATAGTTGAATCAACTCGTGGAGCATCAAAAGATGAACAAGGTGTAGCTGGTATATTTGTAGTTGATGGACAAAAATACAAATTCTTTGGCGACGGAACAACTCCTCAAAATCCCGCATCATTTTACGAAAGAGCTAGATTATTATCTTATCTATACCCTGAAAGATATGATGGTGAGAACTTCGCTAAAAAACCTAAGTTTTACAATGCAATTGAAGAAAATAATTCAAATTAATAACTTATTTTAAAAACATGAACACCGATTAATATGGTGGTCATGTTTTTTAATTTAATGATAGACAGCATTTTCTGAGTTTCACAGCTATATAATGCAAAATAAAAATCTGGTTCAAGCCAGACTTTTATATATATTATTTTGTGAATTTTTTAACTAATTCGTCTGCTGGTAGATATCCCACAGTGTGGTTTACAATTTCGCCATTGTTGTATAAAAACAATGAAGGAATTCCTTGCACACCCATTTCACGAGCAAATTCAATATTTTGATCAACGTCGATATCAAAAACATTTATATCTTCGTGTTCTTTTGTTAATCTCTCTAATTCTGGGCCCATCATTTGGCAAGGAGGACATCATGTTGCTCTAAAAGCCAAAATAGCTTTTCCGTTTAAATGTTGATTTTGTAAATCTTCTTTGCTTAATTTTTTTAACATATTTTCTCCTTTAAAAATAATATTGTATTGTTACAATACATTAATTTTAGCAAATTTAGTAAGATTTTGCGAATATTACTAATCTTTTTGTTTTTCTATTAGTGAAAAAACATGTGTCATTTTCAATTTCTAACGGGTTTACAAATGGGATGCAACGAGTTGAAGCTCCGGTTTCTTCTTTTATTTTCTTTTCGTCTTCACCATCGCCATCAAATGGAGCATAAACTCATTTACCTTCATCAATCGCCTTTTTAAATTCGTCGTAAGTAGAAATTGATACTATATTTGACAATAATCTTTTTTTAGCTTCGTTAAATAAATTATTTTGAATATCTACTAATAATTTTTCAACCGTTTCAACAACATTGCCTAAAGGACAATATACTTTTTCTAATGTGTCTCTTCTAACTAATAAAACTTGATTTTCGTTTAGATCTCTTGGCCCAACTTCAATTCTCAAAGGTGTCCCGTGAATTTCTGAATTAGCAGCTTTAAAACCGGCCCCCTTATCAGAATCATCTAATTTAACTTCATAACCTTTCAATAATAAATCTGACTTAATTTGAGAGGCAACCTCATGAACTCTTTGATCTTTATTAGCAAACAGCTCGATAATATCTACTTGTGTTGGAGCAATCTTAGGTGGGATAATAATTCCTCTATCATCACCATGTGTCATAATTAAAGCACCTAATAATCTTGTTGAAACACCTCAACTAGTTCCATATGCATACTCTAATTTATTTTCTTTGTTCTTGAATGAAATATCAAATGGTTTAGCAAAATTTTGACCTAAATAGTGACTTGTTCCAGCTTGTAATGCCTTACCATCTTTCATCATTGCTTCAATAGTAAAAGTAAAGTCTGCACCTGAAAATTTTTCATGGTCAGTTTTTTGCCCATCCATAACTGGTATAGCTAAATAATCTGATACAAATTCTTTATAAATATTCAACATTTTTGTTGTCAATAATTTTGCTTCTTCTTCTGATGAATGAATTGTATGACCTTCTTGTCATAAGAATTCTCTAGTTCTTAAAAAAGGGTTTGTTGTTTTTTCTCATCTTAAAACATTTACCCATTGATTATAAATTAATGGTAAATCATTATATGAGTTAATTTCATTTTTAAAAAACTCTCCAAACAATGTTTCACTAGTTGGTCTAATATAATATTTCTCAGCTAACTTTTTACCGCCTACTTCAGTAACTGTTGCTAGCTCAGGATTAAATCCTTGCAAATGATCTTTTTCTTTTTGTAATAAACTTTCAGGAATTAATAATGGCAAGTTAACATTTTGAACTCCAACAGATTTAAATTTTTTATCTAGATTAAGTCTTATGTTATCTCAAATTCCAAATGATAATGGTTTAAAAATAATTGACCCTTTAGTAGAACCATAAGCCATTAAATCTCCATTTTGAATAACATCAGTATATCAACGTGCAAAGTTTTCGCTTTGTGGGGTAATTTTTTCTAATTTTTTCATAATTTAATATTATACATATTTAAATATAAAAAGCACGCTATTGCGTGCTATAAATTAAACTAATTCGTCAAAAATATCTTCACCAGTTTCAGTAATTGGAACTCCAAAGTTTCTTGCAACAATGTTTCCAGCAGTACCTAAACCTTTCAAAGGTTCTTTAAATGCTTTAGGTTGTTTAAATGATTTAGAAAATACTGTTAAAGGCAAAGCTTCACGAGTATGATCTGGACCTTTTGTTGGGTCATTACCATGATCTGATGTCATAATTAATAAGTCATCTGATTTCATTGCGTTAATTAATTTTGTTAATTTAACATCTAATCTTGAAACATTTTGACTATATCCAATAGGGTCTTCTCTATGTCCATAATGACTGTCAAATTGTACTAAGTTAACAAAAACAAATTGGTTTTTTGAATCTGAGTTAGCGATTTCAATTGCTACATCCATATTTTCATCATCAGATGCAGGTCCATATACCTTGTCAATTCCTACATGTGTAAAAATATCATTAATTTTACCTACTGCAACAACTTCTACACCAGCTTTTTGTAAATCTTCTAAAATAATGTGTCCTGTTGGTTTATTTGCAAAGTCATGACGGTTAAATGTTCTTGTGAATTTACCGTCTTCGTAAACAAATGGACGTGAAATAACTCTAGCAACGTTTCATTCTGGACGTGATGAACAAATTGCTCTTGCACGTTTAGCATACTCAGTTAACTTTTCAACTCCTAAAGTTTTTTCGTCACCAATAATTTGTAATGTTGAGTCTGGAGATGTATAAATAATCATATCTCCTTTTTCCATATGTTGATGACCTAATTCAGCTAAAATAACTGTACCAGATGCGTTTCTATTTCCTATAATTTTACGACCATCAAATGCTTTTGACAACTCTTCACAAAGATCAGCAGGAAAACCATTTTCAGTAAATTGTGGGTTAGGAACTTTAGTATAAATTCCCATCATTTCTCAGTGTCCTGTTAGTGTATCTTTACCATTTGACATTTCGTGAATTCTTCCAACGTAAGCTAATGGATTTTTATTTCTAGCAACATGTCCAGAAACTTTAGCAACTTCAGTAATTCCTAATTTTCTTCATGTAGGTATTTCCAAAGGTAATGCTTCAGAAGCGTGTAGTAAACTATTTGCCCCTTTATCTCCAAATTCTTCTTGTCTTGGTTCTTCACCAATACCCAATCCATCAGTAACGATGAAAAATACTCTATTAAATTTAGGCATTTTATCTCCTTGAATTTTTAAACTATAACTATCAATAATTATTTTTTTATTAAAACATATATGTTTACATTTATTATTGTACTCCAAAAATCATTTTTTTAAGTTCAAACGAAGGCACTTGACTATACATAAAAATCTTTGTGGTAAAATTAAAATGAATATATTAGAAATTAACTAAATATTTCAACTCAAAAGGAGATATATGAAATATAACGAAAATAAAACGAAGATTATTGCCACAATTGGCCCATCTTCTGACAACTATGAAACAATGCGTTTATTAGTTGAAGCTGGTGTATCAACTATTAGAGCAAACTTTTCGCACGGAAATCCCGACGATCACAAACACAAATTTGAAATTGCAAGGGAAATTTCAAAAGAATTAGACAGACCAATATCACTTATGCTTGACACCAAAGGTCCAGAAATTAGAATTGGTAAAATGGAAAATGACGCAGTCGAAATTCCTGCTAAAAAATTACTAAAAATAAAAACAGATGAATATTCATACAAAAACTTAATTGGTAACGCCGATACAATAACCGTTTCTTATCGTATGGATAAAGACGTAAGACCAGGAAACAAAATCCTATTAGATGATGGTAAACTTGTTACCGTTGTTAAAGAAGTAAAAGAAATGGAAATTACTGTTGAAACAGTTAATGGCCACAAATTAAAAACTAACAAAAGAATCAATATTCCTGGTGTAGATTTTTCATTGCCATTCCTAGGTGAAAAAGATAAAAACGATATTGCCTGAGGAGCAAAATATAAAGTTGACTATATTGCAGCTTCATTTGTTAACTCAGCTAAAAACGTCAAAGAAATTAGAGAAATTCTTGACGCTAACGGTGGAGACCATATTCAAATTATTTCTAAAATTGAATCACAATTCGGAATTAACAATATTGATGAAATTATTGAAGCCAGTGATGGAATTATGATTGCTAGAGGTGATTTAGGCTTAGAAATTCCTTATTACGATGTTCCATACTATGAAAAGAAAATTATTCGTAAATGTCGTTTAGCCGGCAAACAAGTTATTGTTGCTACTCAAATGCTTGACTCAATGGAAAATAGCCCAATGCCTACACGTGCAGAAGTAACAGACGTTTACTATGCTGTTGAATTAGGAGCTGACGCAACCATGCTTTCAGGAGAAACTGCTAGTGGTAAATATCCAGCCGAAGCAGTTAAAACAATGGCAAAAATTCAAAGAAGAGCAGAAAAAGAATATTATACAGAACACTTCTATAACAAACAAATTGAAAAAGTTGCTACTCAACCAGAATCACGTATGCTTATTGCTTACGAAGTTGCTAAAATACTACAAAGTGGTGAATATAAATTCGCAATTGTTTTAAGCCATACAGGTAAACTTTTAAAAGAAGTTTCAAGATACAGACCAAACTCAAATATTATCGGTGTTGTTAGTGATGACAAATTAGTTTGAAGTTTCGGAATAACAGCTGGAGTATTTTGTGAAAAACATTCAGTTGCTGTAAGAAATCTAATCAAACACGATCACGCAGCAGGATCAAAAGTATTAGAAAATTACGGTGTTAAAAAAGGTGATAAATTTATCGTTGTTGACAGTTTAAACATTACAACACACGAATACTAAATATTAATTAAAAATCAAAATAAAAAAGCTCAGGCATAACTTGGGCTTTTTTATTTTGTCTTATTTTAGATTGTCTTCTGTCTTGAAAATCACGTTTTGATTTTATTAAAATTAAGAAAATAAAAATCCAACCTTTGAAAGTCAGATTTTATTGATTTTGTTCATTATTCAGGTTTAATAATTTCTTTTCCCATGTATGGAACTAATGCTTTAGGGATTGAAACGCTACCATCTGGATTTTGGTAATTTTCTAAAATCGCTGCAATAACACGGTCAATTGCTAATCCTGAACCATTAATTGTATATGCATATTTTGTTTTACCAGATTCATCTCTATATCTAATTTTTGCTCTTCTACCTTGAAAATCTTTGTATATTGATATTGAGCTTGTTTCACGGTATTTTTGTTCTGATGGAATTCATAATTCTAAATCGATAGTTTTAGCTGAACCAAAACCTAAATCACCAGTTGATAATAACATTTCACGATATGGAATTTCTAACTTATCTAAAATGCTTTTAGCATCATTAACAGTTTTTTCTCACTCTTTTAAAGCATCTTCTTCAGAAACAAATTTAACTAACTCGACTTTATGAAATTCGTGTTGTCTGATTAGTCCACGTGTATCTCTTCCACCTGAGCCAGCTTCTGATCTAAAACATTTTGTATAAGAAACATATTTAATTGGAGATGATAGGTCAATTATTTCGTCATAGTGGTAATTTGTAACAGGAACTTCTGCTGTTGGAATTAATCAAAGATCATTTCCTTCAATTTTAAATAAATCTTCACCAAATTTAGGTAATTGACCAGTACCATATAACATATTTGAATTAACTAAATGGGCTGGCATAATTTCTTTGTATCCTTTTTCAATATGTGAATCTAGCATAAAGTTAGCTAATGCTCTAACCAATTTTGCTCCATCATTTTTATATAATACAAATCTTGTTTTTGCTAATTTAACTGATCTTACAAAGTCAATAATGTTTAATTTTGTCGCAATGTCATAGTGGGCTTCAACATTTTTAACAAGTCCGCGACCTAAATTAGGATGTTCCGCTACGCAGACATTGTCTTCATCATTTCTTCCAACTGGAACATCATCATATGGTAAATTAGGAACTTGTTGCATCAAAACATTGACCCTAGAAACTAAAGCATCAGCTGCCTTATCAGCTTCATCAATTTCAAGCTTAACTTTATTAACTTCATCTAGCAATAAACTAACGTCTTCGCCGTTTCTTTTCTTAATTCCAATTTCTTCGCTAAGTTTATTTCTTTTTGCTTGCAATAATTCAAGTTCATGAATTAAAACGTTTCTTTTGTCACCATTATCTAAAATTTCGTTAATGATTTGCAAATCAAAATTACGACTAGAAAGTTTTTTTACAACTTCGTTTTTATTATTTAAAAGATATTTTAAGTCTAACATGATTTTTACCTCTTTATTTTTAATAATCTTAAATATTATAAACTTTTTTTTATATATAAAACTTAGTTTATCAAGCTTTTAAAAGTCAATAGCAAGCCAAAAAATAAAATGTGTTAAAATTTAAAATAATTATGGAAAATAAAAATAGTTTAATAACAGGCACATTCAACAAAATATTATGATCTTCAACAGATGGATCTATTGTTATTGCAACATTCAAAGTTTCAACAAACGATGGAGCAACTCCAGTTTCGCTAAATAAATTTAACTCAATCTCAATCACTATTAAAAACAACTTATTTAACGAAAATAACATTGTATTAAATACACAAAACTACCAAGTGAGTGTAAGTCCTGCCATCAAATCCAAATACCCGAACAGTTATGTTTTAAATTCTGTAGATTTAGTTGATGACAATGAAAGTTATCAAAAATCATATATTGTAAAGTTTTTAAAAAGCGCAAAATTCAAAGGTATAGGCGAACAAAGAGCATGAGCAATTGTTGATAAGTTAGGCGCTGATGCACTTAAAAAAATAGCAAATGACAATGGTGAAATTGATTATAAAGAAATAGGAATAAATTCTGAAAGTTGAGAAGTTGCCAAAGAGTATTTAAAAAGCAATCCAACTCTAGTAGAAGATCAAATTTTGTTTTTAAAATTAAATTTATCGACAGCGCTGTACGAAGAAATCATAAAAAGATTTAAAAATTTCGATGGCTTTTATCAAAAATATAAAGACAATTTTTATTTATATTATCTAGATTCTGATAACTATAAAATCAAGCTTGACGATATGGATAAATTAACTGATTATTTTAATTTTGATAAAGCTAATTTTAAAGGTGCCAGTCATATTTATAAGGCTTTAAACGACTATTTTTTTGATAGTGGAAATACAAGAATTCAACGTAGGTACATTTATAATGAAATAATAAGAGTTGCCTCAATAGATTTATTATGACCACGTGAACTTAATAAGTTCGAAGAAGCGATAGATTTATTAATCCAAAGTAATTATCTAATAAAAGAAGATTACGATGGTGACGAGTTTATTTCAACCAAAAAAATATATGAAATGGAAAAATTCATTATTCAAAGGTTATACAAAATAAAAAATAATTCAGGTCTTAAAAAAATAAATTTTGAAGACGAAAAACTATTACACCAATATCAAAATGAAGCAATTAAATCAGCATTAGAAGATAATTTAGTTTTAATAACTGGTGGTCCTGGAACAGGTAAAACTTTAATAACTAATCGCATCATTAACAAACTTTTAGAAATTTATCACGAAGATTCAGTTGCAATACTAACCCCAACCGGTAGAGCAACAATTAATATCAATAACAATCAAGAAGAAGCTAAAGCCGTTACTATCCATAGTTTTTTAGAATGAGACCCTGATAATAATAATTTTAGTGTCAATGAAAAATCGCCAAAAGCAATAGATTGCTTAATTATCGATGAGTTTTCGATGGTTTCAGTAGATTTATTTAATGCTTTATTAAAAGGAATTAGTTCTAGATATCTTAAAAAAATTATATTGGTTGGAGATAAAAATCAACTTCCTGCAATCGGGCCTGGTTATTTAATTCACGATTTTATTGATAATAATATTTTTAAAACAATCGAACTAAAAAAGGTTTATCGTCAACAAGATAATATTGATATTATTGACGATGCCATGGCTATAAACGAAGGAAAAATGCCTCAATTTGCTGGCAATAATTCAAAGTTTATTGAAGTTAAACGTGAAGATTTACATGTCAGTTTAATTAATATTGTTAAAGATTTAGTTAATAAAGGTTACAACAAAAAAGACATTGCAATATTGAGCCCAATGTATAACTATGAAACAGGTATTGATGAACTTAATAATGTATTGAGCGCTTATTTTAGATTAATTGATAATCAAAACGCTTATAAATATCGTGAACGTACTTTTGCAATAGATGATAAAGTTATAAACTTAGTTAATGATTCAAAAACGAAAGTGTTTAATGGCGAAATTGGCTATATTTCATGATTTACATTTGTAAATAAAAAAGATTCATTTGAAAAAGATATTAGTCATATTACTGTTGAATATGACGATAAATCGGTAACGTACACTAAATCAGAATTTTTAGCAAATACTTATCCTGCATATTGTACAAGTGTTCATAAATATCAAGGTTCTGAATGTAAGGTTGTAATCACGGTATTATTTTCAGAAGCGAAAAGATTGTTGAGTAAAAAATTGATATATACTGCAATTACCAGAGCTAAAAATTACAGTGTTATTTTAGGTGAAACTGAAACATTAAAAACTGGAATATCAAACGATAGCGATTCAAATCGTATAACAAATATTGCAAAACTTTGAGCAAAAGAGAAAGAAGAAGAATAATATGAAATTAATAATCGGTTTAGGAAATCCAGGAGCTGAATATGAAAAAACTAGACACAATATCGGCTTTATGGTTATTGACAGATTAGCTAAAAAACTAGATGTCAAACTTGATGAAAAGAAATTCAATGGAACTTATTATAAAGACAATGAAATTTGTTTAGCAAAACCCTTAACATATATGAATAAAAGTGGCGATTTCGTTAGATCAATTAAAGATTACTACGACATACCAGAAGATAATATATTAGTCATTTATGATGATATGGATTTGGTTGTTGGTAAGGCTTCAATTAAGCAAAAAGGTTCAGCAGGAGGCCATAACGGAATGAAAGACATTATACAAAAGCTAGGCACAGATCAAATTAAAAGAGTAAAAATCGGAATTGGCAGATCTGAACATGTCGTTGATTATGTACTTGGAAAATTTTCGCATAACGATTTTGAAATTATTGACAAAGTCATTGACAATGTTTGTGAGGCATTAATATCATTCATTGGCAACGACATCAGATACGTAATGAATAAGTATTCAAATAAGTTATAAAATGAATAAAATTTTAGAAACAGAATATATAGACCTTGTTAATCAATTAAAGAAAGTTTTTATTAATAACAACGTTGATATAAACAAAAAAATGCTACTAGGAATCAGTGGAGGACCTGATTCAATGTGGCTTTTATATTTATTGAAAGACTTTGATATTATTGTATCTTGTGTAAATTACGGCAAAAGATATGATAGCCATTACGATGAAAAATTAGTTAGATTGTTTTGCTTAGAAAATAATATTCCGTGTGAAATTCTAAACTTATCCCATTCAGATGATAACGCAAAAGGAAATTTTCAAACTATCGCAAGAGACGAAAGGTATGAATTTTACAAAGAGTTATATAAAAAACATGATTGTAATTATCTGATTTTAGCCCATCATAAAGACGACTTTATCGAAACTGCAATAATGCAAAAAAATAGTAAAAGAGAGCCGCTTTTTTATGGAATAAAAACAACAAATGTAATAAATAAAATGCTGATTTTCAGACCTATGATTGAACTATTTTATAAAGATGAAATTAAAGACCTATGTAATAAATTTTCAATACTTTTTGCAAGTGATTACACTAACGATTTACCAATTTATACAAGAAATCAAATACGTCTAACATTAAAAGCCGAAGATAAAAAACATAAAGACAATATAATTAAACAATTCAATTTAATCAATAATAAAAATAAACAACAAGAAATTGAAATTAAAGACCTTTACGAAATGTGAAAAAATCAAGAATTTGATTGCGATAAACTAGATTATGAAAGTCCTAAATTATTAAATTTAATTTACTATTCTATAAACCAAAATTATCAAGGTATAGAACTTTCTAAAAATAAAATTATCAATATTATTGACTTTTTGAAAAGTAATAATCGAACATCTAAGTTCAAACTAAATAATAATAATTATTTAATAAAAATTAAAAACAAAGTTATTTTTTAAACACTACATTTTTAAAACAGCGAAAAAAACTACAAATAATTTATAATTTATTAATTATAAGAAAGGAGCATAAATGGAAAAAGAAAAAAAACCTAAGAAAAAATTTTCACCCTTATATTGGTTTTTAATTTTATTCTTAGTCGTATTTTTTACTACGCTTATTATTTTTCTATATAACTATATCATTGAAGTAAATACTAACTATGTGCAGTTTTCTCAATTAGAAAAATTTGTTAAAGCAACTAAAAATCCAAATGATGACTTTTATATTCAGCAATGGTATGAAAATAAATATTCAGGAATTTTAAGTGTCGTTGTTTCTGGACCTGCTGAAAAAATTGGAGCGGTTTTGGGCAATACAAAATATTTTGGTGATACATATTCATTTAGTGTTGTTTTAGGTGGTGCATTCGATTCCTCTTTAGCAAACTCAGTAAAGAACTGAACAGGAATTGATAATTATTGAAATGCGTTACTAGAATTAACTAAAAATAATGGCAATGAATTGGGCAAAATTACTTTTGCCCCTGTACCTAAACCTTCAATTTTTAGCACCTTTATATGACCAGCAATGATAGTAATGCTATTTGGTTCTTCAATAATAGGCACAATTATCGGCACAAAAATAATGCTTTCTAGAGGAAACTCGCTAGGAAATCCATTTAATAATAAATCTCTTGCTCAAAGAATTTACACAGATAAAAAATTCTCAGATATAGCCGGTAACGAAGAAGCAAAAGAAGAAGTTTCTGAATTAGTTGATTATTTAAAATATCCTAAAAAATACGAATCGGCGGGAGCTAGAATCCCTAAAGGTATCTTATTAGGAGGCCCTCCAGGTACAGGTAAAACTCTTTTAGCGAAAGCAACTGCTGGTGAGGCTAATGTTCCGTTTTATTTTATCTCAGCATCTAATTTTGTTGAAATGTATGTAGGACTTGGAGCAAAAAGAGTTCGTGATATGTTTGCTGAAGCCAGAGATAATGCACCCGCTATTATATTTATTGACGAATTAGACGCCGTTGGTAGATCTAGAGGGGCAGGTATTGGTGGAGGAAATGACGAACGTGAACAAACATTAAACCAATTACTTGTTGAAATGGATGGTATTAAAGAAAACAGTGGAATTCTAATTATGGCAGCAACCAATAGAACTGACGTATTAGACCCCGCTTTATTAAGACCAGGTCGTTTTGATAGAACAATAACAGTCGGCTTGCCAGATATTAAAGAGCGTGAAGCAATTCTAAAATTACATGCTCGTGGTAAAAGAATTTCTCCTGATGTTAACTTTGCAATGCTGGCAAGAAGAACACCGGGATATTCAGGCGCTCAACTTGAAAACGTTATTAATGAAGCATCATTATTAAGCGTAAGGGAAAGAACAAACTATATTACAACTTCACAAATTGATGAAGCTATTGATAGAGTTATGGCCGGTCCCGCTAAGAAAAGCAGAACTATATCTGAAAAAGAAAATATTGCCGTTGCATATCATGAAGCCGGACACGCTGTTGTTGGTATTAAATTAAAAGGTGGAAATAAAGTCCAAAAAATTACAATTATTCCTAGAGGTCAAGCTGGTGGATATAACTTAATGATGCCAGAGGAAGAAAAATACAATCGTTCAAAAAGTGAACTACTTGCAATGATTACTTCATTTATGGGTGGTCGTGTAGCCGAAGCTATAATTTACGGAGCTGAAAATGTATCTACTGGAGCAAGTGATGACATTGCTAAGGCTACAAGCATTGCAAGAAGAATGGTTACAGAATGAGGTCTTTCTGATTTGGGTCCAATCAAATATGAAGAAGATTCACAAAATCCTTTCTTGGGCCGTGACTATATGAAAAGCGTTTCATTTTCTAATAAAGTCGGTCAAGAAATTGACGAAGAAATTAGAAAAATTATCTTGATGGCTCAAAAACAGGCATACGAAATTATTTCTGAAAATAGACAATTATTAGAACTTATTAAAGATGCACTTGTAATTAACGAAACAATTGTTGCTGAAGAAATTGAATATATCGAAAAGAATATGCAATTACCTCCTTCATTAAATAAAGTTAAAGAAGAATTAAAAACTGAATACTCAGAAAAAGAATTTAACGAATTATTCAATGAAGTATTGGGACAAAAAAATATTAAAGTTGATAATTATAAAGAACAATTGGAAAGTGAATTAAAAGAACAAAATTCAAAAGATAATAAAAATGAAGAAGATGAAGATCTAGCTAATTAATTTTTATTGTTAGAATTTATAATTTAAATAATAAACTCAGGCATAGATTGTCTGAGTTTTATTTTTTCTTATAATTGTGCTAAATTTAAAAATGGAGGTGAGCAAATTATTTAATAAAAAGCTCGCTCAAGGCGAACTTCATATTTATATAATAAACTATTGTTTAATATAAGCCCCTTCTCCGTCTTTCATTTGACCCGTAGCTACTAAAATTATGTCAATCAAAGTCCAGATTCCAAAACCTCCTGCCGTTAACAATTTTAATATTCCTAATCCGATTCTACCTGCGTAAAAACGATCAACTCCTCATCCTCCTAAAAATATTGATAATAATAGAGTTGTTAGTCAATCTTTTTGAGATTTCATATAATTAAATTCCTTCCTTTTCAAATATTATATATATTTAAAGATTACCACAATTCAAGCAAAGCAAGCAAAATTTCACAGTTAAAACAAATTTTAAATAAACAAAATCCAGCCTTTGACTGGATTTTGTTTATTTGTGGTACTTAATATTTTTCTTAATTGATATCCCTCGATAGATTTGTTCAATTAACATAACTCTAAATAGTTGGTGTGGGAATGTCATGTCTGAAAAACAAATTTTTCTATCAAATTTACTTTCATCAACGCCGTTACTACCGCCAATTATAAATGTAATATTATCTTCAATTAATAAATCAGAAAAGCCTTCACTATCTAGTTTTTTACCTCTCAATGATAAGTAAAAGACTTTTGAGTTCTTGGGAATTTTTTCTAAAATTAAATCTGTTTCTTTTTTAATTTTAAGTTCAATATTGTCATTAATAACTTCTTTAATTTCAATCAAATTAATTTGAGCAAAAAAAGATATTTTTTTTACATAGGAATCGTAGAGAGTTTTAAATTCTTTTGTCAATGACCCTACTGCTATAATATTAATCTTCAATATTTTTCTTTCTGTTATTTAAATAAAACATTAACATTTGAATATCTGCTGGATTTATACCGCTAATTCTCGATGCTTGTCCAATTGTTGTCGGTCTAATTTGTGAAAGCTTTTGGCGAGCCTCTGTTGCTAAATTGTCGACTTTTCAATAATCGATATCTTCAGGTAGTCTTAGTTTTTCTAATCTAAGCATTTTTTCAGCTGCTGTTTCTTGTTTTCTTAAATAACCAAATAGTCTAACCTGTATTGTTATTTCGTCAATATAAGGATAATCTGATCCTAAAACATCAACTGGATCAACTTCAGGATTTGCTAGTAATTTTAAATAAGATATACCGTTAACAACATTATACTTTTCACCCAAGTAACCTTTTGACGAAACATATTCATTCTTTAGTTTTTCAATTGTTTGTTGAATGTATTCGTATTTTTCAATAACCTTATTATACTCTTCGTCAGAGATCATTTTATTGTCGTGAGCATACTTCGATAAACGTTCATCGACATTATCATTTCTCAATAATAAACGATACTCTGCTCTTGAAGTTAACATTCTGTAAGGTTCGTTTGTACCTTTGGTAACTATATCATCAATCAATACGCCAATATATCCATCATTTCTCTTAATTTCCATAGCTGGCATATTATCTAATTTATTTGCAGCATTTATTCCAGCAATCAACCCTTGAGCAGCTGCTTCTTCATAGCCACTTGTTCCATTAGGTTGACCGGCAGAGAAAAAGTTTGCAATAATTTTTGATTCCAATGATTTATATAAATTTAATGGATTAATAGCATCATATTCGATTGCATATCCATATTTTTGAACTCTAGCATTTTCAAGTCCGGGAATTGAGGCGATCATTTCGTCTTGAACATCAGCTGGCATAGATGTTGATAAACCATTAATATACATAATGTCTCCACGAGCTGTTTCTGGTTCAAAGAAAATGTGGTGAGTTTCTTTTTCTTGAAATCTAACAATTTTATCTTCAACACTAGGACAGTAACGTGGGCCAATCCCTTTAATAATTCCTGAATATAGTGAACTTCTATCTAAGTTTCTTAATATTATTTCCTTGGTTTTTGCTGTTGTATGTGTTAAATAACAAGATGTTTGTTCATCTAATTTAATATTGCTTCTTGTTGAAAATGAAAGTTCTGTTTTATCCAAAACTTCTTTTTCAACTTTTGAAAAGTCAATACTATCTGTATATATACGGCATGGTGTACCAGTTTTTAAACGTAAAATTTCAAAGCCATATTTTTCAAGGTTTTTCGAAAGTGTCGAACTGGTTTTTTCTCCATCTGGTCCGTCGTATTTAATTTCTTCTCCTCTTAAAATACGAGAATTCATATAAACACCAGTTGTCATTACAACGACTTTTGCTTCAAGGTCACCATGTTCAAGGGTTTTAACCCCTTTACATACCTTATTATCAACAATTAAATCACTTACTTCATCTTCAATAAGTGTAATATTTTGTTGTTTTAATATATCTTCTAAAATAATTTCTGAATATTTATCTTTATCTATTTGTGCACGTAGTGATCATACTGCTGGGCCCTTAGATGTGTTTAACATCTTTATTTGAATCATTGCTTTATCAGCAAAAAGCCCTTGCACACCTCCAAGCGCATCGATTTCACGAGTAATAATACCTTTTGCAGAACCACCAATTGATGGGTTGCAAGGTAGCATACCTAATTTCTTTGTGTTTAGAGTGACAAGAGCAACTTTAAAGTTTCTTTTTGCTAAAGCATATGTTGCTTCAATCCCAGCATGACCACCACCGATTACTATGGCATCATAATTGGATTTCATTATTTTTCCTTTTCTAATTAATTCTTAATTTCTTCAAGAATTTTTTCAATTCTTTGTGCATTAGGCTCAACTTCATCAATTAAGAATACTATTTCTGGTAATTTTTTATACTTTCAAGTTTTAGCAACAACTGAACGAATAAATGGAGACATTGAAGTTAATTTTTCAAAGTATCTAGCTTTATCTTTAAATAAGGTTACATAAACTTTTGCATGTGATCCATCTGTTGATAAAATAACGTCATTAATTGCAACGTTAGTTACATCAAAATCTTGTAGCTCATAAAAACTATTTCCGATTAATTCTAATAATAATTGGGTTTTTCTTTCGTGGTTAATTGTGTTCATATTAAACTAATACATCCTCATAAAATTTTAATTCATCATCTACTTCTATTTTATCAAATTCTTTTATATGAGTCCCAAAATCGAAACCTTTTTCAACTACTTTAACATCATTTTTTTCTCTCTTCAATGAATCTATTTGTCCTTTGTAAACTACTTTATTTCTTCTAACTACTTCAACTTTAGAGAATTCTTTAATTTGACCTGATGTTGCCATACATCCTGCGATTGTACCAACTTTTGAATAGAAGAACAATTGAATAACTTGCGCAGTTCCTATTAATTTTTCTTCGTAAACCGGTTCTTTCATTGTTGTAATTAAAGCTTCTAGTTCTTCAACTATTTTATAAATGATGTTGTGTTTTGCAATTTTTATACCTTTTGATTCGGCTAATTTTTTAATTTCAGAACTTATTGCGTTATTAAACACATAAATTTTAGCATTCGATGTTTCTGCTAATAAAATATCGGCTTTTGTAATTTCACCCGCTGTTGAACGAATAACATTAACGGCGATTTCTTCATTTTTAATCTTTGAAAGTGTTTGTCTAATAGCCTCGGCTGTACCCTGAACGTCAGTTTTAATAATAACATTGACCGTTTTAATTCCATCTTGAATTGAGAATGCATTTTTTTCATTTAATTCTCTTTGTTTATCAAGATAAGCTTTTTCCTCAGCTAATTTTTTAGCAAATTTTTCGTCGCTAATTACAATAAATTTATCTCCAGATTGAGGGTTTTTTGCAAGACCAGTTATAACACAAGGTGTACCTGGTAAAGCTTTTGCCAAAGGTTTTCCTTCAACAGTTGTTAAACTTCTAATATTACCGTATTGTCCACCAGCAACTATAAAATCTCTTGGCAATAGTGTTCCGTTTTGAACAATAATAGTTGAAACTACTCCACGTCCCTTGTCAATACGTGATTCAACAACCGTTCCAATCGGATCTCTGTTTAAATTTGCTTTTAAATCTAATAAGTCTGCTTGTAAAAATATTGCTTCAAGTAAAGAATCAATATTGTGGTTATTCATTGCTGAACCATAAATAAATTGGTATTCACCGCCTCATTCTTCACAAATAATATCATGCTCTGAAAGTTGACTTTTTACTTTCTCAGGGTCAGCACCTGGTTTATCCATTTTATTAACAAATATAATAATCGGAACATTAGCAGCTTTGGCGTGATCGATTGCTTCAATTGTTTGAGGTTTAACACCATCATCAGCTGCGACAACAATAACTACTATATCAGTAACTTTAGCTCCCCTAGATCTCATTTCTGTAAATGCTTCATGACCTGGTGTATCTAAAAAAGTAATTTTACGATCATTATGTTCAACTTGATATGCACCTGTATGTTGAGTAATCCCACCAAATTCACTATCCAAAATATTACTTTTTCTAATTCTGTCAATCAGTGTTGTTTTACCGTGGTCAACATGCCCCATGATTGTAACAATTGGAGGTCTCTTAACTAAATCATTAGGGTCTTCAACAATTTCTAGCTTGTCGAATAAATTTTGTGCATCGACGTTGTCTTCTTTTTTGAAATCTAAATTATAGTGTAAACATAACTCAGCGATTTCTTCTTCATTCAATGTTGTGTTAATTGTTTTCAATAAACCCTGTTTAAAATAGTGAGTTAAAATTTCTGAAACTGATTTTTTAATCTTATTAGCAAATTCAGAAATTGTTAATGGTCCACTAAAAATGAATACACCATCTTCTAATTTTGTTTCAACTACGTTAAGTTGTTGTTTAAGACTTTCTACATTTGATTTTCTTTTGTTGTTTTGTTTACTCATTCTTCCACCTCTTTCCGTATTGAATCATATGCATCTAAACTAACGTTTTGTCTAAATGCTCGATTTAATAATTTCTTTTTAAAAACCGTATCTATCTGTTCTATATTTTTTAAACAGTAGGCACCGCGTCCTGGTTTTTCTAAATATGGATCGAAACTAATTTCGTTATTTTTATTTTTAGCAAATCTAACCATTAAATTCACATCATATATTTGCGAATCAACAATCGATTTACGACTATATTTTTTATCAGTCTTCATTATCTAAATCACTTAGATCAATATTTTCTAGACCAGCACTTAAATCATCATCTTTTTTGAAATCTTTCATCTTTGTAGATGTTATTTTTTCATAGTCACGTTCTTCTTCTTCTTCTCGTTTTACCATTTCGGCAATTGATTCTGAATATGGATCATAATCATCGATTTCATCTGATTCTGAATTTTCTAAATCTTCCTTAATAGTTTTTAAAGTTTCCTCAATAACATTATCAAAATCGCTTGCAAATATTTGTTTTTCAAATTTATCGTCTCTTTCTTGTGCTTTTTGACGAAGTTCTGCTAAATCTTGGTCAAATTCATCAATGTTAAAATCATTTTCAAATGTATTAAAACTTGGTGTTTTAGCTTTAGATTTTTTCTTAAATGTAGTTTCAAGTTTTCTACCTACTTCTAATTCTTTTAGCTCTTCAATAGAAACGTTTCCATGATCAAAATTATATTCAATACCTTTTTCATCAGCCTGAGCTTGTGAAAAAATATCTAATCTTGCTTTTGTTAATTCTGAAGCTAAAGTAACGTTTTGTCCTTTTTTACCAATAGCTAATGTATGTTGCGTATTTGGAACAATAACTGTATAAGAAGGATAACTACCTTTGCCCTCACCAGCTTTTATAACATCGATAACCTTTGAAGGGCTAATCGCATTTTTAATATATGTATTTAAGTCATCTGAATATAAAATAATATCAATTTTTTCGCCTTTTAGTTGTCTTGAAATTGCTTCAATTCTTTCTGAATTTGTTCCAATTATTGCACCTAATTCTTCCATTCCCTCTGGTGCATCTTGTGATTTTCTAATTGCAATTTTTGCCCTCTCTCCTGGAATACGAGCAATTTTAACAATTTCAATAAAGCCTTGAGCTACTTCTGGAATTTCTTTTGCCATTAAATTTTGAATTAATTTAGACTCAACTGATGAAACAACAACCTGAGCATGTTTCGATTCAGGTTTAACTTCTTCTATATAAACATCAATAACGTCCCCTGGTTTTAATTTACTAATAAATCTATGGTTTGTTGATGAAGGGGGCATGTATGCTTCTGTACCATCAATTAATTCCAACATAATTCCACTTTTATTAAATGATGTAATTTTTGCCTTAGTAATATCTCCAACTTTGTCTATATATTTTTGACATACTAATTTCTTTTCTAGCTCTCTTAGTGATTGATTAAATACTGAAAGAATTTTAATATAATCACGTTTCGTGAAAGCTTCGAAATCAATTTCTGCTGAAATATGATCTCCAACTTCAATATCTTCATTAATTTTCTGAGCATCAGAAAACGCCACTTCGACACATGGTGTTAGCATATCTTTTTCTTCGTCATTAATTGGATCTTCTACAACTGTTTTATTGTGATTGATAATATTAAATTTATGATTTTCATTATCAAAAATAAATTCCAATTCAGCTTCTTCATCGTACTGCTCTAAAATAACTTTAGAAATAGCGTCTTTAAATAAATTTAAAATACTTTGTTCGTCGATTCTTTTGATTTGAGATAAGTTATAAATTTGTGTAAAAATTTCATTTGCTTTTTGATTTGAACTATTTGATTCTGACATTTTATTCTCCTTTTTAATATTTAAGCCTACCATTTTTATTGAAAAAGGTTAGCCAATAATGGCCAACCCTTCAAATCTGTATAAAAATAGTACCCTTATTATATACAAAAACCTTTAATATTTTAAAAAATATTACATTTATCAGTAAATGTGAATTCTCAAATATTTTGCTACATTGTAATTCTCAATCATTTTGCAACATCCTATAGTTTAAAATCATTATAGGAGGTAATGTGAAATATAAAAAAATATAATACTTTCTAAAATACCTTTTTAAAATACTTTTTGCTTATTTTTAAGCAAAATTTACCTTAAAATAGAAATTCTTTCACTCTTATTTTACCAGCTAAAATAAAAAATATTTAAAAAATAATTTAAGGCTGATTTATTTTTGATAAAATCAGCCATTTTATTTATATAATATGTATTAATATATTAATAGTCTTATTATATATTTTAATATATATAATAAGACATATATATACTTTATATATTATCCATATGCATATTTTAGTTATGCATATGGATATATTATGTGTATCTGCAAATTATAAGCAGATACACATTACTATAACTATAAAACAAATTAAATAGTTTTATAGTTATAGTAATAACTAAAAAAGCAAAACCTATTAAAATTTTGCTTTTTTAGTATATTCTAATATATTTAATTTTTTATTAGTTAATAAATTTGTACAACTATATTTATAGTTAGTTTTAGTGATCAGCAAAGGAATGGTATTATGTTTTTTAGAATATTCTATTAATTTATCTTTCTCTAATTCGGAAAAATTAGAAACTTGATTTTTAATCTGAATTATATAGTTCTTATCTATGCTAGATGCAAAAAGATCTATTTTTAAGATTGCATCTTGTTTTAAGTTGCTTCTTTTTACTTTAAAACCTTTAGTTTTTAATATATTTATTATTTCTTCTTCTCTTCGATAGTTTATAAAAGATCAATAAAATAAAACATTATAATATTCTGGGATTAATAAATAATCTATATTTGATTTTGATAATCAACATTTTAAATTAAAAAGAAATTGAAATTGATATTTTTCTTTTCATTCATTAAATGTTTTTGGATTCAATTCTATTAAAGTTTTTTTAATATTAAACTTTAATTCTTTTCAAGTTGGTAGTTTTAATTTTTTCTTATCCATTAATACTAATTTCTCCATATTCTTGTTGATATTTTTTTATTTTTTCATTTTTCTCTTTTAAATCGTTTTCCATATTTATCAAGATCGTTCTTAATTTAACCACTTCTTTTGACAAAATTTTATTGTTATTTAACAGTTTCTCAACCTCAAGCGATTCAGAAATGGGTAAGTTTGCCAATTTCATAAGCTGTAGATGGTAGGTTGAGTTTGTTTTAATATATTTACTACTTATAATATCAGAATTAACGTGTCCAGTAACACACTGAATTTCACTTAAGCTGGCACCTCTTAAATGTAAATCAGTAATAAGTTGTGCCCTTAAAATGTGTGCAGTTATTCTTTTGCAAAAACTAGGATTTTTAGATTTGTAGTATTTTTCAAATTTAATAAAAAGGTTTTGGATTGTGTTGTATGAGTAATCTATTTTTATGTTTAATAAATCTTGTTTTAAATCTTCGGGTACTGAAAAAGTGCGGAAATTACCATTTTTACTTGCCTTTGCAGTAAAAATAAAATTTGATTCATGCAGTTTATTTCATGGCACTTTCATAAACTCGTTTAATCTGCAACCATTAAATAGTAAAAGCTTAAATATAATCTCAAATTTTTTATTATTAAACAATCTCAATTCTAATAATATATTGTCCAATTCTGTATCTGTAAATACTGATTTAGGTTTTGTATCATTATCGTACTTCGCTAGCAAATTATAATTATAAAAAACGCCATCAATTTCAGAAATTGTTTTTAAAAATTTTTTAATAAATGCAAGTTCGGTGATTTTAGAACTATTAGACAGGATATTTTGAGGTATTGATTCGTAAATTTTATTAATTTCAGAAATTTCTATTTTTTCAAGATGAGCAATTCTTTGCAAAGCAACGCCAGCTAATTTTCTAGTATTTAAATTTTTGTAGTTTTGGACTAAAAACATATCAATTTTATCTTTTAGTTTCATATTTTTTCCTTTCACTAGGAAAAAATACTTCACAAAGCAACGGTTATGGTATAATAATCATTGCCTAGGAAGTATCGGTTCCTAGGTTTTTTTGTTTTTTCATTATATAGTAGGAATAAAAGTTTGGAAGTATCGGTTCCTACTGTAATTATTTTATCATAAAAAGGTATTATATATATTTTTTTGTACTTATTTAATATTTATTTTTTTGTGAACCTGTAGAAATGATAAAATTAAAATATGAATGATAAAAAAGAGAAAAAGAAGAAGAAACTAAGTAACAAGCAACTAATTGCTATAGGTGTTTGTACATCATTAGTTGTATTTTCCTTGCCAGTAATAGCCCCTTTAATTTATTTTAAAGCTTCAGAACCAAAGACAAAACAAATACAAGAATCATATAAAAAAGCTTTTGATGAAATAATCGAAAGAACTCCTAAGGTAATAAAATTTTATGAGATTTTTAAAGACTCCGATTTTAAAAATCAAATAAACTGAGAAAAAACAAGGGAAGATATGATCAAAAGTATAG
The DNA here is from genome assembly GCA_000620005.1 of Metamycoplasma spumans ATCC 19526. Lineage (GTDB taxonomy): Bacteria > Bacillota_I > Bacilli_A > Mycoplasmatales > Metamycoplasmataceae > Metamycoplasma > Metamycoplasma spumans. Next base: position 30,636 of record JHVF01000007.1, read on the forward strand.
AAGATAAGTTTTATGTTGTCGCCTTCGATGATCCAACAAGCACAGGATTAAGAGTTATAATTAATGATAGTAATAGTTCGTTTGGAACGTCAATTAAGTTTGTTAATTATGAAGATAGTTTTTTGGGTAAAATAAATAATAATATTATTGATAAATATGTTTCACCTAGGGCTCAACAAATAGCAAAAAACAATTATTGAAAAAATCGTTCTGAAAGAACGGTGGAAGATTACTATTCCTTTAAACAAATAAAAATAGATCAAAATCATATACCTGAAATAATAAATCAAGCAGACGGTTCAATAAAATTTAAAAATGTATTAATTCATATAAATATTTGAAACGGCGTAGAATTTTTAAAAAAGGATTTATTTATTGACGTTATAGTATAAAAAAATGCGTTTAAATACGCATTTTTTAATTAAACTATTATCTTTCTCATGTTAATGGTTTCTTTGGCTCTACAACAGCATTATTTGCACTATTCAGCTTCATTTCATTAGCATTCATTTCAGCGACAATTTCATTAATTTCTTTTCCAATTTGTTTCTTTGCTGATTTAAATTTGTTTTTGGGTAGAAAACTTTTAACAACGTCCAGTACTCATGCAAATTTTTGCGCCCCCATTTTCATCGGAGCGAATTTTGAAAACATAACTTCCGCTTGATTAATCCACTCAGGTAATTTATCACTAATATCTTTTAAAGCATCTTCTTTATTATTTCTTCTTTTAAATGAATAAATAATAAAATAAATAATTCCTAAAATAAAACCTGCAATAGAAACAAAAGAAGCTATCAGTTTTATAATATTTTCAATGTTTTGTGTCATTATACTTAATTCTCCTCTATTAATTGTATTAATTCTTTAAATTGTTGTCTCGACCATTCATTTCTTTTTTTGGATGTTTTTAATTCCATGATATTATCTATGTCGACAATTTGACTTTTTAATAGCATATTAACCATGCATAAATGATAGTCGAGCTTTTTGTATTTTTCTTCCTCTGTATTTTTTAAATATTGGTAAAAATATTTTTTTAAAAGCTTTATTATTTTCGGCTTTATTGAGCTTTTATCATAGTCAAATTCTTTTATTATAAAAGCAGGATTTGGATTTAATAATGTATAAAGTTTTACCAGTTCAAAAATTTTATTATTTAGTTCGAGATCTATGGAAGGGACAAAAAATAAATCAATTTTAGGATCGTTATCAGATTCTTTTAATGAAACAACAAACTCTTTTTTAAAAGTTGAATTTATAATAACTAAGTCAAAATCAGAATATTTCGAATTAACACCATAATATCTACTTCCACCCAAATACATACCTTTTATATCAACATTTGAAATCAAATTTATGAATTTTTCAGTGCTTATAAAATCAGTAATTTCTTCAATCATCTTTTCTACTCTCTTATACTAATATTTAAATTTTCATCAATTGAAATTGATTCATCTCAAATAACAGTTCATTTTTCTTCTGTTGTATTTTTTATAAATTTTTTAACAGGCCAAGCCAATTTTATTTTTAAATTGTCGCTCAATTTATAAATTCTCAGCCTGCAGATTTTATTTTTGGTTAATTCATATCATCTTATTAAAAATTGATTATTTCACATATTCCTCTTTTTGAAAAATATTAACTAGAAGAAGAATCATCAGATTCAAAATTTAAAGACTCTTTTTTTCAGTTCAACCCGTTATTAACAAAAAAATGGTAATCTTCTGGTTCGAAAGCTCGTGAAATAACAAAAGTTTCGGAAGAATTTCCTCTAACTGTTAAAGTTTTTTTGGCCATAATTTCGCTGTCAGTAAAATCTCTATTATCTTCCGTTATATATACATTTAGATTTCTGTTTCCTTTATTTAAAAAGGTAAATTCAATTTTCCCTCTTGGTAAAACTTCAGCGGTTATTGTGAGTCTTATAATTTCTCAAACAATTACATCATTTACGTAAATTTGATTTGGAATATAATTATCAACTTCTATAAAATTTAATATTTTTTCGTTAATTTTTATCATTAGCTAAAGTTTTATTTTTAGTATATTATTCTCAAATTTCATTAACGGAAATTGTTGTCATTCACTAAACGAAGAACCGTTAAATTTTCGCAGAAAAATTTTTTCATTTTCACTAACAAAAATTTGCATAAAATAATTTTGATTATTAGAATAAGTTGATAAATTTATTATTGTTCCTCTTCTTTGACCCGTAGGTGCACCATTAGCTGAAAACAAACCCGCATACATTCCAATTTGTTTACAATCATTTGGACTTTTGTTATCACCGTTATTTACTGCCAAATTATTAGAACTAGTGTTATGACTTCTTAAGCGGTTATCAATTTCTTGTTTACTATATACATTCGATTTATCGGCTTTTGCTTCAGATACTAGTTGTAAATTTTGTTCTAGCTGTAAAATTTTTCCTCCATGCTGACTTAAATTGTGAGAATCTGTAAATACTTTATTAGTTAATTTTGTTAACTCATCATTTAATTGAGTGTTCTTATTTGTTAAATCATTAATTTCTTCCCTACTTTGAGAACTTATGTTATTGAGTTCTGTTATCTTATTTTTATTTAATTCAAAATTAGTTATTAATGTATCAATTGAACTTTTGTTATTTTCCGATAACGATCTAATAGTGGTTAATGATTGATTAAAAATATTATTAGTATTAAGTTGTTGTTCTAATTTTTGTTTAGTGCTTTGAATTAGTTCTTCTTGTAAATTGTCGAAATTACTGTTATTTAAAATTTTTTGGTCTAGTTTATTAATTTCTTCTGATAATTCATTAAATTTATTACTATGAATATTTTGAGTTTCGTTTATTCGGCTTATTTTTGACTCCAAAAAATCAAAATAGCTAATATTTGTATTTTTATGTTCTATCTCTAACTTATTTCAAGAGCTTGCTATTAAATAACCCGCAGCTAAAGGACATAACATACTTTCTATATTTGAATAATCTTTAGAAAATCCTAATCTGCTTATGTTATTAGAAGTCAATTCTTGTCTGTTATTAAATTCTGGAAAGGTGTTAGATAACAATCTAAAATTAATTTCTTCATAAACTGCTTTTTTTAGATTTGTTTTTCTGAATTCACTAATAAGTTCAATAAATTCGCTTTTTGCACTTGATATATCAATAGCTCACGTTAATCTTAGTCCAATTAATAAATCAATTTGATTTACAATGGATCCAACAATTTTTAAAAAGCAATTATTTGTATCTTCGTCTGAATTACCGTAAAATCGTTTTAATTTACTTGGAATAAAAAAACCATTAGCAATATTAAAATAATTATTATAATCATCTAAGTTTATGTCTAATCAATTATAAATTTTATCCTCGTTCATTTTCTCTCCTAAAGTTTTTTCCTTTTTATTTTTATGTTTTTAGGTCCACTAATACGTTTGATGTTTCCAGGAACTTTAAAGGTTGAATTAAATCCTTTTTCTGTCATTCTTCCATAAAATCTGACATTTTTATTATTAAATTCGACTACTATTTTATTTCCAAGTCGCCTATTTCGTGTAGAAGCTAAAATTTTAAATTGATCTCTAAACGCTTCAATTGCCTGCGCATTAGTATTTTCAAAGTCTTTTAACGATTTTAAAAAATGCTGATTATATTTAGATCCAACTTGTTCTATTTTTTCTATTCAAAATTTTGTTTTTATATTTTTATCTTGTAACCTTATTGCCTTTCCAATTTCTCATCCCCAAGAAAAGTTATCTAAATAGTATTTTCCTTTAGAGCTAGCGTTTAATAAATTGTTAAATTCATGAATTGGTCTATCTATAAAAAGCAATGTTTTTTTATTATTTGTGGTTAAAGGATTGAAAAATATATAAAATGATATAAATGAATCATCAGTGTTTTCTATTCAGTCCTGCGAAGCTATTTTTACGCCATCTATCCATCTCGAATTAAGCGGAATTCACGTTAATTCGGCTCGTTTTAATAATTTCAAGTATTTTTTTGTACTCTGATTATTTTTTTTGGCGAGTTTAAAAACTTGTTTTAATGAAATTTTTTTAACTAATTTTTTCAGAATTTTTTTATAACCTAGCGTTGCAACTTGTGAAATTCTATTAACTAAATATTCCTCTTTATTTTTTGCGTTTAATAATCCGTATGAAAAAGTGACAGCTGTAGATGTAAATCTAATTATTTTATTAATAATTTTTTTTGCTGAGTCAATTTCATTTTTTGTTATATAACCTTTTTTAAAAAACAATCTGGCGATATTATACGAACTTTTATTAACTAAAAATTTTGCAATAGAAGCTGGGTGTTTTGCGAAACTAATAACTTGTTTAACTATTTTTGTTGTCTTGTTAATTTTTTTAAATTGAGGAATAATTTTTATAAAATTTCTAATTTTTTTGAATAAAAAAGCGTAACTTATAGTTCCCAATCTTCATAAAGAATTTTTTGAAATAGATTTTCAATCTACTTCACCCTCCGTTATCAAACCAACGACAATATCTTTTATAGTTCCTAAAGCTAATTCGACTAGTTCTGATATTATTTTAATTTTACCAGTTAAAATATCAATAGCCTCTGTCACAACAGTAACAAACAAATCCCCAACAAAATCTAAAATTGATTTTAAATAAAATAAGAATTTTTTATTAGGCTCTGGTTTTTTAAGTTCTGGAAGCGGTTTTAATAAAGCTATATTTTTACCATAATTTAACATTATTTATTATAAGTTTGGTTTGTGAATGATTGCGGTTGGAATCATAGTTTTGATAACATTAGATAAACCTGTTGTTTCTAAATAAGCTCCTAGGTCAGCTGATAAATTATCAATTTTTCCAGCTGATGCCGCAATAATTTTTCTAGAAGTAACCATAGAGTTAGTTGTTGTTATAATAACACTTGTCTCCTTTAAAAATGGACAAGAGAATACTTTATAACCCCCTAGTGTTCCCAATGAATAAGCACCTTGTTTCAACCCTTCTGTTGCGTGGTCTCCTTTAATAGCGAAACCATTTACTTTGCTTAAAATATTAGGTTTAGCAAAAATAATAACTTTTTGTGGTTCGATTAAATCGATCCCGTGTTTTTTATCAACTAATTGTGTGATTGCGTCGCACGCATCTACTATTTTTTTAAATAAATCTTCGCCCGATGTTTTATCAACATTAATTTCAATCGGTCTAAATGTCTGGTTCGCTTTTGCGGCCACTTCAAGTTTCGCAAAACCTGCACGTTCAAAGTCTTTAGAATCTTGTTCTAAAAACGCATTTAATTTTTGCGCAACCGTCGCTGGAAAGTTATCTTTAGCATATGCTGGCAATCCTTCAGCATATACGTAAGGTTCTTCTCAATCAGCTTTAATAGGAGCTGAAATTGAAAACTTATCAAATGCGCCTGTACCTAGTTGTGTTTTTTTGCGCTTTGTACCTCCTAATAAATCAGAAAATCATACGCTAGTCATATCTTGTTTGTTAATTGTGATATCTCGACTTGCTTCCATAATTAATGATTTAGCTACATAATTTTTTAAAATTTCAGCATTATGTAAATCCGCTAATTTAAGCTCGGTGAAACGAGATTCTTCTTCGTACGCTTGAGCTACAATTTTTTCTAATAAGTTTGCCATTTTATTTTTCCTTTCTATTTTTTAACAGCTCCGCCAACATTTATAGCATCTATTTCGCTGTTTTCAATTATGTTTTTTTCTTGTACAAAATTATTGTAATTTGGTTTTAAATATGCGAGACCTTCACGGTCAGCATAATCAATTAATGATTTTGATAAATTATTAAAATCTAAAGTATTTAAATCAATGTTTTCTTTTTCAATAGATCTTTTAATTCCTAGTTTTTGTCATTCGTTATTAATTAAAAGTTTTATATTTTTATCAAATATTTCAAAATTAGCCATTCTATTGTTTAATTCATTAATAAGTTTGGCATTTTCCGAAATTATCAGCTCTTTATTTGCTAATTTTTCAGCTATATATTTTCCATGCTCTTCTTTAGTAGGAAATAAAGAGTAAATTCCTAAAGCTTTAGCAATGTCTTTAGCTTCGTAATTTTGCTTTAGGTTTAATTTTGCCTCAACTTCTTCATTTGTTAATTCGAATAAGTTGGCTAAATTGTCAATTATGTTCATTATGTTCTCCTATGATTAATAATGTTCTATCTTTATTTGAAAACGCAGTAGTTCGTTTGATTAATTAAATGTATATTTTTGTTGTTGTGTTCAATTTGTTAGATGCAGATGATAATTTATATTCTTTAAAATCTGTATCTCGATTTGTTTTTAGTTTTATTGAATCTGCAAAAATCGACTTAATTAATATTTTTTCTAAATTAAAATTTTGTTCAAACGTTAAATTTAATTCAATTTCTTTTTCAATTTCAGAACTTATGTCCAAATATTCTGAAACATTCGAATATAAAAAGTTAGGTTTGTAGTATTTTAAATTTTCGTCTTTTATTTTATAATCTCACGAAATTGTGAATTTAACCCTTCTAAATTCGCAAATAATTTCATTAGACCTTGGGTTTTTAAAACAATGAGGATTATGTAACATTACTTTTATTTTATCTCTTGTCAATAAATCCCAATTTGTTGGGGTTTCCTCAAGAGTTTTGTTAACTTGTCTAAGTATTTCTTTTTTAAATTGCGTATCAACAAGTTTATCGAAATCTTCCAGTTCATATTTACTGTTAAATCATTCACTTGAATTTATTGTAATTGGTTGTGGTTTTCAATCGTCTGGCTTATATTGACCGTTGGGCAATTTTTTAGGATATTTTTTTTCAGCTCACTTCTGATATGTAGCTCTTCCACCTCGTAGGTCAAAATCTAATTCAATTATTTTTGTATTAATTGTTGTTTTAGGTTTTTCAATATCGAGAGTTTTTAATGTAGAACTTAAATTATCTTTTTTTGAAGGTGATCACAGCAAAAAATTAAAATTTAAAGATTGAGCAGTATTAAAATCCAGAGGGCTGTTTGAGATATCAACTTCTTGAATTTGGTTTGGCAAAAAAGGTAATGTGATTGTGTTAGTTCCAAATTGAAAAATATTATGTCTATTTATAAAATCTTTAGGAACAATTTTATTGTCAACTTTTTTATAAAAATTTGATTCTAAATAAAACCCAACCAATTTTCTAGTATTTAACTCAAAAGAAACAATATAAAACGGTAAAAATAATTTATGCTCTTCTGTAAAGCCACCTTTCAAACAATAAGAACTCTGCAAAATACTTGACATCATTAGTACAAAGGTTTTGAAACACATTAAAATATCGTCGTTACCAATTTTTTCAGCTTCATCAAAAAATAACTTAAGTTGTCAATCAGTATATTCTTTTACGTTTGAACCGTTATAGATGGTTTCTTTAAAGCTATTTTTTTGTTGCTCAGTAAAACCTGTAAACGATGTCATTATGGTTTTAGTTACGTAATAACATCTCTCTATTGTTTCAAAAAAAATAGTTGTTATATTTTCTATCTTTTCATTAATATCTTGGTTATTAATGTATCTTTTTAAAGCTGATTTAAAAGTTTCTAAATTAATATATTTATCTTCGAAATTGAAGATAAATCTTAAATAATTATTAAAAGAATCAAACCAATAAGCATTTTCATTTTCCACTTTTATAGGATTTAAAACTTTCGGGTAAAAATAAACATTATCTAAATTTGAGTCATCCAAATTATTAGTAATAATAGCTTTCGTCATATAATTATTTATTTTTTCATCACCAAAAGTTTTGGTTCCAAAAAAAGATAGATCGCTTAATAAAATTGTTTTTGGCATTTTAATTGATATATTATTTATTGTTTGATTTATTTCATTTTTTTGCTTAAAAACAATTCTGTTTGTATCAAAGTTTTTTAAACTTTTTACGTTAGAAAAGTTCGTTTGAAATAAATTATTATCTTCTCCATAATTTTCGGTATCATAAATAACGCTAGAACCATTATTTATGTAATAAAAATTATCTTTATCGTAGTTTATAATTTTCGGATTTTTAAAGCTGAACAAATAAAAGCTAGTTTCTTCTTCGTTTAGAGGGTCATATGGTGCATCATTTGAGTTAAAACTAAAATCTTCTATATATTCTAGTAAAATCGAGTTTTCGCCGTTAGGAAATTCTTTTAAAATTGGAGAAGAATTTTCTAAATTACCAGAAATTTTACCTACATATTCTAATTCAATAGAATTAGTTTCTACTAGTGATAGATCTAAATAACGATCTTGCTTAAGATTAGTAACTTTGTATTTATATAGATCTATAAAATTCCCATTTAAATATTCTGAAATTCTAAGCATCTTGTTCTCCAATAAAATTATTATTATTTATAGCAACACCATTTATATCAGTTGCATAAATAGCTTCTGAGCTTTTTAAGTATTTTGTTGAATTTGGCACTATCACTTCAAAATCTTCATCGCATGAATTTGAAATTATCTTTAAAAATAGTTTTATAAAATCAGAATAATATTCTTCTCGTGCATTAGCCTTAGATTCAACATAAGCTTTAAAATTAGAGTTTAAATTTTCAAACTCGGCGTTATGCATATTTTTCGTTCCAAAATCAGCGGAGTTCATTTTAAAAAACATTTGATCTTTTATTAGATAATTTAATTTATCGATTTTTTGAATAATAAATTGTGTATTAGAACTCCCTTGATGAAACTCGATAGGATTTCCAACAGAGTTAAAACTTAGCGAATTAGATTGTATAACTCTTTTTCCTAAATCATAAACAGCATCTTTAATATTTCCAGCACTATCAATTGCGAAGTTATCTGTAATAAAAATGAACGGATTAGATCAAAAATTATCTCGTAATAAACATTCAAGACAATTGTCTAGCATCTTAAAAAGAGAATTATCCACGTCATCTATTTCTGAATTAGATAAGTAGTTATTTTTAAAAATTATTCAAGGAATATAATTTTGTTTTTTTTCATTTAGATAATCAAAGTCATATCCGTTAAAATTATTTAAACTATATGTTTTATCATTTAAACGGTTTTTTGCAAAGAGAGAAACATATAAATCTTCAATACTTGTATTTTTAGCGTTTAATAAATCATATTCTTTGATCACATCGTATTGTTGATTTTGATAATTGATAGTATCAACTATTATTGATAATTTAACTAATTTGTTATTTATAAATTTGTAATCGTTTACCTTAGCTAAATTAATTTCTAAATTTTGAGTAATACCTATTGCATAAATACCATTGCGATACAAATTAGTTTCTAATTGCTGGATTATTTCTAAAAATTTGTTAGCTTTAATAAAATTGTTTCAAACATTTTGAACTGTTTTATTTTTAAATTTAACTTCAGGAATTTTAAATGCCAGTGTATTTGCTTGGATTTTTGCACCCAAAGATAAATAAGCTTCTTTTGAATTCGGTTTTGAAACATTCAGTATATCAAAAATATCATTTGTAATTGTGTTAGACGATTTCATTAATTCGTTTAAAGTAAACTGGGCTTTATTCATTTTCTTTCTCCTTTAGAGCTTTTAGTTTGGCAATTTGATATTGATGCTTGTAAAGAATAGAACAAGACATCTCAAAGGCGTTTATCATGTCATAAAATTCTTTATTAATAGTTTCATCTCTTTTTTCTTCGTTTGGTAAAATAATTTGCTTTGCTAGATAATCAACTAAATGAAAACTGGATGGGCTGAATTGTATTAAATCATTTTTAAATATCCATTTTTGTCAATTTTGACGGTTTATTATTCCAAATTTTTGATTGTTAGTATCTCGTCGATTTGCTAAAACACAGGCAACATCCATTTTATTTTTTTTAAATAAAACATTTAATGATTCGGCAATTATGTCATTATCTGTAAGCGTTATAGAGCACATAACTTTAGAGTTAAATAATTTAGTTTTATATTTAGTAAAAATTTCATTATTTGATTCATTTATTAAATTGCACAGCAACTCATTTATTTTTGTTCTTGGGTTTTTGGAATGTTTTTTTATTTTTGCACCCAAATCATCAATAGCTTTTAGAACATAAACAGAGCCATCACTTAAAAATAAAGACCTAACTCATGCACTTTTGTCACTAAGACCAGGATCGAAACCATCGTATATATTAACAATAGAGCTTTCAGGTAATTCATCAAGTTCTCTTATTATTTTTATGTGTTTTGATATTTTTCCTTTTTCGTTCAATAAATAAGGTTCCAAAAAATAATTTGGTCGATTTTTTGGATCTTCGAATGTAAAGCCTAAAACCGTAATAACTCACATTTTATAATCATCTTTTTTCAATGCTTCCAATTGCTTAAGTTGGTACTCACTTAATTCTGATTTTGGAATAAAATATTTTGAATACATCGTACAACTAATTCCTAAATCAGATTTAAAGCTATTATTTATTTTTTGAATAAAATGGTTTTCTATTAATAATTTTTCGATGTTTTTATTTACTTTCCCATTATTTAAAATAATCGGCAAAATATTATTATGATAATTTTTTATTATTCAATGTTCCTTTGTAAATATGTTGTAAAGAAATTTTATTTTTATCTGAAAATCATCTGGAGCTTTAAGTCTAGAAACGGTGTTAGCGATTAATAAAGGTAATTTATTCTCTTGTAATTTATATAATTCCTCTAATTGATGAGGAAGTTTCGAAGTATCGGCAGGATCCTCGATTGGTTCGTCTAATACTAACTCACCGAAAAGAAAATTATTATTTTTTAGTGTAATACCTTGAAACGCCTGAATTTTTTCGAAGTTTTCAAAATATATTGCTCTACCAAGTCCACCGTCATCAAAATCCCAATAAACACCAGAGTCATAGACACTAATAAATGGTTCATAATTAAGATTATGTACAGTCTTTAAAAAATTAAATGCTTTTTCAAAAGTGGGTCTTAGAGTTTTTTTAATGTGATTATATTGATTCCTTGTTCACATACTGCAGAATCTAATATCATTTACCAATCTATAAATAGTAACAATTGCCTGACCAAAAGATTTTGATACACCTTTAGCGCCTGAATGAAGCTCAAAAACCGTGTTACTTTTAAATGCGGTATATGCTGGATTTTCTTCTAAATCGGTATAGTGTAATATTTCCTTTAATTTTTCTTCCGTAAACTTAGGAGGTGTTTTATTTATTTGGTTCGTCATCTTTTTTAAAGTCCTCTCCAAACATAAATAAACATTTTTCTTTATATAGGATGCATCCTATACTACCAGTCGCTCCATTTCTATTTTTACCTATTTGAATAACATATTGATTTTCGTTTGGAACTCATTTATCATTTCTCTTTACTAAATGTGGTTTATATAAAAACATTACTATATCAGCGTCTTGTTCTATTGAACCTGAGTCTCTCAAGTCTGACAACTGCATTTCTATATTTTTATCTACCCGAGATCTTTTTTCTACATCCCGAGAAAGTTGTGAAATTACAAACATGTTGGTATTTGTTTCTCTTGCTATTATTTTTAAATCTCTAGTAATTTGCGTCATTTTTTCGTATCTAGGTAGATTTGGGTTATCAGTTTCTAATAATTGCAAATGATCGATAAAAACAGATTTTACAATTTTTGTTTTTTGCTCCTCTTCTATTATTTTTTTGATATTTTTAACATTGGAATGAGAATAATCTATTACAAGCAACTGCTTGCTATTTGCCATTTCTTCCATTCTTATACCTATATCATAATTTACAATGACAGACAACATTCTATTGAATACTTCTGCGGCGGACATTTCCAAACTTAAAAATATAATTATTTCGTTTTCTTTTAAATTTTTTAAGGTTCTTAAAATTATATTTAGTGCTAATGTTGTTTTGCCTTCTGCAGGTCTAGCTGCTAAAATATAAAGTTGTCCTTCTAAAAGCCCATGAACTTTTTTATCTAGCGCATTAACACTTGTTTTTAATGCACTGTCGTAATTAATTTCATATTTTTCTGGGTTTTTTAATAAATTATCAAGTCAGTGATAACCTAATGTACTTGCTTTCGGGTTTTCCATTTTGTTCTCCTATTTACGCCATAGATTAAATAGATCTAGGGGCCTATTTTTTTCACCCCTAGATCCACTTAAATTTCGTTATAAATTAGATTTTAGGGGTGAAAAAGTATTTTATTGTCATAATATACTTTAATATACTTTAATTTATGGCTTTATTTATTTGTGATTGGATATTAATAATTTACAGATACCATTATGATGATAGGACAAACTTTTAAGCTTTCTCGTAGCGAAGTAGCTACCGAATGTTGAAGTGAAGAGAAAGTTAAAAGTTTGGACTAGATATTAAAAGATGTAAATTATTAATATAAAACTTTTAATTAATATCGAAAGAACTCCTAAAACCAAAAATATAGCTTTATATCCTTGATTAACTAAAAAAATACTTTGATTTCCTTAGTCAAAGTATTATAAAAAAATATAATACTTTCTAAAATACCTTTT
>JHVF01000008.1 GCA_000620005.1 Metamycoplasma spumans ATCC 19526
AGATTTACCAGAGGTTACTAGTATCGCTGATACCGCCTTTAAAAATTCAACTAAATTGAAATCAATAAATATTCCTAATTTAGAATACTTAGATGTCGCTGCTTTTGAAGGCGCTGAATCATTAACATCTATTGATATTGCTAATGTTAAAGTAATTAAAGATAATACTTTTAAAGGCGCTTCTTCGCTACAATCTATAGTCGCAAATAATGTTACAAAAGTAGGTGAAAATGCTTTTAACGGAGCGACTTCTTTAACAGAAATTAATTTACCAAACGCAATTACTCTAGATGCTTCTTCATTTATGGGTGCAACATCATTAACAAATGTTCAAATGCCTAATGTTATATCCGTGGGTTTATCTTCGTTTGAAGGATCGACAAAACTAACTTCCTTAAATTTACCAAGTGCAACAAGTATAGGTTCTTATGCATTTAGAAATGCCACAAAATTAAGAGAAGTAAACATTCCTAATGTAACAGAATTGGGAAATGAAGCATTTAAAGGCGCAACATCGCTAACTTCTATTAGCGCTCCAAAAGTTTTAAAAATTTATAGTAATGCTTTTGAAAATGCAACTTCATTAACTTCGATAAATTTTCCTAAAGTTGTAAAAGTTTATGCTTATGCTTTTAAAAATACAAGATCATTAACTTCAATAAATTTACCAGAAGTTAGAAATATTGAACGGAATGCATTTGAAGGAACGATCTCGCTAGAGAGTGTAAATATTGAAAAAGTTGAATCTATTGGAGAATTCACATTTTGAAATGCTTCTTCGCTATCAAGTGTAAACTTACCCAATGCAATTTATATTGGCGAAGGAACATTTGGCAATAATTCAAGATTATCAACCGTTAGCGCTCCACTATTAACATCAATACCAAATAGGGCTTTTTATAAAAATGGAGAATTAACTTCCGTCTTTGCTCCGGAAGTAAAGGAAGTACAATCATCAGCATTTTTTGAAGCTTCTTCTCTTAACTCTATAGACTTACCGAAAGTTACAACTATTAACAGTTTTGCTTTTGAAAATGCGGTTAATTTGAGTTCTGTAACTGCTCCAAAATTAAAATCAATAGGGCGCGATGTGTTTAAAAATACAAGTATTCCAAATGGCTATGTAATTGGCGAAGTAACAATAAGAAATTAATATACATGAAAAAGTTATAAAAACTTAAGTAAATTGGTATAAGAATTAAACATATTTTAATTTTATTTGGGGTGCACAAATGTGCACTCCTTTAAATTCATTATACGAAAAAGCATAATATAAAGATGAGGAAATGATTTATGGAAGTAAATGAAGGCAATTAAAGATAAATAAATAATATATTCTTTTGAAAATTTTTAAAAAATCAAGATAAGTTCAGGTTTGTTTATTATGCTAAATTATTAGATTTAAAAAAAACGCAAATGTTTTAAAAAAGTAGAAAAATTTAATTAGATAACGAAAAAATAAAAAAAGATCAAGAATTTGAGGGGATATATGTTTATAAAAAAATATGCCTATTTGTATTCTGAACAACTAATTAAAACACATTAAAGATAAAAAAATATTGAAACTAATTTTATAAGCTTAAAAAGTTGATTTGTAATAACACAATAATTGTGAGATTAAATAGGTATACTGTCATATGCTTTATTATGCTTTACTTTATTAGTAATTTTTAAACTTATGATTTTTAAACCAAATAATTTTATAAAAAAACAAAAATCAAGAAAACAAAAGAATTTTATTTGATTGATATTTTTTTAAAACTTAGAAAACGGTCGATACAAGTTACATAAAGAGGAGATTATAATACAATAAAAAACATTTTATCAATTTATGATGATATTAGAGAAATGTTGTAAGATATAGTTAAAAAATAACAAATCTACCTTAAATTTAGGCAGATTTGTTATTTTTCATAATAAAACTTAGTAATTCAGGAAAATCAATTTTAGACAATAAAAAAATTCGCATTTTTGCGAACTTATTTGCCTATATTTAGGATATGGTGCTAGTTAGAGGGATCGAACCCCCGACCCACTGATTACGAATCAGTTGCTCTGCCAACTGAGCTAAACTAGCATTAACTTCTTAATTTTACCAAAATTTAAACCAATTATATTAATCCTTTTTTAAAAATTGTTGACGTTAAAAAACGACTAAAAATAAGGTGTTTTTTTAAATTTTTACCTTTTTATTTACTTTTTGGACGTTAAAAAATGTTTTTAATACAAATTTGCTAAAAAAACAAAAAATTTATTAATAGATTTACAAGTTATTTGTTAAAATATAGTTGATAGTGGAAGGAAGTGGAAATGTTTGGAAAATATTATCGCCAAATTGATGATAAAAATCGTGTAGTTGTTCCCGCTAAATTGTTGCAAGAATTAGGACATGAATTTTACATCACCAAAGGTTTTGATAAATCATTAGTTTTTAGAACTCCAGCTGAGTTTGAAAAATTAAAAAATAAACTAGAAGAAAATAATAGTTTGAATAAAGATTTTAGAAACCTATCAAGATATATTTTCGGTAACACTGAATTAGTTTCTCCTGATAAATTAGGAAGAATAAACTTACCAAAACATTTAACTGAAAAAATCGCTATCAAAAAAGAAGTTGTTTTTGTCGGAACTGGAAACACATGCGAACTTTTTGCTAAAGAAGAATATGATTTAGCCGAAAGTTTTTATGACGATGAAAATAATATTGATGATCTTGCTCAAAAACTTTTTGAACAAGGAGTTAAGTTATAAATAAACATATTCCGGTTTTATTAAACGAAGTAATTGAATCTTTAGATATTAAAACCGATGGAATTTATGTGGATTTAACTTTAGGTAGAGCAGGACATAGTCAAGAAATTTTAAAACGATTAACTCAAGGTAAACTTATTTGTTTTGATAAAGACATTGAAGCAATTAAAGAAAGTGATGAAAAACTTGCAAAGATTAGTTCTAACTATATATTAATAAAAAGTGACTTTAGATACGTTTCTAAAGAACTTAAAAAAATAGGTATAGAACATGTGGATGGAATTTTAGCCGATTTAGGTGTAAGTAGTCCACAACTAGATGATATAAAAAGAGGATTTAGTTATTCTCAAAACTCAGAGTTAGATATGAGAATGGACTTAGACAATCCTTTAATGGCAAAAGATATAGTAAATAATTTTGAAGAAGAAGAAATTGCGAAAATCTTATACGAAAACGCTGATGTAAAATTAGCCAAACTAATTGCGAAAGCCATCGTTTCGAATCGCCCAATTAATACTTCTTTTGAGTTAAATGAATTGCTAAAAAAAGTGTTGCCAGCTAAAATAGTTCGTGAAAAAAATCCATCTAAAGCAGTATTTCAGGCATTAAGAATTGCCGTTAATGATGAATTTGGTTCTTTAAAAGAACTTTTAGAACAAATTCCTTCATTATTAAATAAAAATGGAAAGTGTGCTTTTATTACATTTCATAGTAAAGAAGACGCAATTGTTAAACAATACTTTCAAAAATTAAACTATCATGATCCCAAATTAAATAAATTACCAGTACAAATCGATAGAGACTGAAAACAAAAGATTATCTTTCCTCAAGAATCTGAGGCTGAAGAAAATCGACGGGCACGAAGTGCAAAATTAAGAGTGATTACAAAACTAAATTAACAGGAATTAAAATGAAAAGAGTTATTATTACAGCTTTTAAAATACTTAATAATAAATATGAAGTAGAAGTCGTTGAAAGAATCGGCTTTGAATCTTTTCCTATTTATAAAAATAGCTTAAATAGTAATTCTTTAAGTAATTTATCTAACTTTATAGCGAAAAGCAAAGAAACAATTGAAAAGATTATTGAAGGTCAATTAAAAGATGTATTGCTTTTTGTTGAAAATAATCAATCATTCAAAATTAAAAATAAATTTATATCGTCTAATAAATGTTTAGATGCATCTGATTATCAACTAAACCAAGCTTTAATTAATGAACACAAAAAAAATAATGAATATTTAATTGATTGTGATTATATTTTAAAAGCTAAAAATAAAAATTACTATTCAATTAACAGCATGGATTTAAATAAGGCTAAAAGTATTTTTGAAGTTATGAAATTAAATCACTTAAACATAGCTAAAATTTACGTGATAGATAACTTAAAAAATCATAGTTTATTATTAAAAAATAACTCACGACTAGCTATCGTAAGTTCATTTAAAAATGATAAAACAATTCTAAACTTAGTCAATAATTCAACTAATATGATTAGCGAAGTATTAGAAATCGGATTAGATGACTTGGTTAAAAAAATTAGCCAAAAAAAACAAATTTCTATTGCTGATGCCAATGCATTATTAATTTCATTAAATGAACAAAACGATTTTGAATCGGACTTTGATGTTTATCAAATTCTAAATGAATATGCACATAAATTAATAACTAAAATTGTTAAACTAAGCGAAATTAATAATTTTAGTGATAAATTAGATTTAATTTTTGATAGCAATTTCTCAATTTTAAATAATTTTATTAACTTAATTAATTGAAAACTAATAGCGAAAAGTTTTAAAATTAATATGCCAAATCATTTTATAAGCGAAGAAATGCAAGGTGTAATAAAATTGTTAGAAAATATTGAAATTATTGATCAAAATATTACTCTTACTATCGAATTATTCACCATTAGAACATTTGATAACATTGAAAGTAGACCAAGTTATTTATTTAGTTAACATTAAATAAAACAGGAGGCCAAATATGGATGAAAAAGAAGTTTTGAATTACAATCCAGTAGCTAAAATCAAAGTTATTGGTGTTGGTGGTGGTGGTAATAATAGTATTCAAGCACTGTTAGACACAAAATTAGACGGTTTAGATTTTATAGTTGTAAACACAGATAAACAAGCTTTAGCAAGATTTAATCAAAATCAAATCTTACACATCGGTGATAAAAGAGGTATTGGTGCTGGTGCTAATCCAGAAATCGGAAGAAGTGCAGCTGAAGGCAATGCCGATGAAATTAAAAGTCGCTTAAAAGGCGCTGATTTAGTTTTAATTACTGCCGGAATGGGAGGGGGCACCGGAACTGGAGCATCTCCAGTTATTGCAAAAATTGCAAAAGAGCAAGGTTCATTAGTAATGGCCATTGTCACCACTCCATTTATGTTTGAGGGTAGAATTAGATCAGAAGTTGCTAAAAAAGGTATTGAAGAAATTAAAAAATATGTTGACGCATTTATTATCGTTTCAAATGATAAATTAACTGAACAATATGGAGAAGTTTCATTCAATGACGCTTTTAAATGCGCTAATAATGTTTTAAAACAAACAATAAGAACAATTATTGACGTTATTGCTGTACCTAGCTTTATTAATTTAGATTTTGCTGATTTAGAAACTGTAATCAAAAATAAAGGCGAGGCTGTTGTTGGTATTGGTCAAGCTAGCGGAGAAGATAGAACTGTAAAAGCAATCACATCTGCTATATCAAGCCCAATTTTAGAATCGAGCATCGTCGGCGCAACAGACGCCATAGTTCATTTTTCGGTTTCATCGAAAGTAACGTTAAATGAGATAAAGAAAGCTATTTTAACAATGAGAGAAATTGTTGGTAAAGACATAAATATTATTTTTGGAATTAATAACTCAATCTCTGACGAAAGTAACAAATTAGGCGAAGTTTTTGTATCGGTTATTGCAACCGGTTTAAAAGATGGAGCACCAAAAGCTGCCGAAGATATTCAAGCTGAAGTTATCACTAATATCGAAAGTAGCTCATCAATGTTTGTAAATAGCGAAACATCGGAAATGCTAATTGAAAACATTAAAAACGGAAGCAGATATCCAATTATTGAAGAAGATAAAGACTTTCGTTTGGTAAATGATGATATGCAAGACGTATTTAAAAGTTAAGATGAAGTAAGAAATTTTATTTTTAAACTTGCATATATTATTTAAAGGCGTTCATCGCCTTTTTATTTTTTTAAAAGACAAATATTTATTATTAAATAGGTAATCAAAAATAATTAACGCTAGTTATATTTTATTAAGATGACATTAAAAAAAGCAAAACCTTGGCTCGACTAATTAATGTTATACATGACTAATAAATTTGTATAATAATATATTATGTATAAATTTTTTAGTTTTAAAAGAGATGGTGATTATTTTATTTTAGATGATGAGACTCAAAAACATATTAGAGTTTTAAGAATAAAAAATGAACCCTTTTTAGTTAATTATGAAAACGAATTTTATGAATGTTTTTATAATTTCCCTAATTTAGCAAAGATTAATAAAAAGTTAAATATTAATAATGAATATGGGTATGAAATTGTTGTTGCTATTCCTTTAATTAAACAAAATCATTTTGAAATAGCCTTACAAAAATCTGTGGAGTTAGGAGCAACTAAAATAATACCTTTTATTTCTGAATATTGTGATAAGAGCAATTTGAATGTTGAAAATAAATATGATAGATTTAATAAAATAATTAAAGAGGCTGCGCAACAGTCGTTTCGAAATATCATTCCAGAGTTAAGTTTAGTTCATTCATTTGATCAAATTTTAGATTATCAAATTGATCAGAAAATAATGGCATATGAAAAAGAAGAAACGGAAACAAATCATAATTTTAAAGGTAATATTATGTTTATTGTCGGACCTGAGGGCGGACTTACTTTATCAGAAGTAAAAAAATCTGAAGATAAAGGTGTTAAAATTGTGGGGCTAACTAAAACAATATTAAGAGCTGAAACAGCACTAATTTATTTATTATGTAAACTTTCAAATTTCTAGGAAAATAAATTGATGCTATTTTTTAAAAAAGTGTTATAATGTAAAAGCATTTTATTATTAAATTAAAGAAAGGACGAGAAAGTATGCGTCAAACAACAATTATTAGAAAAGAATTAGTTGACAAAAAATGATACATCGTAGATGCAGCCAACGTACCACTAGGTAGACTTTCAACTCTTGTAGCTTCAATCCTTAGAGGAAAAAATAAACCAACATTTACACCAAATGTTGACATGGGCGACAATGTAGTTGTTATCAATGCAAAACATGTACTTCTAACAGCTAAAAAAGAAGAAAACAAAATTTACTACCACCACACAGGATACCCTGGTGGTCTAAAACAAATTAATGCAGCAGATTTACGTGCTAAAAAACCAGAAGCACTAGTAGAAAAAGCTGTAAGAGGAATGTTACCACACACAAAATTAGGCCGTAAACAATTTAAAAACTTATTTGTTTATGCAGGAGCTGAACACAAACAAGAAGCTCAAAAACCAGAAAAAATCGAGGTTAAATAATTATGGCAGATAAAATTAGATACTATGGTCTAGGAAGACGTAAATCTTCAGTTGCTAGAGTTTATTTAATTCCAGGTAAAGGTAACTTCATTATTAACGGCAAACCAGCTAAAGAACACTTAAACTCAGACATTTTATTAAAAGATGCTCTAAGTCCATTTACAGTTACTGAAACATCAGGACAATTTGATGTTTTTGCAAATGTTAACGGTGGTGGTTTAACAGGTCAAGCTGGAGCTATTAGATTAGGTATTGCACGTGCTTTATTAGAAGCTTCAAACAACGAATACCGTAACAAATTAAAAGATGCTGGATTCTTAACTCGTGATGCACGTGTTAAAGAACGTAAAAAATTCGGTTTGAGAAAAGCAAGAAGAGCAAGACAATTCTCAAAACGTTAATTACCGCATTATATATCAAAAGAGTCATTTTGACTCTTTTCTGCGAGCGTAGCTCAGCTGGTTAGAGCACACGACTGATAATCGTGAGGTCGATGGTTCAAGTCCATTCGTTCGCACCATATCATTTTATGAACATTAAAAAACATGATCGAGTTAAAGATCATGTTTTTTAATGCTTAATAATAAACTTAATTACAAAATAGTGTGCTAACCTAATTATTTTTTTATTTTTAATCGCAATTTATTAAAAAAATCAATCAATATGGTGCATTTTAATATATAAAATTTTTTTTATGTTATAATAATTTAGCAATATATGCGAGCGTAGCTCAGCTGGTTAGAGCACACGACTGATAATCGTGAGGTCGATGGTTCAAGTCCATTCGTTCGCACCATATCAAGAAATTGAACATAAGCCCGTTTTGGGCTTTTTATTTAAGGAAATTTATGACTGGAACTGAATTGTGAAATTTGTACTGCGATGAAAATAATATCGAGAAATGATCTGATCACTATACTTGAAAATTAAATAAAAAAGATATCAAAAAAATTTTAAATTTTAAATTAAAAGGTAGGGTTAACACTTACGATTTTTTTATCAAAACATATAATCGCATTCCTAAAGCTAATGACCATTTAATATTAAAAGATTTTAAAAATAATCCATATGCGATACTAAAAGTTTCGTGAGTATCAATTACATATTTAGAGAATATTCAGTCGGATTTTATTTCGTTAATAAATACAAAAAACGAAGAAACAACCTTTTTTAAAGCATCATTAGAAAGTAAATTAAAAAAACAAACGAGAAATGCAGAAGAAAACGATATTGTGATAATATGCGAAGAATTTTTCGTTGTAAAATTAAATGAAAATATAAAATAAATTTATATGTTATAATAAAGCAGTTATAAAAATTATTTATTCCTTGGTAATAATTAAGATTATTGCTAGGTTATGAAAGGAAAACACATGGTATCAAAAGCTAGAAAAGCTGAATTAGTAGCTCAATACGGAAGAAATGCAAAAGACACAGGTTATTTACCAGTTCAAATTGCAATCTTAACAGAAGACATTGAAAGTTTAAAAAAACACTTCCAAGTAAATAAAAAAGATTTACACTCAATGCGTGGATTTATGGCTAAAGTTAACCACCGTAAAGCTCTACTAAGCCACCTAAAAGATGAAAACTACGATCTATATTTAGCAACCATTAAAGCTCTAAATATTAGAAAATAGTTTAAAAACAGCACATAATGATGTTTTTATTTTTTTCGTGTAAAATTTATTAATTATATTTATATAAAGGAAAAAAATGAAGGTAGAAAAGAAAAGATTTATATTTGAATTAACTAGTTTCATAATAATATCAATATCATTATTTATTTTGTCAATATATAATGTGGATAATGGAAGTTGAATATGAAATTCGAATAATTCAATTTGACAAAAAATGATTAATATATTTGTATCATTATCTGGATTTGTTGGCATTTTGGCATTGTATTTCTTTGCAAAAAAGAAAAATATAGCATATCTTTATGGAATATTAAATGCTATATTGTACAGTCTTTTTGCTTTTACAAACGGTCTTGTCATTGATGCTTTATTACAAATAATTTATATATTAATCTTAGTATCTGTTTTGATTAAACAAAAAATAAAGAAAAATGCTCGCATACAATTTTTACGCAGTTCTGCTTATTCTACTATAATATTTTTCTTCTATTTTGTTATATTCTGCATAGCATTTTATTTCTTAAATCCATACACAAATGATATATTGGGAAAAATATTAAATATAAATTATTTTCCATTTGGATCTAATTTTAAATACAAATTATCTTCATCAATATTGCTATCAATATTTAATGCATTATCAATTGTTGCTCTTACAATGATGTCGTTAGGCTTTAAAGAAAGCTGATTATTATGAGGTCTTAAAAATATATTATGTTTTATCTTCTTTTCTGGCATCGCATTTTTAAATGTAACTTTAATATTGATTAATTTAATCTTTTTATTAATGGGAATATATCTATTTTATCTTGAATCAAAACACAAAACCTTACGTATTGCAATATTGGGCAATGATCAAGATTTAAAAGCTAATTTAATTAATAAACTAAAACCATACTTGGATAGTAATGAAATTTTTATTGCTAATAAAGAAATTAAATATACTCTTGACGAATATAAAAAATTATTAATAGAAGATCTGGATATTATTAAAATGACTAACGAGCATCATAAATCGATAATAATCCATCATTTAATTGATGACATTTATAATATTGATAAAAAGATGAAAAATAATTCAGAAAAAAATAAATGAAATTGATTTTACAAAATAAAATATAAATTTATTTTATCAATTCAACCTAAGCTAGATTTAGTTTTCATATTAGAAAATGATAAAAATGAAAATCCGAATTCATTTATAAAAAATAAGTATTCAATTAACAGCAAGCATTTTGCTAAAAAATATTTATTTGTATCGAATTTTAATATTGATGAAGCAATAAATAAAATGAGTTAATTTGCTTTTTTGACACTAAAAGTATTGATAAATCTAGATAAATCGCAACATTCCGAAAAGCAGAATGTTTTTATATTAAAAAAGATTTAAAAATATAAATAAACATATAAAAACTCAATAAAATACAGTTATTTTTTTGCTTCTTATAAATATTTTGAAATACCTTTTTAGTTAAAGTATTAAAATTTAAATATAAATTATTTTTTATTTTATTTAAAATAAAAAACTAATAATTAGGAGACGTATGAAAAAGAGAGTTAAAAACCTTATTTTAATGATGGCTTTATCACCAGTTGCATTTATGCCTATTTCTTGTTCTGAATTAAATAAAAAAGAGGATATTAATAAACCGGATAAAACTGAAGATGTCAAAAAAGAAAATGATAATTCAAACAACACAAATAGTGGTTTAGAAGAAAATGATAAAAAACCCGATTCAGAGCCTAAGGCTGATAAAAATACTGAATCTGAATCTAAAACTGAAGATGAAAATAAGCCAAATAGTATCGAATCTGAGCTTAAAAATAATAATGATTTATTAGTTGCTCAAGATAAGTTTAATCAAATTAAGAATAGAATGTTATATTTCGAAGAAAAGAAATTAACGATGCCTTACTTTTTCTATTTCCAAAAAGGTAATAATTTTTTAGGCGGTCCAATTGAAGAAAACCAAGGCACCAAAATAGATGATTTAAATTCTTATATTAATAAATTAGTAACAATTAATAAAGACAATTATAATAGTCAAGATTATATTGAGTTAGTCAAACTATTTGATGATTTGGATGAAAAAGTTACTAAATATGATGATTCGAATAACAAACCTACTGTTGTTTTTGAATCAATGCCAGACAATCAAAAAATTAAAGAGGAATTAATTTTAGAATTTGAATCTTTAAGAAATAAAGACTATTTTATTGCTAAGTATGATACGAATAATAACTATATTAGTATTGATAAAATGTATCCTATGTATCTAGATTTAATTTCGCATGAGTATTACAAATATCCATTTTTATCAGTTGGTTCAGCAGCAACTACCAATTTTAGAGTAAAAAATGGCAATGTGTTTACTTTTTCAGCTTCTTCTAATAAATTAAACTCAGATGCTAAAAAAGCAATGGCAAAATATGTTGATGAAGCAATTAATTTATTAAATGAAAATATGTCAGTTTATGAAAAAGTATTTACTTTAACTAGGTATGTAGATGATAATTTAAATTACATGTATCATTCAGAAGGAATAAATGATGCGTATTTAAAACATTGAGGTGTATGTAAAGAATATGTTGAACAAGCTGCAATTTTATACTCAATTGCTGGTCTTGAATTTAGAATAATAACAGGTGAGCAACATATTTGATTTACATTTAAAAATGAAGCCGGAAAATGATTTATAACAGATCCTACTCATCTAGATCCGGGAGCAGTTGATTTGGATTATCCTGCAGTTTATCAAGGTTCTGCTAAATTAATTTCAAAATATACCGATATGTTTAAATATCAAAAACACTTAACTTGAGATTCGACTATAAATGGAGTTGATAATGAAAAATTAGATGAAGTTAATAATAATATTTCTGAAAATGAATCAAAAAATATTTTTAACAATTTTATTGATTCTAAAACTGAATCTGATTATCATTTCTTTAATTCAAAAGTTTACTTGGTTAAAAATGGTAATTTAAGTTACTTTGATTCAAAAGAAAATAATAAGAGCTTATCGACTATAAATTCAAATGGCTTTGAAAATAATAATTTATTAAACTTGATGATAAGTTATAAAAATCATCTTTATGTAATTAAAAATGATAATAATCAACAAAAGCTATATGATTACAATATTAATGACAATACCTTTACTTTTGTTTTAGATTTAAATAAAAACATTAACGATTTAGAATACTATTTTGAAAATAATCAACTGAAAGTTAAATCTAATAATGAAATTGTTGCCTCAATAGAGTTGCCAGCAAATGACAATAAAACTAATTACGAATTATCACTTGAGTTAAAATCATATTTTGTTAAATTTGGATTATTTTATAAATTAGATGATCCTGATTATAAATCATTGAAAGAAAAATTGAATAATTTAGAGTCTCAAAGCGATTTAAATCTAGCTGAAAATAAACAAAAAATGGCTGAGATTGCAAACATTATTAATAATAAAATACAAAACTCTTAATGACATAATTTAAACTCATTATAAAAAATAACCAAACAACAACGATATCAAATTTTACGTTTGTTGTTTGGTTTTTTAATACATTATTTTTATCGAAATTGCTAAATATATTTTTATCTATTAAAAATCTTCATGCTAATATTTACTATTAAAGATTTAAACAAAATGATTTAAGGTGTAAGAATATTAATTAATTTGAAGGTTTGAATCCATTAGGGAATAAAGCAGTTGAATAACTATTATCCTCAAAACCATTTTCATATAATTTTATTAAGTTTTCTCTAAATGAAGCAGTTTGTGCTGGATATAGCTTTTTATTAGTTCCATCGATTAAGTTAAATGCTTTCATTGTTCTATTACCAAATTTATAATCTTTTGATAAGAGCAGAGTTGCAAATCTTCCTTCTCTTAAAAGATCATCAATGCTTACGTCTGCACTAACTGAATTATATATGCCAATAATTTGTCCAAACTCATTATAAACAACTGAACCCGAAGCGCCATAACTCAATGAAGAAAATCTCATTGTAATGTTAAAGCCATAAAAGTCCATTAGTGGACGACCGAATACATTTGTATATAATTGTAAGTCATTTGTTGTAACTCTATTTCATTGTGAATTTGTTGGATAGGCAAAATTAGTAGAATTTTTATCGGTGGCTCTATAATATGAATTTTCTGTTTCAGATTTACGTTCGGTAGGATTATTCCTTGTTCAAACGGCCAATCCCTTGCCTATTGAAGGATACCCTCCGGTATAAACGTCTTTTGCATTATAAAGATTTGATTCATTGCCTTGATCATTTATAGCAGTGATGTAATCTGTTGTTTGCATATAACTCAATATACTTTTATCAGTATTTGGTAATATTGAAGCTTCGTTGTTTCTTTGAATATATTGATCGACTGATTTAATTGCATTTTTAAATCATTCTTTTAATTTTTCATCTTGAATTTCAGCTAAGTTTATGTCAATTTCAAAAACCCCGAAATCAGTGTATGCTGGTATAAACTCATTATTATTTAAAGCTCTTTTTAGACCTAAATATTCATCATGATCTTCAATATTTTCTTCAGACTCTATTTGCCTAATTTTATTTCTAATTTTTTCTTTCATTTGTTCTTGAAATTCTTGTAAATATTGTTTATCAATAAAATCAAAACCGGCGAAAACTATTTTTGGCGCACTTATACCATTTGTAAATTTAGTTTCAAATGCAGATGAATCTGTATTTGAATAATTTGTAAATTCATTTGCATTTGCATAATAAGTCGTTTTTAAGTTATTTTGCATTGAATATGGGTATCTATTTTCTTTTTCAGGAAAAGTAGTTTGTGTTTCTCTTGTTTTTCCAAGTGATATACTTTCCACTTTTCATCCACGATAATCTTCGTAGTTTAGCAATTTATTTTTTTCTTCTGTCAATGAATTAGAAAATTCTCCCATGACGTGTAAGTTTGTTGCAAAAAATAACTTATACTTATTTTCATTGAATCTATGATAATCTAATAACCATGTTGTGCCTTGACTGCTTGATAAAAATGATTTTTTATTGGGATCTTTAGAAATATTAATTCCAAATTTTACTGCAAAGGTTCTATCATATATTTCTTTATATAAAATATTCTCATCAATTTTCTTAAATTTAGAAGCTCATTCAGGATATGAGTTTTCTGCTGTTCTATCAACCTTAGGAGGTAAATTTGGTGGAAATATAGGAAAATTTTGCTCATCATCACCAAAGCCAGGAAGCACTGGAGGCTCATCTTTTTGGTTGGTATTTGACGTATCGGAATTTTGGTTATTTTGATCTGAACCTGGTTTAGGCATTTCTTCTGTTTTTGTATCTTCTTTAGAGGGTTTTACTTGATTTGGTTTTTCATCGTTTTTTGATGGTTTATCTTGATTTGATTCTGATGATGTTGAAGAATTTGATGAGCCTTGGTCAGAAATAATCGGTTTATTTTCTTCATCGCTTTTGTCTTCTTTTTCTTTCTTTTTATCCACTAGTGAAAAACTATTTGTTAAATTCTCTTTAAACAAAATTACTTTTCCATCTATATAAATATTCTTTATAAAATATGTGGCTGGTGAAGATAAATTTGAAATATCAAAAAATGCTTGTATATCGCCATTTCCCATATTTAAGATTTTAGTCGATATAAATTTATTATTTTCGTTAACTAAATGCATTTCTACTTTTTTATTACTTAAATCAATATTGTTGGCATTTGAAATTTTTATTATCAAATTATTTTGGCTTATTGATATAGATGAAACTTCTTCAGAAGAAGATTGATTCATCGGAGAGCATGCCATAACAATGCTAGCAATTGAAAATAATGGAGTCAATTTTAGTATATTTAATATTCTTTTTTTCATACCCTAATTATAAATCCAGGTAGCTTAAAAAATTAAAAACAATATTACATTTTTAAGAATTCTATTTAAAGATTAATTGCTGAGAAATTTATTTATTTTTTAAATAACTATTTATGAATAAATAGTTTAAATATTTGATATTATTTTCAAACTTCGTAAAATAAAGAAAAAAGCAATTATAATTTTTAACATAAACAAAAAAGGAGCGTTTATGAAAAATAATAAGTTATGAAAGAATATTTTATTGGCAATGGGTTCAATGTCAATCGTTCCAATTGCAATAAGCTGTTCATATAAAAAACCAGGTACAAATGATTCAACAGATCCTAAACCAATTCAGCCCGACGATAACACAGTAAAACCTAATCCTGATAATTCAAATAACAATAGTAATAATGGTAATACTGGTGGCTCATCAGGAAATACAAATAATGGACAAAATGATAAAGATCAAGATCCTAAAGATAAAGAAGATGAAAAACAAGAAGCTGAAAAAACTGATGATTTTGCAATTCAAAATATTACTTTTGAAAATATTTCAAGCAACTTTGCAACAATGAATATCACTTTCTCAAAAAATGAGTTAGCAAATGATGACAATAAAGATTTTGAAATTATTTATACTAATGGTGAAGAAAAATCAATATCAACAAATGAATATGAAGCAAAAAGCAATTCATTTAAAATAAATTTACAAAATTTAGAGGCTAATTCTAAAGTTAAAATATCAAAAATATTATTAAACGGAAAAGAATTATCATTAAGTAATTTAACATTAGAATTTCAAACATTGGAAAAAGAACAGATTGTTCCTAAAATATCAAAAATGGATTATATTTTAGAATATAACGGAACATCTAAAAATATAATATTTAGCTTTAATGTTGAAGATTTTGAAGTTAAAAAAGGATACAATGCATTTTTAAAAATAAATGATAAACAACAAAATAAAGATATATACGTGTCATTTATCGTTTCTAAAGAATCATCAAGCGACTTTAAAAACATTAGAATGGAAGTAGTTGAAGAATTTGAAGACGAAGAAATAGGAACTACTGAAGAAAACTTTGCAGAAGGGCCTTTAGTAAATAAAATATATGAAGTTAAACAAATAATATTGGTAAATCAACAAGATCAAAATGATAGAGTTGAAATTAATGCAAAAGAAAATTCAAATTTTGAATTTGACACAACAAATAACTCATTAACATATCAAAATTTAACCTTATCAGATGCCGGAAATAATAATTTAAATGTATCGGTTGAGTTTTCAGAAGAAATTGAAAATAAATCTGTTAAAGCTAACGTTGTTGGCTCAAATGGCTGAAAATCATCTGTAATACTAACCAAGAATAATTCTTTGTGATCTGGTAGTGTTAACAATATAGTTCCAGGTGCAACATATACAGTATCTTCAATAGTTGTTGATGATAAAATTATTTTTTCATACGAAAATAACAATAATCCAAGTACTGCTATAGAAAGCAATTTAGATGATGAAAAAGTTTTAGTAGAAAGCTCTGATATTCAAGATATTGCCAACAAAAATATTAAAAAAATTATTGTTAAATTAAATAATAATGAAAACTCTAAATTCTTATTAAATCATCAAAAAGCCACATTAATAATTGAAGATAATAAATCTCAAACTACTGAATTGACTGCCATTGCTTCTAATAAAGATAATTTAACCTATGAATTTAATTTCGATGATTATTCAGAAAATAATAATTACACAATTAAAAAACTTTTATTTAATGGATTTTATCTAAATATTGATAAAGAATTTAATACAAACGTATCAGCTCCTAAAAAACAATTAAATCAAGAACAATTAGATCAATTAGTTGACTCAATTTCTTCAATTACTTTAAATAAAAAATGATGAGCAACTAAATTTATTGAAAAAATTACTGATTTAAACACTTTATTAAATTTAACTGATTTAGATTTTAAAACATTCAATATTAAAGAATATGACATTGCATTAATTTTAAATGATAGTTCATGATTTAATATTAATGAATTAAATGGCCAACTTTCATTTAAATTACAATTATCTTCAGGTAATGCAACATCAAAAGTTAAAGATGTAACTATAAATAATTTATATTCAAAACAATGAATATCAAATAATTTGAACAATACAAAACTATTTAGCCAATATATCAATATATCTGAAACTGGAAAAACTAAATCAACTCACGATTTTGATAATACTTATAAAGATGATCAATCAAAATCTAATGCAGGTGATTTAGATAGTTCATTAGGCGGAAAATCTTCATACATTATCGAATTATCAGATCCTTCATTAAAAGAATTTATTGACGTTGATGAAAGTTTAATGAATAGTTCAAAATCATCATTTAAAGTATACTTTGTTAAATATGCTGACGAAGAACATGGTTTTGGAACACCACGTACAACACCGTATGCAATGTTGGGATATATGCAATATAAAATTCTATATTGATTCGACACAAACAATTTCGAAAACAAATTTAGAAATCAAGTAAGATGATTATGATTGGGCGGATTCAATACTAAAGGAAAAGGTCTATATGATGTATTGAAAAAAGAATTAGATAATCAATCTGAAAATATTGATTCATTTAACGATCATTTCGGCTTTAATAAAGAGCTTAAAACCCCTATTGATAATTTAGTTGCCGAATTTAACTCTTTATCAAGTGACAGACAAAGATGAAATAAATTAGTTGAACTAACAAATATTAATCGTTTAATTTATTCAGTAGTTTTAATTGCTAAAAATTCATATAACCCTGAAATTAAAAATGATTCATATAATTTCAATATAGAAAGTGTCTCAAAAGTTGTTTTGGGAGATAATCAATTTATTCAATTCAGATTATACATTACACCATCATATCCACAAAACTCAGCAAACCAAGATAAAAGCGTTGCAGGCAATAATTTTATTGATTTTAAATTTTTATATAAATAACTAAAATTAATTTTTAAGCATAGTCTTTACTATGCTTTTATTTTTTATTATTTAGATAATCGTGCTATTTTTAGTTCGGTTACTCATTATTTTATATAATTTTCGTTATGGAAAAAAATAATAAATTAGATCATTTAACAGAATTACAATACAAAGTAACACAAGAGGCTTATACGGAGGAGCCTTTTACAAATGAATATGATAATCACTTTGAAAAAGGGATTTATGTTGATATAGTTGACAATAAACCTTTATTTTTATCGACTGATAAATTTAATTCAGGATGTGGTTGACCAGCATTTAGCAAACCTATTGACAATGATTTATTAGTTGAATTAGAAGATTTATCTCACAATATGGTTAGAACAGAAGTTAAAAGTTCTAATGCAAACTCTCATTTAGGTCACGTTTTTAATGATGGGCCTAAAGAACTTGGTGGTTTGAGATACTGCATTAACTCAGCATCATTAAAATTCATCGCTTATGACGATTTAGAAAAAAATGGTTTTGGAGCATATAAAAAATTGTTAGATAAAGAAAATAAATAAGGATCACAAAAGCTTAAATATTTTAATATTGGCTTATCCCTAATTTATTTTTAATAACTTTATACTTTTAAAATTAAAAAATGTGAGCTTAGTATTATACTAATTCACATTTTTTAATTATTTATTTTCTATATCTTTATAAAATCAAGGCAATTTTATATTTAAAGGATCTTTTAGATTTCATCTTAAAATTTGTGCTCCAACAGAATTGGTATTATTTATTTCTAATGGACTTTGTTTATTAACATTAACTCCTAAGAAATTATAAAAACCAGTTTCATAATTTCATGATTGTAAAAATGTTAGCGGAGCTCCGGAGTTAATTGTAGAAACATAGGTATTGTTTTGCCCTAGAACACCAGTTCCTGAATTACCAGCATTGTAAAATGTTTGTACATAGCCATTTTGTCTTGCTAAAGCAATATTACCACTATTTGAAGATGCTCTATTGATTAAATAGCCAGCTTGTTTTCCATAAGGGAAACCACTCATTGCAATTTTTTTGAGATTTGGTCCAAAGTGAACTCCATCTTTTGAACCATAATAATCCATTTTAATGTTTTCTAATTTAAATCAGTTTTCAAATCATTGAGCTAACTCAAATTTTCCTTCTAATTTTGCATTGGCAATTAATGGATTAATATCAACTGCAAAAACAGTTATATCAACGGTTAAACCAGCTTTTTTCTCTCCTTTTTCGCTAATTTGATCAACACCTGATCAAATTACTTCAATTGGAACAGAATTTGCCACATTTAACCCGCCTCAATATGAAAATCCGTTATCAACATTATTTCCGAAGTTATTTGAGGTTTTTGTAATGTATTTTCTCTTTCCGGATTTAGGTAGATTTTCACCTTGAACTTCCGAAATATTAGAAATATGTTCAACGTGGTTGTTTGTAATTATATAGAATCTTCCATCATTTGGATTGTCATTAACTTTAGCTAACATAGTAGCAGTTCCTTGATTAAATGCGAAGCTTCTTGCTCTAACATTTTTAACAATATCAATATTTTCTCATGCATTGTGCATATATTCTTGATCTTGTAGATATCCATTGTGAAGCTCGTAAGAAACATTTTGATTAGGATTATATTCTTGTGAATTTATGGTTGATTCTGGTGTATAAAATAGAATTGGTTGATTTTCTTGAGAATAATCTAATTTTTTGTAATCAAATAAATTAGTTTCCTGATCAAAACTTTCGTGTTCGATGCCATTGGTGTATTCAATAGTTATTGAAGCTCCAGAGTTATTGATTAAAAAGGCTTTATTTTTGTCGAATGTCCCATATTTATCAGCCTTATTTACTTCGGCAAAAGGCAATGCTTCATTAAATGGGTTGCCAACAAATAGTTTATATTGCTTATCTGTTAACTCGACCTCGAATTTAATTCCCTCGCCAGCTTGATATCTTGCTTTTAATGTGAAATTAATTCTTGGATATTCTCCACCATTTAAATTATTATATGTTTTAGTTATTTCATTTTTAGTTACTTCTTGACCATTAGCCAATTCATCAAAATTAAACTCAAATAAATAGTTTTTACTTGGGTCACTAATTCTTTTTAGCCTATCATCATCTTGAATTAATTGATTTGCAAATAATCTTAATTTAAATTTACGGTTAGTTGCATTATTTTTTAAGAAAGTATTTTTGATATATTTTTCTTTTAAAGTTCATTTTGCAACTTGATTTTCTTTATCTAAATCTCACAATAAATCTTCATAATATGGTTCTAATTCTCTTGTTCTTCTAATTTCGCTAGAAGATTCAAAAACAGTGTTTAATGAGCTATATTTGAAGTCTAAATTCTCTTTAGAAGATGATGTATCACTAAAACCAGAAACTTTATATCATGTATTTCCTATATAGGTTTTATTTGTGGTTGGGTTTGTTACTTTAAATTTTATGTATACAGAATTTCCTTCTCCAGCTTTGGCATCAGCAACTTCGAAATTCGACTTATCAATTGTGAAATTTTTGTAAGTGATGCTATTTTTCAATGAAATATATGATTGTTTAGCGTTTTTATCACTACCTTTCATAATATTTGAAAATTCATTAATAGTTTTATTTGAAATATTGTTGATAGATATATCGCTATATTTAATTGAGTTTAGCATTATTTCAGGATAAAGATTTTCTTTGTAGTCATTTCTTAGATTATTTAATGTTATTGTGCGACCATTTGTAAATCTTTTTGTTGTGTCTGTTTTATTGATAAAACCTAATTTAAAACTTAGCTGATCGTTCGCATTGCTTTGAACATCATAATAGTAAATAAAGTAATTTTTTTCTATAGATGATAAATCAACATTATTTACGCTATCCGACTGGCTTGAAATCGGAGCACTAGATACTCAAAAATCCTCAACTTTAGATGTGTTGTTTACAATAGGTTGATCATCTCTATTTCCGTTAGAAGGAGCGGTGTTAGTGAATTTTGAATTGTTCGATGTATCTTCTGAGTTGTTAGTTTTTAATTTTAGTAAATAATTTAGCATGTCAGCTGCATTTTGATCAACAATATCCTTTGGATCAATAACTGTGTATTCAAATGATTTGGATTTTACAATGGCACCAGTTGCTTTTCTAACATCAAAATTATGGCTATTAATTTGATTTATTTTTGCCTTATCACTTTCATCTATATTTGAAGCAGAGAAATCAGATTCTTTAAATCATTCGTTTACATTTGCCGGTTTTATATCTCTATACGATAAAGGTTTAAAATATTTAATAGTCTTTGTATATTTAGGTTTGTATACTCTTTCTAGCTGTTGTATATCTTGAAATGTGATTGGGGTTCCTTCTTTTTTTATTCAGAAGAAAATTTCAGCTTCGCCACCTGTTGAACTATCAACGAAATTTTTAGAAGAAATAACTTCTTTTGCATATATTTCGTATTTTCCAATTTTTGGCAATTCGTATAACTCATTGAATGCATTTAAAGCATCTTTTGCATTCACCTGGTTGTGAGTTTTTCCTGGAGTTTTAACTTTAATTAGAGAAAGTAGTTTTTGAGATGATTTTTGAGTATCTTTTTTATCATTTTCTATTTCTAATATTTTTCTTATTTCTTTTAAATCTCTGACGTCTTGAATGGTCTCATCATCTATTTTTACACTTAATTTAACAAATAGCTCTTTAGAAATATTGTTTTTTGTTAATCTGAATTTAAATGTAGCATTGTTTCCTTCGGTTAAAAATCTTTGTGTATCACTATAATTAATAAGTTCGTATGTTGTCCCATCAGGAATATTTATATTAAATAATTTTCTTACTTCCGTATCATTCCTTTTGAATTCGTCATATACTCTTGAAACTTCATCTAGAGACATTGGATTTTGAATTGTTCTATATGCATTACCGCTTAAATCACTAACTCTTGTGGCGATATTTTTACTTTGCAATGATTCAATTTGATTTTTAATTGGGTTAAAAACGTGTAGAACAAATCAAATGTTAAAGCCAGACCCTTGAGCAAAGAAGTTATCATATCCACCAGGTTCAGTTAAAATTCCGTCAGGATTTTGGTAGAATTGTGAATCTTTGAATTTGCTTCCTGGTGTTATTGAAATGCCTTCTCAAAATTCATCTTTAAATTCAAAAGTTTGATTTGTTTGCAATGATAAAGTTTTTATTACTTTATTGTTAACTAAAAACTCAACTTCTGATGAAAGTTTTGAATTTACATAGGTAAATGATGAAAGTTTAAGTCTGTATGTAAAAAATCCGTGTAAATTTTGATGTTTAACAACGAAGTATTTGTTTTTTAACTCTTCTGATGAAAGAAATGTATTTTGATAAGTATTTTTTAGTTCATCATAATTTATTTCAAATAAGGCGTCTAAATTTTCGTATTGAAGTTTATCAATTTCATTATTAAAGTTAGTTTTGAATGTAAATATTTTTGAAACATCACTAATTAATGAAGAATCAGTTTTATCTTTTGCTACATAAGTTAATTTTAATTGGTTAACATCTCCGTCAACTAATTCCATATTTTTGTATGTTAATTCAACACCTTCAATAATAGGGTCTGATAAAAATAATTTACGGTTACTTTCATTAATGTTAACAGCATATATTGAATTTTCTAAATTGTATGCGCTAACTCTTGCGTTAAATGAAGGTGTTAATCTTTCTTCAACACTTCTTTTGAAAGCTTCAATTTTATCATCAGGTTGGTCTTGTTGTTGTCCGTTTAAATTTTCAGAATAATGTCTAAGTTCGGTAATTAATGCGTTAATTTCAGTAATTTTATTTGAACTTTCAACGTAATCTGAATTATTTAGAAGTTTGTCGTTTTCGATTAAAGCATTTAATTCTGCTAATTTTTGATCAAATTCAGCGTTGTTTGTTGCATTAATATATTTTGGTTGGTTTTTAATGTCATTAGCTTCATTAATTGCTGATTTAACATCATTTACTAAATTATTAAATTGTTCTGCTCTTTGTTTAACTTCATCAATTAAATTTTCGAATGATAAACTATTGATTTTGCTTTTATAAGCATTTTTTAAATCATCGCTAAGATTTGCTAATGAATTAATAAAAGTATTAGCTTGCTCTCTTAAATTATTTATTTTATTTCTTTCACCTTCATCTGCTTGTTGAAGTTGATTTGCCTTATTGATTAAATTTTGAATTTTAGAAATGATATTTTCATTGTTCAATTCTTCATCTTTAATTTTATTTTCATTAAACAACTGTTTAATTTCAGTAGCTAATTCTGTTTGTTTGTCATTTTTATTTTCTTTATTTTCTAATGAGTTTTTAATTTCTAATAATTGATTAGCTTTTGTATTTATTGATTGATATTTATTAAATATTTCAATTAAGCTTCCATCTTTCTTATATGCTTGAACACTTTGATCATTAATAATCTGATCTTTAATGTTATCTGAAAAAACCGAATTACTATTGTTAAATAAATTTAATAGATTTTCAAAATCAGACTTGTTTAATGAAGCTACATTGTTATATTCTTTTATCAAATTAGAAGTGTTATTAATTTTTTGAATATTTTCGTTTATATAGGAAATCGAATTATCACTGTTTACATTGATTTTAGCAACATATTCATTTTCTTTTAAAATTTCAGCGTCAATATTTTTGTTTGTAATTTTATTTAAAAAACTTTTATATGTTGTGTTTAAATTGCTATTTTCAAAAGTGTTCTTTTCTTTTAATAATGTAGAAACGATATTGATGTTTTCTTTTAATAGATTTGTATCAATATTGTTTAACAATTCATCGTTATTTTTTAAAGATATTAAATATAGCCTTAAATTTGAAGGGATGATTAAATTGCCATTATTTAAAATTGATTCTATGTCACTTATTTTTTGTTTATTTGTATTTTTATTTTGATCGTCATCTTTTTCGTTATCTTTATTAGGTTTCGGCCTTGCACAGCTTTGCAATATAACTGGAATAGAAAATAAAGCTGTTAATAATGCAATGCCACTGCCTTTGATAGCTAATTTATTTTTATTATTTTTTTTCATGTGTCCTCTTTTTAGTAATTAATGTTTAACTAATTTTTAAATATTATAATTCTATATTAATTGCTAATATAAGTTACAATTTTAAAATTTGATTTTTATTTGGGTATATAAATATTTATTCACTTAAAATTTCATACTTAATTTTTAATTTTTCTATTGTTTTCAAAACGCTATCGCTAACTTTATTTTTAAAAACTAAATTAATATTGTTTGGCTCGATATTAACAAAAGCATTAGCTGAAAAAGAATCTATTTCCCCGTTAAATATTATTGTTTTCAATTTGGTTAAATTATTAAAAGCAAATTCAGGGATATCTCTAACGTTTTTAGATAATACTATAACTTCAATATTATTGTTAAATGAAAAGTCATGCGCTTTTAATTTTAAGTTATCTGATGTTATAACTATTTTAGGGCTTTTATTAGGAATATAAATTATTTCACTCAAATCATTATTGTATAATATGTTTCCATATTCTCTAAATTTATAATTACCGGCTTCAACTTCGATTTTGGCCAGTGATTTGGCGTTTAAAGATAGTTTTTCATCTTCGATTTCTCTTACTGTTTTTGGAATTAGTAATTCAGTAGATTCATATTTTTCAGGAACTTTTAGCAATGCACTAAAATCTTTATTGTATAAAACACCATTTAATGATGAAAATACTTTGTTATCTAAGCTAACGTTGATTTTTTTTACATTGTAGCTTCCGCCTAAATAATTAATCTTTACAATATTATTTTTGACTGTTAATATTTCAACAGTTTTTAAGTAATTTTCAGATATATTCTTAACTGGCAATGAAACTGATAAACTGTCTTCGTATTCTTTATTTTTATCACCAGAATAAACAGATACGCCTCTATCATATTCATAAAAGATATTATCTTTTTGAAAATAGGTATCGATTAATTTAAAGGTTCTATGATCTTTTGCAAAATCTTTTTCATTTTTTCTAAAATATCCTTTACCTCAAGTTGGATCGGAATGGAAAAAGATATTATTAAACGAATCATAAACTAAATTTCATTGATGATCTCCATATTTAGATCAGCCAATAACGATTGAATTTTTTATGCCAACCGAATCTAACATGGCTTTATATAAATTGCTATAACCACCACAAACAGCAACCTTTCTCTTCAATACATCATAAGGTTCAATCGCTGGCTGAATTTTTGGATTTGTTGCATATTTAACATTTTCAGCAATGTAATCAAATATTACTTTTATTTTTTGATCATCTTTTTCTAGACCTTTTATAAGGTTTTCTGTAAACTCTTTAATTTTTTGTTTATTCTCTTTTGTATAACCGATATATTCAATGTCTAAAATTTCATCTTTGTTAATTAAATTGATAAAATCATTGGCTTCTATATTAGATTTTAAATTTTCTTCATAATTAGTCAATGTTTTTTCATTGCTGTTTTTATCTTCTTTTTTATCTTTATCTTCATTTGATTCTTCAGAATCATCATTAACATTTTGAATATAGTTTTTGTAATTTAATTTAACATCTTTAAAAATACTATTCATCTTTTCATAATAATTTTTATAATCAGTAGAATCGATATTTTTATTTAACAAAATGTTGTAGTTTATTTTATCTAAATTAGATTGCAAAATATCCCTTGAATATTCATATTCTTTTGCGCTTAATTTATCATTAATAAAATCATTTATTTCCGATTTTATTTCGATAAATTTATTTGCATAATTTATCTCATTATTCTCATTTTTTATGTGAGTTTTTTCGTTGGTTTTTGCACATGACAATGTTGCTAATGATAGCGCAATTGCACTTGATATTAAAAGTGTTTTTTTCATAACTTTCTCTCTTTATTTTATGTATATAACAAATTATATTTATTAAATTTATTTTTTTAGCATTTTCGAGCAATATATACTAATAAAATTTATTAACTTTAATATAAAAAAGCGCCTAGAAAAATTCGGTGCTTTAAAGATGATCTATTTACTTTTTTCATATGATATATAATTCAGTGTTAAAAGTTTGTTTTCTTTATTAACTATTTTGATTATATATTTGCCGTTGGATGATTTTAAATCATTATTAAAAATGTGAGTGTATAAAGGCGCATTCATTGACTCTTTGTTTTGAAAATTGCTAATTGATTTTTGAATAAGTTTATCATTAATATAAATATCAAATGAACTTTGATCTAAGCCCATTTTTCCATATATTGTAAAGTTAGGCTTATCAAGTTCAAAAGTTAAATAATCATTTGCTTTGTTTGTTGAAATAAATTTATTGTTAATAGGTGAATTGCCTAATTGTTGGTCATTATTATCAAATTTTCACGAACCAAAATAATTTATTTTATTATTAGTTATAGACATAAGTGAATTTTGATTTAAATTGTCAATTACGAAGCGCATATCTGATATTAATAATCCATTACCTTCGCTTCTTCTTGCTTCTAAAATTATTTCTTTTGCTTTTACTAATGAGTTGAATTTGACTCTAAAAGTCCATTCGTTATAATTTTTCATGTCAGATTTTCCGTCAAATACAACGCTTGAGTTGCCATATTCGTCAATGACTGTTATCTTATAATAATCAGGAACATATTGCGCTTGATATCAAACTCTTTTTCTAGTAACATCCAATGCATTAACTAAAACAGGTTCATCATATGTTCATTTATATTTCATATAATTAGTTGATCAAGTTTCTAAAAATGTAGAATAATTGTTATCTGAAATTTTATCCATAGTTGAATGGGAGCCAAGCGGTTGATACTGGCTTAATATTTCATTCGTATATGACACTTCATTTTGTTTTGATTTAATAAACTTATTATATTCAATATCAAATCTAGAATCATAATCTTTGAATCTACGTTTGTATTTGTATTTTTCGTCTAATAAATATGATTTAAGTGTTTGCAAAGGAATTTCATCTGTGTTTAATGCATCAGAAACTGAATGTTCATAAAGACTATATCATTCATTATTATTTTTTAATCTAATATTCATCTTCCCTGCGCCTCAACCATTGTATACAGAGATGGTGATGTTATAAATTTTATCTTTTTCAAAATCGTAAGAACCTATTTTTATTTCATTTTGGCTATCGTGATTAATCTCGCTTATTATTTGATCATTTACTGAGATTGAAATAAAATCATCGAATGAACCCATGAAATCAAACGACCCTGTCTTAGGCGCTATAAATTTCATTTTTAGCTGAACTAATTGTCTCTCTTTTCTTAGATAATTAATCGATCCATTGCTATCATCGGCAATAATGGTATATTTGTTTTTTCAATCATTATTTTTAATATATTCTAAAGCCGAAGCAATTGTTTGGCTATGTTCAGGTAATTGATCATATACTAGTATTGAAGGTTTGTTTACGATATTTCTCACTTTAATTTTATATTTATAAGCCGGAATATAATTTTCTGGTTTTCCAATAAAATCATCAGGAATAATATCTACATCAAACTCGTCAATTTGATCAAAGAAATCAGGATCGGCTTCGTAAATTAGTTTTTTAGGATTTTGCTTATCCAATGATAATTTAGCTCCAAATTTGGTTCTTGGAGCAAATCTTATTTCTTTAAATTTAAAATTAGGATTTAATGATGTTATAGCTTTTTCAAAATCAAATACATAAGGGGAACCTGCTGGTATTTGAAATGCTGGCATTGTATCGCTTGTATATTCATATTCATTTTTTGAAGGAATGTATCTATATGAACCAACTGCGTAAATGTTAGCAACAAAATCAATCGCCATTTTTTTTCTCATTTCAGCAATTAGTGCGTCATCTTTGGCAAAAAATGAACGATCTTCATATGAAGCCAATTTTCTAAGCTCACTATTTAGTTCGGTATTGCGTTCATTTTTTAATCTGGTTGCTAATTCTAAATCTGCTCTAGCTTCTTCATCAGCAGAATTTTGATTTAAAGTCTCCTGAGCATTTGCAATTCTAGTATCTAAACTACTTATCTGATTTCTTAGATTTTGAATAATGCGATTAGATTGATTAATATATTCTGTTTCATCAATCTGATTATTTTTTAAAGGAGGTAAGGCCTTTTTAAATTTATTATTTGATAAAAGGTGTCTAAAAGAACGTAAGGCATAATCTAAATCAAAATCAAAATAATCTGATAAAAAT
Organism: Metamycoplasma spumans ATCC 19526; assembly: GCA_000620005.1. GTDB lineage: Bacteria > Bacillota_I > Bacilli_A > Mycoplasmatales > Metamycoplasmataceae > Metamycoplasma > Metamycoplasma spumans. The sequence goes on from JHVF01000008.1 coordinate 27,993, forward strand.
TTAGTTGTCTTTACTCCCTTATCATGCATTCCTGCCCGACCAGATGCCTTTGTATAATCAACAAAATTTAACGGACCAAATGCATAAATTAAAGTTGCGTAAAACCCATACCATGATCTTTCGTGCGAAACTATTGCGCTTAGATTTGATAATCTAGCCCAGCCATCACTTCATTGACCATCTAAATTTATTAATGATCTATGTCTAGTTTTATCATTAATAAAAGATAAATTTATTGTTGAAGGAATGTTTGTTCAACCGTGATCTTTAACGTTAAATGGATCTTGATAATCTTGAAAATTGTGATTTACTTCGTGATAGTTTCCTCAATCATCAAAGTCAAAATCAGTTTCACCACGAATGTATTTAGAACCTCACGAAATTGGAGCAAATAAATTATAATTAGCGCCACCTCAAGCAAGGGCTCCGCCTCAAACATCATCATTATAATTTAACGCTAATTTTTTGCCATTATAATCATTTCACAAATAAGAGCTTTCATAAAAATCGGCTCATTTATTAATAATTTTTTTAGGATAAATAATATTATCCAAATTAACGCCCGCTAAATGGTTAGGTGAAGTAAATGGCAATCATATCGAAGAATAAGTTGTTTCTAATGAAGCTACTGGAGCAGTTATTTCATTATTTTTGTATCTTTTAATTTGATCATCCCATTGCTCTTTAGTTGTTTGATTATGAACATAATTAATTGTTTCAACGGCATTTCTAATAGTGAAATTAACTGTTTGATTCATACCGTTTGCATTATAAATTGGGCTATAAATATAAAACGAAATTGACCCACCAAATGGACTTGCTATTTTTATTTTTCTATCCGAACTTATTTCATTGAATCTAAACTTAAATTCAGATCTTAAAAATGGATAACGATTAGAAATTCTTCCAGTATCGTTAAATGGATAATTATCTCAATAGTTTTGATTGATAATAAAACTTATATTTATTTCTGAATTGCCAGATGAATATAAAGCTTTGTATGTTTCATAAGTTTTTTCATCAAATTGAATTTCAATAACCTCACCAGCAGTTGCATATAAGCCGCTTGTATTATGACCTGACATAAAGGTGTTAATTTGAAACTCTTTGATTGCAGACTTAGTTGAATCTGATACATTTTTTTGAAATCAATTTAAAGCGAAGGGGTGTTTTTTTAATCTATTATTAGCAATTTCGCTTTTTATTCAATTAGGATCGTTATATTTATATTGCCTTTGGTCTTTAACTCTTTCTTTTAATAACTCTGATGAAATATTGATTCTTCTGCTTTGTCCATTTTCAACGAAATTTATATATGAATTAGATAAATTGCCTCCGCCTTCATAATTGAAATTATAACCAGGATATCTAAAGCCAAACGCTTGATATTTATTTAATAACTCAGTTTCATATACTTTGCTATTGGCTTTCCTATTTTCATAACCAATTATTTTTGAACTGTTAGCAGTGATATTGGTTTTATTATCGAAATTTGAAGCAAAAGAGCTGTTAAGATTTAGATTAGGTAAGTCAGAAATTATAACGCTATTTGATTGTCATTTAACCCCGTCTGAGTTAATTATTACAGCATAATAATTTCCAGTTTCATAAGCATTTGCGGAGTTTTGAAACTTGTCTGAAAACATTATGCCATTTTTAAATCATTGAACATATAAATCGTTATCAGCAACTCCATTTGTATTTTCTAATATTATTTGAGTTGAACCGTCGACTAATAAACCATCATTTAGGGCTCTTATTTTGTAATTTTTAAGAGGGTTTTGTTTATGCAATATAACTGAATTTGTTTTGTAAATTTTATCTTGGTTATTTTCTCTATAAGAAATTTTTAAATAAAATTCAGACGTATTTGAAATTTCATTTGGCTTAATTATCAAATTAGGCGAGGTTGATTTATATTTTGGCTCACCATTTTCATATCATTGATATTTTAAACCTTGAATTTCTAAAGGTAATGTTGGTGATATAACTATGTTAGAATCATTAGATTCGAAATAACCTTTATTGCTTGAAGCAATTGTTGTTTTTTTAATAATATCAGTAATTGGTGTATATTCACGTAATGAAAATCCTGAAATAATAATATCTTTTTCTTTTGATTCTATCTTAGTATTTTTGTCTTGCAATTTTATTTTTAAATTCAGATCACTATTTTCATATGATTTTTGTAGCAAAATAACATCGTATTTATCTTTATTATAATTTAAATACTCAATATTCTCATTTTCAACATCTTTGGCCAAAACAATTGATTTATTGCCGATAAATTTTGCTTTAACTTTATCTATTTCTAAATCAATTTTTTCAGTCTCTGGAACAAATTTATAAGCAAATACACTGTTTGTCGTATATGTTTTTAACTCATTATTTTCTTGATATGTAATTAAAGCAAAATATTCGGTTTTTGCTTTTATTTCACTAGATGACACTATTAAATTTTTATCGCTATAGTCTGCAATTAATTCGTTATTTTTATATCAACTAAAATTTAATATTTCTTGATTATCAATACCAGTTAATGAAATGGTTAAATTTTGATCATTATTTAAAAAGTATCCATTATTTGATATTTCTAATGTTGATGCCTCTAATTTTTCAGTTATTGTAGTAGGCAATTTTATTAAAAAACCTGAGATAGTGATTTCTTTTTCAACTGATTCTAAATTAGTTGATTTATCTCTTAACTTGGTTTTTAAAATAAGATTTTTCCCATTAACACGCTTTGATATTAAAATTGCTTCATATTTATTTTGATCATAATTTGAAAAGATTAAACTTTCATCTTTAACATCTTCTGCTCTTAAAGATTTTTTATTGCCGTTAAAATCAATACTTAAAGTCTTTAAATTCTCTAATATTTTTTCTTCTTCAGTTAAAAAATTATGAGCTAATACGCTGTTTGTTTTATAAACTTTTGTATCGCCATTTTCTTCATAAGTAATTTTTAAATAATAATTGCTATCTTTATACAAATCAACACTGCTAATAGTTATTGATTGTTCATTACCTAGTTTCTCATTTAGTATATCGTCTTGATATCACTGAAAAGTTGCATTTTTATAGCTAATGCCAGGTTCAAATTTAATTTTAAGAGTTGAAATCTGAGAAGGGAACTCACCATTATTTTCTATAACTAATTTAGAGTTATTTATCTGTTCTGATAAATTATTATCACTATTTAATAAAAATCCTGAAATAGATAATGATTTTGATTCTGATAAGATCTTTGTATTTTTGTCTTGTAATTTTACAACCAATATTAAATTATCATTATTTAGTGATTTAGATTCAACTATCAAATTAAAATCATTACTGTCAAAGTTATTAAATTCTATTAAACTATCATCAATATTTTCAAGAGATGAAATTTCTTTATTTCCTGAATAATTGGCTGATATCTTTTCTAAATTTTGATTTAAAATAAATTTGATTTTTGTTTCGCTATTAGATTCAATTCCACTAGTTTTTTCTTTTTTAAATCCCGTTATTTCATAAGTTGAGTTACTATCAAAAATCAAATTGCTTTTTATATATTTAAGCGAGTATTCAATTTTTAAAATATTCGCAATATTAGAAAGTTTGATATTGATTATTTGAAAATCAGGATTTGGATTATCAAATTTTAGATCGTCAATTAAAACATCTTTTGCATAATGTTGCGATTTATCATGTGTATAATGAATTTTTATTTGTTTAAACAATTCATTAGCTTCTTTTTCAATTTTCTCATGATTTATTTTTTCTTTATCACCAAATGTAGTTGTGCACGATGCCATTATTAATGGTGCAATTGCTAATACTACTGCAGTAACTATTGGTAATTTATTATTTTTTTTCACATTGCACCTCCTATAAATTTATTTTAATAATTAAAATAACTTTTATATTTTAGCATTTTTATGCGCTATTGTTTAGCTTTTAAATTAAAAAAAGACAAGCCAAAATCTTGTCTTTATTTATTGATTAGTTAATTATTTTTGAATTGTTATTCAAGTTCTCAACGGAGGAACTTCTATTGAAAATTCTTTTAAAATTGATGAATTATCATCTGAATTTAGTATTGATATTTCTAGTGTGCCATTTATATAAAAATTCAAATTTTCGCCTTGTTCTGTTTGTACTAAATCAAAGTTATCTAAGCTATTTATAACGAATTTTAAATTAGAAATAAATATATCATTTGAACCATTATTTACATCTGTAAAAAAATTAGCGCTGAAATGATTATTGTTTAAATCTTCGATTTTTTCAGCTATATAAAATGGATCAAAATATTTAGAAGGTATAAAATTACTTCCTGTTGTTGAGCTATCATAATTTGCTAAAAATAAAAATTCTTTTCTTCCAAATAATCTAGTAAGACTTTGATCATCTTCGATTAAAAAGCTATTTCTGTCTGATTTTTTATATAAATCCATTAAATATTTTACTTTGGCCGGACTTGTTGAATTCATCTCGTGAAAGGCGTTTGGTTTTGTTGAAATTCAAAATGATTTTTTAATAAATTCTTCATTTACTTTTTTACCAAAACCTTCAATAGTTTTTGTAATACTAATAGAATTTAAATTTTGTGCCGTTTTTTCATCTTCTCAATTTAAAATGTATTTAACATGCAGTTTACCCTCAATATCATTGGCTAAAATAGTTTCGGCTTTTATGGCAATCGGACTATTTTTATAATTTTCGTATTTTTCTGGTAACTTATAAAATTTATGAGTTAAATCAATGTGACTTATCGATTTTCCTAAATAATAAGAAGGAAAATGATTTAGTGAACCATTGTTATCTAATATTGATTTTTCAATTGCTTCTAGTTTATTATTTATTAAATAATTTAAATATTCTAAGGTTGAAAATTGGAATGAACTTAAATTATGTTTGATTGTTTTATTGAATAAGTTTACTGTTTTTATTTCTGAAGTTTTTTGATTTGCAAACGCTTGTAATTTAAAATTAGCATTAACATGCAATGTTATTGAATTATCTTGTTTTTTAAGTGATAATTTTTTTAAGATAATGCGAGAGTTTTCATTACTAATATCTCTTTTTAAATCAAAAAATTCAAAACCACTACTTCCATATATTTTTAATTCTTTAAAATAAGATAACAATTCTTCATTTTCTAAATTTAATATCTCATCTAAGCTGTTTAATTTTTCTGAAGCCAATTTTTCTTTATCAAATTCGCAATAAATTGATTCGCCATAAATTTCATTGTTAAAGTTTGTTATATTAATAATTTGATTATCAAATTTTTGTTCATTATAACTTCCCGAAACCTCAATTTGCATGTTTTTATTTTGATCATTATATGAAATAACATTGACATTAGAAATCTGATATTGTCCATAATTTCCCGCTTTTAAATTTGAAATTTGTAGCGAAGGTAATTTAGTAGATAAAATTCCAAAATGCGAAATTAATTCTTTATAAAAATCAACATTTAAGCCATTTACTAAGCCACCTTTTTTATAATCTTCATTAATTTCTTGATTTTTTTAATCGGGATTAGTAATTTTGTTATTATTATCTGTTTTATCTTCAATTTTATTATCAGTTTTATTACTATTGACATTATCATCTATCTTATTTTCATCTTTTTTATTTAAGTCATCATTTGTTTTAGTGCACGAAAAAACTGTGATAACTGGTAAAAAGGGCAGTGAAAAAAACATAAAATTTTTTATTTTTTTTCTCATTATAAACTCCTTAGTATTAAAATAAATAACATGTTACCACAAAATCAATATTATTAATAACCTTTTAAAAAAATATTTATGAAAATTTAACAATATTTTTTAAACTAAAATACATTTTATTTTGTAATTTTTTTACGAAAACGAATCACAAAAATTGCGACAAAAGACAGATTTTGTTTTTTATTTTTTTTAGGATTATAATATATATATATATAAGATAAAGACATATTTTTAAGTAAATATATGCATGGTTAGGAGGCACTATGAAAATGAAAAAGAAAGTTATATTTAGCACAATCGTATTAGGCTCTATAATCGGATCAGCCTCTTTAGGTGCATTATTTTATTACAAAACTCCCGATAGGTTAAATTCAATTAATGGATTCGAAAGGCCAAGCAAACCATATGTAGCTACAGGTCAAGATTTTGCAACTAATTCAAACTCAATAAGTCACACAGATAGCGAAAAATTAAAACAAAACGAAAGACCTAAGACAAATGTTGATATTTTGCCGCCACCCCCTGTTATAAAAAAAGATGAAATTAAAAAAGAAGAACCGAAAACTGATGAAAATATTCCTAAAGTCGAAGTAGATAAGAAAAAAGAAGATAAAAAAGAAGAACCGAAAAATAACACAATTGTTATTGAAAACAAAGATTTAGAAGATAAACAAGAAAAACCAAAAACTGAAAAAGTAATTATCAAAAAAGGTGATATTGAATTTGAGGCAACGATAACAGAAGTTCCACCACGAAAATATGATAAAAGCGATAAAGAAAATGGAATTACCAACCGTGTTCCGTATTATGCTGAAATAGTTCCCGATGCAACAACTTCATCTGGAGCGACAGAAAATAATATTAGAGTTTCAGTTTCTAGAGCTATTGAAAATGCCAAACTTAACAATTGAGCAACAAAGCCAGGAACATCGTATGAAGAAATTTTAGTAGATGAAAATAGATCAATAACTGTTAAACAAAATTATTTCAATAATATTGGATCGGCTCCTGAAATATTAGGAAATTTATGAGCAAGGTTTTATCTATTATTGGGCAATAAAGAGTTGTTAAGATCATATCAAGATGAAGTTGGTTTAAGAAATTTTGATAAGTGATATAACAATACCGAAGAAAAACTATCGTGAAAAGAAGGTTGAAATACTAGAACAGTTCCTTTAAATCATTTGCTACTTTTAATGCATATTGATTATTCTAAAATTACAAAACTAGCAAAAAGTGAAATTGAGGCGCTTAACCGTGGTGAAACAATTCCGAAAGATGGAGCTAATTTATCAGTTAATGAAAAAGGTGAATGAATTTCGCATAATCACGAACCTATATACAATGCAGTTACTGCTGAATATACAAGAAATAATCAAGATAAACGTGTTTTAGGAAATAATAGTCATTGAAACCGTTTCCCTGACGATATTGAAAAAGGTAACTATGCAAACTGAAAGAAAACAAGAATAACTTCTACATTTGCGTCAAAACCTGGATATGGCTATATATCAAATGGTGGTATTCAAATCGATAGTTATACAAGAGAAGAAAATGTAAATAATCATAGTTTAGATAAAGCAACAATTATTACCATTGATATGGAAAATTCAAATGGTTACAATAACGCAAAACGTTTAATTGAACAATTGATCAGAGACAATGTTCCTATAACAGGATATAGATTTTGAAATATAGGAAGAACTGGCGCAGATCAAAATGTTTACGATATTATGAAAGTGTTGCCAAAGAAAATACCTCTATTAGAACTATTCTTTGAAAGCAAAAATACTAGTGCTTTAAATGCATTAAGAGACAAAGAAATTGATGAACTTGGATTATATTCAAATAATAAAGTTGGTTTAGGTGGTGATGATTGATCATTTAACCCTTGAGCCTTAAAAGGTGTTGCTTGAGTAAATACACAAGACTATGCCTCAGGATTAAACTATGCAAGTCATTTAAAAGTTTACGGAAGAATTACATTTGAAAATTTAGCTTTTGATAAAGAAGATTATTTAGTGAAAGATGACTTCACTAACATTAATTTAGGTCTTAGAATGGCTTATTGAACTAGAAATAATGAAAAGATTTTCCAAGGCCCATGAGGAGCCGGTCTAAAACCAGATAGAAATGAAAGCGGTTCAGGATACCCTATGGGATTAGATTTTTCTCGTTTGCCTGAAATTAAGTCATTAAGAGGAATGATTTTCTATGACAAAAATAAACCTTCAAATATGAGAAAATTAAACAAAATTAAGTTCTACAATGATTCAAACACATTTACAATGCCGATATTAGACGTTAATGAAGCTCAACTTAACACAGTATTCATAAGACAATCAGCTTTTCCTAGATCAAAGATTATGTTTAGTAATGGTAAACAAACTAATAAATTAAAAATAACAGCAAAAGCAAATGAAAATATTACAGCAACAGGTTTAACTAATTTGGGAATATTAATGGCTTACTCTGATGGTAACTTCAATAAAACAACAACCGAAGTAATCGTTCCTAAGGAAGCTCAAACTTTATATCAAACACTAAAAAGTAATGGTTATAACGTTAAATATGAATCATCATTTAACTTAGATGGTTATATTATTAATTAATAATTAAGGAGAATATCATGAAAAACAAAAAGAATAAATTATTAACTTTAACCGCATTATCGATGATGCCACTTATGGGATTTGTTGCCTTAGCATGTCAAAAAGGTGTGGAACCTGATAAACCAAAACCAGACCCAGATAATAAAAATAATGATGTAAATAATAACAATGAAAACCCAACACCTAATAATAATGGCACTAATAACGGTAGCACAACCGCCGAATCAAACTTCGACTTCAGTAAAACATCTTCAAATTTTGATGAAAACTTTAGTTTATGAAACTTTACAAATCCATCTTCTTATAAATCTAAAACTGCAGAAGAATTTGTTAATGGTTTTTCAGAATACAGTATTACAGCAACAAAAGATAAAAACGTAAAACTTGTAATTTCTAACGCACAGTTATCATCTAATCCAAACGAAGTTGAAGTAACGGTGGCTCTAGAATCAAATCCTTCAATTAATAAAAAATATAAACTATCAGGTTTTAAAACAAAAGAATATAATCCATTTGATACGTCTAACGAAGATTCTAGTGAAGCTGAAGCAATTAATTATATAAAGGCGTCAATTAGTGAAAAATTCGAAAAGGATATTGAAAAATATAAACCTAGATTAGAAAATATTCGTAAACAGGTGCCTTATAACAGTGATTTAACCGAATCTGAGATTGTAGAATATAACAGAAAAGCCGAAGCTCTTGGATTGCCAAGCTATGAACAAGCAAGATTATTAGGGCAAGTATTACCAAAAACAAACAATGGCGGTTTGACAATGCCCGAATTCCCTAATCCGCAATTCTTAAATTGATATGACGATCTTGGCTTAACCAAAGATCAATCTCATAAAAATCATGGTTTGCCTAGAACAATCACAAATGAGCAATATGGTAAAATGGGTCTTCAAACTTATAATTTAACAATTAATTCAACAGTATTTCTTTATCATAATGAAGCTCAAAAAAATAAATTGGAACAAGCTTTAAAATATCAAGAAGACTGAACCGAAATGATTGATAAAATAGAAGATTCTTCAGTAAAGGTAAAATTAAAAGAAGAATACGATAAGCACAATCCATCAAAACAACATAACTACGAATTAGGCATTATCCATAAAATTCAAAAAGCAACTATCCAAGAACTTATAAAGCAAGAATATAAAAAACTCGGTGGTACTGACACACTAGATAAAAGATATGATGGACATGGCGATTTTGAATATGTTTTAGTAAATTATAATGATCAACAACAAAGCTTATTGTTTAGAGCTGATAATGAAGTTGTCTGAGAAAAAATGTGAAAACCTCATTTAATAAATGAACAAAATAAAATAATTTCGAAAATAGAACAACAAGGTTTTGAACAAGATGTTGTTAACAGAGCGAAAGAAGTTATTAAAAAATCCAATGAATTATGAAGATTATCAAATATGGTAAGATCTGATAATGTAACCGCTGGGACAGCATTTATTATTGACTTTGAAAAACCAAAAGTAGCTGGACAAAGACCCAAAAAATGGTATTTTGCAACTAATCAACACGTTATTGAAGATGCATTTCCTAATTCATTTAAATCACTTGGTTTAACATTTTTGAAACAAAAATCAATTGGAAAAAATCTTAAAACCACTGTAGTTGATAATGATAATTTTGATAATATCGGAATTGAAGCAGAGGCTGTATCATTAATTTGAGAAGGCAAAGACTACTTGAAAAAAGACCCTAAAGATTTTGTTCCAGGAGTTGATGAAAAAATAAAAGAATATATAGATATAGCTATTTTCGAAATAGACTTCGACAAGCTTAAAAATTTAACTGAATCAGAAAAAAATAGTATGATTGATAGATTTAGTCACGGATATGCCAATAATCCTGAAGATCAAATTAAAATAATTAATTATGACTATTTAAACAACTATGAAAAAATTAATTTTCCAAAAGTCAGAGACAGTAAAGACACAAAAGAATACGATACTTTGTATGCATTAGGATATCCTTTAACAAATTCTTTAAAATCGCATAACTTCATGGATTATGAATTAGATCAATACGAAAATGAAAAAGATCTAGCAGCTTCTACATATACATATTCATTATGAACCAACGCTAAATCAAGCTGATATAAATTTGATTACGGTGGAATGACAGATACACAAAAAGAACAACTTAATAAAGGTTCAGGTTTGGGATATAACTTATCATATCGTACATTTAAAAATAAACATGGTATAGTAGATTCATTCTTAAGTTCAAATAGATTTGGTAAAGATTTATATAAAGACGAAAACGGTAACAAATTCTATAATATGTCATTAGCTTATATTGTTGATAGATATACTCCGGGTGGTGGTGCTTCAGGATCATCTGTAAGAAACCAAAATAACGAATTAGTTGGACTATTCCATATTTCTAACTACTTCGCAAAAGCTGGGCTAACTGAAGCAGTTCGTTCAAACGGATATGACTATAACGGTCTATTTGGCGAGTATAATTTACCTCAATATGACATAATTTATGGCGGTGGAAAAGACCAAAAAACTTCATATAGAGAAGCGTTAAAAGAAAAATATGGGGATAGTTATCAAACAAACTTGTTTGATAACATCACTGAAATACCGGAAAATCACAAATTTAAAAATAAACAAGCGGAATAACCCATCAGGGTTATTTTTTTATAAAAACACTAAAAAAAGTAAAATACGAATAATCTATTGAAATAGGTTAGGATAAAAAATAATAGACACATTCCAAAAAGGAGTGTGTTTTTTATGTCAAGAAAACAATTTACAGTAGAACAAAAACTAAAATATATAAATATTGCAAAAAATCAAAATTTTGATATGGCAATTATCACCTTTGTGGAGGACTTTTGAGAAGGACGATACAAGGATACCTATGAAAATAAATCTTCTAAAAAATGTTATGTTGACCCATTTCATTATGCAACAGCATATATAAAGAAGTGGATAAACATATATAATTTAGATATGAAAAATTTAGAATCAAAAACAGGAAAATCAGCCAAAAAAGGTAAGGGTG
>JHVF01000009.1 GCA_000620005.1 Metamycoplasma spumans ATCC 19526
CTTTTCAATTTCAGAATCCACAAGATCATCGCTAAACTTTTGTCTATATTTATTTCCTTTATTTTTGTGTGAGACATTAAATGTTCCGTCAAAATTTATAGATTTCTTAATTTTAGAAACTGTAAAACGACTAACCTCGTGTTTTATGGCGATTTGGTTTATTGTTAATTTTCCATTAGTTATATCTGTATAAATATCTTTTCTTTTTTTCTCAAAATCTGTTAAATTCTGGATTTCTATTTTTTTATATTTCACATTACCTCCTATAATGATTTTAAACTATAGGATGTTGCAAAATGATTGAGAATTACAATGTAGCAAAATATTTGAGAATTCACAACATATCTATTATAATATAACTGAAACTAAACCAAAATAATTTAATATAATTTATATACTAGTTTATACGATTTTAGAAAAGAGGTTTTCATGGAGTATAATGAAGGAAAAATAATTAAAGCAAAAGTTGTTAAAGTTTGAAAAAATGTTGTAAATTTAATAACAAAAGATAATCGCAAATGTTTTTTAAACATTAATGAGGTTAGTGATTATTACATAAACAATTTAAATTTAACTTTTAAAATTGACGATATTAAAGAAGTGCAAATCATTCAAGTTATGCCAAACGGAGATTTAGTCGTTTCTTTTAAAAGAATACATCCTAAGGAATTGAGAAATCCATTTGAATTTAGATTAGATAAAGAAGATACTAATTTTGAAGCTTTACTTGACTTTACAAATAAAGGAATTAATTATGGTAAGTAAAGATAAAATTAAATTTGATTTTTCTTTAGCAGTTAAAGAACATTCAATTGAAAAGTATCGCCCCTTAGTTGAAAAAATAAGCAATAAACTTAAAAAGAGTGATGTTGAGTATCACCAATTTTTAGGCTCTTTTAAAATAAAAAGAAATCAACAAAAAAATCAAATTGATTTAATTAAAGAATTGCCTAAAAAATTGTTATCAGAAAATATTGACACTTTAGTAATTATTGCTCCTCAACATGTATGTTTGCAAGCCCAAGCACTAACTAATTTAGTCAATGGAAAATATCCTGAAAGCTCTTCTAAAAAGCTTGATCTAATTTTTGTTAATGAAACGATTAATGGCCGCGATATTGCGCAATTAATTAGATTATTAGAAACAAGAAACTTTGCAATTAACGTAATCAGTCAAAATGGCGAATCGTTTGAAATATTATTGATTTTTAGAGAACTTAAATTATTATTAACTAAAGCCGTGGGATCGGCGAATGCTGCCAAGTATATCTATATAACAACCAATAATAATTATGGAAAATTATTTAACGAGGTTCAGGTAAATAAATATAATCATTTAATTTTACTTGATAACTCTACTGAAAAGTTTTTTAGCTACTCTGCAGCAATACTTCTGCCATTGGCGTGTTCAGGTGTTGACATTGATGAGTATTTAGAAGGCGCAATTGAAGCTAATGAATATTATGAAAATGCGGATTTAAAAAACAATTCAGCTTATCAATATGCCATAGTTCGTTTTATATTGTGAGACAACTTATATCGTTTAGAACATCTAAATTATTATTCAAATTCAGAAGCAAAATTATCTAATTTATTCAAAATGTATTTAACTGAAGGTTCATTAAGAAAAAACAAAGGAATTATTGTTATGTCAAATCAACAACCCGCTGATTTGAATAGCTATTCTGAAAATCAAGTCAATTCATTTATAAAAACTTTCGAGACTTCTATTATTTGCGAAAATCCAAAAATTGACTATTCAATATCGCTATCACATGAAAATGACGATGATTATTACAACTATTTATATAATTTCACATATAATAAAATAGGAAAGATTATTAATAACACGTTAATCGATAATCATGTTAATAACTTTAAAATCCCGAATCTAAAAATCATAATTGAAAATTATGATTATAGAACATTGGGTTGAATTATAGCGTTTATTCAATGATCAACATTAATGTGTGCAAATTTATTAGAAATAAATCCATTCGATAATGTAGGAGTAAAATCTTATCACGTCGAATTAATTAAAAATATTACCGAATTGGCCGGAGGTTCAAAAAATGACTAAAATCGGAATTATCGGAGTTGGTGCAGTAGGTAGTGCTTATCTATATGCATCATTAAATAAAAGTATAGAAGCAGATTACATTTTAATTGATGCTTTTGCAGATTATGCTAAAGCACAAGCTAAAGATTTAAATGATGCCGCAGCGTCAATGAATAACTGTGGTTCAACATTTAAAACAGGTGATTATAACGATTTATCGGATGCTGATGTTGTTGTTATAACCGCATCTGTTAAACCAAAAGATGGGGCATTAAAAGACCGTTTAGAATTGCTAACTGACAACGCCAAATTAATGCAAGAAATTGGAAACAAAATTAAAGCAGCGGGATTCAAAGGAATTACTATTATTGCATCAAACCCAGTTGATATTATGGCATCAGTTTATCAACAAGTTACTAAATTTGATTCAAGCAAAGTTATTTCATCTGGAACCATTTTAGAAACAGCCAGAATGAAAAAATTCTTATCTGAAAAAATTAACGTTAAAGCTTCATCAATTACTGGTTTTGTAATTGGTGAACATGGCGCTCGTTGCTTAATTCCATTTTCAAAAATGAGAATTGGTCTAGGTTCATTAAAAGACTGATTAGCAAACGGAATGGTAACACAAGAATGACTTGAAGGATTAAACCAAAAAGTTAAAAACGAAGCATTTGAAATTATTTCAGGTAAAGGTATTACAAACTTTGGTATTGGTGAAAACCTAGCCGAAATTACTCATGCAATTTTAGCAGATAGACAATCTGTTTATTCATTAGGTGTTGAATTACCTAAAGAATATAAAAATCACGGTGTTTATTTCGGATTGCCTGTAATTTTAGGACGTAACGGATATAGACATTTACCAAAAATTAGATTAGAAGAAAACGAACAAGAAATGTTCGATTCATATTCAGCCGAAATGAAAAACACTGTTATTGAAGTGCTAAATAATTTAGGTGTTAAATACGAAGACAATAATTAATGTTTAGTTTTATTGAGATAGTGGCGATGCCACTATTTTTTATTCTGCGTTTTTTAATATTTAATAAAACATTTATGGTTTGCCAACTTTTTATTGTTATTGGCAATATATTTGCTTAAAAGATTTAATTATTTAATTTATATTAGATTTGACTTTATCAATAGATTTATTTTATCTATAAATAGCGTTTAGTTAAGTTATAATTCTTTTTATGAATCAATTAGAATTTAAAAATGTGTTTGCTACGTATAAAAAAAATCAAGATTTAGTTTTGCAAGATGTCTCTTTTGAAATAAAAAAAGGTGAAATGGTAGCAATTATTGGAAAATCAGGAGCTGGTAAATCAACGATATTCAATGCAATATTAAAACAGCTGAAGATAACTAATGGAGATATTTTTTTAAATGGCAGTAGCTATAAAAAAATGACAAACAAACAATGAAAAAAGGAGCTAGCAAATATTGGTTTTTTAAGCCAACAACCAAATTTAATTGAAGATTTAAATGTTTATGAAAATATATTACATTTCTATACCAAATACAAAAATTTTATATATAGTTGAGTAAAAATATTAACAAAAAAACAAAAACACGAAATTTATGAAACGCTAGATAAATTAGGAATATTTGATAAAAGTTTTACAAGAGTTTCAGAACTAAGTGGCGGACAAAAACAACGTGTTGAAATAGCAAAGTTACTCTTACAAGATGTGTCAATAATTTTAGCTGATGAACCAACTTCAAATTTGGATATTATAAATGCCGAAGAGGTTTTGTCATTATTAATCAAAATTCAAAAAGAAAATCAAACAACTATTTTAGTTAACATACACGATTTATCTTTAATTAAAAAATTTTTTACAAAATATATCTATGTCGAAAATGGCAAAATTCTTAACATCGGAGATACTGATTTATTAACTGAAAATGATTTGAAAAAAATATATCAAGAATAATATTCAATAAATATCAATTAATTAAGTTAAATTAGAGTTATTATTTAACTCTTTTTTAATTTATAAGCCAATTTGTTATAAAATTATGTTATTAAATTAACGAAAGGATAGGTTCTATGGATATACCTAGTTATGAGCGGAGTTATAAATTAGTTAATAAGTTTATTAGAACTTATCTTTTTTAATTTATTCTGCTCTCCTTAATTTTTTAAAAGAAGGAGGAATATGAAGCAAAATTTAGATAGTAATAGTGTTAAAGCGATTGCTGTTAAACAAAACAAAATGTCGGCAAAGGCCTTGAAAATTGAAAAACAACATAAATTAATTCGTGATCGATTAATTGATTCTTCTATTGCTGAAAAAGAAGAATTATTTTCTAAATACAACACATCATTTAATGGGATTAAAAATGAATATGTTATTGATGAAAATAGATCTGAATATGGTGTAAATAAGATTACGAAAAAAGGTGCTGATACTGTTTGAAAAAGATTATTTAGATCATTTTTTAACTTGTTTAACATTATTTTATTTATTTTATCAATGGTTTCATTGGTGGTTGATGTTATTTTACCGATTATTGAAAAAGATCCGAACAATTCGCCTAACTATATAACTGTAATTATTATTTTAGTAATGGTTTTTGCAAGTAGTATAGTTCATTTTATTCAAGAACAGAAGAGTGCTTCATCGGCTAACAAGTTAATCGAAATTATTGAAACGACTTGCTTAGTTGAACGAAATGGAATATTAAAAGAAATTCCAATGGATGAAATTGTCGTTGGTGATATTGTTCACTTTGCTGCTGGAGATATTATTCCTGGCGACGTAAGAATTTTACAAGCTAAAGACTTATTTGTTTCGCAATCATCATTAACAGGCGAAAGTGAACCAATTGAAAAATATGCAACAATTGATCCAAACAAAAGTTATGACAATATTACCGACCGTCCTAATTTAGCTTTTATGGGTTCAAATATTATTTCCGGTTCAGCAAGAGCTATTGTAATTGTTACTGGAAATGATACTTATATTGGACAAGTGGCTTCAAAAGTCGGTGAAAAACAAGTTCAAACAAGCTTTGAAAAAGGTATTAAAAAGATTTCAATTATGCTAACTGTAATTATGGCAGTTATCATACCAATCGTATTTTTAGTTATTGGTTTAACTAAAACTGATGACCCGGTTAATAGAAGATGAATTAATGCATTGTTATTTGGTATTTCTATTGCTGTTGGTTTAACTCCCGAGATGCTTCCAATGATTGTAACAGCCTGTTTATCAAAAGGTGCTATTGCCATGGGTAAGGCTAAAACAATTGTTAAAAACCTTAACTCAATTCAGAACTTTGGGGCAATGGATATTTTATGTACTGATAAAACTGGAACGTTAACGCAAGATGAAGTTATTTTAGAGCGTCATTTAGATGTTAATGGAAAAGAAGATACTCACGTTTTAAAATATGCTTTTTTAAATTCTTATTATCAAACTGGGTTAAAGAATCTATTGGACAAATCAATTATTAAAAAGACACTAGATTTGGCAGATGAAGAAAAATCGTTAGATAATTTAGAATTACATTATGAAAAAATTGATGAAGTTCCTTTTGATTTTCAACGTAAGAGAATGTCGGTTCTTGTTAAATCATTAAAAAATGACAAAGTTACTTTAATTACAAAAGGCGCTGTTGAAGAAATTATTAACGTTTGTACAAGAATTTATCTAGATGGAAAAGTTGTTCCATTGGATAAAAAAATTATTCGTAAGGTTCTAAATAGAGTTGAAGAATTTGGCGAAGAAGGAATGAGAGTTATTGCAATTGCTTCTAAAAAATCACAAATAGATGCAGTAGGTAAAATTTCGGTAGCTGATGAAAGCGATATGACTTTAATTGGTTATTTAACTTTCCTTGACCCCCCAAAAGATTCGGCTGAAGATGCAATTAAGAAATTGCACAATTTAGGTGTTGAAGTTAAAATCTTAACTGGTGATAATCCACTTGTAACTAAAGCAGTTTGTGCAAAAGTGGGTATTCCATATGACAGGATTTTAATTGGTAAAGATATAATTGATATGACTGACCAAGAGTTAGCTATCGAAGTAGAAAAAACACAAATTTTTGCCAAACTAAGTCCTGATCAAAAGGCAAGAATAATCAGCATTTTGCGTAAAAATGGTCACGTAGTTGGCTATATGGGCGATGGTATCAATGACGCCCCTGCTATGAAAGTTGCTGATGTTTCTATTTCAGTTGACACCGCAGTTGATATTGCAAAAGAATCTGCTAATATTATTTTGTTAGAAAAAGATTTAAACGTTTTAGCTACTGGTATTGTTGAAGGTAGAAAAACTCATGCCAATATAAACAAGTATGTAAAAATGACTGTTTCATCAAATTTTGGTAACGTATTAAGTGTATTAATGGCTTCATTTATCTTGCCATTTATTCCAATGGCTCCTGTTCAAATTATATTCTTGAACTTAATTTACGATTTATCGTGCGGAACTTTACCATGAGATAATGTCGATAAAGAATTCATTCAAAAACCACGGAAGTGAGAACATAAATCAATCTGGAAATTCATGTTGTGGTTTGGTCCGGTTAGCTCAATAGTAGATATAATGACATTTGTTGTTTTATATTATGCAATCATTCCGAATCTACATTACAATGGCGAAGTTATGGGTTCTTATAAAACAATAACTGATATTGCAAAACAAGCTGAGTTTAGAAAATTATTCTGAGCAGGTTGACTAATAACCTCTATGTGAACACAAACTTTTGTAATTCATTTCTTAAGAACAAATAAGATTCCATTCATTAAATCTAACGCATCAACACCAGTATTTATAATGACTTTATTAGGTGTTGCTGCCGTTACTGCTGTACCTTATATAAAACCAATTAATAGCTGATTGCAATTGTCACCATTACCTCCAATATTCTATGCATGACTTGCAATGTTTATGGGCTCATACATCACATTGGTTGAGGTTACTAAAATCATATATAGAAAAGTACACAGAGAATTTTTATAATTTAAATCGTGCTATTGCGCGATTTTTATTTTAAAGCTTATCAAAGTGATTAAATTTCGTTAAAAAATATATATACTTTTTATATATAAAAAGCAAAATGTTTATATTTATATATAAACAAAAGAATAAGGAAGGAAATATGAAAAAAGTAGATGACAATGTAGTAATTTTCGGAATGGAAAATTCTAAGAAATTAGCTGATGAAATTGGTCAATTTTTGAATAGAGAAATTACACCTGTACAAAAAATAACATTTGCAGACGGAGAACAATTATTATATTCAGATACAACCGTTAGAAATAAAACTGTATTTATTGTTTGCAATACATCAAAACCAGTCAATGAAAATTTAATGAGTTTATTAATTTTTATCGACTCATTAAAAAGAGCTAGCGCAAAAAGAATCATTTGTGTAATGACATATTACGGATATGCACGTCAAGATAGAAAAGCAAGTGGACGTCAACCAATTACTGCTAAATTAGTAGCAGATTTATTAGAAGTGGCAGGAGCTGCTAAAGTTATTACAATTGATTTACACAATCCATCAATCCAAGGTTTTTTCAACATTCCAGTTGATGATTTAAGAGGTCAATTTATCTTTTCTAATGAACTTAGAAAACGTGAAGACAAATTTGTCATTGTTTCACCTGATCACGGTGGTGCAGTTAGAGCAAGACAACTTTCAGAACTATTAAATACTGGCGAACAAATTGCTATTATTGATAAAAGAAGAACAGGACCTAATGTTTCAGAAATTATGGGTGTCTTAGGTAATGTAAAAGACAAAAATGTAATTATCTATGACGATATTATTGATACTGGTGGAACAATAATTCACGCTGCAGAAGCATTAAAAGCTCAAGGCGCTAAAAAAGTTATTATTGCAGCAACACACGGGTTATTTTCAAAAGGATTTGAAATGTTTGAAAATAATGAAATTATCGATGAAGTTATTATTACAAACTCAATTGATCACAGTTCAATGTCTCATTTTAAAAAACTAAGAGAATTGTCAATGGCACAATTTTTAGGAATGGTTATACAGGCAAATATTAACAACAGTTCAATAACTGAAATATACGATGCTTACAGCCACGGAAACTAATCAACTATTCACAGAGTATTTAGGTAATGTATCAGAAGATACTCTTAATAAACTTTATGAATACTATGCATTAATAGAAGAAGAAAATCAAAAGTATAATCTTACTGGATTTTATAATGAAAAACTTATAAAAGAAGGGTTGATTGAATCGATTTTAATTTTTAAAAAAATTGATGCAGAAATATTGAATTTAGATTCTAAAAGTATTTTAGATATAGGTAGCGGTGCGGGATTTCCAATCGTTCCCTATTTCATTTACTCGCCAAATTTTGACTTAACCATTTATGAACCCCAACAAAAAAGGGTAAATTTTCTTAACCTAGTGATTGAAAAATTAAAGCTAAAAAATATTAAAGTTAAAAAACTTAGAGCTGAAGAATCTTCTGAATTTAATACATTTGATTTCATAAGCGCTAGAGCTGTTAGTGAACTTAAAAATTTAGCAGAAATCTCGCATAAGTTAGGTAAACAAAATTCAACATTTTGCTTTTTAAAATCCAATAATTATGAAGCTGAAATAAATAATGCTTTATGAATAAAAAATAGACTAAATTTAACATTTGAAACTTTAAAATTAGGTGTATTTTTTTCGATTGAAAATAATTTAGTTTACTATAAAAAAACAATTAAAACCCCTCCTGATTTACCAAGGAAATGAGCGCAAATAATAAAAAATAATCTTAAATAAATCTTGATTTTTGTCAAGAAAGAACATAAAAACTGCCTTAAAATTGTTAAAAAACTTGAAATAAGGCGGTTTTTTCTTATATTTTTCGCTAAAAGTATATAATTTACCATATTTATCTATACTATTTATTTATGTAATAAATAAAATATAAATTTAATGAGGAGATATTATGAAAAGATTGTTTAAAGAGGTGTTTAAATCCCTTTCTAAGAATAAAGTAACATTAATTTGTTTAACAATATTAATATTTTTAACTACATTTTTATTTACTTTATTAAACAATGTTAAAAGTAGTTACTCAGGTACAATTAATGCCTATGATAAGGTATCTAGATTACATGATATAACTGTTGATTTAGATGTTAATCCATCTGGAATTGCACCCAATTCAGGCTTTAGTCAAGTTGGCGAAGATAATAACACTGTTGTAAAATCTCCAATTAAATTTGAGTCATCTGATAATGGTTTTAATAAGACATACTCAATTAATTTATTACCATCTCAGCAAAACTATATTAAATTAAAAGACACATTTGAAAATTGAAATGTTAATAATGAAAATTACTACATTAGTACAGAAGATTTTATGAGATTTCTTTACGAAGGATCAAATTCTGTTTCTAGTGTTGATTTTGAAATTTTAAAGTCCAACCCCAACGAATCTAAAATAAGAAATTTTACATTTTCTGGTAAGGACCGTCAATTTAAAATTTATTTAAAAGATGGAAACAAATTTGTTCCACATACAGCAAAAGTATCGATTAATAAGAATCAAGAATTAACTTTTGTAAAAGCCTTTAAAATAAGTGATATTGCAAATATTGGTTATGCCGCAAGAGGAGCTAATGGAGCTCAAAACGAAAGTGATTTTTTATACAATCCCTCACCTTTATTCATAAATATCCAAACTAACGAAGCATCATTTGATACTGTTGATTTTGATAAATGAAATGCTGAAAATAATTTAGTTGTTATATCAGGATCTGATGTAATGGAATTGTTAGGATTTGAAAAAGCAGAAAATCATAATAAATACTTTTTTAATGAAGAAAATGCTAAAGTGGCTGATATTAAATTAGCATCTAATTTTAAAACTAACAATATGACAATTGAAGGCAATGATGAGTTAGTTTTAAGCTTTAACTTAAATTCTTATTTAGATAAAAATGAAATTAGCAAAGATATTAATCAATACGAAACATTAGCTGCTAATCAAATTTATAAAATACCAGCAAGTTGAGTAAGATCTTCTGAAACATTAACAACTTATAATTGATATCGTTATATTTTGAACTGAAATGAATCAAGCGACGAAAATGAATCAAACTGAAAGGGTTCGTATTTCAAATTTATTTCTGAATTTAAAGAAAAATACCCACAAGATTATAAAAAATATTCATATTTTACTTATTGAAATAAAACATTGGTTACAACATATAAAACCAATCTTAACCAAGAAGTGATTACTAAAACAGTTCCAATAACAAAAGAAGATGCATTAGCAGTGTTTAAAAATCCATGAGATGGCGGAACTGAAAATTCAAAAATTCCTTCTGAAAATAAAAATATTGAAAGAAAAAAATTACACAATATTAAACAAATTGAATTTAACGAATTTGGCGATTCATTAATTTCTAATGAGCAATATAACAAAATTTCGAATGTTAATAATTTAAAAGAACATCAAAATTTTATTCGTTCAGGTTCTGATAATTATGCCAAGACTTCAATTATTAATGACATTAGAAAGCAAGTTGGAGAAGAAAATCTTGGTATTAGACAAAGTATAACTGTAGAAACCGTTAATGAAGAAACGGCGCAAAAGAATGTTTACCATTTTGTTAATATGGGTGATAAAGATCACAAATTAATGGGAATAACACAAAATGTTGATAAATTATACAATGATACTCTAAATCCATCAGTTCTTAATTCTTCAATTACAGATACCAACGTTGATGAGTTTATTTTGAAGTCAAACCCTAATTCGAATTTAATTCAAAAAATCCCTTCTGTTTACACATTTTCAATTATTCAAAAAATATTTGAAAAGTTTACACCCGATATTAATTATTTCAATCCTGATATTAGATTTGAAAAATATTATGATTTCTTAGCCAAAACAGAAGTTCCTTATTTAGTAAATGGAAAAATTTTAGGTATTACAACTGCAACGGCAGAACCTATGAATCCAAAAGGATCAACTTTAATAGGTGCAATAGCAATGCCAAGCAATGGTCGTTATATTCTATTAAAATATTCGCCAATAAAAAACTTTACAGAAAGAAATGTTTGAAATAAGGTTTTAGTTGATGGCAAAGAATATTTAACAATAAATGAATTATACGAATTTATGGTTAAACAAGATTACACTGTTAGAGGTGATATTGGCCCTAATGGTTGAGCTCAAGTTAATCCAACATTTAAAAACTCAATTAGTTTGCCAATTGCGTTCGGTGCTATTTCAAGTGATTTAACTAATGAAATTATTCAAAAGAAAACAATTAACGGATTAATTGAAAGAGTAAGAACAATCATTTTAAGTTCTGATATTGCTAAATTATTCAAAAAGGATGATTTATACCGTGTGTTTAATGCAGTCTCAAAAAGTGTTGAATCTAATGACTTTCACACTTTATTAGCTGTAGGTAAGACAAATAACTTTATTTTACAAAAAGTAATTTTAGATGTTATTAAATTTTTAAATGAACCAATTGATCATAGTAAGAATAAGAATTTAGAATTCAATAATATGAATGCTAATACCTTTATAAAAAATATGTTAGGTACAGTAATTGATTACTTTGAGAATATTTATAATAATTCTTCTTCGACGCCAGCTGGCCGTGATGAATATTTAATTAAGCAATTAGAAAATTTAAACAATATAATCAACTTAAGAAATTTATATGTAATTCCTCAACTTAAATTAAGTTTATTTGATTTAATTAACCTAATAAAAGATAAGTCAATTATCTTTAGTGTTTTAAAAGGGATTATAAATTCAATTGACTTTGTGAAGTTTTCTGCAATAGTTCAAGACTGATATGAAAAGCATCCATATAAACCTTTCACATCTCAAAAAGATACTTATTGAACAATGTCTTCTTCAAGATTGTTTATTAGCTTTTTAAGATCTGTTGATGAATATGCAATTAAAAAATCAATTCAACAAATTATTAACGCTGTAGATTTTTCAAAATTTTTAAGCCCTGAATCACCTACTGGATACTATCAAAGATGATTAGTTGCTAATGAGCTTGCTCAAGTTAATTTAAGCCAAGAAACTAAAAATAATGTTAAAGAAATATTTAATAAGTTAAATGGAGCTGAAGATAATGAACAACCTTATAGCAATATTAATAAAGGTTTATTTAATTTAATTAGTAACTTTAACTTATCTCGTTTTACATCATCACTTGAAGGTTTGATTCAACATCAAAAATATCCAGTTATTGCTAATAATAAAATTTATCCAGATTATAATACTGAAAGCATATCTCAACCTGATTATTTAGCTTCGTTTTTAACATCAATAAACTCGGCTGATATTGAAAATGTAAATAGCGGTAAAATTTTACAAATTCAAAAAGCAATTAATCAAATATTTAATTTATCTTCAAAAACTGATAATGTTGTTAAAGAGTTAAATATAGCAATTCCTGCTAAAGATAATAAAAAAATATCTCTTCTAGATTTACCAACTCTTTCATCGTTAGCATTTCCTAGTTCTGTTGCAAATAGCGACTTACCTACTACAATTACATTGCCAATAAATAGATATAATGTAAATGATATTAATAAAGTCTTGTCAAAAATTAGAGATGCTAAAGAAAATAATAGTTCGTTAAAATTAACCGAAAATGAATACAACTTTATTAGAGGTCCGATTAAAGCGAATAATTTAGATATTTCTAATTTACAAAGTTTAGAAAATAAAATTATTGAATACCGTGATTTTGTTTCAAAATTATTTATTACTAATTATTTACCACAAAATGGAAAATATGATTTTGATAATCGTGGACTATTAAATAAAGATATTAAAACTTACGGTGATTTGGCTTATCGTTCAGCATTGATTAATCCAAATGATCCATTACACAAAAATGATGGAGAAATATTACAAACATTACATAGCGTTTTAGCACGTAATTTCGTTGGTGATATGTTAGGCTCTGGCCAAGAAGGAATTATTAGAAATCAATTGGCAATGTATAGTCTATGAATAAAAATTGCTTATCAACTAAATAGATTAGCAATTGCTCACGAAAAAACCATTACCGACCCAACAACTGGTGATAAATATTTGGATTATACATATGAAAAATTCTTGAGTTACGATCAAATTAGTTTAATACTAAATGAACTTTTGAACACTGCTAAAAGTGCTGAAATTAAAAACTTAATGGCTAATTACGACGCTGTTATTAATCCTATTCCAAGCATGGGTATTTTAGGAAGCGACAATAACTATCGTTCAACATTATTAAAAATCGCATACGCAAATGCTTCAACAACATATGCAAACAAAGAATTAATTAAGGCAATTAACGACAGCCAAACATTTAAAGCAATGTTTGATAAGCTTAAAAAAATGGGTATTAATGATGAAGTTATTAAACTAATTAAAGACGTATTTATTAGAAATTCAAATGAACTTTCATATAACTTTGGATACATAGCTTCAGCTGATCAAATGCCAACGTTTTATTTAGAATCATTGAATACATTTTTATCTTCATTTATTAAAACCACTAATAAAGAATCAAATACTCAATTACAACCTTTAGTAACATCTGATTTTATTTTTGATATTTTATACTCACAAACTCTAGAATCAACAAATTTACCTGAACATTTATCATTATTAAATATTCCAAGGAACTTATTGAATCCATTTACTTTCATGAGCTTCCCACAAATTTTGATGTACTATGTTTTAAGTCCAAATCCTAATGAAGGAAATCTTGGCTATATTGTTAAAAAACTTTTAGATAACCTTCAAGGTGCAGACATTAAGGATATCAAAAACCAAATTATCTCGATAACACAATCATTCGGTTCTGGCCCTATATTAATTGAAAGTAAAAGCGATGAAGCTGTCAACTTAGATATTTCATATTTTAATTACTTGCTAAATCAAAAATTGGTTGCTCCAAACGGAAAAGACTTAGTATTATTCGATTTAAATATTTCAGAAACGATTAGAAATGCTTTGGCAGACGTTATTAAACCAGTTGTTATTAGTAACTTAATTTCATACACAGATTCCGGTTCATATTTTGCAAAAGTAAATTATGGATACATGAATGCCAATAATAAAGAAGTCTATACAGGTGACGTTACACAATATTTATCAAACCCTTATAAAATGCAATTATTTATTAGCTCGCTTGAAGATAAATATAAAATTAAAGTTAACAGTCAAGAGTATTTAATCATTGGTATTGACGGTACTGCTGACTATCTATATCCAGTTGTTAACGAAGAAAATATTCAAGTTAACACCAAAAACCAAGCTATTATCTATGTAAACTCAAAAGGTTTTGACAGAATTTATTCGGCTTATCCTACATTTGCCGTTAAAACATATGCATTAGTGAAATCGCCAACCAATGCAAGAGGCAGGGTTTTAGAAAATAAAACTCCAGAAGAATTAAAAGTTGAATTTAACAAAATTATTGATAATGTTGCGCAAAGTTCAACTAGAAAAGTTTATTTAAAAGATGAACAAGACAATATCAACCCTGAAAGATACATCAGAGTAATAACTATTAGATCAATTGTCTCATCAATTAGAAATGCAACAATTTATTTAAGTACTATTTTAACTATCTTGGTTGCCTTTATTGTTTACTTTATTGTTAAGAGATACATCGAAGCAAGAAATAAAGTTGTTGGTATTTTAAGGGCCCAAGGTTATAAAACAACAGAAATAGCTCTTTCATTCTGTGCATTCGGTTGATTGCCGGCTGGTATTGGTGGTTTATTTGGCTATATTTTAGGATTTGCCTTACAATTACCTGCGATGAGAGTTCTATCTTCGTATTGAACACTAGAAAATAATGTAATACCGTTTAATGCACTTACGATGATATCGACATTATTGGTTCCTATTTTATTTGTTTCGGTGTTAATTTATATTATTACAAGAATTTCAGTATCTAAAAAACCGACTGAATTAATGAGCGGTTTAACAGAGGTTTCAATAGGAAACATCGGACAAAAGATTTCAGCTTTATTTAGAAGATTACCTGTTAAAGCAAGATTCATAGCTTCAATGGCCTTGAATAATTTCTGAAAAATGTTTTCACTATTTCTTGCCTTTTCAACTACTTCATTAATTTCGATGTTCTTCTTATCATCGAATAATGTATTTAACAAGGCTATATCGAAAACATATAAAGATAGGTTATATAATTTCAAACTTGATTTAGAAAGCCCTACAACTGAGGGTGGCCCATATACAACATATAATAAAAATGACATTAACAATCTGTTGTATGTTCCTAACGATTTAGCGGGTGGAACATCAACGAATGGAAGCCAATTGGATTATGATAACCCGAACTTTTTAAGACCTGGCGGATCATTTAACACTGATGTTATCCATCATCCTTATGATCCTACAGTTATTACAAAATCTTCATTAGACATTTTGATGGATTTATCGGTTGAATTATCACCTTGAGATGTTACATATGCAAACATGCCAGAAACTCAAAGAGCGCGGGTTGCACAGATATTTAAACGTGTATCAATCGAAATGCAAAATACTCAGTTCTTAATTGATTTAAGAAAATTAAAAGCGAACAAAGACTACACAAATATTACTACCGGATTATTAGATGATAACAATAACATAATAGCCGTTAGAGATATTAAGAAATTTATTGAAGATCATAATTCAGGGAAGCCTGAAGATTTATCAAACAGAGCAAGTTACTTTATATTCGGGGGTCCAGGTTACTTTGATGATAGTGTTGACCAATCTGGCGGTGATGGTAAAATTACTGAACAATTTAGATTTGTTGAATGAGACCCTGTCAATGAAATATATCTAAAACCTAAAAAAGTAACAACAGCAAGGTTTAGACAAGAATATCGTAATTTTCTAGTTAATGCATATCGTAAAATCAATAGCAATGATTTCTTTGTTTCATTTGGTGGAATTTTCTGAAATGAACCTACAAATGAGAAATATACCTACGCAAAAGCATTAATTAATGGTAAAGAAAATAGAATTTATGGATATTACGACGATAGTAAATTTGTTAAATTAGAAAATAAAAAAGGAGAAGATTTAACTAAAAAATTACGTGAATATAATTATCATTTTGATAGCAATGATGCAATTCCAGTTGTTATAAATGAAGTTGCCTTACGTAAATATAAACTAGATATAGGTTCGGTATTTTACGGTGAATTATTGAACCACGTTGATAGATACAGTCATAAAGCTTTATTACAACAGGCTCCAAGAACTGGATATAATTTCAAAGTTATTGGAATATCTCAAACATATATTAATACTGAAATTTCAACTAGAAAAGATATTTTAGACCACATTCTTGGATATGACACACTAAGTCAAAGATTGAAAAAAGCTAGAGAATGAGAACTTGAAAAAGATATATATTTAAACCCTGAAAATTCTGAAAAAATTAAAAGAGAATTTGACAGAAAATATGATGCATTTAATGGTGTCTTATCAAATGATAATACTCCTGTTCAAACAATCGACACTTTAACAACATATTCATCAACAGGATTCTGAGGTGCGGCAGCTTCGTATGATGTTGATTCATCAAGCGACCAAAGTGTTTGAACATTCTTTAAGAGAATATTTATTTCTAATAAGAGTTTAAATTATGTTTCTGTATATGAACATAATGTTAAAGCTTATAATGAAGCTCACCCAGAAGCTAAACTAGATTACAAAACTCAGTTATTTAAATTGTTAAATATCGATGAAGAAAAATTCCAAGAAATTGTTAAAGAAGCTAATGCTAATGAGAAATATAAAGTATTGGCACGTAAAATACTAACTAAATTTTATGGTACTCAACCAGATTCAATATATGGTAAGAACATAATGTATGGTGCTTCATTTGATGTTAATAGTAAAGATATCGAAGCGGGATTTACGGCAGGTATATCTAATACAATTAATACTATCTTAGTAGCGTTTATAATTGTTTCGTTAGTTATTTCAATTATTATTTTAATTGTTATTACTAATATTATGATTGCTTCAAATCAAAGATCAATAGCAACATTTTCAGTGTTAGGTTACACTAACCGTGAAAAAATATTCTTGTTCTTCTTTAACTTTGTTCCGGCAATTATATTAGCTTGTGTTTTAATGATTCCAGTCACACTTTCAATAATTGCATTGTTTAATGCGTTTATGATGGTAACAAGTCAAATTGTGCTTCCGTTAGTATTGCACGCCTCAACAATTATTTTAAGTACAGTAATTTGTTTATCAGTATTTATTGCAACTTCTGTTGCTACATGAAAGAGTCTAAATAAAGTTAAGGCTGTTGATGCCTTGAAAGGAAAATAATGTCTAAAGAAAAAAAATCAGTGACTAAAAAAAGTAAAAAATTAGTTGATGAACAAACTTTGCAAGATATTAATCTAATTAACATTAAGAAACATAAAGAACCTTTCGAGGTTAAAGATGAAGGTGTTAAAATTAAAGTTTTAGACGCTGCCACACTTAAAAAATTTAAAAAGGCTAATAATAAGCCAAGAAAAAAAGACGCCGACTATAATCAAAAAAATACAGGCGATAATATTGTGGAAGTTTCCGATGTTAAAAAAACATATTTATCAGGTAATGTTGCGACTGATGTTTTAAAAGGTATAAGCTTTGAAATTAAACGTGGTGAGATTGCAATATTATATGGTAAATCAGGTTCTGGTAAATCAACACTACTAAATATTATTAGTGCATTAGATCGTCCAACTTCGGGTAAAGTGATTGTTAATAATGTGAACTTACCTTATTTAAGTGATAATAAACAAACTTTATTTAGAAGAGAAAATATTTCATTTATTTTCCAAAACTATAACCTATTGCAAAATTTAAATAGTTATGACAATGTTGAATCTGGATCATATTTGCAAAAAGATAAGTCAAAGCATTTGGATATTAAAAAATTATTTAAGGATTTCGATTTACAAGAATGTATGTACAAATATCCTTCGCAAATGTCCGGAGGGCAACAACAACGTGTTTCAATTTTAAGAGCTATTGCTAAAAACTCTGAAATACTCGTAGCAGATGAACCTACTGGTGCTTTGGATGAAAAAACCGGTTTAACAGTTTTAAAAATATTGCAACAAATTAATCGTGATTATGGAACTACAATTATCGTTGTTTCACATGATCCCGATGTCGCTAAAATGGCTGATAAAGTTATTTATTTAGAATTAGGTCATATAAAAGAAATTGCAATTCAAGAACGCGAATGATTAATTGAAAAAAATGCAACAAATTAATTTTTAAAAAGACACGAGTTATATCTCGTGTTTTTTATGTTGAAAAGTAGATTAAAATTATTGAAATTTAATTAATGTAAATTATCATTAATTTATGCTTTTATGTGGAGCTTTATAAATCTAGTATAAATTATAACTATATGTTCATACCGTAAGTTCTATTAAATAAAATGTATGTTTATTTAATTATGCAAAGTGAAACTATAACTAGTTATATGCGACTGACTATATCTTGAAAAATCAAAGAGGTACATTTGATCGGCAAAATCAAATATTTGATAAGAATAAAACAAAAAAGCCGATGATTTACTTTTTTTGTTATGATTTTAAGTTAAATATTTACATAAAAAAACAACGATTTTGTTAAAAAAAGTGTTTATATATTATAATTATTTTAACAATATTAAATGAAGATAGAGGGAAATATGGCTAATCAACACATATGTGATATGAAGCACATAAAAACGCATGGAGAAGACTTTACACAAGAATTGGAATATTATCTTAATAAATTCTCAATGACTCAAAAAGAGTTGGCTTTAAGATTAGGAATTAGTATTAAACATATTAATTCAATTATGAATAATGAAGTAAATGACATTAGTATGAATGTTATCGAAGCCTTAGAATATGCCTTTCATTTAGAAACTGGTACGCTAACAGAAGTTTATCACATATATAACAATAAAAATGAAGTTATGAAAAATGAAGGAATTGAGCATAAACTTAATAAATATGGAGCGCCATTTTTGATTGAGCATCCAGAATTAGCACTAGCAGCTAATATTTCAATAAAACAAAATACACCACTTCATATTAAACTTATGATGTTAAAGAGATTTTATGGCGTTAGTGATTTGACATTCTATGACAAATATTTAGAAGAAAATATATTGGCTGAACCAAGTACATATGAGAATCCAAATAGTAAAATTTGAATCAGATTTTGTGAGCTTTCGGCTGCTAATATTTCTGGATTAAATCAACTTGGAACATTCAGAAAGTCAATGTTTGATTCACTTTATAAAAAGATTTTGAATATTATTGGTAATGAATCAATCACTTTTAAAGATAAATTTGTATTGATTAAAAAAGTCCTTTTAAATAAAGGAATTGTTTTGATAACAATGCCATTTATTAAAAACAGTTTAATTAGAGCTGTTTCACTAAAAAAAGGTGCAAAAAGATTTATTTTTCTATCTGATATGAATAAACTTGAAGGTCATATATTTTATTCATTACTTCATGAAATTGTTCATTGTTACTTCCCTGACTTTTCAGAAAATGAAATTGATAATAAAGTAATTTCAGAATATTATGAATGAGAAAAATCTAGGGTTTCAAATTATAAAGCTGTTTATGATGCAATTAACGCTTATGAACAAAGTAGAATTATAAAAGAACGCAATAAGGATGTAGATATTTCTTATATTTGAACTTTATTGAAAGAAAAATATCCTTATGTATCGTTTGAAACAGAAGAAATAGAAAGTGAAATTTCCGAAAAAGAATAAATTTTAATATTAAAAGATAGCGAATAATGCTATCTTTTTTATTGATTTTTAAGGGATATTTTTCTTTTATACAATATAAACAATCAATAAGTATTTTATAATTCCGATATATGCAATTCACAACCTCTTTTGAAGTAGTTGTTTTGTTTTATTGATTTTTAGTTTATAGCGCAATTCAGAACCAGGGAATAGTTTTTGCTTTTTTGTATTGCTATTTTTTTCTATTATCCCAGCGTTTATAATAATAATGACATTGTAGCATAAGGTCTTAAACTAAAAAAACTAGGAAAATCCTAGTCATTTTCTTTATTTTCTAAATCTTCAAATGCATCGCTTTGATTGTATTTAACTATATCAACTGGATTAACAAACATTAGATTGTTAAATATAGAAGAAATCTTTTTGTATTTTTCGCCATAAATGTTAATCAAGTACTGGTCATATTCGTTAATATATTTAATATCAATATCTTGAATCTTATCGTCGCTTATTTTATAGCTCACATTAGATATTCATTTATTTGTTGAACTTTTTTTAATAATTGGTTCGGTGATGATAAAGCCTTCGTGAGCGTCATCGAATAAGGAATTAACAATATCCTTGTAAGTTATTAATTTTGTGCGTTTTTTTAATAATTTTGAGAGATTGATTTTATTGTTAAGTTTTCCAACGTTACTGCTTGATAAGGTTGCGTAGTAATTGACAAAACTCTTATAACGATTAGAAAATCTAATATATTGTTTTACTTTTTTTAATTTAGTAGGAATGATTAAATTTATATTTATAAATGACTGCTCTTCATAAAAATTATTAGGGTTTTCTAGAAATTTATTTTGCAAACTATAATAATCTGAATGTAAGGTTGAGTCTAAAATTAATTCAGGAACAACATTTTTTAGTTTTGAATATGAAAAAATATCCATCATAACATCAAAATGATCGAGTTCTTCTAGTAAATTATTTTCAGAAAACAAGGCTAGCAAACTATGAGAATCTAAGCTTCATCATAGATTATTTTGTTTGCAGATGTCACTAAATTTTTTTAGTATTTTATACTTCTCTTCTTTGACTTTATTCATAATAAATAATTATAAATTATTACATTAAAAGTGCATGTAATAAATAGCTTAAAAAATGGTAAAATTATCTATAGTATATTTAGAAAGGGAAATATGTCAAGCGAAAATAAAAAAACAAGAACAACAGAACAAAAAGCTAAAAGAAAAAAAATGCTTTGAGGTATTACGTTTGGAATAGCTGGTGCAGCTATTTTAACTGCGGGTATTGGGATTCCATTAGTACAAGCACAAAAAGCATTACCTAAACCAACTCCACTTTTAAAAGACGATTCAATTTTAATGACTTTAACAGGACCAGATGGTAAAGCGATTGAAGTTACATGAGGTGATGTTAATACTGTTCACGAAATTGTAAATGCAAATAAAAATATTGCAACTGGTGTTGAAAGCCATTTAACAAAATATTTATACGAACAAGAATATAAAGGTTCATTGTGATATGAAGCTGTTTATAATGCTGATAAAGCTAAAAAAGATGAACGTAAATTTGCATTGCAATCGATTGAAAGCATTAGAACTGAAATTACTAAAAGCTTAAATGATTTAGAAAAAAAATATCAAGAACAATTCGGTCTAGAAAAGAAATGAGAAGAAAAGTTCCTTGCCGATTTATCATCACCGGCATATGGTAATTCAAAATCAAAATCTGAAGCTATCGAATACAAGGTTACTGAGAGATTAAATAGAGATGCTTATAGAAGATATGAAACTCAAGTTAATACTGATTTTAGCTATAATGAATTAAAAAATGGTATTGTTGCTAACAAAGATGTTTTTTATACATACGAAGGCAAGAGAGTTGATATCGCTAAAAAAGGTGATGTTATTAATTTACAATTTGCAGTGGAAAATAAAAACTATGTTTTACCAGCAGCGGATACTATCGAATTAAAAACAGATAATAAAGATGATATAAAAATTCCAATTTTTACAACCAGATCATTTATTAATGAATACAAAAATGCTGATAGATTTATCGCACCTTGAATAGCTAGAAAGCAATCAATTGTTTCTTCAATGTCATTATCTGCGCATCCTAATGCAAAAGACAGCAGCGCGCCTTGAACTATAACAAAAGCCGAAGCGATTAAACTATTGACTTTTAGTTCATATTTATCAAATAATAACCAAGTTGAATTGGCATTAGGTATTGATAAACTAAAAGACTTTAGTGGTGTTAGTCCTTTATTATCATCAGCGACTATAACCGTTGAAGAAGAATTAAAAGTTAAGAATACTGAAAGATTAATTCAATATGTTGCTTCAGATCAATCGTCAGCGTCAAAATATGGTTCAGAGGGTTATAAAAATATAGCTGATCAAATTTCAAGTAATGACCCAGCTAAATATATTCCACTTATATCAATTTTATTAGGCGATGCAAATCAAGAATCTGGAATTTATAAATTCAAACAAGATGATAACTTATTTAAAACACTAAAACAAAAATTAGTTGCATTATTTGAAGAAAATGAATTTTCATATGATGCTACAACTAAGAAAAAATTTAAAGAAGTTTTAACTGAAGAACCAAAAACAAAACAAAAAACTGATAACTACGTTGAAGAGTATACAAAATACAATGATGCAATTAAAAAGTTCATTAACGACATGGATGACAAAGAATTTAATGAAAAATTTGGAACTGCATTAAGAGATACATTTGGTGATTCAAATGATAAGTATAAAATTTCTTCAATAATTAAAGTAAATGATAATTATGTTGAAGTTTCTGGTACGGGAATTGTAATTAAAAGCGTTTTCCAATTAAATGATAAAGAAGCTGTTGAGAGATTAATTACTCATGATTTAGCTATTCAATCAAAAGCAAATTATACAAATACATTAACAACACAACTATTTAACCTAAGCACTATTTTTTCAGAAATTCTAACTAAAGATTTTATGGTAAATGATTTATTATCACAAACCGAATTTAAAAACTACATTAAAGATCAAGAATTCACTAATTTAGATAGCAAAAAAGTTAAATTTACTGACGATGATATTACAAAAGCATTAAATTATGAAAAATTACTTGACGAAAGCAAGAGATACAATTTAATTCAAAACAAGGCAAATCAAATTAAAGATTTTATTAAATCAAAATTTGACAATGGACTTTATTCAGACTTTAAATATGACTCAGCATCAAATCAATTTTACTTAGATCCACATACAAATAAAGATGTATTAGAATACTTGTTTGATACTATTATTAACTTTATTAAAGGAATATACGGAGGGACAAAATAATGAAAAAATCAAATAAAATATTAGCGTTATTATCACCTTTGGCAATTATTCCAGCATCAGCAGTGGTGGCATGTAGCAATAAAGACGTGGCAAAAGATAATCCAGGAAATCAAGATAGAGTTTTAAAAGAAAATCTAACTAGAAATCAAATTCTAACCGCAATTACAAATAAATATTTAACTTCTTTTTATGCTAATGAAGTTTCAACGGTTTCAGAAAACGATAAGAAAAATGACCCAATTTTAGTTTTATTAAACCGTGATGCATCTAATTTATTTAAAGATGCTAAAGATATATTTCAATTTTACGCAACTAGTAAATTAAAAACTAACCCTCAGTTTTTCTGAGCTTTAAAATCAGATTATATTAATGCAAATATTGATACATCTGATTTTAACCCAGCACCATTTGCAATACCTAGTGATTCAGATTTTAGATTCATGTTAACAAATTCACACTTAATCTCAACTAATATTCGTTTAGATATTCAAAAATTATTATTGAATCGTTTATATTTATTAAAAAATCGTGACGAGTATAGAAAATTAGCTAATAACGAAAAAGGTCAAGATAAATATCAATTATCTTTGTCAAAAAAAATGGAAGATAAAGATACATCATTGTTGCAAAAAGATATTTATAAGTCATTAAACTTTGCTGATAATTCACTTTATTTAGTTAAATATTTAATTGACAACCCAATACTTGAGTCATGAAGCTTTACAGATAATAGGGACATGAATTTACGTTGAGGAAAAGCTAATATTTCAACATTTGCAGAATTCAATGCCTTAGCTTCATATAATCCGTCAGGAAACCCTCAATATGATTTAAATCCAAAAGCTAAATATCCAACTGAACTAATTGCAACTGGTAAAGCAGAAGGTAATGATGTTTTGAATAATTTATTAGCTTATAAAGGTATTATTAAAAATAGCTACACAAGTGGAATTTTATCTTCATCACTTTATGGAATTCAAAATAATTTAGCACCAGTTTACGGCTTTGTAGACCCCGCAAATAACCGTGTGTATTCACAAGACAGTTTTAAATTTGCTGCAATTTTAGCTCATTTAATAAACCAACCTAACGCAAAGGTTACAGAAGCTTTAAATAATAAAGCTAAAGAAGATAAGTTGACTTCATTTAATGCAAATGATTTCGAATTTGAAAATTTAACTAGAAATAATAAAAATACTTCGCTATTTACAAAATCAGTCACTTTATCAGGTTCTGAAACTTACAATGTTGAATATAAACAACAAGGTACTATTTCATTTGACGGACAAGTTTTAAATATTCCAATGCGTTTAACTGTTAAAGAGCTATCATTAAACAATTATTATGATTTTAATGCTAAACTTAACTATGATAAAGCAAATAAAACATTTAGCGCTCAAACCGAAACTATTGCATTTAATTTAGACAAGTACCCAACAAAAATAGATGTTATTAAAGATAATCAAATCAATGCTCAATATGTAGTTAAAATAGCTCCTTTATATCAAGAAGCTAAAGTACTAGATGTTGAAGGTAAAGAATTTACAAGAAAAGTTTTATCATTCGCTAACACTCCATGATCAGAAGAAAGTCAACAAAAAATTATTGCTAATAATATTATTATTAATAATTTAGATGCAATTTTTAGAGATGCAGTTGCTTACTTTAAATTTATTGGATTTGAATTTGATACTACAAAAATGAATAAAACTGTTTTAGATATATTAAAAATAGAAGGATTAATATAAGATGGAAAGAGACATATTTCAAAGAATTATAGATAGAGATATCCCAGCAACAATTATTTATGAAGATGCGCAAGTTATTGCCTTTTTAGATATTGACCCAGAAACTAAAGGACATTTTTTAGTTGTTCCTAAAAAATATTCAGAGAACTTATATGATATTAAAGACGAAGAACTTGCAAACTTAATTTTAGTAGCTAGAAATTTAGCTTTAGAGCAAGTTGAAAAATTAAATGCCGATGGTTTTAAACTTCAAATTAATAATAATGAATCAGCTGGTCAATCTGTATTCAGAACACATGTTCACATTATTCCTTGCTATGAAGATTAATAATTAAGATAACAGCGATGTTATCTTTTTTATTTGCCATTAATTTATAATTTAATTATGGAATATGAAATAGTTGGAATAGTAATTGATAAAAAAGAAATTAACGAATTTGATGAAATAGTTACAGTTTTATCAAACAATGGCGTAATCAAGTTTTTTGCTCAAAGTACGAGGAAATTAACATCTAAAAATGCACCTAGTTTAAATATGTTATTTTTATCAAATTTTGAGCTAGTAAACACTGAAACCAATACGCTTCTGCCGAGATTAAAACGTGCTACAACTATTAAAAGCTTCCCTTTAAAATCAAATTTATTAACAGAAATTAATGATTTAAAATACTTTTTATCTAAAATAGAAAAGGCAAATTGTCAGGAGTTAATTTCGACATATGAAGAGATTATTGAAGATATTGAAAATTCAAAGGATAAGGTAATTATTTATATCTTGAATAAAATACTTCTAGTGATGGGGCTTTATCCAATATTTGGGCAATGTTCTGAATGCGAGAATACAAATAACATTGTAGATTTTAAATTCCATCGTGGCGGTTTTTTATGCCGCTATCATTCAAATGATAAATTGGATTATAATGTGTTAAACTCACTTTATTGACTTAGCAAAACATATTGAAGTTTCAAAGATGAATGTGATTATTTATCAGCATCTCTAATTAGAAAAATGATCACGTTTTATTTGATTGAAAATATATAGAAAGGAAATTATGAAAAAAGTTATAAAAAAACTTAATCATTTACTTGGTTATTATATATCTGTAGCTTCATTGGGCTTTTTATTTATTATTGCCTCTATGGTAGTTTTTATGAAAAGATTTGAAATCAAATTAACAGATGTGGCCTATTCAATGACAGTTTTAAGTTTAATAACAACAGGTCTTGCCTTATTTTTTATATTTATAAGATTGAGTTTTTTTAATATTACATTAAAAAAAGTGATGAAGCAACTTAGTCAATATGTAACTGATTCAAGATTATCAGTTGATGAAATTAATATCTTACAAGCCAAAAAAGTTATCGAATATAACGATATTAGATTGAAATCAAGTTGTTTATTTTATAAAAAATATTTAAAAAATTCAGTTGTGGAGTGAAGTGATGAACAATATTAACGAAAGATATGTCAATTTAAATAAAAGAATCAAAAAATCAACTAAAGTTACATCAATATTAAGCGTTTTATATTATGTTTTCTTGGCTTTATCTCTAGGATTTACATTTTCTTTTGGTTTGCTAACTCCATATACTAAAACAATAAGCAATATTATTAATCCAATCGGCTATACTTGTTATACTCTGACAATTTTGTTTATGATTTTATTATTCGTTTTTGAAAAGAAAAGGAGAGTGAACAATATTGAAAATATAATTCTCTTTAATCACATTTTATTAGATGATGAAGAAATATTATATTCTTTAGCAAAGAAACATTCACTTAACTTTAACAATATAGTTAATAATCTAAACATAAACGATATAGTAAACTTTGATAAAGAAACTACTGAATATATTTTAAAAGAGTTAAATGAAAATAAAGATAAAACTATTTATTTAAAATTTGCCAATTTTGAAGGTGATGAAAAACTTAGAGACTTAATTAAAAACCACCCTAAAATTAGTCAAGGATATCAAATAGAAGATGATGTCTTAACTTTTATTGTTAACAAAAGTTATATTCCAATTATCGAGGTTATTGACTGCTTAGAGTTTAAAAAACTTAATGTTTTTACAAACTCTAAACAGCTAAAAATTATTATTGATTATCATAGTAGAATTAAAAACATTTCTATTGATTGCGAATTGATAAAATAAAAGCCAGAATTCTGGCTTTTAAATTTTATTTTTTTCAGCTATATTCTTTGATTAATTCAATGCTTTTTTCGTATTCTAGATCATTGCTTCCAATAATTTGTTTTATTCAACTTCCGTAAACTTGATTTCCAGGAATAAATACATAACTTGCACTTCATTGTTGTTTGGTTCAGGTTTTAGTTTTGTCATCATATGTTACTGATTTATTATTTAAATCTGTATTACCAAATAGTTTTCCATATCCTGATTCATCAGAGTATAATGCGCTATTTATTGATTGTAAACTAATTTCTTTTGATTTTGTAAAATTATCATTAAAATCAGAAATGTCATCACCAACTCTCATAACAACCTTAAAGCTAATATCTGCAACTCCATCGATTGTGAATTTCTTGTCGCTTACTGCATTCATTCTAGTTTCTTTATTATCAAAACCATTTGTTGTTGTTCAAGGAGTGGCACTTTTTGTATCCACGCCCTTCATTCATCAAATTCAATCTGGCATGTATTTTTCGTCTAATTTTAAGGCTTTAAGGTTGTTAAATGAACCTTGCTTGTGTTCTGACATTTTACGGTTAGAGTTAAACATTACAACCCCACCTTTTGATCAAACATATTTTATAAAATCGATTGCGCCAGGAACTTCTTCTGATATACCAGCACTTACAAATTCACTTCATAAATTATAGTCATATGTTTTTCCATTTAATAAAAAGTAATTTTGTAATTTAAAGTTATCTAAAACAGTTTCATCTAAGTCCATAAATACAACTGGAATAGATTTTCCTTCGTCAGGTTTTGTTAAAGCAACCCTGTCAGCATTTACTTTTACATTGGTTGTTGAAATCATATCTTGAGTAATCATTTTGTCAAATGCAACCTTAGCATTTGCATACGCTTGTAAACTTTGTGCCACTTTATCGCCACTAAATGAGTTTCAAACATTTGATTTTAAACCAATTGCTACGTCAAGTTTGTCATTAGCTTCTTTGACTTTTTTATTTGCTTCTGTTAATTTTGTATTAAGTGCTGTAATTTGGCTTTTTAAATCAGCATTTTCTTTATTTAGTTTTTCAGAATCAGCATTATTTGTATTGCAAGCTGCTAATGCTAAAGGAGCTGCGGCTACCAATGATGTGGGTATTAAAAATTTAAAAATATTCTTTTTCATTTATTTATATAACCTTTCATTTTTATATCCTACAAAATAATTATATAGAATAAATATATATAAAAAATAAAATACCATAAGGCATTTTATTCTAAATAATTATTCAAACTTT
Source organism: Metamycoplasma spumans ATCC 19526 (assembly GCA_000620005.1). Lineage (GTDB taxonomy): Bacteria > Bacillota_I > Bacilli_A > Mycoplasmatales > Metamycoplasmataceae > Metamycoplasma > Metamycoplasma spumans. Next base: position 28,385 of record JHVF01000009.1, read on the forward strand.
ATTGATGTTTTGGGATTTAATTTTTTAGCTTCATTATTTAATTTTGCATCTCTTTTGTTTACTTTACTTTTTTGAGTTGTCGAGCTTTTCTTATCAATATTGTTTTCATCATCTTCAACTTCTGATTTATCGTGGTCGGTAAATAATATAGTTGGAATAATAACAACATTTCTACGTTTGTTTTTATAGAAAAATGGAACTAGTCTGTCAATCATTAATTGTTTTAATTGAGGTACTGTTCAATCGTTTGAATTTTTAATAGTATATAAAACAGCACCATGAACAAGTCTTTTGGCTTCTTCAATTAAATGCAATGAATTTTTAACAAAAAATGCGCCTCTTGAAACTATTCTTGGTTTACCCAAAATTAGATTTTTTTCTTTATTGATTGCAATGATAACATGCATAAATCCGTTTTGGCCTAATTCCATTCTTTCTTTCATAATTTGTGTGTTTGTTTTAGAAAGAATATTTCCATCGATAAATACAGGACCAAAATATCTTTTTTCTTCCGATAATCTTAGTTTATGATCTTCTAAATAATATACATCGCCAAGCTTTGCTATAAAAATATTTTCGGGGTCAACACCTGATTCAGTTGCTGTATAACCATGAACAACACTCATTCTATATTCACCGTGGTAAGGCATGAAATATTTAGGTTTTGTTAATTCAAAAATCTTTTCATGTTCTTCTTTATATGCATGCCCTGAAGTATGTAAATAACCATCAATACCGTTTTCTCTAATAATTGCACCTAATTTGTATAATCTATTAACTAAAAGTTCAATTTTTGACCTATTACCAGGAATAGGACTTGAAGAAAAAATAACTGTGTCTTTAGGTTTAATAGTTACATTAGGATGCTTTCCAAAACTCATTTTAGCAAGTCCGGCAAGCTCTTCTCCTTGCGATCCTGTTGTTAAAATTAATAACTCATTGTCGTCAAATTTAGACATATTCTTTTTGTCTATGAATATTTCATTAGGGGCCTCAATGTATCCTAGTCTTCTACCAATGTCAATATTATCAACCATTGAACGACCAAAAGCAATAACTTTTTTACCCATTGAAGAGGCTAATTCAATAATGGCCTTAATTCTAGTTAAATTTGACGCAAAAGCAGTAACGATAATTTTTTTCTCTGCTTCTTTCATATATTTTTCAATATCTTTTAATATATCGCTTTCAGAAGGTGAATGGTTTGGACGCATAGCGTTTGTTGAGTCTGAAAATAAAATATCTAAACCTTCGTCGCCAATTTGTTTTAATTTACTAAAATCAGTCATGTTTCCGATCGGTGTATAATCAAATCTAAAGTCACCAGTCATCATTAGAGAACCATTAGGTGTTTTAATTCTAACTCCAAAAGCATCGGGAATCGAATGTTGCGCAGTTCAAAAATCAACTTGACAACTTCCAAAATTTCAAACAGCATCTTTAGTAGTCTCGATAAATTCAATATTTCTCTTAATTTTAAAATCCTCAAATTTTAGCTTTAAATATTGTATTGCTATTCTAGGGGCAAAAATTCTTTTAACATCGACTTGTTGAACTAAATAAGGAACACCACCGATGTGATCTTCGTGCCCGTGAGTTATAAATAATCCTTCAATCTTTTCTTGATTTTCAGTTAAATAGGTAAAATCAGGAATAGAACCATTAACACCTGTTGCAAACGAATCGCAAAACTTAATACCAGTATCAATAATAAAAATATGCTTATCATATTCAATTACTAATGTACTTTTTCCTATTTCTTGCATTCCACCTAAACCAAAAATTTTAGTAGGTTTCATATTTCCTCCATTTTTTATTATCCTAAGTTTTTATTATCCTAAGAAATTGTTTAAGACTTTAACGATATTATTTTAACAAATATAAATATTAATAATTGTAAAAATAGTATTTATTTATCGTTTTTCATTTTAATAATGATTTTGATAAAAAAATAACTTGTTTTTATTAATATTTATCATTTTTTTCGATATATATTTTCAATGAAAATAAAAATTTAATTTATTTTTAGAAAAAAAGCAAAAATAATGTACTATTTTTACCATGACCAGAAAAGAATTAGAAGAAAAAAAACATTTCGTAAAAAAATCATATTCTGACGCTAAAAAAGTCGTTTTACGTGGAAACATGTTTATGCTTGCTATTGGTTTATTATTAGGAGCATCATTTGGTGCACTAGTATCATCATTAGCAAATGACATTATTATGTCAGCAATTACAAGAGCAATTAGATTGAACGTAAATGACTGAATTTTATGACCTTTAGTAAACAATGGAAAAGTTGAAGGTGGTATTTACATCGGTAGATTTTTATCAGCTTTATTACAATTTGTAATTGTTTCTTCATTTATTTTTGTTGGTTTATTAATTACTTTTACAATCAAAAACTCAATTGATTATTATAAAGCTAAAAAACAACCAATCGAAGAAGAAAAAGTTGAAGAAGTTAAACCAACTACAGAAGAATTGATTTTAGAAGAATTACGTAAAATGAATTTAGAAATGTTAAAATCAAAAAACACTACTACAAAAACAACAAAAACAAGTACTAAATAAGTTAAAGTGGCTGACTAGCCGCTTTTTTATTTTATTTTTAAAAATGGCAACATAATCAATAAAATGGACGAGTTATTACTATTTTTGTGTAATAAACTTTTAAAAACAGCATTTTTTAGACTAGTTTTTAAATTATAGTATAATTTTAAGCGTGTTATATATACACGTAAGAATGTCTAAAACACAAAAAATAAAACTAAATTTACATAAGGAGAAAAATTAAATATGCCTATGAATTTAAAAGGTCGTAGTTTAGACTCAGCTCTAAACTTCACCACAGAACAAATTAACTACATTTTAGATTTATCACAAGAATTAAAAAGAGCTAAAATGCAAGGATTACATGTAAACAACCGTCCATTAGTTGGAAAAAACATTGTTATCTTATTCCAAAAAGACTCAACTAGAACACGTTGTTCATTCGAAGTTGCTGCAGCTGACTTAGGTGCAAGCTGTACATACATTGGCCCAACAGGATCAAACTTCGGTAAAAAAGAATCAGTTGAAGATACAGCTATGGTTCTTGGAGAAATCTACGATGGTATTGAATTCCGTGGATTCAAACAATCAGACGTTGAAGCTTTAGCTAAATACTCAGGTGTTCCTGTATGAAACGGTTTAACCGATGCTGAACACCCAACACAAATGTTCGCTGACTACTTAACAATGAAAGAATTCGTTGGAGACTTAAAAGGTAAAAAATTAGTATTCGCTGGTGACATTAAAAACAACGTTGCTCGTTCATTAATGATCGGTGCTGCATTCTTTGGTGTTAACATCGTTTTATGCGGACCTAAAGCTCAATGAGACATCGTTAAAAACGGTGAAGACCACAAACCAGTTTACGATGCTTGTTTAAAACTATTCGAACGTAATGGTGGATCAGTTTCATTCTCAGACAACAAATTAGAAGCTGCTAAAGATGCAGATGCTATTTACACAGACGTTTGAGTATCATTAGGTGAACCATTCGAATTATTCGAACCACGTATTCAAGAATTAGGTGCTTTCCAAGTTGATATGGCTATGATTAAAGCTGCTAAAGAAAGTGTTATCTTCCTACACTGCTTACCTGCATTCCACGATGACAAAACTTTATTCTCAGCTGAAATCAAAGAAAAACTTGGATCAAAATACCCAGTTGTAGCAACCGGTGCTATGGAAGTTACAGACGAAGTATTCCAATCAAAATACAACAAATCAATTCAACAAGCTGGAAACCGTATGCACACAATTAAAGCTGTTATTCTAGCAACATTAGGATACTAGTTATGAGTAGAATTGTTATTGCATTAGGCGGAAACGCTTTAGGAAATAACCCTGCTGAACAAAAAGAATTAGTTAAAGTTCCAGCTAAAAAAATTGCTGAACTAGTTAAAGCAGGACACGAAGTTATTGTTGGACACGGAAATGGTCCACAAGTTGGTATGATTTTTAACGCATTCGTATCAGCAAACTCAGTTAATGAAAAATCACCATTAGTACCATTACCTGAAGCTGGTGCAATGAGTCAAGGTTACATCGGATACCACATGGTTAATGCTATTACTAATGCATTCCAAGCTGAAGGATTAAAAGATAAAGAAGTTCTTTATGTTTTAACACAAACATTAGTAGATGCGAAAGACCCAGCATTCGAAAACCCAACAAAACCAATTGGCCCATTCTTTGCAACACGTGAAGCAGCTGAAGCTGCAAACCCAAACAGTGTTATTGTAGAAGATGCTGGTCGTGGATACAGAAAAGTTGTTGCTTCTCCAAAACCTTTAAACTTTGTCGGAATTAACCAAATCGAAAAAGCTATTAATGCAGGAGCAACTGTAATCGTTGGTGGTGGTGGAATTCCAACCATTAAAGACGAAAATGGTTTCATTCAAGGTGTTGATGGTGTTATCGATAAAGACTTTGCTTTAGCAAAAATGGCTGCTTTAGCAAAAGCTGATTTCTTCATTGTTTTAACAGCTGTAGATTTCGTTAAAGTAAATTACGGAAAACCAGATCAAAAAGATCTAAAAGAAGTAAATAAAGAAGAATTATTAAAATACATCGATGAAAAACAATTTGCACCTGGAAGCATGTTACCAAAAGTACAAGCTGCTATTAAATTCGTTGAAGAAGGTGGAAAAGCTGCTTACATCGGAGATTTAAAAGATTTAGAAGACATTATTGCTGGTAAAATCGGAACTAAAGTTACTCTAAACTAATTAAGTTTTTATATATGAAAAACAACCGAATTAATCTCGGTTGTTTCTAGTTTTATAATTGCATTTTTACTTTGTTAGCTCATATAAGATAATTGAAGTAGCTGATGCAACATTTAAAGATTGAACTGAGTCACTTTTTTGTTCGATATAAATAACTTCATCAGCATGTTTTATTAATGTTGATGATACACCTTTTTCTTCGTTTCCCACAATGACACAAGATGGTTTTGCAAAATTTGTTTTATGCAGCTTGCTTGCTTGATTATTAAGAGCCGAAGCATAAACTCAAAATCCATTTTTCTTTAGTTGTTCACAAGCTTCAAATAATGAAGATACTTTAATAATTTTGACATTTCTGAAACCACCAGAAGAAACCTTCATAACTGTTGATGTAACATCACACGCTCTATCTTTAGGAATTATAATGTGTTTAATTCCAAAAACATTAGCAGAGCGAATTATTGCTCCGAAATTTTGTGGGTCTTGAATATGATCTAAAATTAGTACATTTTCAGGCTTGTCTTTTAAAATGGTTCCTAAATCATAGTATTGATAGTCGTCAATTTCCGCTATATAACCTTGATGGTTTTCTTTGGTCATTTTGTCCATTTGAATACCATCAACATAGACAATATTTTTGAATTTAATTTCTTTATTAATTAAACCTTTTCTTAAATAAAGTTTTTTAATTGGATAGTTTTTATTAAGTGCTTCTAAAACTGAATTTTTTCCACAAATTAATTTCACTATATAAGCTCCTTATCCTTTAATATATTTCTTAACTTGTCTGCTTGTTCGTAATTTTTATTAGCAACTTCTTTTTTTCAACTAGCATATAATTTTTTATCTTCTTCGGTGATTGTTTCTTTTACAAAACTAAAGCCTAATATTTCCATCACTCTTAAAAATGTGTTGAAATCTTCACTTTTTTTAGTTAATTTAATAATTTCGGCATAAGCCTTTGAAAATTCTAATTCAGCTACGAATTGAATTATTCTTTTAACGGTTTCGTTATTAACACCATTGTTAATTGATTCTAAAATAACTTTACTATTTATTTGTTTAAATTTATTTACTTGTGCATAATTAACTTCAAATAATTCATCAGTTAAGTTAATAGGTTTACTGTAGCTTGTTGTTAACATCAAAAGTTTATAAGTATCTGAGTTATATTTGGCTAAAAAATCGTGTGGGTATATAATGTTTCCTATTGATTTTGACATCTTTTGACTTTTGTAATTTAATGTTCCAAAATGCATTCAACCAGAAGAAATATCCTCGTTATGTAATGCATAATGTTGAATATTTTCATTTTCGTGGTGAGGAAAAATTAAATCTATACCTCCACCATGAATATCTAATTGTTTACCTTCAAAATATTTATTTATAAAGCAACTACATTCTGTATGTCATCCTGGTCTTCCTAATCCAAATGGACTGTTATATTTTATTCCATCTGTTGTGTCTTTTCATAGTGTAAAATCGTATGGGTGTTTTTTACCCAATATTCCGTCTTCGTCTTGTAAAAGATTTTCAAGTTTTTGATTGCTTATCGAGCCGTAATGGTCTTTGAATTTTTCAATATCAAAAAATACATTGCCTCCAACTTGATATGCTGAACCACTGTTGATTAAATCTTGAATATAGTCATACATATCTTGTAGCGAATCGGTAACTCTAATAACTTTAGTTGGCTTTTCAATGTTGAACTTATCAAATAAATCTAAGTAGTAATTTTCAAAAAATTCACTAATTTCTTTTTCTGTTTTATTTTCTTGCTTAGCTTTATTGATAATTTTGTCATCAATATCTGTAATATTGTGTAGATAAAATACTTCCTCTCCCAAGTATCTTTGAGCTCTGATCATTAGATCGAATGTAATTGTTGGTCTTAAATTTCCAATGTGTGGATAGTTATAAACAGTTGGGCCACATAAATAATATCTTTTCATAACAATAAATTATATATAAACTGCTAAATTTGTCGTTAAGTTATTTTATAAAATAAAAGTTTAATATTTTATATAATTTTAATTATGAACGCAACAAAAGATATTATCATCGCTTCGATTGTTGAAGCGCTAAAAAAAATGAACATTTCTAAATCAGTAATTTTAACAGAAGCTAAAAACTACGGAGATTACTCGACAAATATTGCCTTAACTTTACAAAAAGAATTAGGTAAAAAAGCAGTTGAAATAGCAGAAGAAATTATCAAAAATATTGATTTAAAGAAATTTACAGAAATTAGCGAAGTAAAAGTTGCTGAACCTGGTTTCATCAACTTTTGAGTTTCGAATTCTGTTTTAGCAGATACGGTAAATACAATTAATAAATTAGGTGAACACTATGGTGATATCACCGGAAGCAAAGGAGCACGTAACGTTGAATTCGTATCAGCTAACCCTACTGGATATTTACATATAGGACACGCAAGAAATGCTGCTATCGGAGCAACATTGTGTAATGTTTTAGAAAAAGCAGGACACAGAGTTATCCGCGAATATTTAGTAAATGACTACGGAAATCAAATGAATAATCTAGCAGCATCAATTTTTGCTAGATATCAACAAATTTTTGACAAAGATTTCCCAATGCCTGAGGATTCATATAGAGGTGGAGACATCATCGAATTTGCTCAAGCATTTTATGAAAAATACGGTGATAAATATAAAGGTGTTGAATACACAGACGAAATGCGTAAATTTTTCCGTCAATTTGGACGCCAATTTGCGTTAGAAAATATTGAAAAAGATTTAAAACGCTTTGGTGTTTGATTTGATTTATATACATCAGAATCAGAACAATACGAAAAAGACTTGGTTTGACCAGTTATAAGAAGATTAAAAACAACATACAAAAAAGACGGGGCAACTTGATTAGAAACAACTAAAGGCGAAAGAGATGACAAAGACCGTGTAATTATAAAATCAAACGGTGACTCAACTTATTTATGTGCCGATATTGCATACCATGAACAAAAATTTGTTCAATTGAATGACCCTAAAGACGGTGTTATTATTGATGTTTGAGGAGCTGATCACTCAGGTTATGTTGAACGTGTTAAATTTGCTTTTGAGGATTTAGGTTGAAGACGTGACCAATTAGAAATTTTATTATTTCAATTAATCAGAGTTATGAAAGATGGTAAAGAAGTTAAAATGTCAAAACGTTTAGGAACTTCTTTAACATTAAGAGAGTTATTAGACTTAGTTGGTAAAGATGCTATAAGATTTTTCTTAATTGAAAGATCATATAACTCAAAAATTGATTTTGATATTAATAAAGTGAATAGAGCTGATGAATCTAATCCAATGTTTATTATCAAGTATGCACATGCACGTTGTGTGCAATTATTAGAAAAAGCTAATATAGAAAATCCTGTAGCAAAAGAATTTAAAGATGAGTATGCTCAAAAATTAGTAGCCGAATTAAAAGAATATCCTGATTTAATTGCTACAATGGCAAAAACACACAAAGTTAACTTATTGCCACCATATCTTCTAAAATTAGCTGGCTCATTTAATTCATTTTATTCAAATACAAAAGTTATTGGTTCTGAAAATGAAGAAGATTACATTGCATTAGTTAAAGCAACTAAAACAGTTTTAGCTGATGGTATGAAATTAATGGACTTAGATATTCCAAATAAAATGTAATAAATTACAAAACTAATATCATTTTTTAAAAATAACACATTCCTTGATGGAATGTATATTAGGATAAAAAAATTAGACACATTTAAATTTTTCTTTGGAGCACGCAATTGTGTGCTCTTTTAAATTTATTATAATGAAAAAAATAAAAAAAATATACGAAAATACGCCTTTGGCGTGCCTTACGGTTAATAAAGTAGCATAACACTTTTTTAGCGTGCTTATTTTGCGATTTGAATTTTTGCTAGTAAGCTTTGCCTACACGGCTTGTAGAAAGTTTTAAATTTGGTTAAAAATCTTTTTATAAATAATTGTTAAAACTTTTTCAGTACGAAAAAGGTGTATGATATTTTAAATTTTTTTGTGGTCTTTCAAA
>JHVF01000010.1 GCA_000620005.1 Metamycoplasma spumans ATCC 19526
TCAAAAAAAATAAAAGTTTTATTTTGTATGAACTCAAGTGGTGAATATTTTTTCAAAACTCCAAAAAATAGTTACAAAGCAAGCAGTGATTTATCAAACTTTAACTCACAAGAGATTTTTTTAATTGGCAAAAATCTTGACGTTTGAGATGATTTGGCTTGTAAATTGAGTTTGATAGTCATAACTCATAAGTCGGTAGTTTCAACATTTACGGATAAGTTTAATTACCTGATTAGAAATTTAAAAAAATTTAAATTAAATACATCGGATTTAAAAAAAAGAAATGAACCACTTAAAATCAATGTTTAAAAACGCAATTAAACAAATGGATAGTGACCTATCTGAGTACTTTAAGTAGATTTTAATTTTATTTTGAGATACATAGATTTAAAAAAATAATAGCAAAATATAACACTTTGCTAATTTTTCCTGATTACTAGTTTAAATTTTTAGTTCTTAAAAAATAAATTTAATATCATAAGTTTAATAAAAATTTTTAAACTATAAAAATGTTTCAATTTGATTAAGAATTAACAAATATAAAAAAACTGGTTTAAACCAGTTTAATTTCCGCCTAATTCTTTTGAATCTTTTAGTTGTGGGAATAAAAGAATATCACGAATTGAATCATTTTCAGTTAATAACATAACTAAACGATCAATTCCAATACCACATCCACCAGCAGGAGGCATTCCGTATTCTAAAGCATTTACGAAATCTCAATCAATTTCGTTGGCTTCTTCGTTTCCGGCTTCTTTTTCTTCTAATTGAGCTTCAAAACGTTCTAATTGATCAATTGGATCTGTTAATTCGGTAAACATATTTGCAAACTCTTTTTTACCGATGAATAATTCGGCTCTTTGAGTAAATCTTTCATCATCTAATTCTTTAAATGCTAGTGGTGAAATTTCAATCGGGTGTCCGTATACAAATGTAGGTTGAATTAAAGTTTCTTCAACATATTTTTCAAATAATTCATTGATTACGTGTCCTAATTTAAAGTATTTTTCAACTTTAACACCGTGTTTTTTAGCTAATGCAATTGCTTGCTCATCATTTAATTCTCTTACATTAACTCCAACTTTTTCAGAAACAGCATCAACCATATTTAATCTTGCAAATGGGTATTTAAATTCGATTTCCATACCGTTAAATGTAACTTTATTAATACCTAATTTTTCTGTTAAGTGTTTGAACACACCTTCTGTTCTGTCCATCATTCCTCAAATATCTGAGTATGCTTCATAAAATTCGATTGATGTAAATTCAGGGTTATGTGTTGTATCAACACCTTCATTTCTAAAAATACGGCCAATTTCATACACTCTTTCAAGTCCACCTACTAATAATTTTTTAAGTGGTAATTCTGTTGCTATTCTTAAATAAAAATTACGATCTAATGCATTGTAAAATGTAACAAATGGTCTAGCTGCTGCTCCACCTAAAATAGGGTGTAATACAGGAGTATCAACATCTAAATAATCTAAATTATCAAAGTATTCTCTAACACCTTTAATAATTTTTGTCCTTAATTCAAAAGTACGACGTGATTGTTCATTAACAATTAAATCAACATATCTATAACGTCTTCTATCTTCAATGTCAGCTAAGCCGTGGTATTTATCTGGTAAAGGTTTTAAGGCTTTTGTTAATAATGTTAAAGATTGAGCTTTAACCATTAAAGCGTTGGTGTGTGTTTTTGATAGTAAACCTGTAGCAGAAACAATATCACCTAAGTCTAATTGGTGTAATAATTCTAATGTTTGCTCATCTAATGTTTTTTTATCAATGTAAACTTGTATTGTTCCGTATCTATCTTGTAAAACGATGAATGGTCCACGTTGTGCAACAACACGGCCGTTAACTGTTTCAGTTAAGTTTTGTGATTCAATTTCTTCTCTTGTTGAATTTGAAAATTGTTTTTCAATTTCTAATGAGTTTGTTGTTGGTTTGATAGTTGCATTAAATGCTCTAATTCCATTTTTTGCTAATGATTCGATTTTTTCTCTTCTAACTTGTTCTTGTTCTGTAAATTTTCTTTCCATTTTGATTCCTTAATTTTAATATTAAAATTGACTTACATTTATGTCAATTAATTAAATTATATATTATTAGTTATTAATTAGTATATTGTGTTATAAGTTATTATAAAAATAAACGTCAATGGGGATAAACCTAATACATTTAAAATTAGGTAGGTTTTATAAACCTAACCCCAAACTCTTCCGTGCAAGCTTAAATGAGCATTCATTTCTGAATGCTAATAAAACAAAATTAAATAAAGTTAATTGTTTGCTCATTTAAACTCCTTGAAAACTTTGAATATTATAATATATTATTTTTTTTATGTTTAATTTTTGTAAATTTTAATACAAAAAGCAAGTAAAATATTAATTAAGTGGTCATGTAGCTCAGTGGAAGAGCATAAGCCTCCTAAGCTTAGGGTCACAGGTTCAACTCCTGCCATGATCGCCATATGAACAAAAGATCGGATCACGTTCTTTTGTTTTTTTAAATAAAATTTTAGTAAATCATTTTCTAATTTAGATGCTATATTCAAAAAATAAAATATTCGGTTTTACGCCGAATATTTTTTATATTATGCATTTTGTTTTGATACAAATTTAGAAACAATTTCTTTTGTTAAATCATCAATAAAGAAATAATCCGATGGAGCTGGTTTTTGACTTGCTAATTTAACAAATTCTTTTAAGGCAGTAAATTTATCTTGATTTAGTGCTTCACGAACTTTTGTTAAGAAAGCCGAAACTTGAGCCTTGTCTTCATATGATAATGGATAATCTAAAACCTCAACAGCTTGATATAACTCTATTAATTTTTCTGAATATTTTTTGAATTCTTGTGAAACACTAATATAGTATAAATTGTTATTAAAGTCGTTGTTACTTTCTAATGAAGAGTTAACTTCTAATAATTTTGCTTTAACTTTTTCTACGTCAAAGGTCTCTTTTTGATAAATAGGATCATTTGATTGTAAACTTGCTTTATTTGGTTCTATAAAATCAGTTTTGAACTCGTTATAGTTTGCATCTAATCTAGTGTTCATTTTTTCTTCAAGACTATTATTTACATGGTCTATTAATTTCAACATGAAATTAGTTTTTATATTTTCTTTTGTATTGTATTCGTTAGCTGAGTTTTTAGGTTTATCTGCTTCACCAGCATTAGAATCTTGTCCTTGATTTGCTCCTGAATCAGGTTGTTTTTCAGGTGTGTTTTGATTTGCGTCGCCACCAGTCCAACCTTCATTCCCATTTGTTGAACCTTCTGGTTGATTAGAAGAAGAACCGCCTTGATCAGTCCCTTGATTTTCATCTTTTTTATCATTATCTTCATTTTGTTTGTTTTCTTCAGGTTTTGAAGAGTCATCATTTTTATTTGTTTCTTCTGTCTTATTTTCAGTATTTGCATTTGAATCTTGTTTAGATTCTTCTGCTTTCTGATCGTTTTTATTTATATTTTCAGTTTCTTTATCTTTTTTATCTTCTGTTTTGTGATTATCATCTACCTTATTTGGTTGTTCTTTATTACAAGATATTGCCGCAACTGGCAACACTGATAACGAAGAAAAACCAGCTATTAAAAATGACAATTTTAAAGATTTTTTCATAATTAACCTCCTAAAAATATTTTTCAATTATAGCACAAAAAATTAAAGATGACCCATTAGCGATTTTTTAACTAGAAAAACAATAAAAAAAATAAGTCGAAAAATCGACTTATTAAATATTATTAAAATGATTTTACTAATTCGTCAAGTTCAGACTTTCTTAATTCAACTAAATCGGCTGGTGTTTTTTCATTTAATGGAGCTACTTTAACACCATGGTATAGAAATGTTGGGTTTAATTTAGCACCTAAGAAGTTTCAAATACCTTCTAAAAATGAAACGTGGCTAGCTCATGCATATCATCCTAAAGGAGCGCCTTGTGTTGCTAAAACTTGAACTTTTAAATTATCTAATAGACCGATTGATCCGCCGCTTTTTGAATATTTGTATGAAAATGTTTTGTCAGGAACTGAAATTCTGTCAAAGAAGTTTTTAATTGTTACTGGAACGTTGTAGTTAATCATTGGTGCATTCATAATAACTTTATCAACAGTTTTTAATAAATCAATATATTTTCCTGATAGTTCTTCGTTGTATGTGTTCATCATGTTATTTGATGATTGTGAAACTAATGCCATTTCTTCGTTATTTAAATCTAATGTAATAATTTCATCATTTGGGTTTAATTCTTTATATTTGTTCACGAAATATTCTAATACTGCAGTTGAAACTGAATATTCTTTTGGTAATGGTGAACCATATAAAACTAATACTTTTGCCATATTATTCTCTCCTATAACTTTAAATTTAATGTTTTAATGCTCAAACATTATACTAAAAATATATAAAAAATTTCATTTTTAGCATTTTTTAATGTATTATTTTGCATTAAAATAAAAAAATCGGAACATTTCCGATTTTAAAATTTCATTATTATTTTGCGTTTTTCATTGAACGCATAACTTGTTTAATTTGCGCTTCTGAAGCTTTTCTTCCCATTTGTTGAAACATGACTCTAATCATTTTTTCAGTAATAGGCGGATTTTCTTTAAGTTGTTTTTTAAATTTCTTTTGAGTAATTCAAATACCTAAAAATGCTCCTAAAGCACCGAATAAAATAGGTAAGATAACTAATAAAGCAATTGCTCAACCTGGCACCATATTTTTTTCCTTTCCAAATGCATATATAAATTAATTATTTATTATTTAATAAATTAACTAAAACCATTATACCATAAATAAGTTGCAACATAAGTGCTAAATAATTATGGATTTTAATATTTAGTTTTTCTTAGATGTATCAGTTTTTAATATTGCTAAGAAAGCTTCTTGTGGAACTTCTACTGTTCCAATTTGTTTCATCCGTTTTTTACCAGCTTTTTGTTTGTTTAAAAGCTTCTGACGTCTGGTAACGTCCCCTCCGTATAATTTAGCAGTAACGTCTTTACGATAAGCTTTAATTGTTTCTCTTGCAATAATTTTCGATCCAATTGTTGCTTGAACCGGAATTTCAAAGTTTTGTCTAGGAACAACAGATTTTAATTTTTCGGTTAATTCACGACTTTTATTGTAAGCAAAATCACGGTGAACAATCATAGATAAGGCATCAATTTTTTCACCATTTAACAGAATATCAACTTTTACTAAGTCACTTTCTCTTAAACCAATGTAATCATAATCAAATGATGCATACCCTTTAGAATAACTCTTCATTAAATCAAAAAAGTCAAATATCGTTTCATTAAGTGGTAATTCGTAAATTAATCTACGTCTTGTATCATCTAGATATTCAATGTCCACATACTTGCCACGTTTCGATTGACATAGTTCCATAATTGAACCCAAATACTCTTCTGTAAGCATAATATTTGCCCTAATATAAGGCTCTTCAATCATTTTTATTAAACTTCTATCCGGAAATAATGAAGGGTTAGTTATATATTGAATATCTCCGTTTGTTAATGTAATGACAAACTCAACTGAAGGTGCTGTTGCAATAATATCTAAATTAAACTCACGTTCTAATCTTTCTTGTAAAACATCCATGTGTAAAAGACCTAGAAAACCAATTCTAAAACCAAAACCTAAAGCTTTAGATGTTTCTGGTTCTCATACTATTGATGAATCTGAAAGACTAATTTTTTCCAATGCGTCTTTTAAATCATTGTAATCACGAGTATCAACTGGATAAAAACCGGTATAAACAACAGGTTTTAATTTTTTATAACCCGGCAATGGGAATGCCACTGGATTATTAGCATGTGTTATTGTATCCCCAACGGCAACATCTTTAACATCACGAATTGAAGCGGCAATTCATCCAACTTCGCCAGCTGATAATTTATCTGTTTTAATCTCATTAGGATTTTTAACACCAAGTTCAGTAACTGTATATTTTTTCTTGGTTTGCATGAAATAAATTTCATCACCAATATTAACTTCACCATTAAAAATTCTTGTATAAATCACAACACCACGATAGTTATCAAAATAACTATCAAAGATTAATCCTTCAAGCGGTTTGGTTGTATCCGCTTCTTTTGGGGCTGGAACGCGCTGAATAATCGCTTCAACAACTTGATCAATATTTAAACCAGTTTTAGCCGATATCAAAATAGCATCAGAGGCATCAATACCTATGATATCTTCAATTTCTTTCTTTACTCTATCTGGATCAGCACTAATCAAATCAACTTTATTAATAATTGGAATAATTTCTAAATTATTTTCAATGGCTAAATAAACATTGGCCAATGTTTGAGCTTGAATACCCTGAGTAGCGTCAACTAATAATAAAGCCCCTTCGCAAGCTGCTAAACTTCTTGAAACCTCATAAGTAAAGTCAACATGCCCTGGTGTATCAATTAAATGAAATACATAATCTTTATATTTGATTTGTATTGCATTTAGTTTAATTGTGATTCCTCTCTCTTGTTCTAAATCCATAGAATCTAAAATTTGAGGTTTAGCTTCACGGGCGGTTATTGTATTAGTGAATTCCAAAATTCTATCAGCTAGAGTGCTTTTCCCATGATCGATATGGGCTATAATAGCAAAATTTCTAATCTTATTGTTTGTCATAATTCTTTAAAATTATATTTTAAACTTGACTTTTTTTGTTAAAAACGATTAAACTGTGCTCTATTGTAAGTAAAAATATAAATGTTGCACTTGGACTTAAAATGGAAAAATAACATTATTAAATTATTTTTTTAGATATTTTAATAAAGTCTTCTCATTAATTTCTATTTTATATCTTTTGCTAAAGATAATTTACTAAAAAAACTATAAGAAAAGTGCTTGGTTATATATTCATCAATAAGGTCATCATTTATGCCTAAGATTCATTTGAATCAAAATTCTAGAATATCACCAATTTTTCCTTCTTTATACATTACTGAAAATTTAATTTGGTAGTCTTTACTAAATGATGATTCTTCAATTTCAGAATTTTTAAGATAATCATTTATATCAAAATAATTATCAAATTCTAATTTAATTATTTCTCTAAATCATTCATTTGCATCTCATTTTTCCAAATCAGCATTTAACAAGTCTTTAATTTCCAAAACGTATAGAAAATAAGGTGAATATTCAACCATTTTATAATTGCTATTAAGCATATTTATTGCTTTATCTTTATTCTTTTTAATTAAAATTGACAGATAATAAAAATGTTTTAATATAGTATTTAATGTTTCATTAGGAATGTATATCTTATTATTAAATTGATCTACCCCATCGCTTATTAATAATTTTCTTGATACTTGATATGGCAGCACATACTCATACATATTTTGTTCATATTCTTCGGTAAGATATTTTTCAAAAAATTCATCATCCTTATTAATTGAAAATTCATAACAGTGATCAAACAATTCACTTCTTAATTCTTTAACTATCGCTTTAAGTTTGTTATTGTAGTTGTATATTTTTTGATATTCCAATTTTGTATCTGTATAGATATCCAACTTAAAATTTTCATATTCCTTAATAATTTTTTCATAATCATTTTCTTTGTCAATTGCCCTGTAAAATGAATAAAATCATAAGAATTTTTGTTGTTCATTAATTTTATATATCTGGCTTGAAACGTATTTAAGACGAGCTATGGAACTTTCAATAGCATTAATTAATAAATCTTTTTCTAAAAATGCATATTTATCTAATATTTCTTTGATTTTTAAATTTGAAATTTCATTATCTTTAAAAATTAATTCAGTAATTTTAGATAAATAATAATCAAACTTAAAATTTTCATCATTATTTATTTCATTTTTTATTGATTCAAGTTTAGAAATTAATTGAGTTATTTTAGCTAGTTTTTTATCTAAAAAATTTGTTTGAGTTATTTTATCAGAAAATAATCCATCGAAGTATTTATAACCAACTAATAATGCAGTAATCAATCAACAAAATTTTTTAGGTTCTATTGGTAAAACTTTATTTTTTAGATAAAAAATTAACTCGCGGTTATCAAAGTGCACAAATAGTTTGTTATATTCATTTATTTTTTCGTTATTGCTTCAGATTACATCTAAATCTTCACTGCATTCTTCTTGATAATTAGAATCTCATTTTGAGCCTGGAAATTCTGAATTTTTTTCAGCATTTTCATAATCTTTATCAGATTCATTTTCACTATCTTCTATATCATCAAAATCAAATATATAATCTGAAAAATCTATATCTGCAGTTTCTAATAGATCATTATTTTCTTTTATATTTTTATTCTCATTTTGCAAATGTTTTTTTAAACTTTTATTCTCTTTTTCATTTTTCATATTTCCTCCATATGATCCTTATATTCTTAAGTATTATTGTTTTAATCAGCACACCGTGGCCAATAATTTTTTCAACTTTATTATACCATGCAGCGCTTCAAAATTATATGCCTAAAAAATTTAAAAAGAAGGCTATTATATAATATAAGTAATTAATTTTATATATTAAATTTAAAATAAATGATAGAGCACACTATGAAACATGTTTTACAAAAAAATATGTTTTTTTCAGCAAAAATAAACATATAATAATTGTAGGATCGATAAGAAAATCGAACCAATAAAACAAAGGAGAAATATGAAATTATTAGCACAAAAAGAAGCAACAATTAATAGCTTAAATAATTTATATAACGACATATATTGATTATTAAAAAATAAAAATATAAATAGCAAAAATCAAGATTGCATAGATAACTTATTAAAAATTTCTATGGACGCAATGTCTTATCAAAAAAAATTATTTGACAATAAGTTATACAAAGAAGAATCACATGCAATATGAAAAATAATTAAATACTTAGAAAAAACTAAATCACAAATTCAACTAAAAGATAATAACAATAAATACATTAGCGTAGAAGACATTTATAAACATATTTCTGTAAATTTAAACAAAATCACTAGACAAAATTTTGACGAAACAAATGAAATAGATTTGGTTAAAAAATATTCATTATTGAAAAGCGAAGAAAAACCCGTTACTGAAGAAACTTATCACGATGTAATGTTTAATGAAAGCTTACAAGAAGAATTTGAAAACGATATAAATAATATTATTTTTTACGGGCCTAAAAATAGTGGAAAGATTTCACAATTAACATACAATATCGATCACTATAACAACACACATGTAAATAGTAAAATTGCATACTATTTAGCAAGTGATTTAGCTTCAGAATCGAGCAATCCTTCGCTTTGAGGGTTTGAATCTAGCGCAATGCAAAATATGGTAAATAAAGTAAAAATAAATAATTATTCAAATAGTGTTCAAATGAAATACTATATTATTTTAAAAAATATTTCTTATTATAAAAACCGCGGAAATAATGTTGAAAAACTAGGAGTCGGTCCATTAAATTATTTATCAAGATTAAATAAATTCCAGGATGTAAGATTAATATTCGTAGAGAACGAAAATGGTGTCGAAGCCCTTAGATCTGTAACTGGTTTTAAAGATTATCCTTATTGAAGATTTATGGAAGGTAATAAGGCTCAGGATATTAATAGCATTAATAAATTAAGTGCATATAAAATAAAAAGAATCTCAAATGCAAAGTACTTAAATGTTGATGTTAAAAATGAAGTCATCTAGTTTATTAAAGAAGTCAACAGATCTCTATATGATTATGATGACAATGTAATAAATTTAGCATATAAAACAGTATTAGACAAATATTTTAAATTAATAAAAGAAAATGTCACTAAAATAAATTCAACAGAAAATATTGACATCGTAATTGATAAATTAATACAAATATTAAAAAACATTGATTTGCAAATTAAAAATAGTCTTGAATTACAAAAATTTATATGATTTTATAGTTTTGCCAAAAACTTCTGCAGTATTTCTAATAACGAAGTTTATAAAGAGATTAAAAAATTTAATAATAAAATAGGCGATGTTTATAATGAATATAAAAAATTTATAGCATTTAATAACAATCTTAATGAACTAAACAATAGTCTATATAACACACAAGATGAAATTTATTTTGATCCTTTCACAGCATTTGATAATTTACTTATAGATAAAAATATATTAGAACACGGCGAAGTTGAAGGTGATTATGAAATTACTGATTATATGTCTAAATATTTAGACTTTTTATCGACGATTTTTGCAATATATAATGATCCAAATTTAAAACTAATTGATAATTATAATAATTATGATGTTGTAGCACCTTATAGTACTAGCTTCAACCAAGTTAGTTTAAATATTAAAAATTTGACAGAGGTAAATAAAGATGTTTCAAATTATAGTGATGATTTAAATAAGCAAAAGCAATACATAGTCAACAATGAGTATAAATTAATATCAAAGTTGCCACTTGCGGATTTGGATAATCTTAAAATCTCAAAGCGTCCTTTAATAACTAGAAATTATATTATTAAAATTAGAGAATTTGTTCCTAATAATTTAGGTAGTGATTTATTCGAATTCTTTATTGGTATAAACAAAAATTTATTGCACGAATCATTAAAGAAACATATTTTTTATTGTTTGTTTGCTAATTCAAAACAAGAAAAACACCTGAATATTCAAATAGCCAAAGAGGATTTTGTTAACTTTATTAGAAAAGAATTTAATAACATAGTTTTCCCATTTGAAAGTAAATTTGATACCAAGGATTATATGAATATGCTTGAAAATATCCGCGGATTGAATAATTATTTAAAAGAAGAAATCATTGGACAAGATAATCAAATTAATGAAATAACAAGATCACTACCTAATAGATATATATTAAATGAATATCCAATCAAACCATGAAAAAGCTACTTATTTGTTGGTCCAACAGGGGTAGGGAAAACTAGAATTGCGCAATTAATGGGAGAAAAATTATTCAATAATGATAATTTCTTAGTTATTAATATGTCAGAATATTCTAATCCAAAAAATCAATTAATTGATAAAACTTCTCCTCTAACTAAATATATTTCTTCAAAACCGCAATCAATAGTGCTATTTGATGAAATTGAAAAAGCAAGTGATGAAAATTTAAATATCTTATTGCAAATTTTGTCAACAGGTTCATTTCTAAACTCTAATAATCAAGAAATCTCTCTTAAAAATTCAATTGTTATATGTACAACAAATTTAAATTCAACATTATTTGAATATGAAAGATTAAATAATAATAAAGATCTATGATTAGAAGCTGCCAAGTTAAAAATCAGAGAAGAAATATTGGGTCGTTTTGACAATATTATCTTATTCAATGATTTAAGTGAACAATCATTCAAAAAAATATTCATAAATAAATTAAACAAAGCTATGGATAGAATAATAAAAAAATTCAATGATATTAAATTTGAATTAAACATTTCAAACTTAGAAAACATAAACAAAATAAAAGAATCGGGTTTTGGTGCTCGTGGTATCGAAGCGTATATCAATAATGAAATTCTTTCTAGAATAAGTTCGTTAATATTAAATAACAAAAACAAGATTAAAAAAATATCAATAAATATTGGTAAAGAAATTGTAGTTAAAGGAGAATATTATGAATAACATAAACAAAACGAACAAAATTAATGAATTAGTAAAACAAAATTTCTTGCTAAATAAGCAATATGAATCGGCTAGAATTCAAAGAAACAGAGAAATCATTAAAAATTTAGAAAAATTGCCTAACAAACAACAAGACATATTAAATAACTTAACTGGTTTACTATCAAAAATCAAGGATGCCGATTTTAACAATGAAGAAGTTTTGCAAAACATTAATAAGGATCTTCTAAAAGGCAATAATGTATTTCAACTATATGGAAGTGAAAGCAGCTCTTTAAATAAATTTATAAATATGATTTCTGAATATAATCATTTAATTTCAAGATTTATAAATGCCGGAGACATATTCAATTTGATTATTGGTAAAAACAATTTAGACATTAATGTTTTAACCAAGTCATTAATTGAATCGCAAATTGATAATCCAATTATTATCATAAAAGAAGCAGATAAGCTAAATTTAGAACAATTAAATCATATCCTAAACTTTTTAAGCAATGTAGAATGCTTTGATGAATTCTTGGGCTATAACATAAATTTAAAAAATAAAATTTTCCTAATCCCTCTTAATAATAAAGAGAAAATAGTTAATAGCCAAAAGATTTATTTTTTTGAAGATTTAAATTATTCAGCAAAATTAAAAATTATTAAAAATGATATTTTAAGCTCCATAAACAAACAACTAAACGCATATTATGATATGACTTTCAAAGATATAAGTAAATTTATGTCTGTATTGTTTAACAATAATCTTGATAACGTTGAAAAGGCTCTTGAAAATTACCTAGGCTTTTTAAATAATAAAAAAATTAAAAAATATACTAGTGAATATTTCGAAATCTGAGATCAAAAAAATAATTTTAAAGAAAATAAACAGGACTTTTATAAAACATATCAACCTGGTGAAGTAAATATTATCGGTGTTAATAAATATTTTGACAAGGCAAACATTTCAAAAATTATCGTAAAAAATGGCTCTGGAAATGAAGATAAGATATTAATGAAAAATGATAAGGATATGTTTTTATCTGTTTCAATTGCAAAAGAACTTGCTTTGCAATATAATGATGAGGATATAAATAAAAATAGTTTTATAGTTTCTGCAACAAATATTTCTAGCGAACTTGCTGGAAATTCTGCCGGAATAAGTTTAAGTGTTGCCTTTCTTTCTTTATTAAAAAATATGCCAATAAGCAGTGATATTGCATTTACTGGAGCAGTAGCTTTAAATGGCGATATTAAAGGAGTTGGCGGTGCTGATTTAAAATTAATTGAATGTTCAAATAACCAAATTAAAAAAGTCTTTATACCATACGAAAATGAAAAAGATTATTTAAGCGTAAAGGAATATTTAAGAAATGATATGGAGGTTATTCTAACAAAAAACTTTAATGAAGTTGCCAATGAAATATTTGATGAAAAAATAAATTGTAATGCTACAATTTAGCTTTTTTCATATATATAATTAATTATTATGATAGAAAATGATAAATTACCAAAACTTAACCAAGAAAAATTCAAAGTTCTTTTTATCGACGGGGAATCTTTATTTAATTTTGTTTATAACGCATTTATTCAAGCTAATTGAAGCAAAGATAAAGAATACAATTCACTAAATCCACTTCTTAATTATTTATTTAAAATTATTTACAGAAGTCCTGATCTGGATAATTACACTTATTCATATGATAATTTTTTTGAAGACACGAGAGGTTTTGTTATCGATGACACCATAACTAAACAAGAGATGGATTATTATTCGGAATACTTTGAAAAAGAACAATCAAACGAAACAACTAATAAATATTTTTATGGAATTTTCCCAAAGTTTAAAAAATATAAGGCAAATCTAAGCCATATGCTTGCTAATTATAAAATCGATTGAAAAACACTGTTTTTTTCAATATTAAATTACTTAAAATTATTTACTAGCAATATTTATTCAACATATTCAAAAGTATTCATAGCTTTTGACTGAGTAAATCCTAATAACCAAATGGGATTTTATGATGCTAATATACCATTTAATCAAAATTTTAGAAACATTGTACTCAATCGAATATATAAAAACCAAGACTTTTTATATATTAAAAATTTTACAGAAAAGTTGCAACTTGAAGAGGGATTTGGATTTGCGAAAGATCGTATATTTTACAATGATTCAATTAGTAGTTTAAGAATCGACAAAAAAAGTAAGAATAAAAATAATGATTGATATGAAATAGCTAGAAAACATTTTATTGACTGTTTAATCGAACTGAAATTTAACATTTTGACAATACCGTTGTTAGAATCATACGATGTAATTTATACATATTTAAAAATGTTAAAATCTGACAAAGATTGAGAAAGAAGGCTGTCATTTCTTGATTTAGATAATTTTAATCAACAAGGATCATATTTTTATATCAACAGTCTAAATAAAATACCAATCGAATATTATATTTTCAGCCAGAACGATATATTTCGTTCAATGATTTCTAATGACGTTACCAGAATAAAAATCAAAAAGAAAAGCCAAAAAAATGTTGAATATTTCGAATTCGAAACATTTCATTGATTTTTTAATAAATACAAATTTATGCCTAGTGTTTATAATGATTATTCATTTTTAACGTTCGAGCCATTTTTAAACAATAATAACAATAAAAAAATAATTCAAGGTTTTGGCGAACAAGAAGCAATAAAATTTTTAGAAAAATATCATTCCATAGAAAATTTTGAGAAATTTGCTTATAAATTTTGAGAAAATCACGAAATCACCTATAAAGAAGATAATACGAAAATGTGCTACAAAAAATTTGGTGATTACTATATTAGGTGTTTATATAAAGAAAGAAATAATAAAGAAGAACACAAAAATTTATTCAATTTAACAAGATCAGAAATGGAATATTTTATTAAGGTTTATAAACTAATATATTGTATAAAGGATAACAAAGAATTAAAAAGTATTTTATCATATGATGAAACAAGCAAAAAAAATAATAAACTGATTACAAACTACTATAAATTAATCTATAACAGAAGTGATATTAATATTAATAAATTCATTTATAAAGAATATACTTATAATTTATTGCACTTAAATAAGTATGATTCAAATTTTCCAATTATTCTAGATGGAGAATTTAATATAAACTCAATAAAAGATATTTATAAATACAAATATTCTTCTGATAAAAAAACAAATATGTGAAGAGAATATGATGAAAATAAAAATACATTATTTAACCCTGTATATGCTCCTATTTCAAATTTAAAAAGATTATTTTCCCCACTAAATATCAATTCTTCAATCTTTAATTTATTTTTTTATGAAATTAGCAATTCAAATAGAGAGTATGCCGAAAAAATAATCGACTTAATAGCTTGATATTCTACTAAAAATAAATATTTAAAAATACTAATCAATAATTTGGAATTTATAAAAGGTAAAGTACAAAAAACATTAACCAATAAACAGAACAAAAATTCTATTCTTATTGACAATAATTTTCTGACAGGAATAGATACTAATATGTTAAATCCTAGTGTTTTAAAACATTTTGAAAACAATGATTCAGAAAGTGATTTTATTAAAAAAATTAAGCTACATATTGACAATAATAAGCAGCTTCTTTTAGAGTCTCTTCTTAATGAAAATATCGCAGGTGATAATCCATTTAAAAGAGAACAAGTTATTAGCAATATGAATTGACTTAAGCAATATATAACTTTTGATTTTCTATTTAGTGATATAAATCTTATCGAAGAAATATTTAATAAAAAAAGTAAATATAGATATAAAAATAGCGCGTTTAATAAAAAAATAATATTAACAAATGCGCTGGATAAAATTACCACTTTTTCAACTCAAATAATGAAAAAAATAGTTAAAAACAAAGAATAAAAATAATTTTGTATATGCGAATTAATTTATGCAAAAAATAAATATCAGTTAGGAAAGGATATTTCTCATTTTCAACTTGATTTTGAATTGTAAAATAAATTATTTTTATTAGAGTTTCACCAACAGGAAATTAAGTTTTATTTTTAGAAATTTTTCTTATATTTGTATTTAAATTTTCGATTATATTCGTATATAAATTAGTTTTATAATTTCAGACGGGAAATTAAAAAGGTAACAAAATTTAAACCAGTAAACATAGTAGATAATTAGTATTTTCTTAATAATTTCATAAATTCTTCCCTAGTTATTAGTTCATGTTCGTCTTATAATTCCTTTTCAGTCAATGTTTTAATTTCTCTTTTAAAATATTAAAAAATCCCCTAATAGCGAATGTTTAAAATTGGAATATTTGCTATTAGGGGATTTTACACAAAATTTTCTATAGTTCTAAAAATACAACTATATTTGAATATTTTTATCTCTTTATATTGATTATTTTATAAATATTGCCGGTATCTTAATCTTCCAATGGTAATTGTTTATTAGTTCCTTTTACTAAACTAATAATTAACTCCATTGTATCAACCATCGAGTAATTTTTTATTGAGTATTTTTTACCTTGATAAATGATGTAATCTTTATCTTCAAACATTTCTAAGTCTTCTGGTTTTCCACCATAACCATCTACCATAATTCTAAATACTTCATACACTTCTTTAAATCCTGTTCTCATATTTTTTATTCTCCTTCATTAAATATTTCTTTTATCATACTGTTATAAAACTTTTTATTATCTTTATCTAAGTTTCTATAAACATTTAAAGAATAATTCTTTAAGTTCATAATAAATTCTTCCATTATCATTTCTTTGATAGGTTCTACCATTCCTTTATATTCATCAATATAAGGGTTTAGTTCATAAATTCCATATTTTTCATTAAATTCATTACTTTGAGAAAAATAAATACTTCCTTCTCTTTTATAAATAGGGTCTATTAGAAAAGGGTTTAAAATAGCATTATCTCTGTATTTTACAAAAGTTCTTTGAGAATAAGTAGGGACTAATGTTGCTAAGGTGTTAAATAAACTATGTGCTTGGGAATATAGTTTTCCATAAACAGGTTTAATATTTTTATCTTTTGAACCTTCATTAATTAAAACATTAGACATAAAATCTTGGTTTAAAGTGTAATAATATAATGCTTCTTTAAAAGTGTGATTATCTGCAAAATCTAAATAATTGTCTAAATGATTAGATGTTTCTGTTTTGTTTCACTTTGTTCCTTCTTGTTGTCTATCATTTATTTCAGGTATAGAATAAACTGATTGAGAGTTTTTAATTGTGTCTAATCAATTGTTTAAATGAATAGTATTTTTAAAATCATTAAAAAGCATTGCTATCATTCCTATTGCATCTGTTTTATCTAACTTTTTAGGCAGATTTAATGACTGAAACAATAATTCTAAAACATCATTAAATCTTTTAGAATATAAAATTTGTTCTGTGAATTGTTTAATTAAGGGTTTAACTCTTGCTTTTTTTTCACTAAGTGATAAATTGTTATTCTCTTTAATAGGTGTGCTATCAACATCATAACCATATCAATAAATGCTTTTAGTTCAATCTTTTCTATAATCTTCATAATATCTAGGCATATGTGTTTCTCCTTTTTACATTAATGCTAAATCATTAATGAGTTGTTTAAAATGTAAATGGTTGTTAAATATTGCTTAATTAATTAGTTAAGCATTTAAATCAATAACATAATAATAGGCTTTTCTTAAAAATTAAGAACAGTTCAACTTAGACAGAATTTTTCACGCTATTAACATAAATTCATAGTTATTTTAATATTTTACTATGCAAATGAATATTTTTTAATCATATATAGCCCAATCTTTTCCCCTAATGCTTGGCCTATCCATTTTTTTCTCTAAATAATTGTCTATATCATTAATAACCTGGCGATTATTATTTTTAAACATATATCTATATACTTCATTTAAGTTCTTAAACTGTTCTTTAATCATCGTTTTATGTTCATTAAGCATTATATATTCTTTTTCGCAATATAACAAAGGCGTAAAGATATATCCATATTCAGTTTCATAACCATTAACTTTTATATCGCCGACAATATCGGCTTTTAAATCTTTGATATGATAAATATTTTTATCAATATCTATTTTGACAAGTTTATTAATGGCAACATAATCCCCTTTGGAAAAGTAAGTCGCTAATTCAATTACAGCATCTAAATTCTCTAAATCACTAATTCTCATTAAGCGATTAACGATATAAAACGCCACTTGATATTCTACTTGTTCCATTAAATCTTGTATGTCATTTAATTTTTTTAAATAAAGGTTAGGATTTTTATGTCTCGCTAAATTTTCATTAATTACCTTGATATAATCATCTTTATGCTCTTTTTTATATTCTAATAATCTTGCGATATCGCTTTTGTCAATGGTCATCTGTTTCCCTTTCGTATTTTATTATTATTTTTTTTAATTAAAAAATTACTTTTCAATCTATTTATTATTATATCATTTGTTTATCATATTTTGCATTTTACCACCATGGTACAAAATTTATTATTTTGCATTTTAACTGTCCACCTTGGAAGAAAATTCAATTTTTCAGTTTTATTATATCGTGCTTGTCCTGAAAAAGGAAATTTTAAACATTTTGGGAATCACCTTCTCAAAAGCCTGTGTGCATTCTCTATCGAGTCTTTTTCATATGATGAATATGGGTCATTTAATTCTCTTTCCATTGTCTATTGTTAGTGATTCAATGTTCAGATTATGGTACTTCATTAGCTCGATTAACAAGTCTGCAACTTCATACGATTTTGTGCCAGAGTAAGTAAAGTAAAACATTCTTGTTCTAACATTCATTAATGTTAAAATACACGTCTTTGAACTTCGTTTAAATCTAACTGTATCTAGTTCAAAATCGTTCAACCCTTCTCTTCTATTTATTCGCTCCGGTCTTTGCTCTATCGATACGCCAACAGTTTGTTTTTTATTCTGTGGTTTTTTATATGGTTCCTTTTCTTCGACACCTTTTGTTGGAAAAATGTCATAAATTTCGTGTAATTAAGCCTTTATATTTATGTCTATAGGCTTGTGATACCGATGAGCATGGTTCGTTCGATATCTTTTTAAACTCATCTATTAGTCTCTGAAGTGATTTTTTTATCACCTTTTTTTCTTAAATTTTTACTATTTCTATTTTTTCATCACTTCTCATAATATTTTTTTCAGAAGTCTCAAAACGCTGCATATTTTGCTCTTTTTTAGCGTTGTAGCCTAGGTTCTTTTTTAGGTTATAAAGTCTTATATTGATCTTTTTATTATTCAAATCTAGTACCCCTATAAACTCTAATGGTTTGCCACATTTGGAGCATCTTTTATAATCCATGCTCTTTGTTTCTTTGGTTTCACAAGCCTTTATTAAGCGCTTTATAGTTTTCACATTTCTACCAATTTTTTTAGCAATTTCATAAATGCTCATGCCTTCTTTTAGCATGTCAAAAATTTCTTTGCAGTCTCTGATTCCTAGATGATTTCTATGCTGTATTTTTGTACCTTCGGCAATGTATTGTTCAGCCGGATGCACATCAAAATCTTTAACATAAAAATGTTTGTTAATTTCTGGAAAAGTATTCCGTTCGTACGATTTAACTCTCACGGTTACACATAAAATATCTTTATTTCATATATAATTAATTTTTATCCTTTCATTATGTTTTTTTATTATTTTACCAAGGATACAGAAAAGTCCACGCACTATTTTTCGTAGTGTAGTGGACTTTTACTATGCAAATGAATATTTTTAAGTGTTGCACTTGAATTTACAAATTGGACCCCCAAACAGTTTGGGGAGTGTTGAACAATTAAATGTTTCCAAAAAAAATGTCCATGTTTATTTAATTATATTTTTTATAATATTTTAAGATCTTATCAATTAATCTGTGGGTTATTTTCTTTGTGTTATTATCCATCAAAGGTCAATGAGGTTTATCAAATTGATTAATCGGAAGAGTTATTTTTGTTTCTTTTATTCTCGATAATGTAGCCCCAACACTTCCTCAACTAAATTTTTTTAACTGTTGTTTAAATAAAGTGTTAACGAATAAAGAAATATTTTCATTAAGATTAGAATGCTTTATTATTTGTATATTTTGGCCGGTATAAAAAGAATGCTTTTGATAAAAAACGGTTTGTGTATCTAAACCAACGGTTATAACATTGCCCTGATTAATTTTAAAATCCGGCTTTTGTTCATTAGAAATAAATAAATTAATCCCATTATTAATATCAGTTCTGGTTATATATGGAATATTGCCAGTTTTCAAATTTATTTTATTTTTATCCATTCCGCCGGTTGAAGATTCAACATCAAAAACACCATTGATTCCACCAATTATAAAAGGTTTTCATGTTAATTGTTCATTGGTTAAATTTTTATCTAAATTTAACGCAGCTTTTTTAGATTCGTAATAATTAATTATTAATTTAATTTTATTATGCATTAATGTTTTTATATATTCCGACATAAACTGCAGATCTAACATATCGTTTTCATCTACTGGAAGCAAAAATTTTGTTTCTTTTATCCTTTCATCAGAAGCCTTATATCCATAGGCAAATTTTTCTTTTGCTGATTTTTCAATACATTTTGAAATAAAAAATAAAGTATATTTATTAAATTTTGATTTTTCCAAAGGCACTAATGTAGTAATATCACTAGAGGCTATAAAGTTATATGGATGATAAAACGAATGCCCAACACTGCCGTTGTTATTAATTGTTATAACATTATTATAAATTGTTTCTTTTGGCATAATTTTATCGGTAAAGCATGAAATTGAGTTGTGTTTGGCTGAAGCTGATGAGATTGGCATTTTTAAGTTCAGATTGTTGCTAGTATTAACTCTTTTTTTTATATCTTTAGCATCGCCTCGTTTTATTGAAAACAATTCACCAATAGAAAAAGTTTTTCATTTTATATCGCTTAATGTGATTTTCATTATTTTTAGTCCTTATCAATTGGTAAATTTGAGTTTTCTTTAAACAAATATTCTCTATCGTGGACTATCATATCAACTTCAAATGCTAAATAATCCGCTACAACATTTTCAAAATCTTTTTCAGTTGGTATTTCCTCATTAAAATAATAAAATGAATGTAATCACTCATCAGTTGCTTTAATTGTTGTTTTTATACAATATTTAGAGCTCGATTCTTTATCATTAAATCAAACATCTAATAATTGTTGTTTCTTATCTTTGTGAGTTCCATCATCAATTAAGCCGCGATGCTTGGAAACTACATATCCATCATCTTCAAAATTGATAAATTTAGATTCTTTATTTCTATGAGGAGTATGAGCTTTAAAAATAGCAATGCATGGTGTTGTTCCAACACCATAAAATGTATTTTTGTGTAATGTTATAACACCCTCTAGCGTGTGTTCTTTTAAAATTGCTTCTTTAGTTATTTGTTGAATATTATTAGTTTGAGTAAAAGTACTTTGAGGAACAATAACTGCGGCTCTTCCGTTTGGTGTTAGTGAATCAAGTAAATGCTTAATAAATTTTATTTCATATAAATCTGGTCTTTTTGTCGAACCCATAGAATATGGCGGATTCATCATACCCACAGTGCAACCCTTTAATTGTAATTCATTAGGGTTTTTTTCTAAAAAATCATCATTAATTAAATTGCTTTTGCCATCACCTCTTAATATCATATTTGTTGTAGCAATTGCAAACATATACGGCTGAACTTCAATGCCTATCAAATTATTTTTTTTGATTTCTTCTTTAAGAATATCATCATTAGTTTTTAATAACATATTGTGCATAGCTGCAATTAAGAAGCCAGCAGTTCCGCAACAAGGATCTAAAACTTTGTCCGTGGGTTCGAGTTTAAGCAAATCACAAAATAATTGTGTAATGTGTTTAGGTGTTAAAATAATTCCTAAATTTTGTCCATCACCTCCACTGTAAGACATAAATTCGCCATAAAAACGACCCAAATAGTCTTCGGCGGAACTACTATATCTAATACTTTGAAAAATGCTATCATATAAAAATTGAGTGTAATGTTTTAGTGGCGTTTTGTTTAAGGAAGAATTTATTTGATTAATTTTTATATTATCTTTAATAATAGAAAATTGACTTAATAATTTATCTCTTTTTGTTTCCGGTGTGACATTTGCTCTATATAAGTTAGCCTTAATAGCATCATAAATTTTTTGTCCGTCGGTCTTTCTATCATCACCGTTTAAACTTTCAATACTAAAATTACTATTTTCAATTTCTCTTAACGCAAGAAGAATACCGGAAACGATTAAGGGTTTGTTTTTTTCTTCGATGTTTCCATAGTTTCTTAAATCTTCGTGCAAAATTTTTGCATCATTTATAATATCAACTTCTTCTTTTTCATTGTCCGTACTTTCTTTTAAAATTTCTTTTATATAATACTCTTCTATATTTTTTTCATTAAACGATATAAATGTTTTAAGATCATTTAAAATAATATAATCACCTCTTTCGTTTAAAAAAACAGGTGTTATTTTATTGTTTTTTTCATCACCGCTGACTCCTATTGCAAAGACCTTATTATATGATGTATTTTTCACAAGGTGCTTACCGTAAAATAACGCCCCATTAACTGCATAATTCTCAATATCTTTTGACGATTCGCTAATTAAATTTTTATCATTAAAAACTATGTGTTTTGTTAAATCTCTTTTATCTTCTATAATGATTAAAAAATCTTTAATAATCCCTACAAAATCTGGGGTCCCGCGGTTTCCAGTTTGTTTTTTAGAAGCCGTTTTTAAAGCTTGTAATATTTCAAAATTATCAGTCGATTGGTAAGTTATTTTCCCTTCTCCATAAATACCAGATTCTTCTAACTTGGTACGAACTCACATGTCCGTATTTGTTTCGTTTTTCATAATTTCCTTTCATAAATTTATAAATTTTTTTACATATCTATCATATTATACTATTTATTATTTTGCATTGTGAATTCTTGTGCGTTTTGCAACAGTCTGTTTCTTATCCATTTTGCTACCTTTTACATAGTTAAAATTATCTTAAAAGAAAAATAAACTTTTAATCGTACTTGGTAAAATAATAAATATATAAATTTATTATAAGGAGATAAAAATGACTTTATTAGAAAGTTACATTAAAAAAATTGAAGATATTTCTTCAAAAGAACTAAATTTAGATCAAAAGAATCTAGCCATAAAAATTTTAGAAAAATTTCAAGAAGATGAAAAACAACTCCAATATGTTTTTCAATTCATTGCTCAAAGAATTAAAACAGGTTTTAGATTTGACGCTGCGCCTGAAAGTGATTGACAAACAGTTGCCCTATTAGAAAAAGATGAAAAACTTAGTTTTGTTTTAGATGAAAACAAAAGCAAAGATAACACATTAATCATCGGAGAAAACTACGATGCATTAAAGAATTTAATAATGATTGAGAGAGAGAGAGAGAGAGTATTGAATCTAAATACGATTTAATTTATATTGATCCTCCTTATAATACTGAATCAACCAAAGATGATGGAAACAGTATTGCGGACAATAATGAAGATGTTAGGGCAAAGAAATTCATTTACCGTGATAAATATTCTCGTAATGGTTGACTTAATTTAATGAATGAAAGATTACAATTAGCAAAAGAACTTCTCAAAGATGACGGAGTTATTTTTGTGTCTATCGATGACGCCGAACAAGCTTATTTAAAAGTTCTGATGGATGAAATTTTTGGTGAAGAGAATTTTGTTACTAATTTTGTTTGACAAAAAGGAGGCGGGAAATCTGATTCGAAATTAATTTCAAATAAAAAAGAATATATTATTTGTTTTTCCAAAAGTATAAACAATTTAAAATTTAACAAACAAAATTCTCCTATAAAGAACTATAAATTTGAAGATGAAAGAGGCAAATATAGTTTAAGATCATTCGATATGCAAGGTTTAACATATACAAAAAAATTGGACTATCCTATAATTGCGCCAGACAATACATTCATATATCCGGGAAAAACCCTTCAAAAATATTTAGAAAGACAAAATGGAAATTTTCAAAAAAGAGACTGGCGTTGAACTTTGAGTAAGGACGAATTTAATAAAAGATTAAAAAACAATGAAATTGAATTCACTAAAAAAAATAACGAATGAAGAGTTTACTATAAATCTTATCACGAAGGTAAAACATTCCCATATTCAGACTTAATTAATGATTTTGGCAATCAATTGGGAGCCATTGAAATAAAGCAAATTTTTAATACCAGAATATTTGACTTTCCAAAGCCCGTTAACTTAATAAAATTTTTAATTAATTTATTAAAAAATAAAAACATTAGAGTGTTAGACTTCTTTGCTGGTTCCGGAACAACAGCTCACGCTGTTTTAGAATTAAACCATGAAGATGGCGGCAATAGAACATTCACTCTTGTTACAAATAACGAAAATAACATTGGTATAGATGTAAACTATGAAAGACTTTATAGAATAAATCACGGTGTTGGAACAAAAAATGAAACCTTTGATTGAACAAAGAAATATGAACCGTATAAGGCAAATTTAAATGTTTTTAACATCAAATACTATGATATAAGTCCAGCAAACAAAGATATTGAAATTGAAGACTTAGCTAATAAATTAATTGACGTATTAAAAGAGTTTGGAATAACTTCAATAGATAAAAACAATCAACAACAATATATTAATTTGTTAAATGATTTATCATCTTTAAAACCAGAGAAAAGAGAAGATAATGAATCTAACTAATTCTCAAGAAAAAGTTATTAATGCTTTAATTAATAAAACCATAAATAGCTTAGAAGAAAACAAACAAAATTCTGTTTATTTTAAAGCTCCAACTGGCTCTGGTAAAACATTTATGATGATTAACTATATTGATAAGTTAATTGAATGAAATAAATTTAATTTTAATCAAAATTTAGTTTTCGTTATAGCAACTTTATCTAGTGCAGAGTTGCCAAAACAAATGGAGGAAAACTTCAATGACTATAAACAATATTTAATAAATAACGATTTAAAAATTACAAGAATTGAAAGTCCTTCAAATATTAATAAAAACTCTAAAGTAGAAAAAAATTATCAGTTTTTTGCTAAACCTAATAATGTTTATATCATGGGTGGAGCATCATTTAAAGCTAACTCAATTTTAAGAGAGCAACATGCAATTGAGGCTTTTTTAGATGAAATAAAACTAAATGACTATAAATTAATTTATATTCGTGATGAAGCTCACATCGGCGCCGATACTTCAAAAAATAAAAAAGATGAAATTTCATTTGAACAAAATATGCAATTAAAGGCTGATTTTGTTATAAAAATGACAGCAACCCCAACTGATTTAAGTTTAGATCTTATTGAGCTAAGTGAAAAAGATCTATTTAACGATAAAATCAGATTATTAAAAAGTGAAAAAATTTTTAATGAAGGTATCGAAGATAATGAAGACATTGCCTATATTGATAATGATGTCATTTTAGAACAAGCCTGTTTAAAATTCAAGGACATAAAAAAACAATATAATGATGATAAAAATGAACCGGGTTTAGTAGGCATTAATGCTGCTATGCTAATTCAAGTTGATAACAGTAGTAAAGATCCCGAAAAAGAAAAAATATTCAATGAAACCATTGATTTAATAATAAAAAAATTAGAAAAACATTCTTTATCATGAGTAAAGTATTTCGATCAAAATGATAAAGAATCGAATTTAAGACAAAAAGATAATTTTTCGCTTAGAGATATATCTAAATATAATTCAGATACTGATGTGATAATTTTTAAAGTAGGACCAGCAACGGGCTGAAATATACCGAGAGCATGTATGCTAGTTCAACTAAGGAATGTTTCTTCAAAAACATTAAGCGCCCAAACTATCGGAAGAATAAAGAGAAATCCAAATCCTTCTTATGATTTTAAAGTTAATTCAATTGCTAATAAATACTACATTTATAGCAATGTTGATAGAGATATAAATGACCAAAAAAGACTAATCTTGAAACCTGAATTTGAAAAAGAAAAATTTATATATGGTTCACTTATAAACAGTAAATCTAATACCATTTTTAACTTAGAATCTTATGAAAGAAAAATTATCGAACTATTAAATAGTTATTCATTCAATAGTTTTGAATCAAAATACCTTGCCTACCTAAAAGAGTTTTCTCAAAATAAATTCATAATTGCAAATCAAAAAAATTATGGCAATAAAATTGAAATAACCTCAAAGATACAAAATAAGATTCAGATGGAAATGTTTAATTTAAAAACAATTAAGGCCAATAAAGCATTATTTACGAATAATATAATAAACAAGATAAACTCAATTTATGAAACAAAAATTAAACATATAATGGATAAAACATTTTTTTGATTTTTAATAATTAAACATGAAATTAATATTTTTAACGATATTTATAAAATGCATATTGAAAAACAATTAGAAAACAAAGAAATAAAATATGTCTTAAATGCTTCAAAATCACTGCCTAACTATTTAATTGAAGTTAAAAGTGATTATATTAAAAAAACAGATGATAAATTTGCTTATCAAGAAATTAATAAAGATTTTGCAAATCTTAATTTACAATCAAAAGCAGAATAAGCATTTGTAAACGAATTAGAAAAATATATACCAATTTTCCCTAAAATAAAAATTTGAACAAAGAATCCAGTCCATAGTGGAATTAATTTTGAATATATCAATAATTCAGACACGAGTAATAGCTATCCAGATTTTGTTATCATACACGAAAATCATTATATTTATTTAGAGATTAAAACATACAAAAACGACATAGACAAAGACAAAACTAAAAAGCTAATTGAAGAATATAAGAAATATATTGAAAATAATAATAATAATTTAGATTTTAAACTTACACTAGCTGTTATATTTGTTGATATTAAAGGAAATAATTATTACGCAACTGGCGCAAGTACAATAAAAAAACTCAACGATTTGTTTTTAAAACAAAATAATAATTGAGATGAAAATGGGCAATTTTTCATAAATGATGTAAGCGTACAATTTTTGCAATTATTAATAGATAGCAAAGTATAATATTAAAAAATTAATCAATTAATTATTTTATATTAAAAAACAAAATATAAAAACATTAAGGAGTAAAAATGAGATATGAAAAATTAAGCATAGATGATCAAGTATCTAACTTAATAAAATTTATTATAAAAGTACTTCAAGAGGCCGGCGGTCAATTAGATCGTTCTGAAATAAGAAGTAGAATTAGCGAGTTAAACGATGATATAGGTGAATTCGAACAAAAGATATATACTTCAAAAAATGGTACATTATACAAAAAGTTCGATTTTAGATTTAATACAGCAATGAAAGAATTGCAATATGTCAAATTTATCGATTATATCAAATACAAGCCAGAAACAAAACTTACTAAACTAGGTGAAAAAGTTGATTTATCTACTTTTGACCCAAAAACAGAGGTAAGAGACAAGGCTGCTATTTATTGAGAAGAATTTGCTAAACAAAGAAAAGAAAACTCAGATAAAAAAGGTGGCAATAAAACAGAATTACTAGAAAAAATTTATGAACAAAATTCCAAAGATGAAGACCAACACGCTCAGTTACGCCTCGATTTATCCAACGCCATAGCCAAAATGTCGCCTGCTAAATTTGAAAAATTTTGGAGAAAACTACTTGAAAAAATGGGTATAGATTTTGACGATAAAGAGGGTATTCAAATTTCTAGGGATGGCGGAATAGATGGTTTTGGCTACCATATTGATGGATTCAAAACAACAAGAGTCGTAATTCAATGTAAAAGATTTAACACAAATTCAGTAGGATCAACTGATATTGATAGATTCCGTGGCGCTATGGATAAATTTGGTGCAAATCATGCAGTATTTATAACGAATAGTAGATTCACAGAAGATGCAAAAAATGCCGCAAGAGCAGGAAGCAAACCAATTACATTAATTGACGGTAATAAGCTTATTGATTTAATAATAAAATATGAATTAGAATTAATCCCAGTTAAAATTTATAAAATGGATGAAAAATTCTATTTAGAAGATTAAACTATTTTTAA
The DNA here is from genome assembly GCA_000620005.1 of Metamycoplasma spumans ATCC 19526. Taxonomy (GTDB): domain Bacteria; phylum Bacillota_I; class Bacilli_A; order Mycoplasmatales; family Metamycoplasmataceae; genus Metamycoplasma; species Metamycoplasma spumans. The sequence goes on from JHVF01000010.1 coordinate 27,636, forward strand.
AATTATTAAAACTCTCCAAATATTTGGAAAGTTTTTTTATTTGATAATGATTGTATTTTTTTTAATATACGAATTTTTACATTTTCATGATTTTTTATCTAATACTAGGTCATAATCTTTTATTTTTTCAAAAATATCTGTTCATTCATCTCTTTAAATCAAAAAATCTAGCATCCTGAAATTTAAAATTCAATATAACATCAAATTTAAACCCTATCCTTTCAAACCCCTCGATTTCGATGGGTTTGACTGTCAGAAATTAAACCAAAGATATATATTTATGCAATGATGTAATAATATTATTAAGTTAATAAAAGGTGGGGTCATGGAAAACAAAGAAAATAACACAATAAATGTTGGAAAAGTAAACATAAAAATTAAAAAATATAAAACTGATGATTTTTTATGTTTGACTGATATTGCTAAATATAAAAATGATAATGAACCTAATGTTGTTATTTCCAATTGAATTAGAAACTTCAACACGATTGAATATTTAGGTTTATGATAGAAGTTAAACAATGAAAATTTTAATGACGAACAATTTAATTAGTATTTAAATAAATCTGGTAGTAATTCATTTACATTATCTCCTTTAAAATGAAAATCCACAACAAACGCAATTGGTTTATTCATTAAATCAGGAAACGGTGGTGGAACATTTGCTCACAAAGATATTGCTCTAAAATTCGCATCATGAATATCCCCGGAATTTGAATTATATGTAGCCAAAGATTATCAAAGGTTAAAAGAAAGCGAACTTTCAAAAAATTCATCGAGTTGAAATTTAAATAGAGAAATAGCTAAAATTAATTACAAGATTCACACTAATGCTATCCAAACATTTCTATCTAAAAATTTAACAGAGGAACAACTATCGTTTAAATATGCCTCTGAAGCAGACTTATTAAATGTCGCAATATTTGGTAAAACTGCAAAACAATGGAAAGATGAAAATAAAAACTTAAAGGGTAATATTAGAGACTATGCAGATATAAATTCATTACTTGTCTTATCAAATATGGAAAATTATAACGCAATTTTAATAGAAAAGGGGCTTAACCAAAATCAAAGATTAATTGAAATTAGATCGCTAGCTCGAGAGCAATATATAACCCTAGAAAAAGTTAACAAAAAAAATGTAAAAAAAATAGAAGAGAAAAAGAATAATATCAAATAATAACAATTTAATCTCATATTCAATATTAAAAATCTGAACAAAATTATGTTCAGATTTTTAATATTACTATGCATCTTCATCAAATGAAGAGTGGTATAGTTTTTCATAAAAACCACCAAGTTTAAGTAGTTCTTTATGAGTTCCTCTTTCAATAATTTCTCCGTCTTTTATAACTAAAATTTGATCGGCGTTAATAATTGTTGAAAGTCTATGAGCAATAACAAATGAAGTTTTACCTTTCATTAATTCAAACATAGCCGCTTGAATATTTTTTTCAGTTCTAGTGTCAACATTTGAGGTTGCTTCATCTAAAATTAAAATATTTTTATTAGCAATAATAGCTCTAGTAATTGCTAAAAGCTGTCTTTCACCTTGTGAAAAGTTCGAGCCGCCTTCTTCGACAATTGTATTATATCCGTCTTTTAATTGTTCAATAAAATCAGAAGCTCTACTAATTTTTGCAGCTTGCATTATTTCTTCTTCAGTCGCATTTTTATTAGCATATTTTAAATTTTCCATAATTGAAGTTTTAAATAAAAATGTATCTTGTAAAACAATAGACATTTGGTTTCTTCAACTGTGTTCATTAATTTGCGATGAATCATAACCATCAATTAAAATTTGACCTGAATTTTGCAAATAAAACTTGCTTAATAAATTAATTATTGTTGTTTTACCTGCACCAGTTGGGCCAACAATGGCAAATACTTCACCTTTTTTAGCTTTAAAGCTTGCGTTTTTTAATTGCAACTTATCGCTCTTCTTATCATATGAAAATGAAACGTCTTTAAACTCAACATCACCTTTAATATTATCAATTAGACCTAATTTTGACTCATCAATTTCAGGTTTTAAAGCAATAACTGCAAATACACGAGTTGCTGAAACTGATGCAGTTTGTATACCAGCAAGGTTTTCAAATGTACGCCCTATTTGGTTTGACATCATTCTAATATAAATCATAAATGAAGCAATTATACCGCCATTAAATGAAGAATTAGAACCTGTACCAATTCCTGTTAAAGTAAATGCCGAAGCAATACCAACAATAATTAATTGTAAAACATTTGTAACAGCATTAGCATATGGTCAAATCACACCCGAATATAGACTGGCTTTATACATTGATTTAAAAAGTTTTTTATTTCTAATTTCAAACTCTTCGTTAATTGATTTATTTTGATTAAATGATTTAATAATGTGATGAGCTGCTAAGTGTTCTTCAATATAACCATTTAAATTAGCTACTCTTTTTTGAGTTTTTCCATATTGAGGTATTGCTTTTTTCATAATAATAAAAGCAATACCGAAAAATAGTGGAAATAAAACTAATACGAATAATGTTAAATAAATTGAATAATATAACATAAATCCAAGTGATGTTAAAACAGTAAATATAGTTGAAATAATAGCATTAAGCGATCCGCTAAGACCATTAGAAACGTTGTCGATATCATTTGTTAATATTGACATAAGTTCACCACTATTAACAGAATCAAAAAATGATATTGGCATGTTCATAATAGCTTTATATGCATCGTTTCGCATTATTACGGCCGTCAATACTCCTGCCCTAACGGATAAATCACTCGATAAATATCCGAATATTTGCTGAACAATATATATGGCAATTAACCCTAAAATTACTCCCAAAAATGTTAGAGCATCAAAATTGTAATGTAAGAAGTTAATAGTTAAATAATTATTCATTATATAGCCCATAAAATAAATTCCTACACTTGATAGCATTGCCGAAATAAACGTTGTCAGTATTATTGCAAAAAACATTCCACGACGGTAATTTAAATATTTAATCAACTTTCTAAAACTTTCTTTTTTAATAGAAGACTGTTTTTTATAAAAAGCTTTTTTCTCAAGTTTAGACATATCTTTAATTTTTTTATCAGATTTAAGGGGATCAAAATTAAGCATTGTCACCTCCTAACTGAGAAACTGCAATTTCATTATATAAACTGTTTGTTTTTAATAATTCTTCATGTGTACCTTGGGCAATGATTTTACCATGTTCAATTACTAAAATCTTATCAGCATCAATAATTGAAGAAATTTTTTGTGCAACAATAACTGTCGTTATTTTTTCTTCTTTGAACTCTTTTCTAATATTTGATCTAACTAAGGCCTCAGTTTTAGCATCTAAAGCAGAAGTTGAATCATCTAGAATTAAAATTTTTGGTCTTCTTATAATACCTTGAGCAATTGAAAGTCTTTGTTTTTGTCCTCCTGATAAATTAACACCTTTTTGTTCAACTTTGTGATCAAAACCTTCTTTAAATCTGCTTATATATTCATATGCACAAGCATTTTTAGAAGCATTAATTATTTCTTCATCAGTTGCATCTGGTTTAGCAAATAATAAATTGCTTTTAATAGTTCCGCTTAAAAGAGCAGGCTTTTGATAAACGTGTGATATATTATTACGCAACGATAGTGTATCAATTTCTCTAATATCATTACCATCAATTTTTATTAGCCCATATTGCGATTTAAAGTCTAAATTAATTAGTTTTGCAATAGTACTTTTTCCAGATCCAGTTGGTCCAATAATCCCTAAAATTTCTCCAGGATTTACCGAAAATGAAATATCTTCTAAAACATTTTTTTCTGAATTTGCATAATATCTAAATGACACATTTTCAAATTCTATTTTTCCATTTGTAATAACTTTATCTGATTTAATAAATTTAATATCTGGTTCTTTATTTAGAATTTCTAAAATCTTTTTAGAAGCTACACTAGCTCTAAAAATTGTAAAAATAACAAATGAAGACATAACAACACCTATTGTTATAAACATTACGTAGTTTGTAAATGTTGTTGTATTTGTTATAACATTTTTAAATTGAACAGGGTCTTCTATTGATCTCGAATTCAAACCAACCACATATAAAATAAAGGCTGTTGCCAAGTTTGCAAATATATTAATTAAGTTAAAAGTAATATTATATGAAGCCCATGATTTTTTAGAAATGGCTTTTCAACCTAAATTAACTTTTTCAAATTTTTCAGCTTGTAACATCTCCATGTTATATGATTTAATAACCTTAGCTCCAAGAATATTTTCTTGACTTTCAACATTCATTGAATCATACAATTTTTGTTCTTTTTTAAATAAAGGAACTAAATAAGCTCCCGAAGCAATAATTGTAATTGCTAAAACCGGAATTAAAACCCCTAATACAATTGATAATTTTAAATCCGTTAATAATGAGAAAACTAAACCAAATACTAAATTAAACGGACCAATAATCATTGTTCTTAATAATGTCATTAATCCAGCTTGAATACGGCTTATATCAATTGTAAATCTAGTTAAAATTTTCGCATGAGTAAATGCTTCAATATCTTTTTCTGATAATTCACCTAAATGTTTTCAAAGTCTATATCTTATTTGTTTTGCTCCCGCAGTATTAACATAAGAGGCTATAATAGCAGCTAATATACTTGATGCTGTTCCTAAAATTAATGCTATTGTAAAGCTTACTGATAGTCATTTTAAAGCTTCTGCAATGTTAGCATATTCAAAATCAATTTTTAAAATAGTAACAGTTTGTTTAAAAGTATCAGGTATACCATTTACTTTCATTACTGCTTGTTGAGCAATAAAACCCGTCATGTGACCAACAAATATAGGTATTAATAAAAATGCACCTACTTGAATAAAAGTCAGAAATACAGCTAGCCAAGAAAGTCATTTGAACTTTGCATCCAAGTATTTATACAATCTAAGCATTGTACCTCCTTTTCATTTAATATTTAATTTCAATAAAAAAGCAACACGCTTTTATTTAAAAAATGTGCTTGCTTCTTTTGCTATATACATTTCTTCTTCAGCTCTAATTACGTATATTGGTAATTCGCTATCTGCTGTAGATATTAATTTATAGTCTTTAAAGTTACGATTTTTGTTAGCCTCGTCATCAATTTTTAATTTCAATAGATTTATATTTTTAATAACACTTTCACGAACATAATCATCGTTTTCACCGATTCCCGCAGTAAATACGATTGCATCAACTTTACCCTTTATCTTATTTAAATATGTTATTAAATAATCGCTTATTCTTTGAGCATATAAGTCCATTGCAAATTGAGCTTGTTCATTTTCTAATCTGGCCTTGCCAACATCTCTCATATCTGATGATAATTGACTAACGCCTAACATTCCAGATTGTTCATTTAACATTTTCATAACTTCATCAATTGTCATGTTTTTTTGTTTCATTATATAAGCTATGATTGAAGGATCAATATCTCCCGATCTTGTTCCCATCATAACACCTGCCAATGGTGTAAACCCCATTGATGTTTCAATCGACTGACTATTTTGTATAGCACACAAACTTGCACCATTTCCGATGTGTAAGCTAACTACGTTTACACCTTTTTTACCTAAAATTTCCTCTGATTTTAAGGCAATATAATGATGATTTAGTCCGTGAAATCCGTATTTACGAATATTCAATTCTTCAGTAATTGAATAGTTAATAGGATATGTGTAAGCAACTTTTGGTAATGTGCTGTGAAAAGCTGTGTCAAAATGCATTGTCATCTTTGCATTTGGTAGCATTTCTTTAAAAGCTTTAATTGCTTCAATAGCACCTGGGTTATGAACTGGAGCTAAATCAATTGAATTAACTAAGTGAGTTAAATTTTCTTCAGTTACTTCACTTGTTTTTCTAAGATTTGGTCCACCGTTAACAACTCTAAAGGCCACTTGACCAATTTCGTTGAAATTGCTAATAATTCCTTCTTGTTTTCACATTTCAACTAATTTTTTAACTGTTACTAAAAAAGTTGGCAATTCAGTAATTGTGTCAGTTTTGTTTCCTTTGTAATCTAACGTTAAAATTCCACTTGCCATTTTTATTCTTTGTGCAACGCCTTTTGCTTCTACTTCTAATTTATCTGAAAATAAATTTCATTTAATTGAACTAGAACCAGCATTTATAACTAATATTTTAGACATTTAAATACCTCCCTTTAAGTATTTGACAAAATTATAAATAAATAATAAAAAAATGTTAAATATTGCCTAAAAATTAATCGAATGTGAATTCTCAAATATTTTGCTACATTGTAATTCTCAATCATTTTGCAACATCCTATAGTTTAAAATCATTATAGGAGGTAATGTGAAATATAAAAAAATAGAAATCCAGAATTTAACAGATTTTGAGAAAAAAAGAAAAGATATTTATACAGATATAACTAATGGAAAATTAACAATAAACCAAATCGCCATAAAACACGAGGTTAGTCGTTTTACGGTTTCTAAAATTAAGAAATCTATAAATTTTGACGGAACATTTAATGTCTCGCACAAAAATAAAGGAAATAAATATAGACAAAAGTTTAGCGATGATCTTGTAGATTCT
>JHVF01000011.1 GCA_000620005.1 Metamycoplasma spumans ATCC 19526
GGGGCTTTAAAGGCCCCTTTCACAACGGAATCATGCGATTCCATGCGTATCCGGCATTAGCCAATGTTTCCATTGGGTATTCCAATCTGAAGGGCAGATTAAGTACGTGTTACTCACCCATTCGCCGCTAGGTTTCCCGAAAGAAACCTCGCTCGACATGCATGTATTAGGCACACAGCCAGCGTTCATCCTGAGCCAGGATCAAACTCTTAAATAAGTTGATTGGTTATGATTTTTTTGTAAATTATTAAAATTGACGTTATGGTATTCGTATCCAGTTTTCAAAGAACTATCTCGTACACTTAAAAGGTACATTTAGTATTATACACATTTTTTTAATTGTGTAACAATTTTTATAAAAAATATTTTAAAGCATTATTTTAAGCCATTTTTTAAATGATTATTAAATAAGAAACAAGCTAAATTAAAAAATCCCGCTGATTATTCGCGGGATCTTCGATAATTTGGTTTATACTATTTGATTTTATCGTTTAAAGCGTTCTTTAATACTTTTTCGCCTTTGTAAAAACCACAGTATTTACATGCTTGATGTGGAATTATTTGTTGGTTACATTGTTTACATTCAACTAAAGTTGCTGCTGTTAATGCGTGGTGACTTCTTCTTAAATGTTTTCTTTGTTTAGAGGTTTTTCTCTTTGGAACTACTGCCATTTTTATCTCCTTTTGTTATAATTGTCTAATTCGTGATTTATTAACTAGATTACTAAACTAATTGGATAATAGCCATCTTAGCGTTGTCACCTTGACGATTTTGAACTTTAATAATTCTTGTGTAACCACCATTACGTGATTGATATTTTGGTGCTACTACATCAAATAAATATTGTAATGAGTCTTTACCTTGTACATTTGAAGGGATTAGTCTTAAAAATTTTGCTGCTTGGCTACGAGTTGCTAAAGTGTTCTTTTTACCTAAAGTAATCATTTTTTCTGCATTAGATCTAATTCTCTTAGCTCTTTCTAATGTAGTTTTTACTTGACCGTGAATTAATAGATCAGTAACTAATGATCTCTCCACATGGTTTCATCATTCAGTATTTCTGCGAAATAGTTGTTTTGGATTTGCCATTATTCTTCTCCTTCTTCATTAGTATCTGATTTAACTTCTTCTTCGCCTTCAGTTTCGATATTTTCTTCTTTAGAAGTTCATTCTTTTCTTCTATCAATAATATCTTGAACTGATTTTTTACCTAAGTTTTTAATATTAGATAATTCTTCGTCACTTAATTTCATAATTTCGTCAACAGTATTATATCCTGAACGTTTTAAGGCATTCAATGATCTAATAGTCAAGTTTAGTTTTTCGATCGAAACTGACATTTTTGGTGTTTTGTCTTTTGTTTCTTTATTTTCTTCAAATAATTGAATTGTTTCTAAAGCGTCGAAATTACCGATAATTTGGAAGTGTGCAAAAATAATCTTTGCCGCTTGTTCTAAAGCTTCTTTTGATTGTATTGTACCATCTGTTTCAACGTGGATTTTTAAACGTTCTTCGATAGTTTTTGAAGAGCTATTTAAGTCTTCAACAGAAATGCCACATTTTTTAACAGGGCTAAAATCTGAATCGATTGCTAAAAATTGGCCTTTTTTAATCTTGCTTTCTAATTTTGGACCATATTCTGAGATAATCGATTTATTTTCTTCAAAATCAATATATCCACGTCCTGAACGCAAGAATAAATCAAATTCTAGCGAACCACCTTTTGAAATGGTAGCTATGTATTGATCTTTGTTAACAATTTCCAAACCTTGTGACTCGATTTGACTTGCGAAAACTTCGCCTTCTTCATTTGCTTTAAAAGAAACTTTAAATAAATTATCTTTGCCAAATAATTCTGGTTTATAAACGAAACGAATTTTTCTAATATTTGCAACTAAAGTAATCGCATCTTCTCTAATACCACTAATTGTTTGGAACTCATGCTCAACGTTATTAATTTTAATTGCAAATGGAGCCACTGATGTAATTGAAGATAATAAAGTTCTTCTAATTACGGTTCCAATAGTGTTACCAAAACCTCTCATTAAAGGTTCGATAACAAATGTTGTATTAAAGTCATTTGTCTTTTCAGCTACTAATTCTTTGTATGTTATTTTTTGGATTTTTTCCATACTTGTCTTCTCCTTAAATATTTTTATTTCTTAGTTTGATTATGCTCTTTTAAGAATTTTTTTTGGAGGACGAGTACCATTGTGTGGAGTAGGTGTTACGTCTTTTACATCTCTAACTGTGAATCCACTGGTTTCAACAGCTTTTCTAGCGGTACTTTTTCCAGGACCTACACCTTTAACTAAAATAGAAACTTCTTTTAAACCAAATTCTTTAGCTTTTTCAACAGCTGCTTGAGCTGCTAAACCAGCTGCATATGGGGTTTTTTTCTTGGTACCTTTGTATCCGATAGCTCCTGATGAACTTCATGCAAATACATTACCTTTTAGATCTGAGAATGAAACAATAGTGTTTTGGTAAGTTGAATGAATATGTGCAATCCCTTGGGTTACAACTTTTTTATTTTTCTTTGCCATTATTATTTACCTTTCTTTCCTGCTATTGTTTTTCTTGGACCTTTTCTTGTTCTAGCATTTTTCTTTGTTGATTGACCACGAACTGGAAGCCCTTTTCTGTGTCTAATACCACGGTATGATTTAATTTCCATTAAACGTTTAATATTTAAGTTAATTTCACGTTTTAAATCACCTTCTGTGGTGTATTTTTTAGCTTCATCTCTAATACGTGTTAATTCTTCTTCTGTTAATTCTTTAACTCTTTTTTCTCCATCAACATTAGCATCAGCTAAGATTTGAGCTGCTAATGTTTGACCGATACCAAAGATATAGGTTAAAGAAATACGAACTTTTTTATTATTTGGAATTTCAATGTTTAAAACTCTAGCCATATTAATTATCCTTGTCTTTGTTTGTGTTTAGGGTTAATGCAGATTACTCTATTAACACCATGTCTTTTTATAATTTTGCAATCCTTGCAAATACGTTTAATTGAAGCACGTACTTTCATTGTTTCTCCTTATTATTTATGTCTAAAAACAATTCTACCTTTTGTCATATCATAAGGACTTAACTCAACATCAACTTGATCACCTGGGATCATTTTAATATTATGAAATGACATTTTACCTGAAATAAAGGCTTTAATTGTAATACCGTTTTCTAATAAAACATCATAGTCCTTAGTTGAATGCATCTTGGTAATTTTGCCTGACATTTTGATTGCTTCTTTTGCCATTAAATATTATCTCCTGATAGAATGTATGCCTGATCATTATCAATTAATATTGTTTGTTCATAATGAGCAGTATTCAGATGGAATGGGTCATATACGGTTCAGCCATCTTCTTTAACTAGTACATTCTTTGATTTTTGTAATATCATCGGTTCAATGCAAATAACCATTCCATTTCTAATAATGGGACCCGTGTTAGGATTTCCATCATTAAATACATATGGATCTTCATGTAGTGACTTGCCTATACCATGACCGCAAAATTCATCAGGGGTATAATAACCTCTTTTTCTGATTAAATTTCCGATTGCGGCTGATATATCACCGATTCTTTTGCCGACTTTTATAGCATTAAAGCCAGCATAGAAAGCGTCTTTAGCTACCCTGATTAATTCTTCATCTTTTTTAGTTATATTTCCAACTCCCTTTGTAAAGGCTGAATCAGAATAATAACCTTCTCAAATAACTCCAGTATCGACTTTAATTATGTCACCGTCTTTAACGATGTAGTCGCTTGGAATTCCGTGAATTAATTCGTCGTTGACAGAAATACAACATGTTCCAGGGAACCCGTATTGACCTAGAAACGCAGGTTTTCCGCCTCTTTTCCTTATTTCTTTAAAAGCGACGCTATCTATGTCTTTTAAAGAAACGCCTGGACTTATGAAGTCATACAGTATTGTTTTGACTTCTGCCAAGATAGCGCAGGCTTTTTTGATTTTTTCAATTTCAAATTGATTTTTGATTATAATCATCCTAAAGCCTTTTTAACGTCGCTATACACTTTTCCGAATTCTTGGTAGCTATTAATTTCTACTAGCATACCTTTTTCTCGATAATAATCTACTAAACGATGAGTTTGTTCTTCATAAACAGCTAAACGTCTAGAAATTACTTCGGGTTCATCATCGGCACGTTTTATAACTTCAGCGCCACATTTTGTACAGTATTTTCCATCTTGTGGTGGATATGATTCTAAGTGGAAAATAGTCTTGCAAACTGAACAAATTCTACGTTTTGATAAACGATCAATAACTTGTTCTTTTGTTATTTTTAATAAAATAACCTTACCAATTTTAATACTTTTTTCTGATAATGTTTGCAAAAAGTCTGCTTGATCAATTGTACGTGGGAAACCATCTAAAATAAATGGTTTATTTTCGCTTACCAAATTAAATAATCTCGCTTCAACAAGACGATTAGTTAGAGAATCATCAACATACTTACCTGAATCTAAAATTGATTTAATTTCAAGTCCAATTTCTGTTTGATTTTTAATTTCTTGTCTAAACATATCGCCTGTAGATAATTGAAAGTAACCGAAGTCTTTAACCATTAAAGACGCAATAGAACCTTTGCCAGCTCCAGGGGCGCCTAAAAAGATTAAATTAGGTTTATTTAAATCGTATGATTCGTTAGCGAAATTACGTTCACACGATTCTTCTGAATGATCTATCATATTAAATCTTCTTCTTCCTCTCCGTACATTTCTTTTAACTCACGAATCATTCTTCTCTTTCTTGCTAATTCTTGTGATTTATATCTTGCCTTAATTTGTTGAACGGTTTCATAAGCGGTAGAAACCAAAATGATTATGCTTGTGCCTCCAAAAGCGATTGAGGCAGGCATTCCAAACATTTGTTGAACAAATTGTAAAATACCTAAAATAATTAAATAGCCTGATGAGAAAAATGATAAACGTAATACAACATTTAATAAGTAGTTCTCCGTTTGTTCACCTGGTCTAATACCTGGTATAAAAGTACTACTTTTAGCAAAATCTTCACTAATCTTATCGATTTTAGACTGTTGAATACCTAATAAAATTGTTAATCCAAAAGTTATTATTACAAATAAGAAAAATCCTAAGGGTTGAGTAAATTGTAAATTAGCATATACTCATTGATAATACTTACTTGTATTTGGATCTGTCATATTAGCAATCATAGTAGGAACTGAAAGTATCATCATAGCGAAAATTATACTCATCAATCCCGCCGGATTTGCTTTAATCGGTAAATAACTTAGCTCTTTTTCATTTTTAGAAAGACCAGCACCAACTTGTTGAATTGGAATGTGTCTTTCGGCTATAGTAAAGATAACAACAATAAATATTGTTAATAAATAAGCCAAAATGTATACACAATAATTAATTACTTCTTGTAAAACGATATTATTTTGTGCTGCAGATGGCATATAGAATTCGAATGCGTGTTTAAAGGTTGGAATTAATGCTGAAGCAATACCAACAAAAATAATTAAACTTGTTCCATTTCCCACACCCTTATTAGTTATTTGTTCACTTAAAAATAGTGTAAAAAATGATCCAGCAACTAAAATCATCGGTAAGATGAAATATTGATATGCTTTTGTTCCTTTTTCACCTAACATTTGAGTAAGTTCTGGTGAAAATCTAATTCCAAACCCTTGACGTGGGTTAATTAAAGCTTGTGTTATTAATAAAGCTTGTATAACCGCAAAAACAAATGTTGCACCATATGTTATAAAGTTAATTTTTATCCGACCTTGTGGTCCTGATTGACTTAATCTATGGATTGCTGGAAAGGCTTTTGTTTGCAATATCATCATAACTAAGCTTGATGATATAAATGGGCCAATCCCTAACGCAACAATGGAGAACTGTCTAAGTCCTCCACCGCCTACTAAGTTTAAAATTCCGAAGAAATCTCCTTGCGTTAATTTTTCGGGATTTGCTAAATTAACTCCAGGAATGGTTAATGTTCCTGCGGCTAGAAAAAGGGTAATAATGAACAAAGTGAAAAGTATCTTTTTAAAAAGATCATGGTTTTTTCATCAATCGTTCCATGTATTACGTTTATCTGAAAAGAATTTATCAATCGCTAATTTGCGTTCAATTCTTTCGGCTTCAACTTCCTTTTCTAACTTTGTTTTTTTAGCCATTATTTAACCTCGATTTTTCCTCCGACTTTTTCAATAGCTTCTTTTGCGGCTTGTGAAAGTGTAGGAATTTGTACATTAAGTTTTTTAGTTAAAGTACCTTTAGCTAAAATTTTAACTGGTAATGCACCTTTGATTAAATTTCTTTCTGCAAGTGTTTCATATGAAACTACTTCATTATTTGAGTAAACTCTTTCTAAATCTGAAAGGTTAACTACTTGATACTCAACGTGGTTAACATTATTGAATCCACGTTTTGGAATTCTTCTGAATAATGGTAATTGACCACCTTCAAACCCTAGTCTTACTGTGCTTCTTTTTGTTTGACCTGATTGTCCACGGCCCGCTTGTTTACCTTTACCAGCAGCATGACCACGACCAACACGATGTTTAGCTTTACGTGATCCTGGTGTAGCTTTTAAAGTATTTAATTGCATAATTATGCCTCCTTAAAAATTATTTAGATAATAAATGTTTAACGTCGATATCACGTAATTTAGCAATATCTTCAACTGTTCTAACTTTTTTAAGAGCTTTAATTGTAGCGTGAACAATGTTTTGTTTTGTTCTTGAACCGTATGTTTTGGTTGAAATATCTGTATAACCAGCTAATTCAACTACGGCACGAACTGTGTTAGAAGCGATGATCCCGGCACCTTTAGGAGCTGGACGTAATTGTACTCTTGAAGCTAGGAATTTTTCATGAATTTCATGAGGAATTGTTCCGTTAACCACTGGAACTGAGAAAACATTTTTTTGTGCGTCTTTAACTGCTTTTTTAATTGCATCTTGAACTTCGTTTGCTTTACCGTGACCAAAGCCTACTTTACCTTTTTTATCTCCAACTACAACATATGCAGAGAATGAGAATCTACGTCCACCTTTAACAACTGTTGTTACACGAGCAATGTCGATAACTTTTTCTTCATATTGTTTAGGTTGAACTTCTCTTTTAACAAATTGTCTTGGTTTTCTTTCAACACGTTCTTTTGAAGCTTCGGTTGATTTGCTTTCTTTACGTGAAGAAGCAGCAACTACTTTAGTAGCAGAAGCTTGTTCTTCAACATTCTTTTTCATTTCTTCAGCCATTAGAATTTAATCCCTTCTTCTCTTAATGTATCGCAAAATGCAGCTAGTTTTCCATGGTAAATGTAACCTGAACGGTCAAAAACGATTTTTTCAATTTTTGCTTCTTTTAATTTAGCAGCAAATGCTTTAGCAACTAATTTAACACTTTCAATATTGTTTCCTCTTTGATTTTCTGCTAATTGTCTTGTTGATGAAGATGCTAAAGTGGTGTGAGTTAAATCATTAACAGCTTGTGCATAGAAATTGTGTAATGATTTAAATACAACAACACGAGGAGTAGATGCTGTACCTTTAGCTAATTTATTAGTAATTTTTAAATGTTTTGCTTTACGTTTTAAATTTCTTGATAACATAATCTATTTCTCCTTATAAAACTACTTAGCAGCAGTTTTTCCTTCTTTACGTCTAACAACTTCATCTTTGTACATAATACCTTTACCTGAATATGGACTTGGACGTCTAATATCACGTAAATTAGCAGCGAATTCACCAACAGCTTGCTTGTCAATACCTGAAATAACAATGTTGGTTGGTTTTGGAACTTCAACTTTTAAATTTGATGGTAATTCAACATTAACTGGGTGTGAATAACCAGCGATGATTTCAATTTCATTTCCCTTTAGAGTTGCTTTATAACCAACCCCTTTGATTTCGATTTCTTTTTTGTAACCTTCTGAAACACCAATTAGCATATTTTTAATATTTGCATTGGTTGTACCGTGTAACATTTTTGTTGTTTTTTCTTCATTTGTTCTTAGAGTTTTAATTTCGTTATTTTCAACTACAACTTTAATTAATGGTGAAAATGTATATTCTAATTGTCCTAATTTACCTTTTACAACAATGTGATTGTTATTTAATTCAATTTCAACGCCTGCAGGTATTGCTAAAATTCTTTTTCCAATTCTAGACATAATAATACCTATCAGATGAAAGCAACTACTTCGCCACCAACGTTAGCTTTTCTTGCTTCTTTATCTGTTAATAAACCTTTAGAAGTTGAAATGATTGCTGTACCGTATCCACTTAAAACACGTGGTAATTTTTCGCTTGATGAATATACTTTAAGACCTGGTTTAGATACTCTTTTTAATCCTGAAATCGCTGATTGGTTTTGGTTCATTCCTTTGTATTTTAAAGTAACTTTCAATTGTTTGAATGGTTTACCTTCTTCAGATACAACTTCAAAGTTTGTAATGTAACCTTCACGTTTCATGATTTCTAAGATTCTTTCTTTTTTGTTTGAGTGAGGTAAAACTACTTCGTGGTATTTACGTGAAATAGCATTTCTCATTCTAACAAACATATCTGCAATAGGATCTATAATAATAGCCATAATTATCAGCTCGCTTTCTTTACACCTGGAATTTTTCCTTCGTGTGCTAATTCTCTAAAACAAATTCTACAAATTTTATATTTACGTAAAACTGAGTGAACACGTCCACAAATTTGGCAACGTGTGTATTTTCTAACTTCAAATTTAGGTTCACGTTCAGCTTTAACCATTAATGCTTTTCTTGCCATACCGGGTCTCCTTAGTTGTTGTTACCTTTAGCAAAAGGCATTCCTAAATGTTTTAATAATGCAAAAGCTTCTTTATTTGATTTTGCACTGGTTACAATGATAACGTCCATACCTTTTAATTTACGGATTTTATCAAATGAAATTTCTGGGAAAATAATTTCTTCTTTAATACCTAAGGCGTAGTTTCCACGTCCGTCAAAACTTTTTGTTGATGTTCCGTTAAAATCACGAACACGTGGTAGTGCAACATTTATTAATTTTGTTAAAAATGATCACATTTTTTCACGTCTTAAAGTAACTTTACCACCCATTGGCATACCTTCACGTAATTTTCATGATGCTAAAGATTTTTTAGCGGTAGTTTGGAATGGTTTTTGCCCTGTGATTTGGGCTAATTCAGTCATAACTTCTTCGATAGCTTTTGAGTTTGAAACTTCGTTACCAGCAGTCATATTGATAACGATTTTTTCTAGTTTAGGAGCTTGCATTACACTGGTGTAACCAAATTCTTTAACTAGCGCTGGACGAATTTCTTCTAAATATTTTTTCTCTAATGCTAATTTTTCAGTTTTTGCCATAATAATTTATCTCCTAATATTAAGCTGTGATTGTTTTATTCACTTTTCTCATGAATCTTTGTTTCTTACCTGATTTGCTATCTAATTTTCAACCAATTTTTGTTCCAATTGAATGTTGACCTTCAGCACCTTTTTTAGCTAAATAAGCAACGTTTGAAACATGGATTGGAAATTCTTTTCTTTCGATTTTTCCTTCAGTATTTTCTTGTGAAGGTTTATGGTGTTTGGTTTTCATGTTAACTTCTTTTAAGATAACAGTTTGATTCTTTGTGTTTGTTGATAATACAGATGCAAATTTACCCTTATCTTTACCAGCAATAATTAAAACCATATCATTTTTTCTAATTTTAGCTTGAGCCATAATTATAAAACCTCCGGAGCTAATGAAATAACTTTTAAGTAACCTTTATCACGTAATTCACGAGCAACTGGACCAAATACCCGAGTTCCTCTTAGTGAACCATCTTCTTTAATTAAAACAACTGCGTTGTCATCAAATCTGATGTATGAACCATTTTCACGAGCTAATCCACGTTTTGTTCTAACGATAACAGCTTTAACAACTTGACCTTCTTTAACCATACCATTAGGAATAGCTTTTTTAACTGTTACAACAACTACATCTCCAATGTTTGTTGATTTAACAATTGAGCCACCTAAATTTTTAATGATCATAACTTCTTTTGCACCTGAGTTATCAGCTACATTACATCTTGAAAATTCACTAAGCATTTTCATTTCCTCCAACAGCGTGAGATTTAATTTCTACTAATCTAAAGTGTTTTGTTTTTGAAAGAGGTCTTGTTTCTTGAATTTTAACAACATCTCCAACTTTAGCTTCATTTCTTTCGTCATGAACAGCAAACTTTTTAGATTTTTTGAAACGTTTTGAGTATAATGGGTGTTTTTCGTATGTTTCAACTACTACGGTTACAGTTTTATCATTTTTTGTAGAAACAACTGTACCAACTAGAGTTTTACGACGATTTTCTCTTACTTGTGATTCCATTATTTATCTCCTTCTGTTTTTTTAGCATTTAAAGCGGTTAATGTTCTAGCAATATCTTTTTTAACTAATTGGATTTTGTGAACTTGGTCTAATTGACGTGTTGCGTTTTTAAAACGTAATGAAAATAATTCGGCTTTTAATTCAGCTAACAATGTTTGTAATTCTTTAACTGATTTTTCTTTTAATTCTGAGTAAGACATATTATAAAGCCTCCTTGTTTGTTGATTCGGTTACTTCTTTAGATACTATTTTTCAAGTAACTGGTAATTTGTGTCCGCCTAATCTTAAAGCGTCTTTCATGGTTTCAACTGTATTTCCCATAACTTCGAACATAACTGTTCCTTCTTTAACAACTGCGAATCATGCATCAGGTGAACCTTTACCTGAACCCATACGAACACCAATAGGTTTACTTGTTTTTGACATGTGTGGGAAAATTTTAATAATAACTTTCCCTTCACGACCCATACGACGTGTAATAGCAATACGGGCAGCTTCAATTTGACGAGCACTAATTCAATTTGAACTAGTTGATTTTAATCCGAATTCTCCAAATGAAACTGTATTATTTCTGTGAGCCTTTACCTTGTCATGACGGATACGGAACATTTTTCTGTGTTTAGTTCTTTTTGGTTGAAGCATGTCTTTCACCGCCCTTTCTTGGTTTTCTTTCTCTTGCTTTTTCTTCAAAAGCGTTTTCTTGATTTTCACCTAAGATTTCTCCTAGTGAAACTCAAACTTTAACACCTAGAATACCGTAAGTGGTTTTAGCTGTTGTAACAGCGTAATCTACATCTTGTCTTAAAGTATGTAATTTCATTTCACCTTCAGTATATCCTTCGGTTCTAGCCATATCAACACCGTTTAGACGGCCTGATACTGAGGTTTTAATACCTTTTGCTCCTGCTTTCATTGCACTTTTAATTGCAAATTTTTGAGCTAATCTGAAGCTTCCACGGTTTTCTAATTTAACCGCAATACCTTCGGCTAATAATCTAGCATTTAGATCTGGGTTTTTTAATTCGATAACTTCGATTGTGATGTTTGCGTTTTTGTTTCTAATAGCTTTTTTAAGTTCGCTGGTTAATAATTTAACATTTTCACCATTTGTTCCTAAAAATGCTGCTGGTTTAGCTGTGTAAATATAAACGATAATGTGTCCAGATTGATCTCTTTTTAATTGAACATTTCCAATTTGATATTCACGAACTTTTTTATCAAAGAAGTCGTAAATTTTTTGATCTTCTAATAGTAAAGTAGAAAAATCTTTTTTATCTGCGTATCAAGTTGTGTTGTGGTTTTTTGTAATACCGTAACGGAATCCATTTGGATTAACTTTTTGACCCATTATTTATCTCCTTTACTTAATAATTCAGCAGCTTCTTCAACTGAAGGTAATTCAGATACTTCAATGTAGAAGTGGCTTGTTCTTTTTAAAATTGAATATGCTCTACCTTGTGAGTGAGGTTGGAATCTTTTTAAAGTAGGTCCGTCATTAACAAGAATTTTTGTAACGTAAAGTTTTGTTGCATCAAGTCCAGCGTTATTTGTTGCGTTAGCAATAGCTGAGTGTAGAAGTTTAAGGATAATTTCTGAAGCTTTTTTGTTGGTTGTTTGTAAAATCACTAATGCTTGTGTTGTAGATTTGTAACGAATTAAATCAGCTACTAATCTTGCTTTTCTTGGGCTAATTCTTTGCATCTTAACTGATGCGTGAACTGTTTTATCTAATAATGCCATAACTATTTTTTACCTTTATCAGCACCGTGACCGTTGAATGTTCTTGTAGGTGAAAATTCGCCTAATTTGTGTCCTACCATGTCATTTGTAACAAAAACATCGATAAATGCATGTCCATTGTGAACTTGGAAGGTTAAACCAATAAATTCTGGGTAAATTGTTGAACGTCTTGATCAAGTTTTGATTGGACGTTTTGGTGCTTTATTTTCAATAATAGCCACAACTTTTTTCATTAAGTGATCATCAACAAATGGAGCTTTTTTTAGTGAACGTGCCATTATTTATTTTCCTTTCTTCTTCTAATAATAAATTGATTTGATGCTTTCTTAGTTGCTCTTGTTTTAACTCCAAGTGCTTTCTTACCTCATGGAGTCATTGGACTTTTTCTACCGATAGGTTGTCTACCTTCACCACCACCATGAGGGTGATCATTAGGGTTCATAGCAGAACCACGAACGGTAGGTCTGATTCCTCTTAATCTGTTTCTTCCGGCTTTACCAATATTTACTAGTGAGTGTTCTTCATTACCAACTTCACCAATTGTTGCACGGCAAACACCTAAAACTTTTCTAACTTCGTTAGATTTTAATTTTAGAATTACATATCTTCCTGATTCGTCTTTACCTAAGATTTGAGCAGACGCACCAGCTGATCTAGCGATGATTCCACCTTGTTTAGGTTGTAATTCTATATTGTGAACAAGTGTACCTTCTGGCATGTTTTTTAGAGGCATGTGGTTACCTGGTTGGATATCAACATTTTCCCCTGATAAAATAACTTGTCCTACTTTAATACCCTTAGGGCTGATAATATATCTTTTTTCACCATCAGCATAAGCAACTAATGAAATATTTGCAGATCTGTTTGGATCGTATTCAATAGTTTTAACTACTGCTGGAATATCGTCTTTGTATCTTTTGAAGTCTACAATACGGTAGAATCTTTTTAATCTACCACCGTGGTGACGAGTTGTGATTTTTCCTTGATTATTTCTTCCTGAATGTGTTGGAAGAGCTACTAATAATGATTTTTCTGGAGCGTGACCAGTTAAGTTAGCTTGATAATCAAGAGAAGACATATTACGGCGACCATTGGTATATGCTTTAAACTTTTTAATAGCCATAATGTTTCTCCGTTTCTTAAAAATATTGTTTTCTTTTAAGATTATTATTTATTGATTTTTAAATTAATCTTATAGTTTATTCAAGATTAATTATTTAGTTTCTTTAGCTTTCTTTTCAGCTGCTTTTTTAATTTTTTCAGCTGCTTTTAATTCAGCTTCTGAAACTTCTTTTTCTGCTTTAGCTTCAGCTTTTTTAGCTTCTTCAGTAGCTTTTAAAGCATCTTTTGCCTCATCAGCAAATAAAACGATCTTAGATTCTTTATCTAGATATACGACAGCTTTTTTAACTGCGTTTTTAAAACCAGAAAATCTTCCTAATCTAGCTGGTTTTTTATCATAGTTAATGATATTTACTTTTAAAACTTTAACATCAAAAATAAATTCAACTGCTTTTCTAACTTCAATTTTGTTTGTACGTTTATCAACAACAAATGTATATACGTTTTGTTCTGCTCTAGCGATTTCTGATTTTTCAGTTAAAACTGGATATTTAATAACTTCATTAATATTCATTATTTTGCCAACCCTTCTAGAACTTTAATATCATTTTCGCTAATTACTAATACATCAGCTGCTAATAAAGCTTCAACAGATAAACTTGTAACTTTTGTGACATGAACGTTTGGTAAGTTTCTTGCTGAAGTAAATACTGTTTCATTTGAAGAAACTAATAAAACGTTGTTTACATTTACTAATTCATCTTTTGCTAATTCTGTTAATAAAGCTCTTGTTGAAATTTTTTCTAATGCGTATTCTTTAACTAATACAGCCTTGTCGTTTGCTAATAAAGTTAATGCTGATAATAATGCATTTCTTCTAGCTTTTTTATTGATTTTTAGATTGTAGTTTCTTTCAGTTGTAGGACCGAATACTTTACCACCACCAACAAAAATAGGTGATCTTAAAGAACCTGTACGTGCGTTACCAGTGTGTTTTTGTGCTCATGGTTTTTTACCTGAACCACTAACTTCTCCACGGGTTTTTGTTTTGTGGGTAGCTAAACGTTTAGAACCTCTTTCTGATAAAATTGCATCAAAAATTGCTTGGCTATAAACTTTTTCTAATCCGAATACTGATTTTGGTAAGTTTGTTGTATTGAATAGTGGGTGTTTTGCGTTATCTTTTTTAACACTTGGAGTTTTAACTTTTGGAGTTGCTTTATCTACTAAATTTTCTTTTTCGATAAATTCAATAGCTTTAGTGTTTTCAACTTTGTTTTCGCTTACTTTTGAAACGATAACTTTTGCTTTTGCTAAATCAACTGATCCACGGTATGCTCCATCACGGTGGAATCATACTCTTGTATCGTTTTTACTTTTTTCACTAACTTTGATAAATTCACCAACAGCTTCTAAAAAGTTTGCAAAATTTCCAGAAATTTTTTGGTTAGCTTTCTTAAAGTTAAATGAAATGTTTCTATCTGCATCAAATTTTTCAGAAATATAGTATTTTTCTAATGTTGATTTTGTAGCCATTATTTATTTTCTCCTTCTGATTTAGCAATTGCTTCATCTAATGCAGCTTTCATTTCTTTTAATGACATTTCCATGTTTAATTCTAGGTTGTATTTTTTAGCAAGTTCAAAAATTTCATTTTTAGCTAAAGCTTCTTTTAAGTTTAGAAGTTTAATTGCTTCTTTCTTTTGAGATGATTTTTTAGCGTTTTTAATTACTAATAAAGCACCTTTAGCTCCTGGTACACTACCTTTGATTAATAAAAGATTATTTTCCACATCTTCTTTAACAACTTCTAAGTTTTGAATGGTAACTTGTTCGTGGCCTAAATGACCAGGCATTGTCATACCTTTTCAAACTCTGTTTCCAGAAATATCTCCTAAAGAACCGGTTTGTCTAATAGGTTGTGAACCACCACCACCACCGTGAGATTTAGGACCAATGTGTTGGTTTCATCTCTTAATGGTTCCGGCAAATCCTTTACCCTTAGAGATAGCTGTAACATCAACGATGTCTCCAGCTTCAAATAATGAAGCATCTACAGTATCACCTAAGTTAAATCCAGACATATCACGGATTTCTTTAACGAAGCGCTTAGGTGTTGTGTTTGCTTGTTTGAAATAGTTAATTTCAGGTTTTTTAACTTGTGAATTTTTCTTATCTTCTACAGATAGTTGTGTTGCAACGTATCCATTTTTTTCTGAAGTAAGAACTTTAGTAACAACATTTGGTTTAACTTCAACTACTGTAACAGGAATTAA
Organism: Metamycoplasma spumans ATCC 19526; assembly: GCA_000620005.1. Taxonomy (GTDB): domain Bacteria; phylum Bacillota_I; class Bacilli_A; order Mycoplasmatales; family Metamycoplasmataceae; genus Metamycoplasma; species Metamycoplasma spumans. Next base: position 15,460 of record JHVF01000011.1, read on the forward strand.
TTTACCTTCAGCTGTGAATAGTTGAGTCATTCCAACTTTTCTTCCTAAGATTCCTTTCATGATTTTCCTTTCTAAAATATTATTTAATAAATATCTAATAAGATATTAAATAAAAAAACAAATATCTGTTATTAGTTAACAGATTTTAAGTTAATTTGAACACCAGCAGGCAAGTCTAATCTTTTTGCTTTGTCTACAAATGTTTCAGTAACGTTTGATAAAACGATTAAACGTTTGTGGGTTCTGCTTTCGAATTGTTCACGAGATTTTTTGTTAACGTGAACTGATCTTAAAATGGTAATAATTTCTTTACGAGTTGGTAAAGGAATTGGACCACTTACTGTAGCTTTTTCAGCTTTTGCTAATAGAACGATTTTTTTAGAAGCATCTTCTACTAATTGAGCGTCAAAAGCTTTAACTTTTATTTCTAATTTCATAAATTGTTCTCCTTCTTCATTTTTGAAGTAACTCCACACGAGTTCTCGATTTTCGAGATGAACAACTAAGCTCGGCGTATCGTAACCTCGTGTTTCTAAGTTGTAGTTGCGTAAGTAATTATAACAAATAATTTTTTTTTAGTTAAAAATAGCATTTTTTTATTAAAAATCTAAAATCAAAGTGCGCTACCCGAATCTTCATTCACTGCCGAAAAAGTGCATAAAAATTGATTAATTTCAAAAAAATACACTTTTAATGACTTGTCGCAAGGTTTTCGAGCTCGTTAATAATTGATAAAAACAATTACAATTAAAAATATTTTATTTTGGTTTAAAATATTAATGCTAAATATATATTATTAGCCTTTCAGATAAAATATCAATTTTTAATAATTATTAAGGAGAAAAGATGAAATCTACAATTTTCGACGATGTTAAATATCTTGAAAAAATGGATAAATGATTTAGAGCAGCTAATTATATTAGTGTTGGTCAAATCTATCTAAGAAATAACCCATTACTTAGAAAACCTTTAACTCAAGATGATGTTAAATTATATCCAATTGGACACTGAGGAACAATTCCTGGACAAAACTTTATTTATGTTCACTTAAACCGTGTAATTAATAAATATGATTTAGAAATGTTTTACATTGAAGGACCAGGTCACGGTGGACAAGTTATGATATCTAACTCATATTTAGATGGATCATATACTGAAATTTACCCTCAAATTACCGAAGATGAAGCCGGATTACAAAAAATGTTTAAACGTTTCTCATTCCCTGGTGGAACAGCATCACACGCCGCTCCCGAAACACCTGGATCAATTCATGAAGGTGGGGAATTGGGATACTCATTAAGCCACGCAACCGGAGCAATTCTAGATAACCCTAATTTAATTGCCGCTACTGTAATTGGAGATGGTGAAGCAGAAACCGGACCTCTAGCAGCTGGATGATTCTCAAATTCATTTATTAACCCAGTAAATGATGGAGCTGTATTGCCAATTGTTCATTTAAATGGTGGAAAAATTTCAAACCCAACAATCTTATCAAGAAAACCAAGAGCAGAAGTTGAACTATACTTTAAAGGTATGGGATGAGACCCTATATTTGTTGAATGAGATGAAACAAAATCATACATGGATATGCATAAAGAAATGGCTGAACGTACAGATGAAGCTATTGAAAAAATCTTAAGCATTTGAAAAGAGGCTCGTCAAAAATCTGCTGATGAAGCTAAAAGACCAAACTGACCAGTATTAATCGTTAGAACACCTAAGGGTTGAACAGGTCCTAAAATGTGAAATAATGAAGCAGTTGAAGGAAGTTTCAGAGCTCACCAAGTTCCAATTCCTGTAAGTGCTTTCAAAATGGAAAAAATCGCTGATTTAGATGCGTGATTAAGATCATACAAGCCAGAAGAATTATTTGACGAAAGCGGAAAAATATTTGAAGAAATCCGTGAAATAGCTCCAAAAGGTTTAAAAAGAATGGCAGTTCACCCAGTTACAAATGGTGGAATTAATGCTAAAGTTCTAAACATGGGTAATTGAGAAAAATTTGCTTTAGATATCAAAAAACCAGGTGAATTTAAAGCTCAAGACATGGTTGAATTAGGTAAATACATGGCCGAAGTTATGACATTAAATAAAGATAACTTTAGAGTATTTGGACCAGATGAAACTAAATCTAACCGTTTATTTGCATTATTCGAAGTTACAAAACGTCAATGATTAGAAGAAGCTTCAACTAAATATGATGAATGAGTAGCGCCTGCAGGTAGAATTATTGATTCTCAATTATCAGAACACCAAGCAGAAGGATTCTTAGAAGGATATGTTCTAACTGGACGTCACGGATTCTTCGCATCATATGAATCATTTTTAAGAGTAGTTGACTCAATGTTAACACAACACATGAAATGATTAAAAAAATCATTAGAATTACCTTGAAGAAAAGATTATCCATCGCTAAACGTTATTGCTACATCAACAGCATTCCAACAAGACCACAACGGATATACTCACCAAGATCCAGGTTTATTAGGACACTTAGCAGATAAAAGACCTGAATTAATTAGAGAATACCTACCAGGTGATACAAACACATTATTAGCAGTTATGGAAAAATCACTAGTTGATAGAAATGTAATTAACTTAATCGTCGCTTCAAAACAACCAAGAGAACAATTCTATACAGTTGAAGAAGCTAAAGAATTAGTTGAAAAAGGTTACAAGGTAATCGACTGAGCCTCAAATGTAGGCATTAATGAAGAACCAGATGTAGTATTTGTTGCATCAGGTGTTGAACCAAACCTAGAAACACTTGCAGCTATTAGCATTATGAACAAAGAATACCCACATCTAAAAATTAGATACGTAAATGTTGTTGACCTTTTAAAATTAAGATCTCAAAAGGTTGACCCACGTGGAATTTCAGATGAAGAATTCGACAAAGTGTTCACAAAAGATAAACCTGTCGTATTTGCATTCCATGGATTCGAAGGTTTAATTAGAGATATCTTCTTTGACAGAAATAACCACAACTTAGTAGTTCACGGTTATAGAGAAAACGGAGATATTACTACAAGTTTCGACATTCGTCAATTAAGTCACATGGACCGTTTCCACATAGCTAAAGATGCAGCTAACGCTATCTTTAAAAATGATGCAAAACCATTCATGGCAAAGATGGATCAAAAATTGGCTGATCATACTGCTTATATTCAAGAATATGGATATGATATGCCTGAAGTTGTTGACTGAAAATGAGAAAATATTAATAAAGAAAAATAACAAAATCCTCATTTTATGGTAAAATTGACCATAGTTAATTAACGTAAAAAATATAGGAGCACATTATGAAAAAAGATTTACACCCAAATTACGGTCAAATCAAAGTTTCATGTTCATCATGTAATGCTGAATACGAATTTGGTTCAACCGCCGATAAAGCTAGTTTAGATGTTTGCTCTAATTGTCATGCATTCTACACAGGTAACCGTACAGACGTTAAAGCTCGTGGTCGTGTAGAAAGATTCAACAAGATATTAGAAAAATCTAAAAAAAATTAGCATAAAAAAACTCGTGAACTTAGCGCGAGTTTTTTTATTTTATAATTTAAATACAATAATGAAATCCAACACTATATCCAATATTACTATTGCCGCTTTCTCACTTAGCATTAAAATCCTTTAACTTAATTTCACCGCTTTCAGCCTGCGATGCTTTTATTAAACCAATAGTCGAGCCAAGTGCGCTAAAAACAACAGGGATAAATGACAAAATCGTGGTGATTAAACTAGCTGCCGCAAATCCTCCTGATATTTGTGTTTTTTTATTTTCGTCCATTAATTTAAACCCTTTTAGTTCTTTCATATTTTCTCCTTTCCTTAAATATATTAAATTTTTTTATTAAGTCAAAATAGTTAAGAAAATTTAGAGAAATTCAAAAGAAAAAACGCACATATGTGCGCTTAATCATTAAAATTGTGGTTCGGGTCTTCAAGTGGACCAGTTCCTCTTTCAATTGAATCAACAACAACTATTTTATTATCGCTATTAAATTCAATATCTTCATCAACTTTTTCATTTTTTGAAGTCGTATCTTCTGTTTTGTTTTTCTTACTTTGATATCAATTAATTAAAGAAATAATTGCAATAGATAAAAATGCAGTAACGGCTCCAAAAACTAGTCAAGTATCAGCTATGTTAAATGTTCCTTTATTAGCTCATGGTAAATTAATTATATCTCTAACACCACCATAAGCGAATCTATCATACATATTTCCAAATGCGCCGGCAGCTACTAAAGCAATTGATGCAACTGTTCAACGATATCTTTTATCTCTGAAAAATAATGTAATTACCATAGTAGCTAAAATTATTAGAATGCTAACAATATGAAGCCCAGTCATAGTTAAGCCTATTTCAAGAGTTGTGCCAGCATGAAATACAGATCACAATCTTATAAATGAACTTTCGTAAACAATATGATCTGGAGAAGAACCCGTATAGCCCTCTTTGTATATAAAATGCTTAGTTAATAAATCTAACAAAATTCCTGCTATTAACACAGAAAAATATATTGCCAAATTAATTAATGCGTTTTTTCATTGTTTACTTCAATATTCCTTAGTAAATATTTCTGGCTTTTTCCTATTTGATTTAGCCATTAATAACCTCTTTACATCTTAAACAAATTTCTAAATCGTCATCAAAATTATCTGATTCGAAGTGATTTCAACATCTTAAACATTTTTTACTATCTAATTTTTCAACTTTATTTTCATCACCAAATGAAACTTTAGCTACCATTAATAGTTTAGTCAATGGCAATGATTTTAGTCATTCTGATTCAGTTTTGATTGTTACATGAGCTTCGTTTTGACGTTTCATTGTTTGGTCTTTAATTTTTTCTTCTATTAAACGATAGATTTCTTCTTTTAAAGTGAAAAACTCTGCTCATTGATTTTCTAAAACATCTGAATAATCATGACCCTTAATAAATTCAAGCATGTGAACTGATTTTTCTTTATTAGTTAGGTTGAAAAATTCATAAATATCTTCTGCGGTGGTTGGAATAATAGGCGCCAACGCTTTTAATAATACTAATATAGTTTTAGAAAATACATATTGAACTTGTCTTCTTTCATTATCATTTTCTTTTTCTAAATATAAAATATCTTTAGTAATCGAAATATAGTAACTACTAAAATCAATAATAAAGTTATTAATGTCTTTAATAACATTTACAAAACGATATTGTTCATAGTTATTTAAAATTTTAGTTTCTAAATTATTTAGTCTTTCATACATCAAAGCATGAATTGAATCTAATTTTACTTCTTTATAATCATAATCAGAAATTGCACCTAACATAAATTTAAATGTGTTACGTATCTTACGGTAAATTTCGATAGTTTGATTAATAATTTTATCATCAATTGTAACATCGGCTGTATATTCTGAATTAGCTGCTCACAATCTCAAAATATCAGCTCCATGTTTAGCAACGACATCTAAAGGATCAACTGTATTACCTTTAGATTTTGACATTTTTTGGCCTTTACCATCCAAAACAAATCCATGTGACAATAAAGCTTTAAAAGGACTTTGTTTTCTTCAAGCAACCGAGTTGATTAAAGAACTATTAAATCATCCTCTATATTGATCCGAACCTTCTAAATATAGATCAAATGGAGCTTCGGTATCACCGGGTTTAACCGAAATAGAAGTTGAACCAGAGTCAAATCAAACGTCCATAATATCAGTTTCTTTATAAAAACCTTGACCTCTGAATTTTTCAGGTAGTAATTCATCAGCAGTTTTTTCATATCAGATGTCTGAACCATTTTCTTCAATTAAATTAATCACATAGTCAAATATTTCATCATCAATAACTGGTTGTTTATTTTTATCATAGAAAATAATTATAGGAACACCTCAAGTTCTTTGTCTTGAAATACATCATGTTTCACGGTTTTCTAGCATTAGTGATAAACGTTTTTTGCTTCAATCATTATATGTTGTGATTTCTTCTAAAGATTTCTTAATTTCTTCTTTAATAGGTTTTAAAGATACAAATCATTGTGGTGTTGCCCGATACATAATTGGCAAATGAGTTCTTCAGTCATGTGGATATGAGTGTTTAATTTTCTTAAAACCAACTAATAAACCTTTTTCTTCTAAATATTTGCCAACTAATGGGTTTGCATCATCATAGAACACACCAGCAAATTGTTTAGCTTTTTCATTTAATGTACCATCATCTTCGACGTGCATTATTTTATCTAAGCCATATTTATTTCCAATCATAAAGTCATCTTCACCGAACAATGGTGCCATATGAACTAAACCAGTACCATTTTCAAGAGTAACATGGTGACCTTCAACTACTGGACTTTCTTTTTCGGTAATTGGGCTTAAATATGATACTTCTAAGATTTCTTTTCCTTTAATGTCTTTAACAATTTCAAAGCTTTCTCATTTAGCAACTTCAGCAACTTTTTCTACTAATTCTTTTGCAATAACATATTTTTTATCATTGGCTTTAACAATTTGATAATCAAAACTTGCATTAATTGCAACTCCACTATTAGCTATTAAAGTTCAAGGTGTTGTTGTTCAAATTAACAAATAATCACCTTTAGATATATTTTCAGAACCTTTTGTAATTTCAAAACCAACGTATAATGATGGAGAAATATGATCAGCATATTCAACTTCCGCTTCAGCTAAAGCAGATTGAGAAGATGGTGATCAATATATTGGTTTTAAATCTTTATAAATCAAGCCATCATTAACCATTTTTTGAAATAGTCTTAATTGTTTAGCTTCAAAACGTTTGTCTAATGTTACATAAATTTCGCTAAAGTCGGTTAGTAAACTTAATTTTTTAAATTGTTCTTTTTGTTTTTCTACTTGACCTAAGGCATATTCAGCGGCTTTTTTTCTTAATTCAAGCGCAGAAAAATCACGAGCATTTTTCTTAGCTTCTGATAACATTTTGTGTTCAATTGGAAGACCATGTGTATCTCATCCCGGCACAAACGGTGAATAAAAACCTTGCATTGTTCTAAATCTAACAATAATATCTTTTAAAATTTTATTCAATGCATGTCCTACGTGAATATTTCCATTAGCATATGGTGGCCCATCGTGTAATATAAAGCTTTGGTTATCTTTATTTCTTTTTAAAAGCTCTTGATAAACTTTATCATCAAGTCATTTTTGATTGTAATACACTTCTTTTTCAGCTAAATTAGCTTTCATTGAAAACTCAGTTTGAGGCATAAGAAGCGTATTTTTATAATCTTTTTTATCTTCCATGATTATCCTTTCGTTATTGATAAATATTTATATAAAATATAATATTTATTTTACTCTAAAATTAAAAAAATTCTATTATAAACAAAAAGCCGAATCGGCTTATTTGATAATTATGTTTAGTATTTTACCTTCACGATAAATAACTTTAACAATTTCTTTACCTTCAATTCATTTTGCCACTGAAGGATTAGCTTTTGCTTGTTTAATAACTTCTTGTTCGTTTCAATTAGGAAGGATTTCAAGTTGACCCCTAACTTTTCCATTGATTTGAACTCCGATTGTTGGATTTTGAGCTATTATTTTACTTTCATCAGCAAATGGTCAAGTTTGTGATTGAATATCTTTTTCTTCTAGCATAAAAAGTAATTCTTCGGCAAGGTGTGGAGCAAACGGACTTAGTAAAATTGCAAATGATTTCAATGGTGTTTTTGAAGCTATTTTATCTTGTGAAGATAAATAGTTAATAAAAACCATCATTTTGCTAATTGCGATATTGAATTTAGTTTTTTCAATATTTTCTTGAACATCTAAAATTAGCTGATTAATTTTACTATCTAATTCTGACTGATCTAAATTAATTGAAATATTGCCGTTTAATAGATTTTCAAAAATACTATGAATTTTGTCTAGTCATTTTCTAATACCAGTTAATGAATCAGTATTTCATGCTTTTGCATCAGTTAAAGGTCCCATAAACATTTCATAAACTCTTAAAGCATCAGCACCGTGAGATAAAACTAATTCATCAGGGCTAATAACATTACCTAACGACTTAGACATCTTTTGTCCATCAGGTCCTAAAATTAAACCTTGATTAATTAATTTACTAAAAGGTTCTTTGGTATTTACTATCTTAATATCATATAGGAATCTGTGTCAAAATCTTGCGTATAGTAAGTGTAAAACTGCGTGTTCTTGTCCACCGATATATAGATCAACTGGCAATCAATTTTCAAAGCGTCTTCTAGCTTCTTCAGAATTTAAAGGTGTATATGTCCCATCTGAATTTTTTAAAATATAAGCTAAATAATATCAACATGAACCAGCCCATTGAGGCATAACATTTGTATCATGGCGATATTTTTTTCCATTAATTTCAACATTCATTCAGCTTTCAACATTCGCTAATGGTCCCTCAGTTGAACCGGAAGGTTTAATATTTTCAACTTCTGGTAATTTAACTAATTCTTTAACAAGATAAATATTGTTATTTTCGTCAAATAAAACAGGGAATGGTTCACCTCAATATCTTTGACGTGAAAAGATTCAATCTCTTAATTTATAACTTGTTTTCTTTTCAACTAATGATTGAGAAGCTAAAAGTTCATATATTTTCTCAGTTGCTTCAGAATTATTTAAACCATCTGCTTCGTATGAATTAATATGTTTTCCATCTTCTGTATAAGGCAATAATTCATCTTCAACTTCAATTACCTTAGTGATTGGTAAATTATATTTTTTAGCAAATTCAAAATCTCTTTCATCATGCGCAGGAACCGACATAACAGCCCCGGTTCCATATCCCATTAAAACATAATCAGATATTCAAATTGGGATAAGTTTTTTAGAGATAGGATGAACTGCATATGTGCCTAAAAATGCACCAGTTTTGTCTTTATTTAATTGAGTTCTTTCTAACTCACTTTTTGATTTTGTTAATTTAATATATTCTTCAACATCGTTTTTATATTCAGATGTTGTTAGTGAAGTAACTAATGGGTGCTCTGGACTAATAATTAAAGCAGAAACTCCATTAATTGTGTCAAGTCTAGTTGTAAATGTCGTTAATTTGTGATTTCTATTGTTTACATTTCAAGTTACAGTGTGGCCTAAACTTCTTCCGATTCAATTACGTTGCAATTGTTTCAAACTTTCAGGTCAATCAAGTTCTTCAAGACCTTCAATTAATTTATCAGCATAAGCAGTAATTTTCAAAACCCATTGTTTCATTGGTTTTTTAATAACTGGGAAATTACCACGTTCGCTTACTTTAATACCATTTTTCTCAATAATTTCTTCATTGGCTAAAACAGTTCCCAAACCTTCACATCAATTAACATCAACTTGTTCAATTGAAGCTAATCCTTGTTTATATAATTCTTTAAATATTCATTGAGTTCAGATATAAAAATTAGGATCAGTAGTATTTACTTCTTTATCATAGTCATATGAGAATCCCATAGACTTAAGCTGTCTTCTAAAATTATCAATATTTTTAATGGTAAATGGCGCTGGGTGATTACCGGTTTTTAACGCATATTGTTCCGCTGGTAAACCAAAAGCATCCCATCCAATTGGGTGTAAAACGTCGAAACCTTTTAATCTTTTAAAACGACTTATAATATCTGTCGCAGTGTATCCTTCAAGGTGTCCAACATGAAGGCCAGAACCTGACGGATATGGAAACATATCTAAAATATAAGCTTTCTTATTGTGTTTTTCAGTTGTTTTATAAGACTTGTTTTCTTCTCAATATTTTTGTCATTTCTTTTCTATATTTTGATGATTATACATAAATAAAATTTTACCTTAAATTTGTATTATTAGCAAAATAAAAGAGAACATATAGTTCTCTTCGTTCACATATAGTGATATGGCTGCCCTTGTTAGATTCGAACTAACGCATGGCGGTACCAAAAACCGCTGCCTTTCCGCTTGGCTAAAGGGCAATATGGTGGAGGGGGAGGGATTCGAACCCCCGAACCGTGAGGAAGTGGGTTACAGCCACCCGCGTTTGGCCGCTTCGCTACCCCTCCGTGCATTTGCATTAATTATTATAATAAAAAAAATTATTTTTTCATAAAAAATTACGTTTTTTATCACTTTCTTTTAAATATAATTTTTTTTCTTCAAATTTTATGAATAAAACTAATTTCAAAATCAAGATTTTTTTACCTAGTTTTTCATTTATAATTTAATGTAAATAATTAACTAATCAAGGGGAGGCGAATATATGAATAAGAAAAATATGCCAGAAATTCGCTTTTCTGGGTTTGATGATGAGTGAAAACAAAATTTGGTTAAAGATATATTTCATATAACTAGAGGGTATGTTCTTTCTACTAAAAAAATCTCCGATGTTAAAAGAGGCAAGTATATTTATCCTGTTTTTTCTTCTCAAACAATGGATAATGGTTTATTGGGCTATTATAAAGATTATTTGTATGATAATTCAATTACTTGAACAACCGATGGTGCAAATGCTGGTTCTGTAAATTTTAGATCTGGCAAATTTTATTGTACTAATGTTTGTGGTGTTTTATTATCTGAAACTGGAAACGCTAACTCTATGGTTGCTAATGCTATAAATAATGTGGCCCACAATTTTGTTTCAAGAGTTGGTAATCCTAAATTAATGAACAATATAATGGCTGAAATACCATTTAGAAAACCATCTTTATTATCCGAGGAATTGAAGATATCTGAATTTTTAAATAAGATTGACGATTTGATTAATAAAACTGAAAAACAATACAACTACTTTAAAAATATAAAAGAGTCTCTTTTAAATAAGATGTTTCCCGAAAATTATTCTAATGAACCTGAGATTAGATTTAAAGGATTTAATAATAAGTGAAAAAACTCAATACTTAAAAACATTATTAATATTGAACGTGGAGCTTCACCTCGCCCAATCGATAAATTTATAACAAGATCACTCGGCGGTTATAATTGAATAAAAATATCTGATGCGCCTTCTGATGGTATTTATATAGATAAAACTTCAGAAAAAATAATAAAAGAAGGATTATCAAAAACAAAGGTGGTTAATAAAGGTGATTTAATATTATCTAATTCAATGTCATATGGCAGACCACATATTGTAAATTTATTTGGATGTATTCACGATGGTTGATTATTAATTAAAGATTATGAAAAATATTTAAATAATTTATTTTTTTGTTATTTTTTAGGCAGTGAAAATATGTTAAAAAAATATAAATCACTAGCAGCAGGAAGCACAGTAAATAATCTTAATAAGGAATTGGTATTAAATTGTAATATTGATCATCCCGAATTAAATGAACAAGAAAAAATCGGAAAATTATTCAAAAATCTTGATGATTTAATTACTCTTATAAAACAAAAACATGAAAAACTTAAAAATATTAAAAATGCACTACTAGATAAAATGTTCTGCTAAAGATAATTAAAAACCAAAACGCTCACACGTTCTGGTTTTTAATTATTTTACAATTCTTGAATTAATAACTTTGGCAGCTATTGTTCCATCGTTAGTTGCAGTTGTAATTTGTCTAACATCTTTGACAATAACGTCACCAATAGCAAAAATATTATGCTCAGAAGTTTCCATATTAGCATCCACTTTAATAAAACCCTTAGGATCTAATAAATTTTTATTTTCAATAAATCCAGTTGCTGGTCTAAAACCAATATATGGGAATATTGCTTCAATATTCATTTCTTTATTTCCATCTAAAAACTTAGCCTCAACTTTATCTATTTTGGTGTCACCAATTAATTTAATAATTTCTGAGTTTTCGTGAATGAAAATATTATTATGTTTTTTAACATCTTCTACTAGTCTTTTTTCAGCAATGATACCATCACGAATAAACATATGCACTTCTGAAGCTACAGCAGCCAGGTAAGGCGCTTCTTCAAAAGCTGAGTTTCCTCCACCAATAATTGCTGTTGGTTTATTTTTATATAAAGCCCCATCACATAAAACACAATACGAAACACCCTTGCCTCTAAATTTCTCAATACCTTCAATTGACATCGGAACTAAATTCTTCATGCCTGTAGCAATAATAACTGCCTGTGCATAGTACTCTGTATTATCTTCTAAAATAACTTTTTTAAGATTATCTTCAATAGATTCAAGTTTTTTTACCATTCCATAAATAAACTTAGCGCCGTTTTCACGAGCTTGGTTTAACATGTTGGTAGATAATTCCATACCGCTAATATAACTAAATCCTGGATAGTTTTCAATTTTCGATTGTTCTGCCATTTTACCACCAGGAATATATCCTTCAATAAAAGCAACATTCATATCATTTCTTGCTAAGTATAAAGCGGCTGTCAATCCTGCTGGTCCTGCACCAATGATAATAACATCATATTTATTCATAATTTAAATCTCTCCTTTAAAAAATAAACATGGATGCTATGCATCCGCGTTTATTTTAACCTCGTTGTCTTTTCTTATTTCTCTTAATTGAGAAATTTCTTTTAAATTTAATCTTTTTTTATTGTTTTTTGGTTCATAAACAATAAAGTAAAATAGATTAGCTAATCTTTGATTTTTAAAGTTTGGAATTTTGTAAACATTGTAATTTAATTTAATAATAAACTCAAAGAATACTGTTAAAATAATACCTACAACTAAATAACCACCAGAAATAACTTTATAAATTGTATAGCTTCCATCACGTAATGGTTCCATTCCGAAACGAATAATTCCGTAGTATAAAATATACAATGCGCCAGTAGTTCCAGGTCTTAATCAGTTTCATTTATTTAACACTCAAACTAATAAAATATATCCAATTAAGTTTGCAATAGACTCATATAAGAATAATGGTAAACGATATTTACCGTTAATATACATATGTTCTCTTATAATCTTTGGCAAGATTCTAAATGCAAGTGAACTTTCTTCCATAATACCACCGTAAACCTCGTGGTTAGCAAAGTTTCCTCAACGTCCGATAGCTTGCCCGATTAAAACTGCGGGTAGAATAATTGAAAACGCTTTCTTCAAATCGATTCTTTTTGGATTTTTTGAAAATATAATATAAAGAACACAACAAATTGTAGCAGTAATAACCCCACCGTGAATTGATAAACCGCCCCGTCAAACGGCAAAGGCATTATATCACGGTCCGTCAATCCAGCCCTTATGTTCAATTAGTTGTTGAATTACGAAAACAAATCTAGCCCCAATAATAGCTGTTGGCAATGCAATAAATACTAGTATTGCCAATTGATCAAATGTGTATTTTTCACGTCTTCAAAAATAATAAACCGTAAAAATTGATGATAACATCCCTAACATCATTGTTAGCGAATACACATAAACTGGACCTAATTTTAACTGTACACCAGCATAATCAGTCATTTTTATTACCTCCTAACTTTAAAATTGCTTTAATAATTATATTATTAAGTTAATAAAAATATTGAAAAACTAGATATTTAAAATTTTTTTAAGATACTCGCCAGTATATGAGTAATCAACTTTTGCAACTTGTTCAGGAGTTCCAGTGGCAATTATTCTTCCTCCGCCGACTCCACCTTCGGGGCCAATATCAATAATATGGTCAGCCATTTTTATCACATCTAAATTATGTTCAATAACAATAACAGTGTCACCATTATCAACTATTCTATTTAACACGTTTAGTAAATTCTGAACATCATACGGATGCAATCCAGTAGTTGGTTCATCTAAAACAAATAGTGATTTTCCCGTTGGTTTTTTTTGTAAATAAGTTGCTAACTTAACCCTTTGTGCTTCTCCACCTGATAATGTAGTTGCATTTTGTCCTAGTTGAATATACCCAAGCCCAACATCTAATAAAATTTGTAATTTTTCTCTAATACTTGAACGATTAATAAAAAATGCATGCGCCTGTTCAATTGTCATATTTAAAATGTCATTAATACTTTTGCCGTGATATTTAATTTCTAAGGTTTCTAAATTATACCTTTGTCCATCACAATGATCACAAGTAACATAAACATCTGGTAAAAAATGCATTTCAATTTTTATTAAGCCATCACCTTGACATTTATCACATCTTCCGCCGGGCACATTAAATGAAAAGCGTGACTTGGTATAACCTCTAACTTTACTTTCTTCAACATTTGAAAAAATGTCACGAATGTCATCAAAAACACCAGTGTATGTAGCAGGGTTAGAACGTGGTGTTCTACCAATTGGATTCTGGTCAATTTTAACCAATTTGTCTATATTTAACTGCCCAGACATATTGCCATCTTCTCTAATGTCATAAGCATCGCTATTTAAATAACGAGTTAAACGATTTACCAATTCTTCATTAACTAAGCTAGATTTTCCTGATCCACTAACACCTGTAACCGCAATAAATTTACCTAACGGAAAAGTCGCTGATATATCTTTTAAATTATTGGCCTTACAATGTTTTATTGATAAAACCTTGCCATTACCAGATCTTCTTGATTTAGGAGTTTTTATTTCTAGTTCTTTTGATAAATATTTTCCGGTCAAACTATTTTGACATTCAATAATTTTATCAAGAGACCCAGCAGCAACAACTTCACCGCCGTGTTCTCCTGCTTTCGGTCCAATATCTACAATAAAATCAGCTTGTCTAATCGTGTCTTCATCATGCTCTACAACTATTAAACTATTGCCTAAATCAACCATTTTTCTTAATGAATTTATTAATTTTTCATTATCTTTTTGATGAAGCCCTATCGAAGGTTCGTCTAATACATATAAAACACCAGTAAGATTTGCGCCTATTTGAGTTGCTAATCTAATTCTTTGCGCTTCCCCTCCAGATAGTGTTTCAGCTTTACGATTAAGCGTTAAATATTGCAATCCAACATTAATTAAAAATTCAACTCTGTGTTTCAATTCATTTAAAATTAACTGACTAATTTCTTTTTCTATATCGTTTAGTTCTAAATTATTTAAAATAAAGTCAAGTTCTTCTATTGATTTATTACAAATTTCATAAATATCTAAACCTTCAATTTTAACCGCCAATGAATATTTATTCAATCTTTTACCATGACATGTTGGACAGTCAATATCAGCCAAATATTTACTATAATAAGTCCTTGCTTCGTTTGAATTTGTATCTAAATACTTGCGTTCAAGTTTTTCTAAAATCCCTTCAATATGCTTAGATTTTTCATATCTGGTTCCCTTTTCAGAAACAAGTGTAAATGTAATATCTTCAAAAGAACCATATTTTAGAATATGAAGCTCTTCTTCAGTCATTTCATCAATAGTTTTATCGCGATCAATTTTATAAAATTGCAACATTTTGCTATATTCTTGTCATTCAAGATTTGGTGTGTCAATCATGTTCTTATAATATTTAATTGCGCCTTCATTAATTGATAAATTTTTATCAGGACATACCAAATCTCAGCTTGCTCTTTGTAAAATTCCTAAACCTCTACACTCTTCACACATTCCACTTGGTGAGTTAAATGAAAAAATACGAGGTTCAATCTTAGGCATTTCAAAATCGCCGTGTTCACAACTGTGATATATTGAATAAGTATTTTTAAATTTATTAACAACTTCAATAGTTACTAAACCACCCGATTCTTTTAAAGCCGCTTCAATAGCTCCAGCAACTCTTGGTCTTTTTTCTTCATCTAAGGGAAATCTATCAATTACTAAATCAATATTTCAACGTTTATTTTTATCTAAATTAATTGGTGTGTCCAATGAATGCAAGATATCATTAATCTTTATTTTTAAATAACCATCACGTTTTAATTTGGCCAAGGTAGCTTGATGCGACCCTTTTTCATTTACAACAATCGGCGCTAAAATATAAATATTTTCACCTTCAGATAATTTATAAACACTATTAATAATGTCCCTTGTTTTTTGCGCTGTTATTTCTTTTTTATGAACAGGACAAAATGGTTTTCCCACTCTTGCATACAACAATCTTAAATAATCATAAATCTCGGTAACAGTCCCCACAATACTACGCGGGTTATTGTGTACCGTTTTCTGTTCAATAGAAATGGCCGGACTCAATCCTTCAATACTATCGACGTCTGGCTTTTTAGTGCCACCTAAAAATTGTTTAGCATAGTTTGACAAACTATCTACATATCTTCTTCTGCCTTCTTCATAGATAGTGTTAAAAGCTAACGATGATTTACCAGAACCACTCAATCCACTAAATACAACAAATTGATTTCTAGGTATTATCAAATCGATATTTTTTAAATTATTTTCTTTTGCACCTTTAATTATTATTTTATCATTCATAGTATTAGAAATTATAGCAAAAAAAATACCCATCAAATGAGCATCTTTATTATGAATGATTAATAATTTTTTCAAGTTTTTTTATTTGTTTTTTAACTAACAAAGTAATTGCTTTTAAATAATTTTTATTAACTTTAAAATTGTCGTGTTCTTTAAACTTAAATTTCTTTAATTTTTCAACTCATTGTTTATGTCTTGGCTTTGCAAACTTTTCAAGTTGCTCATCAAAGCTATTATAAAAAGTTGTTGGTCTTTTTGAATATTCATCAATTTCTTTTCTTAATGTTTTTTCATTATACAAAGGAAAATCATATAAAAGTGATTTATTAAAATCAAATAATGGCGCCGTTCCTATAAATTTCTCGCTATCTGAATCAAATAGCATGCCAAAATTACCCAAATGACGGTCGGCATTTAATATTAGAGCATCAATAACCATTAAATCTTCATAATTTTCTTTTCCATAATATGCATATAAAAATTCTTCAATCTCTTCTTGCAATAAATCATTTTTATTAATTAGTTTAGAAAAAGAAATATAGTTAATTTTTTTAGAACTAAATAATTTAGATTTAGAAACCAATTTCTTTTTATACATAACTAAATCATAAGATACAAAATTGGAAGTTAAAACATTAACTAATTGAGAAGCAAAATATTCAGCATAATTTTCAAAAGATAATTTGCTAGCCAAATAATTAGGTGCTTTAATTAAATAAATATCGTCATTTTCTTTAACTCAAGATTTTATCATTTGCCCTTCAGTAAATCAGTCGGGCGATTGTTTTAATTCAGTATTTTTATATACTAATTTTTTGCTCATCGAATAATCTGTTAATTCATTTTCAAAATGATCAAATAGATTGATTTCATCAAAAGTAATATTTTCGTTTAATTCTTTTATTCAAAAACAATTATTTAAATTAAGTTTATGATATTTTTCAATTACTTCTAATTTACTATCAAAATTCTTTAAAAGATTTTCATAATTAGGGCGCGACGTTGCTAAAAAATCATCAAGAAATAAAAAATTTTTTAAGTCTTCTTCGTTTTTTTGTTTTAAAAAATCAAAACCCTCAAGCTCAATAATTTTGCTTAAGGTTTTTGATTTTTTATCATATTCGAAAGATAAGCATTTCTTATCTTTATACATTAAATAATAAATTTTAGTCATTATATTAATTATATGAATATTAGTTTATTTCTTCTCCGAAATCTTCAGTTTTAGAATCTTCTTCTACTTTTTTATCATTTTCTGAGTTGTCTTTTTGAGATTTTATAGTAGTTTTAGAGTCTTTTGACATTAGTTTATCAAGAATCTTTCTAACTTTAGCCTTAACTTCTTCTTGTTGAGGAAAATTAGGTAAATTCAAGTTATTAAATTCGCCAAATGCGTCTTCAAAATATTCAACCATGTTTTCATCTTCCACACCCATTGAGCGAGCCGCATTATATAAATCGTAAACCATTTTTTCTAACATTGCATTAATAAATTCTTCTGGGTTTTTATTTACATAATCCATCGGGTCAACTGAAAAATTATCATCATTTTCTTCTTTGACATCTTTATTGAATTTTTTAAATGTTTCTTCTTTGCTTTCGTTTGTTTCGATATTTAAATCTTGTTTATTTCTAGCTTTAAAATGTTCTTCATCTTCTTGATAATTAAAACTACTTTCAAAATCCTTATCAGAGTCTAAATCTTCTAGCAATTCTTCATCGTGACTATATTCCTCTCAAAAAATTGGGTCATTTTTACTTGTACGTCATTCAACGGGATAATTCACATTGCCAGCATTATACAATTCAATAAACTCATCAACCATAGTATCATTAATTTCTCTTACTGGTTTAATTAAACTTAATTTTTTAGTTGTTATTAAAGATCCTAAAAATTTAAGTAATTCAGGTTGTTTATTGTCCAATTCAATATTATTAATAATTTCGAAATTTGGTTCAACCAAACCTTCTTTTTTAACTTTGTCTGAATTATTATTTAAAAAATCTTGTTGAGCCTCATATTTACTGTAAGTTTTTCTATCAAGTTCAATATTGAACGCTAATGGGGTTCCGTTTTTTAAAATAACATAGTACTTGATGTCTTAGGTTAGGATAAAAAATAATAGACACATTCCAAAAAGGAGTGTGTTTTTTATGTCAAGAAAACAATTTACAGTAGAACAAAAACTAAAATATATAAATATTGCAAAAAATCAAAATTTTGATATGGCAATTATCACCTTTGTGGAGGACTTTTGAGAAGGACGATACAAGGATACCTATGAAAATAAATCTTCTAAAAAATGTTATGTTGACCCATTTCATTATGCAACAGCATATATAAAGAAGTGGATAAACATATATAATTTAGATATGAAAAATTTAGAATCAAAAACAGG
>JHVF01000012.1 GCA_000620005.1 Metamycoplasma spumans ATCC 19526
TCAACATTTACTGATAAGTTTAATTACTTGATTAGAAATTTAGAAAAATTTAAATTAAATACTTCGGGTTTAAAAGAAGAAATGAACCACTTAAAATCAATGTTTAAAAACGCAATTAAAGAAGTGGATAATAACCTATCTGAATATTTTAAGTAGATTTTAATTTTTATTTTAAGATATACAGATTTAAAAAATAATAGCAAAGTATAACACTTTGCTAATTTTTCCTGATGACTGGCTTAAATTTTTAGGTCTTAAAAAATAAATTTGATATCATAAGTTTAATAAACATTTTTAATCTATAAAAATGTTGCAATTTGATTAAGAATTAACAAATTAAAATAACATAATTTAATAAAAAAACTTATATAATTTATATGCAAATGCTCCAGTGGCGAAATGGTAGACGCAGTTGACTCAAAATCAACCGATGAGAATCATGCTGGTTCAAGTCCAGTCTGGAGCACCATATATCAATTTATACCGCAAGCAATTTTATTGCTTGTTTTTTATTTATTTAAATATTTCTTTACGTTTTTATACGATTTGCGATGTTCTTGGCAAATTCCAAATTTTTCTAATGCTAGAGCGTGATTTTTTGTAAAATACCCCTTATTGTTTTTAAAATCATATTGAGGATAAATTTTATCAAGTTCTAACATTTTTCTATCTCTAACCACTTTAGCCAAAATTGACGCACAAGCAACATTAAAACTTAATGCATCGCCCTTAACTAAATTTATTTGTTCAATATCAATATCAATTTTTTCAAAATCAGTGATTACTAATGTTGGTTGAGTTTTTAAATTTTGAATTGCTTGTTTCATTCCGATACGTGAAGCTTGTTTAGGATTTAATCTATCAACTTCATCTGCACTTATTTCAACTATTGAATAAGCAATTGCATTTTTTATAATTTCATCAAACAATTTTTCTCTTGTCTTTTCATTTAATTGTTTTGAGTCATTAATTTGATCGTTTTGATAATCTTTATTCATGATGCAAGCCGCAACAACTAAAGGACCTGCAGATGGGCCACGACCAGCTTCATCTGTTCCGGCAATTATTAAGTTTTTATAGTTATCCAATTCTTTTTCGTATTTAAGCATATAAAAATTATAAAAAAAATTAATTTTTAACGATATTTTTAAATTTAGTAATATATTTTTGATAAAAAAATAACATTTGGTTATTTAAATATATTTAAATAGAATTTTTTTCTTAAATAATTGGCTTTATATATTACAATTACATATGTGAAAACACAGAATATTAATAAAAAATTTCACAATATCAGCAATGCAAAATACCAATAGGTAAATTTTTGCATTGCGTTTTTTAACATAAAATTTTTGAAAGGAAATAATTATTTTATGAAAAAAGCAAACAAGATTTTATTAGGTCTAGCACCTCTTGGAGCTACATTAGCTGTTTTACCATTAGCAGCATCTTGTGGCGCAAACAGTCCTAGATTTGAACAAAGTTTAGACAAGGTTATTAAAATCGGAACAGGATTTAGTAGCAGTGGTGATCAATACAAAGCTTTAAAAGCAATGGTTGATGAATACAACAAAACTATAAAAAATGAAGGATGAAAAGTTGAATTAGCACCAATTTCAGGTGGTTATGACACAAGTACATTAACACAAAAACTTGAAGCTAAAGATGATAAACAATTATGAAATTTAATTGTTAACTATCCAGCTTCAGCTTCGATAGTTTCATCATACGATATGTCATTAGCTATTTCTGACGCTGACTATGAATCATTTGGATTTGCACCAGCATTTAAAGATGTTAACAGAACTGTAGCAGGAAATGTTAATAATGAAAAATGAGTAATTCCTATGTCACGTTCAACCGAAATGATTTCAGTTGCTAAACCTTTATATGGAAAATTATTAAAAGAATTAACAACTAAAGCAGATATTCAAAAAGCAACAGAAAACGTAAAATTAATTGATGAATACATTAAATATTACGAAACACAAACTGCTGAAGCTCAAGCAATAGACACATTGTGATCAAAAGCTCAAACTACTTTAACACCAGAACTAAAAGCAGAAATTAAAACTTTAGTTCCTAAATTAGATGACTCTGTATTTGAATCATTTGAATCATTAATCAATTTATCTATCGCTATGAAAAAAATGTATTCAGAAAGTACAGAATTCTATATTTACGGAATTGACTCATTACCAAACGTAATTAACACAATGGTATCTGCAGCAACTGGTGGTAATTTAGAAGTTGGTTACATTACACCAGATGCTTCAAAACAAGAAGCTGGAGGATGAGACTACGAAACATTTTTCAGAAACCCTAACAGTGCGCAAGGACAAGTATTCAAAAACGCTTTAGATATTATTTTAAAAGGTATTAACTCTGGAGCATTATGAATCGGTGGTAATGGTGCTTATGGATCAAACCAATTACAAAGTTACAAATTAGCTTTATCTGAAGGTTCAACAGCAGGTTGAAGTTACACATTTGTTAAATCTAATGGTTTGACAGAAGTATTTGTTAAAAATTCAAACAAATTAGCAAAACTTGAAAACAAAACTATAGAATTGAGTAAAGAAGATGGTGTTGCATTCGTAGTTGTTGATGGAAAACATAAAAATAATGTTTATAAATCAACTACAGTTGTAGCTAAAAAAGGTAAGTTTGATTATACATTGTCAGCATCAAGTGATTCTATTAATTTTACCGAAAAGAATGGTTGATACTTTGTAGCTGGAAATTATGAAGTTAAAGATGGAAAATTAGTAATTAACTATCAAAATAAAGATAAAAAAGCAAATGTTGAAATTGAATCAGGTAAATTTGTTGAATTAGGAAATGTTGACCAAGGCGGAAAATCTAAGAAATATTTCTTAATCAATCCAGATCAATTAGATGTTATTACAAAAACAAGCAGTGAAATCTTAAATGAACAAGATGCTGATTGAATTCCTACACCTTACAATAAATCTTCATCAGAAAATCACAAAGCTGTATTCCAACAAGGTCCTTCATTCGTAGGTATACACGCTAATGAAGAAGAAGATGCACAAACCATAAAATTTATTAAATGATTCTTTACTCATAAATTTGATTCAGTATCAATACCAAGAGGTAAAGATCAATTTACAAAAGAACAAATCAAACCAATCGATATGTTTAACTTATATGGTGGATATGTATCTCCAACAAGTACATTTTTCGCAACTGAAGTTGAAAAATTAGGATTAAACAAAGCTAATAAAATTGCATTTGAACAATTTAGCAAGATTAATACTAATAATGACAGTAAAGTTTACGTAAGTGCTGAAGACGTTGCATCAGTTAAATCAGATACAATTAGAAAAATTATTACAACAACAGCTGTATCTTCATATGAAGGAGTTGCTGCCGGTAATAAAGTAACATTTGAAGAATTCTTAAAGAAAATTTCAGATCAATTTAAAGCATTTTAATTAAATTTTAGTAAAAATAACGGCGTTATTTTTACTAATTTTATGAGGTAATAAAATGATGAAAAAATTATTTTTACTTTTACCATTAACTACAATTGCTACAATACCAATTGCTATGGTATCATGTCAAAAGGGCGACCCGTTAGTTTCTAAGTTTAATTATACAGGTATGCCAAAAGTTAATGAAATACATAAAGTTGGGTCTATTTTTGATAATGAAACAACTGTGACTGACCTAGAGGGTAATGAGCAAAAAGTTACTTTGTGAGATTATTTCCATGCTGTTGAAGGAGAAATTATTTCAACAGCTGATGGTGATACTATAACAATAAGAGTTACAAAGCAACCAAATAAACTTCCTAGTGAAAAAAATCCGGTTGTGGTAGATGAAGTTATGAGATTAAGAATTTCAAATATTGATACACTAGAAGAAAATACACCAGGTGTATCTGATAGAGAAAAATCATTAGCCGCTATTGACCACGAATTTGCCGATTCACTAGTTTTAAATCAAAAGGTAAGAGTTATTAGTCAAAATTGATCAAATAAAACATATGACCGTCATGTGGCAAACGTATTTTTTGGTAAAGATTATCAAAGGAATTTTGGCGTTGAAATGCTTGCAAATGGATATACATTAGCAAGATTAGATAGAATAGACTATGGGATTTTTTTAGCTAAATACGAAGAAAATAGACTATTTTCTGATCCTGATATTAGATCTTTATTAATGCCATACTTAGCCTATGCTATTAACGACGGATATGAAAATAAAAAAGGATTCTATGGGGCTCCAATTAATTTGGCAAACCCAATGGCTTTAAGTCAAGAATATGCAGAACACGATAAGGATATGATCAATAATTCAAGTATGATATTAAGACCTGAATATCTTCCTTATCCAAACCTAGCAAAACCAAAAAATAATATTTATAAATATTTTGAAAAATTATAAAAATATTTAGAATCTTTATTAATCTAAAAAATAAGGAATAACTATGAAAATTGAAGAAACCAAAAAGCAATTATCCCAAGAAGATATTCATAGTTTCTCTAAACAACGTTACGAAATGAAGAAATCAATTCCTGCCATCGAAATCAGAAATTTAGTTATTGACTTTGGTGAATCTCTAGCAGTTGATAATGCTTCATTCATTATTGAAAGAGGAGAATTAGTAACTTTATTAGGACCTTCAGGTTCTGGTAAAACTACAACCCTAAATGCAATTTCAGGGTTATTACGTCCAACAAGTGGAAAGATTTTCTTTTCAGGTATTGATGTAACAAAATTTTCTCCACAACAAAGAGAACTTGGGCTTGTTTTCCAAAACTATGCATTGTATCCACATATGACAGTTTACGAAAACATTGCTTTCCCTTTATCAAATGATAAACATTGAAAAGCTGAAACAATTGAAAAAACAAAATCAGCTCAAAATGAAATTTTTAAATTAATTTTAAAACATTTCAAAACTCCAAAACAAGTTATTGATGAATTAGATACAAAATTTTATCATTTAATCGATAACCCTAAAGAAACAGAAAAATATTTGAGCGAACTTAAATCACAACACAACGATATTATCGATGCTGAAGTGAATATGTTAAACTTCTTACAAACTAAAAAAATTGCTGAAGCAACAAACTTAACTAAAAAAGTTTTAAAAGCAATTAAAGAAGAAAAATTAGAAACTCAATCAAAAATTTACGGTTTAAGAAAAGAAAAAGATTTTGAAGTTAAAAAACTATCAGAAAATTCTACTTTATCAAGCCAAGAAATTAGTGAACAAATTAGACTTTTAGAAACCGAATTTAATAAACAAAGAAGTGTTATCTTAGGTGAATCAAAAGCTAAAATTAAAGAGTTTAAATCTGAATACGAATTAAAATATGCAGAAGCTAAGAAGAGAAATTCAGAAGCTATTGCTCAAGCAAAAAGCAATTTAAAAGCTAAAAAACTTGAACAAAAAAATTCAGAATTTCCAAAGAAAATAGCCGAAGTTGAAAACAGACTAAAAGCAGTTATTACTGAAACATCAGCAACATATGCTGAAGCTGTAAATTCGGCTTTTGCCGGAATTTTGGAAAACTTTAAAATTAAAGGTAAAAACTTTAATAAAAATATCCATTTATTAATTACTAAGTTACCACAAGACTTACAAAAAGAAATTGAAGTATTGTCTAAAGATGTACTAACAATTGATGAAGCTGTGGTTAAAGATGTTTTAGAAGTTTCACAAAGAGTTGAAATTACTAAAAACTTAGCAAAAAGACCAACACAATTATCAGGTGGACAACAACAACGTGTTGCTATCGCCCGTGCTATTGTTAAAAAACCAAAAATCTTATTACTTGACGAACCATTATCAAACTTGGATGCTAAATTACGTATTTCAACAAGAAAATGAATTCGTTCAATTCAACAAGAATTGGGTATTACAACAGTTTTTGTTACTCACGACCAAGAAGAAGCTATGTCAATCAGTGACAAAATTGTATGTATGTCAACCGCTAAGGTACAACAAATTGGTAGCCCAATGGATTTATATCTAAAACCTACAAACGAATTTGTCGCTAAATTCTTAGGTATGCCAGAAATGACAATTTTCGAGGCTAAAATCGAAGAAGGCTATGTAGTTTATAAAGGACAAAGATTAATTAAAGTTCCAAAGAGCTATAAAAAATCAACAATTGACTTAGGTTTCAGAGGTGAGTCATTAGTTGAATCAAAAGATGGAATTATTTCTGGATCAATCAAGGTGGTTGAATACCTTGGTAAAGAAATACAAGCTCAAATATTTATTCCTGAAATCAATAAAATAGCAAACGTATTTTTAGGCGAAAAACATCACTATGAAATTGGTGAAGTTGTTAACCTAAAAATCAAGAATAATGATCTATATCACTTATTTGATGTAGATACAAAAGAACGTGTTGAATAATGAAAACATATTTCTGAAAAAAATATAGAATTAAAAATCCTGGTCTAGCATTAAGTGTATTGAATAATAAAACAAAGTTTTATAAACCTTTATTATTAATGCTTCCTTCAATTTTTACAGTTCTATTGTTTACATTAATTCCATTCTTGCTAGTTTTAATTAAATCATTCCAAATTCAAGTTGGTTTCACAAAAGGTGTTTATACACTAGGTTTTGGAAATTATGCAAAGATATTTGAAACAACAAGCTTTGCAGTAGCAGTAAGAAACTCATTAATGTACGCTATTTTATCAATTCCTATTAGTTTAGGAATATCATTATTGATTTCATCTGCCATTGTGCAAATTGCAAAAAAATGAGCACAAAGTTTTTGACAAACAATATTCTTCTTACCATATGTTACATCAGCAATTGCTGTATCTATGGCATTTAGCGTTATGTTTGATCAACAAGATGGTATAGTTAATAGAATATTATTAAAATGAGGGTGAATAAAAGCACCTATACAATTCTTAACAAATTCAACATTAGGTAGTTGAAACTCATTTTGAATTATTTTGGTTAGAGGTATCTGAGGAAGTTTAGCATTCCAAATCTTAATTCTAACAACAGCTATGTTGTCAGTAAATCAAGATTTATACAAATCAGCTTCTATTGACGGAGCTTCAAGCACAAAACAATTCTACACAATTACCCTTCCATCAATTAGAAAAACAATATCGTTCTTGTTCACTATGGGATTAATTGGTGGTATTAAAACATTCCCATTAGCATTATTTAACAACAGCCCAGAAAAAGCTATGTCAGCACAAGGTGCAACCTTGATCTTATATATCTTTAACTTTACTTCAAAAGGTAATTTTGCTGTTGCTGGTGCCGCATCAGTTATCTTGTTTGTTATTGGTTTAGCATTCTCTAAATCAGTAAGACAAATTACATCATGAATTTATTTAGCAAGTGTAAAAGTAGGAGAAAGAAATGTCGTTAACAAAATTGAAAGCAAGACATTGAGTAGAAAACCGATATTTAAAATCTAAACAAGAAATAATGTCTAAGCCATACCAAACAACAAATGTTTTAGCGTTGATTGGTTCATGAGCCTTTAAAATTCTTATTTTAGGTTTCTTTGGCTTATTAATTCTATTCCCATTCTATTTCATGATTACACAAGCTCTAACTGATAAACTATGACAAATTAGAGGACAAGTTTTACTATTCCCTAGATCATTTGATAAGGGAGCAATATTCAACTGACAAAACTTTACCGAAGCATTTAGCGAAGGATATTTACAATCAGTAATTTTTACTGTTTCGTTAACAGTTGTATCTATTTTGGTTAGAATGTTCTTCTCTATTACATTGGGATACGCTTTTGCCTTAAAAAATTGAAAAGGTAAAGCAGGATTCTTTTGATTCTTTATCTCATTAATGATTATTCCAGAAATTGGTTTATTAAGTGGTCAATTCAAAATCGTTACCGCTTTAGGATGACAAACACCAAACTGATTATTCATTACTATGATTATCCCATTTGCTGCCTCAGTATTCTTTGCCTGAATGTATAGAAATGCTTTTGAAGCTATTCCTAACTCAGTTAAAGAATCATCAATGTTAGATGGAGCTAATGGCTTTGTATACTTTTTCAAAATAGCAATGCCAATGGTAAAATCTACAACATGAACAGTGGCTATTTTAACCGCTTTTGCTTCATGAAACTCATATGTATGACCATCATTATTATTTGATAGTGTTGATACATTATGAAAACCAATTAACTTATGGGTATTCCAAACTGGTAAAGCAGCTAACGCTGAAGTACAAATTGTGTATAGATCAATTCGTATGGCTGGTACCATATTGGCAATTCTACCTATGATAATTGTTTACTTTATTTTAAGAAAAAGAATTATGAATGCTATCGCTAGAAACGGTAATGCTACAAAAGGATAAAATATGGACAATAATAAACTATTTATTCAACTAAAAAAAGTTAAAAAAATTGGTAAAGCAAAATTTGCTTTAAGTATTATCGGAATTATCTTAAGTGTTTTAGTAGCGTTAGCAATTGTTGGAGTAGCAATTTATGGCCTTGTGTTAGCTCCAATTGGATTAGCATCAAAAGGTCTATAAATTATTTATTCTGTGTTTATTTATTTATTTTAAATTATGACCCGGCGTTATATTAACGTCCGGGTTTTATTATTGTTTAAATTAATGTGTAAAATTATAATATGTTTAAGTTAAAGAGTAAATTCGAGAAAAAAGTGTATTCAAAAAAAGTAAATAAAGTATTTTATTCGCTTGCGCTGTTACCCATGATTTCATTTGCAACACTATCTTGTATCACTAAACAAGATTATAAAAATACTATTACTTTTCGAATTAGACAATTCCCTGAACAAGATTTTTTAATTTTTAAAAAAATCGTTGATAGATATAATGATTTAAATAATGATTATAAAGTTAACTTAATTATGAATAAAGGCAGAGAAAATATTTACTCTTCAATTGCTTTACAATTAGAAACTAACGACGAGTTTGTTCCTAATATAGTTTTATACTACCCTAGCCTGGCTAACTTAGTTAATAAATATAACAGATCAGTAAATTTAGATAAAGAAGCTAAAAATGCCAATATTTATGAAAAAATACTTAATTTTAATAAAAGACTGGGTATTTCAAATACTAATAACGAGATTTTTAATATGCCAATCGGACTAAGTTCGGAGTCATTAATCATTAATAATATTTATTTAGGCGCTTATTTAGATAAATTATTTAATCACACAAAAAAACTAAACCTTGACTATGATTTTTTTAATTCAAATAGTAATACGATATTTAAAAATGCTATTGAAATATATTTAAATAGCGATGAAAAAATCAAAAAACAATATGAAAAAGCTTTTGAAAATATTGAATTTCATGATGATTATATTTTTAAAGAAAATTTTAAGTTTTACGATGATTTATTTTTATCAACTCAGTCATTATTAGATTTATCTAACTTTATCAATAAATCTTATACTATAAAAGATAGTAATAAGAATAGTCCATTATATGTTTCTAATAGCGCTAACTATTTTTATAAATTATTATTCGATAAAGCAAATGCTAATTGAGCTGACTATTTTTTAAAATATAAAAATGATAATAATTTGGATTATGAAAATGTATTTAACTTAAATAACAACTCAAATAATAAACTTAAATGAGCTTATGATTTGAGTTTAGAAAATATTTTAAATAATAACATTCAACTAAGATCAAATAAAATTATTAATAATACTGAACAATTATTAAATCAGTATATGTTTTTTATCTCATCAACTAGGGCATATAATGACATAATAAAAACGACTGATAATAAAAAATACATAACATTTTTAAATGCTCCAGAAAAATATAATCAAAGTAATACAAACGGAAGTTTTTTATCACAAGGCTTAAATTTAATTGCAATTAAAAAAGATGAGCGAAGTGATTTAATTACTAAAAACTTTATTAACTGATTGGTAAATGAAAATAATATATTAGAATGAAAAGATAATAATAACACCTTATTTTTAACTCCGGTAGCTTATCTTAACTATAAATTAGGATATATTTATCCAAACGATCAATATTTAGATTTTCTAAATAAAAATAATTATCACAATTCAATTACTAAAAACATTTCTACTATGTTAAAAAATCATAATATCACTCCTTTTCAAGAACCAGTTGATGAAAAAAGTGATAGTTTTAGAAAATTAATAGAACATTATTTCAATCACATAATATACGATAATATTAATGCCAAAAATGATAAAGATAGTTTGTCATTCGAAAACTTCTTAAAATTCTTAAAAATAAATTTAATTTAAAATTCAAGCTATAAAACTTATGTTATTAGAAAATAATGTAGGTTTTTATTTTGAGTTTTTTGACAAAAAATAAGCCAGTTTTATGAAAAATTATTGAAAAAACAGTAAAAAAACCACTTTTTTTGAAATTTTATAAAAAAATTAGGTAAAATGATTAGCAATTAAAAAGGAAAAACATGCAACAGAATAACTTAAGATTACAAAACTGAATTATTTCTGCAACAGCTATTATGGCTGGTTTTTTCGTTGTCGAAATTATTAACTTCATTAAGAAGAATATTATTTGCACAATGTATAAGAATTACATGAATAATATTTCTAAAGGAGCTAATAATGAATCTCATTTTTTTAACTAATCATAATCACATAAAGAATCTTGGCAAGGCAAAAACTATGGCTTTTAGAGGTTCATAGTCTAATTTTTGTCTAAAAAATAAAATAAGAAAATTTAGAAAATAAAAGCCAAATATCTCATAAAAAAAGTTAATAATTTTAATAAAAAATTAAAAATCCAATTAAAAATAAACCATATTTTATAAACATATGGCCCAAAAAATATCAAAATAATTTATAATTATTTTTGTATATTTTTAAAACCTCTCACAATTAAATACAAAATTATGAAAATATACAATTAACTTAAGGAGTTAAAATGAAAAACAAAGCAAAATTATGATTGCTAGCTAGTGGAGCACTAACAGCCGCTGGTGTTCCTGCATTATTGGCAGCATCATGTAAAGTTGTGCCAGCATACGAAAAAAATGAATTCGTGGTCGAGTATAACGCTGAATTAACCACAAGACCATTTTACTGAGATGCTTCTCGTTCATATGGTGGATATGTAGAAGGATCATTTACATATTTAACAGGTGGAGAACTATTTAGAATTAAAGCTGTTAAACCATCAGTAATTAAATCAGTTTATCTAACTTCAACTAAAAAAACTGAAAGTTTAGTTGTACAACCAACTTTAGCTAAATACCAATTAGGTTTAGCAAGTGCTGTTGTATTAACATTAAAAGACGGTTCAACAAAAGTTTTTGATAATGATGACGCTGAAGTTGTTATTCCAGAACCAGATAAAGTGTTAAGTGACGGTCCTGTTAATGAAAAATACTTCTCAAACCCTAATCATTTTTTAACATCTAATAATGAAAGATCAATTAACAGTATTGCTTTTACTGAAGCATTGAATAATGCTACAAAATTACAAGTTGTAGTTAAAGAAGGTGTTAAATGAGTTGATAACCAAGGTAAAGAAACTCAATATGAAGTGG
Source organism: Metamycoplasma spumans ATCC 19526 (assembly GCA_000620005.1). Classification (GTDB taxonomy): domain Bacteria; phylum Bacillota_I; class Bacilli_A; order Mycoplasmatales; family Metamycoplasmataceae; genus Metamycoplasma; species Metamycoplasma spumans. The sequence goes on from JHVF01000012.1 coordinate 11,544, forward strand.
TTCCAAAAGACTTTTATTACTCATGAATAAGAACACTTCACAACAATGAAGAAGATAGACATAGCCAAGGTGGAACAGCGGAATTAGATGCTCTATTTAAAAAAGATATTTCTAAATCAGCTAACAATGTTTTCACAGACAAAGAATCATACAACAACGAATATCTATTTAAAGTTTTTGGTGTTGACTCTGATAAATTTGACGAAGAATCTACATTCTTAACAAATGTTGCAGATGGTGTTGAAAGTTATGCTGGAAAACAAGCTTTAACATTTGAAGCACTTGCTAATGCAGATGCTAAATTTAAAGAATTTGCTCAATCAACATTATTTGGAAGAGATATGACATTTATGCCAGCTCCTTCTCAATTTATTGATGCAATGAATGAAAGCAAAAATCAACCTTTATATACAGAAACAGATGAATTATTATCAGGTGCTGAAGCAACTGAATATTTACAAGAATTAAACAAATTACCAGCTGATAGTAAAGCATATAAAGCCGGAACATATTGATATGGAACAAGCCTAAAATCAACACTATTCAGTGGTGCATACTACGGTAAAGGGCGTTTAGCTTCTAGTGAAAGCATTGCTAAAAACATGCATTCATGAGATAAAGAATTTGTTAATAGAACCGACACAATTAACACAATTACTAATTTATATCAACAAAAAGCAGTTGATGCTAAAGAATTTACCAACTCTATATTCTTAAAATATGAACAAGGTACTTTATCACAAATTCCTTACACACAATTAACAGATTCACAAAAAGATAAAGTTTCTAAAGAAGCATTGTCATACGGTTTTAGATTATTCAAAAAATTAAACGCTAAAAACCCATATTACAGACTTGCATCTAACCCTTTTGTTAACAATAGAGTAAAAGATACACAATATAACTATGCATTTAACGAAGCTTATGCTCAATTAGTATTTGGAACTTCTATTGAAGACTTAAAAGCTGATAAACAAAAAAGAGATAGTTATGTAAGTGGTTTAGGATTAAGCTTTAGAACAATTTTAAATGCCGCTATTAACTGAGATGTTGTTGTTGGTGAAATGACCGGTGGTGTAGCTAAGGCTTGAGTTGCTAAAGTTGCTGATGGATCATCAATTGGCGGAAGTGACCAACAAACTTCTAAATACAAAAACCCAGCAGATGCAGATGATTTAGTTAACGCCTTATCAGCAGTTGATAAAGATGGAAATATAATTACTTTTGGTGAATTTGGAAAAGAAATAAACCCATCAGAAAACGCTAGAGTTAATGCTGATAAAGCTAATATAGCTGAAAAATTAAAATCAGCCGGATGAGACATTTTAAAAGAAAAAATGGCTGAATTATTAGCAGAATTTGATAGACAACATCCATCACTTGCTAACGAAAAAATCGAATTTAGCTACTTCTTCCCATACTCAAATGCACCCGACAAATATTTAGTTGCATATGATGCATTTTCAAAAGTGGTTTCAGAATTAAACCCAAGAATTAAATTAACTGTTAGAACATTTAATAATATAGCAGATCCTAAAGTTAAAGATGAATTTGTCGCTTGAAGACAAGATGGTTTAGCTGGTACAAATATGGTTGCATGATCATATGACTATGACTCAATCGGATCAGGTTATGACGGTCTTTCATGAACTGGAAACTTAATTCCTACATTAGTTCGTCTATCAAGATTAGCAGAAAATTCAGCTTTTGCTAAAGCTTTCCCTAAAGTATATGAATTGGCTAAAGGCGTTGTTGCTTATGAAAAACAACACGAATTTGTGTCATCAATACCATTTGATAAATTAGACCAAGCATCTGGATACTACTACACTAGAGGAATTTACAGATACTTAAGTTACAAAATGAAAGTTAGCGAAACTACTGGATTCTATGAACTTGATTTATTAGATGTTCAAAAAGAACAAGAAGTTGAAGAAAACGGTAACAAAGTTAAAAAAACAGTTACAGTTAAACAACCTCAAGCATATCAACCTGGAGAAGGTAAACATATTGTTGATCAATATGAATGATCATCTATATTCTGATTAAACTATGTTTCTGGAAAAACAAATGAATACTTAGTTGATTTAATGCAAGAACTTAGCTCGTATCTAAATGTAAACTTTACTACTGAAATGAACAGAAGTAAAGAAGAATTTATAAGACTATTAATAAATAAAAATTACGTAACACCATCATTATCAGGTGCGGATGCAACTCCATACCAAGATTGAATTATCAAAAAATAGGTAGTTAATTATTTATTATGTTTAAATATATACGTCAAAGAATAGCGTTCGCTATTCTTACGTTATTTATTATTTCATTTTTCGTTTTCATGTTGGTTGGTACATTCGGACCAAACCCATTAGATCCTGTTGCGCAGGATTTATTGAAGAATGCAAAGAAAGGTGAAACTTATAGAGAATTACTTGCTAAGTTAGAAGTAGAGCACGGACTTCGTTACGGAACAGAGAAAGAACCAGGGGAATTAGTACCGTTAATTGTTAGATATTTCAACTACATTGGAAATATATTCACAAGAGGAGATTTTGGTTTCTTATTCAATACAAAAAATAACCCAAACTCAGCTGAATATAAAAATATTTGACAATTATTCTTTAATCCTCTAAAATACACTTTAATAATTACAGTTCCAACATTTGTTTTAAGTTCAATTTTGGGTATAACTATTGGTGTTATTGCTGGATATAAAAGAGGTAAGTTCTTTGATTCGGCATCTAACTTGTTTGTATTAGTATTTATAGCTGTACCATCATTTATTATTGCGCCTTTAGTTATAACTATTTTTGCGAAATTAGGTGTATTATCAATCGTTCCAAGACCTGGTTCAAATCAACCAATTGGAGTTCAAATATTAGCTTATATTCCTCCTATCATGGTTATGACATTGGGTCAACTGGCTTCTTATGTAACATATACAAGAAACCAAGTCATAACTGTATTAACTTCAAATTATGTTTTAATTGCTAAAACAAAAGGTTTAAGTTCAACACAGATTTTCTTTAAATATGTATTTAGAAATATCTCAATTCCATTATTTAGTTTAATATTTGGTTCATTTATTGGACTTTTATCAGGTTCGATTATTATTGAGAGATATTGACAAGTACCAGGAACATCACAAATTATCGTTAACGCCTTCCCATCGGGAGAAATTAACGTTGTTATGTTCTCAACATTATTCTTTACATTTGTTTCATTGCTAAGTGGAATTATTGTGGATATATCATATACATTGTTAGATCCAAAAATTACATATGCTGCAAGAAGCAAGAAAAATTACTGACTATTCTTCAAAGCTTATTTAGAAAGAAGAAGATTAGCAAAAGATTTATTTAGATCAAATGAATCACAATTAGTTAATACTAGCGGAAAGGAGAAATAAAATGTCTCAATTAGATACAAGCGAAATTAAATCGTTTAATAAAAAATACAAAATAAACGAAGAATTAGCTCAGAAGTTTGCCTTTATTACAGACAAAGAGAGACAACAATCTTCTTCTATTGCTGGTAAACCTAAAAAAATGAGTATAGAAATAGTAAAACGTTTTTTCAAAAACCCCGTTGTTGTTATTTCTTTGGTAGTATTTTTATCAATACTGCTACTATCATTATTAATACCTAGTCCAATGTTTACAGATTATATTCCTAACAAAGAATTATATAATTCAGAGTTAATAAGAAGTTTACCTCCTTATTCAACGCCTGTTGTTACAAGGCCGTTAGAAACAACAAGTGGAATTTGAGAAAGACTATCTTATATTTCTGGAAAAATGAATGAAAATGAGCAATATAAGAAATTTATGGAATATGTATTTTCTACACCGAGAGATTTCTCTTATGAACCAATAGAAGGTACTCCATTATTAAGAGTAACATACAATACATATAGTTTAGCTATTGCCGACACCTTAAATGCTTACATTGCTAAAGTTGGGTTAGATAATATAACAGAAGCTCAAGTTGTTGAGTTTGTTAAAACCCAAAGAGAATTTTTATCAAATGTTTTATTAGGAACAACATCATTTGGATATGACATTTGAGTTACTGCTTGATATGCAACTTGAAAAGCTATTAAAATTGCCTTAATAGTTGTTACTTTACAAGCACTAATTGGTGTTTCTGTGGGTGCTTATTTAGGTTTCAATGCTGGTAAATTAATTGACACAATTTCAATGCGTGTTATTGAGATTTTCTTAGCTCCCCCTACATTAATTTGAATATTAATATTCGTATCAATTACAGGTGTTAATGAAAACGCCTTAATCTTAGCGCTAACAATCGTTGGATGACCAGGATTCGTTGGTGTTACAAGACTATTTATAATCACTGTTAAAAATGAAGAATATATAACAGCTGCCAAAGCAATTGGTGCTTCTTCTGGAAGACAAATATTCGTTCACGCCTTACCTGCAATTATTGGTAAAGTAGCGACTTCGATTGTTAAATCAGTGCCAGGTGTTATTTTATGAACAGCATCACTAGCGTTTTTAGGATTCTTCAGAGTACAAGAAGATACAAACCTTGGACAAATGCTAATTCAAGCTTCTTCTGAAACTGGTTCAAATATCTGAATCTTATTACTACCTGCTTTAATACTTCTATTCTTATCATTATCATTAAACTTTATTGCTCTTGGTGTTCACGATGCACTTGATCCAAAAGTTATGAGCAAAGGAAAGAGAAAATAATATGCCAAAGTTAAAAAATAAAGAAAAAGATCAAGTAGTTCAAAAAACTAAATTGAAATCGCAAAAAATTAAATTAAGAAGAGAAAAAGTATTAAACGAAATTAAAGTAGAAGATTTGGCAAAAGATAAAGTTTTAGAAGTTAGAAATTTATATGTAAGTTTTCCTCAAGGTCGGAAAAAAAGTATTCACATTGTGAGAGGTGTTGATATTGACGTGCATAGAGGGGAAATTATTGGTTTAGTTGGAGAATCTGGCTCTGGTAAATCAGTTACCTCAAAGACTTTGATTAATGTTAACGAAAACGGTATTATTTCAGCCGATAAAATTCAAATCGGTGGATATGAATTAACAAAAATTAAAAAACAAAAATATTGAGAATTTATCCGTGGTCAAAAAATTGGATATATCCCTCAAGATCCATTAACATCACTTAACCCAACTAGACTAATTGGTCACCAATTACTAGATGCTTTAAACAATAATATTGATTGAATGGATAAACCTTATTCAGAGAAAAAAGAATATTTAATTGGATTATTAAAAACTTTCGGACTAAGACAGGCAGAAAAAATCTTCATGGCTTATCCTCACACCTTATCAGGTGGTATGAAGCAAAGAATTGTTATAACAATGGTCGTTGCTTTAAAACCTGATTTGATAATTGCTGACGAACCAACCACAGCGCTAGACCCAACTGTTCAAGCTAGTGTTTTGGCGTTATTCGAAGAAATTCGTCAAAAAATGGGTATTTCAATTATTTTAATTAGTCACAACATTTCTGTTATCGCTAAGTTTTGCGATTACATTTATGTTATGTATGCTGGTAGAATTGTTGAAAGAGGGCTTAAAAAAGAAATTTTTACTGAACCTGCTCACCCATATACATGAGCTTTGATTTCAGCTATACCTGAAAGTAAAGATGAGAAATTATACAACATTAAAGGTACGCCACCAGACATGGCTAACTTACCAATCGGTGACCCTTTTGCGTCGCGTAATGACTATGCTCTAGAAATTGACTTTTTAAAAGAACCTCCACTAATCCCAATTACCCCAACTCACTCAGCTGCAACATGATTATTGAGCCCTGATGCTCCAAAAGTGCAACTATCACAAGATTTATTGAAACGTTTAGATTTATTTAAGAAGGCATTTAAAGATGAATAAAGATAATAAAAAAGTAATATTAACAATCGATAACCTAAAAAAATATTTCGTTAATCAAGGCTTTATAAACAAAGCTGTTGATGGCGTTTCTTTTGATCTACACGAAGGTGAAATTGTTGGTTTAATTGGTGAATCTGGTTCAGGTAAAACTACTGTTGGTAGAACAATTTTAAGATTGTATGATGACTTTAATGGTTTTGTTAAATTAGAAGACAAAATCATTTCTGGTAAAAATATTTCAAACCGTTTAAGAAAATTTTTAAGAAAAAATGTGCAAATGATTTTCCAAGATCCTCATGCATCATTAAATGGTCAACAAAATATTTATTCTATTTTAAAAGAACCTCTATTAGTAAATGGGGTAATGAAAAGTAAAATTAATGATATTTTTAAAGACTGATTAGAAGTTAAAAAAGCTTTTAAATATACTTTTCACATTGAAGCTATGAAACTTGAATTACAAAATTATCGTGAAATTAATAGATTAGCAAAACCACTTTTTGCTAATTGAATTAAAAGATTTGAAAATTTAGAGTTTGATAGTTCAAATGCTAAAGAAGATAATTTCGCCTTGTTTTATGGCTATTTAGAAGAAAAACAACATGTTGAAAGTTTAATTATTAACAACATGTATTCTAACGCAAGCAGACTTATTGAATTTTATTATGATGTTCAAAAAAGATATCGTAATGATGATTTAACAAAACCTGAAATTAATTTTAAAAACGCTAAACTTAAATTAGCAAGATTAGAACAATTATCTAAACAATCAATTGATTCTTATGAAGCTAAAAAAGAACTAAAAATTCAAAAAGAAAATTTAAGAAATCTTTTAAGAAGTTACACTGACCTTAAAAACGAAACAAAGAATACATTCAATAATTACATCCATGAAAGCAAAAACGAAAAAATGTTAATTAGCATCTCTCGTTTGATGTCTACTGATTTAAATTATTATTTATATACTTTGAAAAATGAAATTTTAATGTCAAGAAGAAAGAAATTAATTAAAGAAGTAAAAAGTAATGCAACTTTACTTGGTTTTGAAGTTGTTAAAAAAATCATCAATGAAATTGATAATTACATAAAAAACTTTTATAATGAACACTTAGACAGTATTGTTTATACTAAACACAACAGAAAAAACATTGATCAAGTAATTGAAAATAATTTTTCATTTGATTATCAAAAATATGTTGAACAATCATCGAAAAATGAAAATGAATGAAGATTAAAAATAGAAAAAAATGAAAACAAAATTAAAGGTCTTCAAGAAATAATTGCTCGTCACGATGAACCTGCTGTTTCAGCTAGCGATTTAGAAGCTGCTCGTCAAGAGTTATCAGAAGCTAAAGAAACTTATGAAAAAGAAAAAGCTATTTTCCTTGCAAATTATAAAAAGCAAATTAGCGACTTATATCAAAAAACCAAAGAAGAAAAAGCTTTATATCATAAATTAGTTGACCAACAAACAATCTGCAATGCAAAATTTGAAGAATATAAAAATTCATTTTTTGTATATCTAGAAGAACAAGCTAAATCTACTAAAGAAGAATTATTAGCTAAAATTCAAAAATTAGAGGCTGAACCTACAGTTAAGTCTGTTTCAAAAATTAAAGAATTAAAAGAAAAAATCAAGAAAGTTGATGATACTCTTCAATTGAATTTAAAAATGTATAAATCTGATTTAAATTTAAAAGAAGATACTTTAAAATCATTTGCTATCGAAAGAAAATATCTAGAAAAAGATGTTAAAAATATTTATCTTTTATTAGGTATTGACCATGCTTGAGTTGAAAAAAACCTTTCATCTAATACTGCTGGTGAAAACCCTATAACTGAAAGCTGAGATCAAAGAAAAGGATTTTTTGATTCTATTATTTCATTCCCAATCGCAAAATTCTTAATATCAGAGTTATTATATAAAATGATAATTTATAAAGCATTAGAGGATGTCGGACTACTAAAACAGTTTGCATATCGTTATCCACACGAATTTAGTGGTGGACAATTACAACGGATCGTTATTGCTCGTGCTCTAATTACTGAACCTAAAGTTATTGTTGCAGACGAACCTATTGCTTCACTAGATATTTCTATTCAAGCACAAGTAGTTAATTTATTAAAAGAATTGTGTATTAAGAAAAATATCGGATTAATTTTTATTGCTCATGACTTGTCAATGATTGAATATGTTGCAGACAATGTTCAAATTATGCACTTAGGAAAAATTGTTGAATCGGGTAAAACTGAAGCAATATACAGCAACCCAGTTCATCCATATACTATTAATTTATTTAAAGCAATACCTAAAATTTCAAATGCAAACGAGAAATTCCAAAACGTTTCATTTGCTTTAGATTATTTAGATGAACAACAATTCCCTAATGTTCCTGAAACATTCAAAATTAACGAAAATCACTATGTTTATGGAACAAAAGAACAAGTTAAAAAATGAGTTAAAGAAAACGAAGAAAAATAATTTGAAGATATCGACAGCAATGTCGATATTTTATTTATTATCATTTAAAATAATATAAAATTATTAAATAAATAAAGGAGGATGAGATGTCAAGAATACAATTTGCAGAGTCGAAGAGTAGAAGATATTGAAAAGAAGGCTGAAATTTAGGCACTATTTTATACTTTTTTATATCTTTAGTGTTTGCCGTTGCATTAGTTTTTATTATTAGATACTCATTTAAAGGTGATAAGCAAAAATCTTGACAAACCGCCTTATCGTTTTCTTTTATCACATTAATTACAATTAACTTAATAGTAATTCTGGTTAGAAAAGGGCTTGGAAAATGATTTTTTAAAATATTTATAGATTTGCATAGATCGCGAATAATATCATCACGTGCTAAAGAACAATATAGTCCATCTATGAGTCAGTTTGAGAAAGATAAAATAATTAACCGTGTCAGACGAGAATATGGCATAGAATTAAATAAAAAAGCTAAAGAAAAAAGTTATAAAACACCTAATAATCTATCTTTTCTTTTACTGATTGGGATAGGAATATTAGTAATTATTGTTTTAATACCATTTTTTGCACTGAAAATAGTTTTTTAGGAGGGATTATGAAATATTTAATTGGTAATTTAAAAATGAACTTTACATGCTTTGAAAGTAAGCAATACATTTTAGATTTAGAAAATGCAATCAAAGAGGCTGATTTAAAAGATGTTAAAATTGGGGCTGCGTTTTCACATGATGCAATTGCTTGAGCAGATATGTTTAAAAAACGTAATTTTATGTTTGGTGCTCAAAATATATTTCACAAAGAAAAAGGCGCATATACTGGTGAAATTTCAATTAGATCAGCAATTGAATTGGGGCTAGATTTTATTTTAATAGGTCACTCTGAACGAAGACAATTATTCAATGAAACTGACGAATTAATTAATGAAAAAATTAAAAAAATCGAGAATACAAAAATATGCCCTATTTTATGTATTGGTGAAAATTTAGAAGAATTTCAAAATAATAGATTAGAAGAAGTGTTGACTAAACAGATTAATTCGGCTTTAAAAGACATAACAACACTAAGTCATTTAATTATTTCTTATGAACCAATTTACTGCATCGGAAATGGTATTATCCCTAAAATAGAACACATTCAGAGAGCGGTAGATTTAATTAGAAAAATAACTAACAATCAGTTTCCTGTTTTATACGGGGGCTCTGTTTGCGATACAAACATTAAAACCTTATTAGAAGTTGAAAATTTAGATGGATTTTTAGTTGGTGGAGCTTCTTTAGACGCAAAGAACTTTGTTAATTTAGCTAAAGAGCTTGAGGTTAAATAAATATGAATGTCAAAAAGAGAAATCTAATTTTAATGCTTTCATTGTTAATTGGAGGAAGTGGAGCTATAGCGGCTGCAACTGTTGGAATCCAGTATTCTGCTACAAAAAAGAATAATAATGTCAATCACAAAAACGCTATAAGAGAAGTGGTATTATCAACATATTCACATTTTTCTAATAGCAAACCTTTTTATCGCTATTTGCCAATTAGGGATAACTATTTAATATATTTAAAGAACTTTTCGATTGTTTATAATAATGGTTCAGTTGAATTATTAGATAATTCAAAATCAAATAATGAACTTCAATCAATTCTAGATTCATTAAAGAAAAAAGAGTTGAGTGTAACTAATGAAATTACTAAGACTGGTGAAGAGTATGAAAAATACATTTCTAAAGTTGCGAATTTAAGAAAAGAAATTCAAGATATTATTGAATCATCAAATGATCAAAACTAAAAAGATACATTGAACAAGACTTTAGTTGATAATAACCCTGACGATATGCAAATTTTATCTACTTACATTCAGATTTCTGATAATCTAGAAAAGGTAATTGCTAAACATAAAAATCGTTCTAATCAGTAAATTAAACCGTGTAGATTTTTAGCTCTGCACGGTATTTTCATGTCTATTTTTCGTTAAAATACAAGAAATTTGGAGAAAAATACAAAAAATAATGTATTTTTTTAAATTTTGTATTATCATTATATAACACAAAAAATAGAGAGGTATTAAAATGAAAAAGATATTATTTTTAGATTCAGCGATAGTCAAAAAAGGTCTTTCTTTTACAACTGCTGCAATGGATGAATTTCAAAGGGTTGCAGGTGATGTTGAAAGAATTAATTTAAACGACACTGAATTTGCAAATTATAGTTTAAACGCAAATAATTATCCAGAATATTGAAATTTAGTTAATGGAGAAAAGTGAATTGATAAATTAAAAGAGACTGATTTACTAGTTATATCAAGTTCATTAATTAACTTTATGACTCCGGCGGTATTGAAAAACTTTTTTGATGGTATATCAATTCCTAACAAAACATTTTATTATAAGCTATCAAAAGACGGATATCCTGTTGGTTTATTAACTAATTTAAATGTTGTGGTAATTTCGAGCCAAGGAGCTAGTCAAGAACCAGGAACAACTTCATTGCAAAATCAATGATTAAAAACAGTTCTTTCATTTATTGGGGCAAAATCAATTGAATTTATTGAAATAAATGGAACTAAAATGCCTTCATTAATTAATGTAAATCCAGATGATTACGCTAAAACATTAACAAAAGAATTTGAGAGAATTTTAGCAAAAATAAATAATTAATATAACTAAAAAAAGAGGTAAATATGAAAAAAATAGAATTAGGTATTTCGACATTTGGCGAAACTACAGCGTTAGAAAAAACCGGAAAACCGATTGCCCATGATCAAAGAATTAGAGACATGATTGAAGAAGTAGAATTGGCTGATAAAGTTGGTTTGGATGTTTATGCCGTTGGAGAACATCATAGAGATGATTTTGCTGTATCAAGTCCTGAAATGATTTTAGCAGGAGCTGCAATTAACACTAAAAGAATTAAATTATCTAGTGCTGTGACCGTTTTATCATCAGCAGATCCTGTAAGAGTTTATCAAAACTTTTCTCACGTTGATGCGCTTTCAAATGGTAGAGCAGAGGTTATGGTTGGTAGAGGTTCATTCACTGAGTCATTTCCATTATTTGGTTTTGATTTAAAAGATTATGATTCATTATTTGATGAAAAATTGGATATGTTATTGCATATTAAAGAAAACGAAATTGTAAATTGACCAGGAACACAATTTACTCAAAGAATCAATAATAAAGGAGTTTATCCAAGAGCGATTGATTTACCAGTTTGAGTTGCAACAGGTGGTAATGTTCACTCAACTATTAAAATCGCATCTAAAGGTCTTCCAATTGCATACGCAATTATCGGCGGTAAACCAAAGAGCTTCAAACCATTAATAGAAGCTTATAAAAGCTTTGGATATCATGTTGGTTTCACTGACGAACAATTAAAAGTAGGTTCACATTCATGAGGTTTTATTGCTGACAGTGATGAAGAAGCAATTGAAAAATTCTGACACCCAACTAAAACATTTGTTGATAGAATTGCTAAAGATAGACCACACTGACAAGAACTTCAATATGAAGGATACTTGGAAATGATTGGTGATAACGGGGCAATGTTTGTAGGTTCTCCTGAAACAGTTGCCAAAAAAATTATTAATACAATCGAAATTTTGGACCTAGATAGATTCTTATTACACCTTCCAGTCGGTTCAGTTCCGCATGAAGATACTATGAAAGCTATTAAACTATTTGGCGAAAAAGTCGCTCCAATCGTTAGAGAATACTTTGCTAATAAACAATAGAAAATAAAATCGAGAAGTTATGTCTTTCTCGATTTTATTTTGATAAAAAATATTCTTTTGCAATATTTAAATCGCTATCTTTCAAATTGTTATCATAGCTATTAGAAATATATCTAATTGTTGCTAAAAACTCAATATAAATCTCTTGATATTTAGAAGGAATCACTTCTAAATCAAAAAGATATAAAATGTTATTTTGTAACGCTTTTTTATTATTATCTTGATTATCTTTGTTGATTAATGTAAGACCATGATATTCATAATCGGCAATAATTGCATTAACAATATAAATTCCTGATTTTAATTGATTTAAATTTTCTGGATATTTATATTCAAAGTTTTCAATATTGCTAATAAAAGCATAGTTTTGCAATAGTAGTTCATTAATAGCTGAAATATTACCTTCTTCGATTAATTCATTAATTAAAGTGGATGAAATTTTTCGCTTGCTAACTTTTCTTTCATCAGCAATGGCTACATTGAAATTTTTCTTTAGCTTTTCTATCGTCCCTTGTCGATTAAATCCGAATTTAAAATCAGGGCCGCAAACAATATCTGTTACATTATTTTCTTTAAATTTATTAATTATCACATGATAATCAAGGTTTATAATTTGCTCATTAACATCAATTACAAAAGCATAATCAAAACCCAATTCGAATAAAGTGATGAGTCTAGTTTTAGTTTGAAAAGCCTTTTTTTGTTGGATTTTTCCGCTTTTGATAGGGCTTTTAAAAAGTATGATTGCCAACTTTTTATCAGGATTATCAGTTTTTAAATCTTTGGCTAATTTAAAAAGTTGGTTGTGCCCTAAATGTAAAGTTTCAAATGAACCTAAACACAAAATTAAGTTATCATCTATTGGTAATTTATCGATAAAATTTCAGCTATAAGTTTTCATATAACAATTTTATAAAAAAAATAAGATTATTAGCGTTTTATATAATAATGTGAGCACTTTTTAGAAAAAGTTTTTCTAGGCTTAAACAATTTATCAATTTAATATGTATATTAAATGTGATACTTTTTGACAAAATAGTGTAAAATTGTTTTAGCAATGACTCAGCATAATAATATTATTCATAATGTTTTTGTTTTGCTTTAAATTTGAGAGTAAGCAAGCTGTATTCCGAAATCATTAGAATAAAAACACTGGATAGGAATTATTAATAGTCCTTGCGAAATTAGAAAGGATAAAAACATGTCAAGATTTACAGGATCAATGTTTAAAAGAAGTAGAAGATATGGAACTTCACTTCTAGAAAACAACAAAGAATTCACAAAAGGTAAAAAACGTACAACAGCTCCAGGACAACACGGAGCTAAAAGAGCTAAACCATCAGATTACCAATTACACATGTATGAAAAACAAAAAGTTAGATACATGTATGGTTTAAATGAACGTCAATTCAAAACATTATTCGTTGCAGCTTCTAAAAAAGCTGGGGTTACTGGGGTTAATCTATTACAAATGGTAGAATCAAGATTAGATAACTTAGTATTTAGAGCTGGATGAGCACGTACAAGAGCTCAAGCTAGACAAATGGTAAACCACGGACATTTCACAGTAGATGGACACAAAGCTAACATTCCTTCAATGACAATTAAAGTTGGATCAGTTATTGAAATGAAACCATCACTACAAAACAATGCTGAAGTTAAAGGTGCATTAGAAGTTATGACTGTTTCACCATGATTAACAAAAGAAAACTTCAAAGTTACATTCACAAGATTACCTGAAAGAACTGAATTCGCTAAAGAAATTAACGAATCATTAATCGTTGAATACTACAACCGTTTAGTATAATAAATTTTTATTTTTTAAGCAACAATTACTATTCTTGGTAAATTGTTGTTTTTTTATTATTTATTTATTTTTATAACAAAAATACCTATATATCTTTATAATTTATCATATATATAATAAGAAAGGACAATATATGAAAAAAATAAAATTCATGCTAGCTCCATTTATTTCGATAGCAGCAGTACCGGCAGTGGTAATGAGTGCAACAGATGGTTCTGAAAATAATCAAGACGAAGCTAAAAATAATTTAAAAGCTGTAGTCGAAAAATATCGTGATCCAGTTCGGGAATTAACTCTATTATCACAACATCTTGGCAGTAAATTTGAAAGTAATCGTGTTAAAACTTATTTATTAGAGTTAGCTAATGAACTGTTAACTTCATACGCTCCACTATTTCAAAAAAAAGAGGATCTTCAATATACTTCTAAAAATATATCAGACTTCATTTCAATATTTAATGATACAAGTGCAACTTTTAGTTTAATATCTCAATATTTACAAATTACAGAAGACCCCGCTTCTTTGGCTAAAGAATTAGAAAAGAATCCAGATCATAAAAGGGATACGAATAAGGTTCGTCAGTTTATTTTAAAAGATGTAACTGCGGTTTTAAAAAATAAATTAGATACATTAGATGCTGAAAATAAGAAAAAGGCCGAACAAATACTTGCATTAACAGAAGAGAAGAAAACAGCGGTAAATACATTTACACAAGCCATTAATTTTTATAAGAACAATTTAGTGGCTGCTAATGAATTTAAAACAAAATTAAAAGAAGTTTATACATCTGAACTAATTGGTACATATTTAGATAAATTATATGAAGACTTAAATACCCAATTAACCGCACTAGAAAACAAGAAAGATGATCTAGATTATATTTCTAAAAATATTTTATATTTTGTTGCTTCATTTGACTCTTATATGGAAATTTTAAATTTATTGCAAAGATATAGTGTTTATGCTAACGAAACAGAATTATTTAATGCTCAATTAGAAAAAAATAAAGCAAATGTTGGAGAAGATTTAGTAAAGATTACATTGTCAATTATTCATTCAACTGCTGAAGCTGCTAAAAAATCAAAAGAAATGTCAGCTGAAGAAATTGCTAAATTAACTGAATCAATTAAAGAAAAAGAAACCGAAATTACTAGACTTCAAAATGAATTAAGAGAAAAAGAAGAAAAGATTAAAGAGTTAGTTGGTAATACTGACCAAAATGCATTGGCAACCTTTGAAAAAGCTATTAATTTTTATAAGGCTAACATGGTAGTCTTTGGAGAATATAAAAATAAATTGAAAAGCTTTTATACAGGTTCACTAATTTCTTCATACTTAGATAAGTTATATGAAAATCTAGATCAAAAATTGGCGTTATTAGAAAAGAATAAAGATAATTTAACATTTATTTCTAATAATATTCTTGATTTCGTTGGTTCATTTGATTCGTATGCTGAAATTTCGAATTTATTGCAAAGATATAAAGTTGAAAATAATGAAACAGAATTATTTAATTCTGAATTAGAAAAAAATAAAGCAAAAACAGGCGATGATTTAGATAAAATAACCTTATCGATTATTAATGCCGTTTCATCATCATTAAAGATTAGCTTATCTAATAAAGATGACAAAATTAAGGAATTGGAATCTAAAAATAAAGAATTAACTGACAAAATTAACCAGTTATTAGATAAAGATTCCAAACCTAAGAGAACATTCGGAACAACAGAAATTATTTTAGCAGTTTTCGGTTCTACAGTTTTATTTGCATTAATTTTAACTGTTTCAATATTGATAAAAAATAGAAGAAGACATTAATAAATAAATTTAAAAACAACAGATTTAAGGTCTATATTAGGATAAAAAAATTAGACACATTTAAATTTTTCTTTGGAGCACGCAATTGTGTGCTCTTTTAAATTTATTATAATGAAAAAAATAAAAAAAATATACGAAAATACGCCTTTGGCGTGCCTTACGGTTAATAAAGTAGCATAACACTTTTTTAGCGTGCTTATTTTGCGATTTGAATTTTTGCTAGTAAGCTTTGCCTACACGGCTTGTAGAAAGTTTTAAATTTGGTTAAAAATCTTTTTATAAATAATTGTTAAAACTTTTTCAGTACGAAAAAGGTGTATGATATTTTAAATTTTTTTGTGGTCTTTCAAAGTTGTAATACTTAACG
>JHVF01000013.1 GCA_000620005.1 Metamycoplasma spumans ATCC 19526
CGTTAAGTATTACAACTTTGAAAGACCACAAAAAAATTTAAAATATCATACACCTTTTTCGTACTGAAAAAGTTTTAACAATTATTTATAAAAAGATTTTTAACCAAATTTAAAACTTTCTACAAGCCGTGTAGGCAAAGCTTACTAGCAAAAATTCAAATCGCAAAATAAGCACGCTAAAAAAGTGTTATGCTACTTTATTAACCGTAAGGCACGCCAAAGGCGTATTTTCGTATATTTTTTTTATTTTTTTCATTATAATAAATTTAAAAGAGCACACAATTGCGTGCTCCAAAGAAAAATTTAAATGTGTCTAATTTTTTTATCCTAATATAGTACTTGATGTCTTTAATTTTATTTTTAATATATGCATCAAATCAAACCGAAATTGGGCTTTTATAGTCTATAAAACGTTTAGATAAAATTTCGTTAAAATCTAATGATCTATTTAAAATGACGTACTCATTATCAATTATAAAAAATGAAGCTCCAAATGTTTTGTTACTATTAACAGTTAAATAAAATAATGTTTTATCAAACTCTTCGAATGATAGTGCATCAGTAATAGTAAACGATAACCCTTTGTAATTTAAAGGTTTTTCTGTATGCACCATTTTGAAATTAATTGGGTTTTTAAATTCATTAATTTCTGTAATGTGAAATTTGTAATTTTTTCCTAATATTTTTTTATTCATTGTCGTCTCCCATCTCATTTGAATATGAATGTAATAAGTATTTTTTTACTAAATTTTTTAATCTATATAAATAATCAATAATCGCTTCACCAAGGCCATTTTGTTCAACGGCACTTGTGTAGTAATGACACACTTTAAAAACGTTGCCAGTACTATTTGCCATACCGTATGAAAAAGTAGTTAATGAAAGCATTGGAACGTCGTTATTGCTGTCACCAACTGTCATAACATCATTAATTGAAACATTTTGAGTATTATATACATTTTCAACCATTCATTTAACAGCCGAACCTTTATCGATATTCAATGGCGAAATTTCAACATTGGCATGCGTTGGTATTTTAGTAACGCCATTAATATTTTCAATTAATTTATTCATTTTGTTAGCACCAGTTTCGGTTTCAAAATCATCAATTAAATAAAACTCAATTTTGACAGGTTCTATATATTCGCCTTTTCATAATTTTGGTATTTCTTTGATTAACTTTTTATCAACAAAGTGATACTCACAAATAGTTTGAATAGTTCTTTCATCATCAACTAAATAATAATATTGTTCGTTGTCTCAAAATATGGCTTGAATATTATTATTTTTAGCAACTTCAATCAGTTCTAAAAAGACTTTATTTTCAATATGTCATGATTTGATAATTTCATCTTTTTCTTGATCATAAATTTGTGCTCCAGAAGAGCCTATAATAAATCTTGATTTTAATTCTTTACCCAATATCAGCATTCTTTCTTGAATTGGATTTCCTGTACAAATATTGAAATCAGCTTCATTTTTTATTGCTCAATGAATGTCTTTTTTGGTTTCTTCTAATAAATTAAAGTGACGATATATGGTTCCATCAACGTCTGAAAAAATCACCGGTTTTTTATTGTTAACAACTTTGTGAATAGTATCTAAATTCATAATTTTCCCTTCTTATCTATTTACGTTTCTTTTTAGAAATAACACCCTTACGCTTTTTAACAATGTAAGTTACTATTATAGCAATTATAATACCACCGATAATTAAGGCCGGAACTGCTTTACCTAAAACAGTCATTGCTATACTAGTTGGTGTATTTTCTTCGTTAATTGGAATATATTTAAATGAAGCTAAATCTAAGAAAAAGTCTTTGACTTTATAATATTTAAGTTCAAAATATTCATTATTATTTTGCGTTTCTTGAAGTTTCTCAAACATATCTTTTGGCATTAAATATAATACAAAGAGAATGCTAAAATTATCTGTTGCTGTTCTTAAGATGATTTTAAAGTTATCTTTATAAAAATCAACTAGTCCTTTACTTTCTAATTTTTTATAGAAATCACTATTTTCAGAAACGACGTTTATTCTATCTATTTTTTTTGCTTCATCAGCTTCATCAGGCGAATCAAAATGTCATTTATTGGCATAATTTTCATAATATTGTTTCAAGGTAAAATTTTCTATTTCTTTAGGTAATTCTTGGTCATTTAAATCTTTAAAATCTAAATAGTTTAATGCTTTAATTACTTCAGTATATTTTTCTCTGTTCTCTTGAGGTATTTCTAGCTGAGCATTATTTTTTGAAGAACACGAAACAACAGCCATTGGCAGAGTTGATGCTAATAATGAAAGTGGAGCGCCAATACTCAAAATTTTCTTTATCTTTTTTCTCATATAAGAATATTTTAACCAAAAACAAATGTAAATTTAAATAAAAGCGAAAACCTTAATATAATTTATATTAAGGAGAATATATGAATGGATGACAAATGGCGTTATTGATAATATTAACTATATTTTCAATACTAACATTAGCAACGATACTATCACTCGTTATAGTATTTAAAACTAAACTTAAAAATAAAAACTCAACAGAAAATCAAGAGGAACTTAAAACCGCTCTTAAACAAATTATTTTAGAAAACTTCGTTAATTTATCAGATGGCATTGGTAAACAGGTTACTGAACTAGTCAAAGAAAATGGCGAATTAATCAGCAAATTAAAAGATGAAAATAATTCGTTAATCACTAAATTAAAAGAAGAAAATAACAATATCACATTAAAAAATAATGAATTTGTATCAAGCTTAAAATCAGACAATAAAGATTATTTAACTAGCTTAGGAAACATCAATAAAAGCTTTATTGATTTGCTTAAAGAACAAAACTCAATTACTAACAAAGAAAATACTGATCATATTAATGAAATCCATAACTTAGACAATGAATTTCATCGTAAACAAAATGAAAATATTATTTCAAAACATAATGAAATTAGTAATAAACTAGCCGAGAATAAGGGTGAGCTTGAAAAATCGATTATCGATGAATATGTTAAAGTAAACTCAAATATTCAACGCGAAATTGAAAAAATTTATAAAAATAACAATGACCAACTTGAAATAATAACTAAAAATACTAATGCACAACTTGAAAAAATTCAGTCAAATATGAATCAACAAATCGAAAAAATCAAGGGCAATATCGATGAATATTTCCAAGACAAATTAGACAACAAATTAAAAGCACACTTCGATAGTGTTGACAAGTCAATGAATGATTTAAATAATACAATTATTTCATTTAATACTGTAAAAGTTGACATTGACAAACTAAATAAAAGCTTTAGCAATAGTAAGGGGATGGGTATCGTTGGCGAAGCATCTCTTAGAATGATATTCGAATCATGATTTGGCGCCGAAAATAAATTATGATTCGAACAGGTTTCATTAGACCAAATTATTAAAAATAAAACCATTAGCGATAGAAATGGAAATGGTGAAGGCGAAATCGTTGACTTTGTTTTCAAATTCAAAGGCGAAAATAATCAAGACAAATTTATTCCTATTGACGCTAAGTTCCCAAACACAAAATACACAGATTATATCGAAGCAAAAGACGACGATAGCAGATCAGCTGCTTTAAAAAACTTTACAACACAAATTAGAAATCAAGCAAAGTCAATTTCTGAAAAATATATTAAGCCAGAAATAACTACCGAATTTGCAATAATGTATTTACCAAGTGAAGCATTGTATGGCCTTGTGCACATGGGAGGTAATTTATACAGAGAAATTCTAACTGATTATAAGGTTATAATTTGTTCTCCAAATACAGTTTTATGAACTATTACCGGAATTGTATCTCTATATTTCAATAACCAAATGGAACAAAATATTGGTTCGATAAAAGAAACATTAAATATAATTTATAAAAAATATACTTCATTAATGGAAAAACTGAATAATGCTAAAAACTTCTCAGGAAAAAGTAATAAAGCAATTGAAGATGCTATTGATAATTTCAATGGTTTTTATGAAAGAATAACCAAAGATGCTAAAAAATTAGGCTTAAAAGACCCCAAAAATAGTAAAAAAACTCATGAAAACTATATAAAAAATGTCACAAGCGTAAATTTAGGAAATGTCGCTTCAGATGATAACGAAAATGACGAAGAAACTGAATAAGATAATTTAAAAATTAATTATTATCCATTATAAAAGCTCGCCTCTATTTTTAACAAGGCGAGCTTTTATATATTATTTAAAATCAATATACGAAATAGTTTAAATTAATCACTACTATTTTTCTTATATTTATATTCTATGAATTTATTTTTTAACTTAGTTGAAAAAGATATGATTTTTTGCTGATTAAATTCTTTTCTTGTACTTAAATTCAAAAAGTTAAATTTTGAATTGTAAAAATTTCTTTGTTTAAATACTTGTTTCAAAAATTCTTCATCACTAAACAAAAAATCAAAAAATATGTATTGCTCCAATCAGTTTGGGTTGCCCAAAGCCAATCATCTGTTATTTTCATCAGATAATTTTTCGTTTAAAAGTGTATTAATTAGCATTTCTTTACTATTTTTTGCATCAAGCTTAATCTTATTAATAAGTTCAGATTCCTCTTTATCTTTAGAGAAATGACCAATAATATTAACATTTAATAAGTTTAGATCGAAGCCCGTTATAAAGTGATTATCAACCAAAATAATATTTTTATTTACTTTTTCTTCTTCTAGGTCACTGAGTTCTTTGCCTACAAAATCAAGATTATTTATCAAAATATTCAAATATTTATTTTTAAATGCATACCAAGAAATTAATTCAGTAATTTTATTGCTAATTTCAGGGTTATATTCATTGATTTCATAAAAAAATGTATTAAACAATGATGAGTTAATATTCAAAGGAGAAAATAAACTTTTCAATGTAGCTATTGGAGCATATGCAGGATAATACGATGATGTTTTTTCTATTGGTTTTCGATACAGGCTTTTATTTTTCATATATTGCCTTGCATAATTGTAAATATTATTATTTTTAGCAAAGTTAAATCACGGTTTATTAAATAAATTAAAATCAGAATTAAATCTATTTAATGTTCAAATAAGTTCACATGTATTATATTTAAATTTATTAGTATGCTTACTTCTGTTATAAATCTTTTTATAATAATCATTTTTTCATTCCATTGCCTCGATTTCTTTTTTATCATATGAAAGCAATTCTTTTAACTCTTCATTATTTTCAATTCCATAAATGAGTTTATAAACTTTTATAAAATATTCAATATCAGTTCTTGTTAAATTAAATTTTTCCTTGTGTTCGTCAAAGTTAGCTTTTTCATTATTCAAACATCTTATATAATAGCCATTGCCAAATTTTTTATAGCACAATTTTGTATTATCATCATAATCTATTATTTCGTGATTTTCCCAAAACTCATAAGCAAATTTTTCAAATTTTTCAATGCTTTGAAACTTGTTTAAAAATTTTTTAGCTTCTTTATCTAAAAATCCTCCAACAATTTTCTGACCACTATTATTATTTAAAAACGGTTTAAAAGTTAAAAAAGAATAATCATTATATGAACTTGGGAAAAATTTATATTTTTCTAAAAATCAATGAAGTGTTTCAAACTCAAAATATTCAACATTTGTATTAGTTTTCTTTCTTATTTTTATTCTTGTAACATCATTCGCAAGCATTGAACGAAAAATATCATTTTGGCTAAATATAAAATATTCAATTGGCACTTTTGTTGAACTATTTAAATAAAAAAATGAACCTTGATGATTAAAATTATCTTGACCTAGAAAAGAAAGCCTTCTTTCTCAGTCATTTTCATATTTCAATATATTTAAATATGTGTAAATAGTGTCGTATGATTCTAATAAAGGTATCGTTATTATATTAAAATTCATCTCCATTAAACAATCAATAAAGTTTTTTCTTATCGATTCATATGATCAATTTTTATGCTCTTTTTCATTATTTTCAATTCTCAGATGACTTATCAAGTCGTTATATAAATAAAGATTTTTGGTTGATTCATTATCTTTATATGGAGAAAATTTTTCTTTAAGGTTTTTTAAATATAAAAACTCTGTATTTTTATAAATACGATTTAAAACAATGTTTCTAAACGTTTCATTAAAAGGTATATTGGGATCATAAAAACCCTGTTCTTCTTTTGCGTTAACTCAGTCAAAAGCAATAAACACCTTGGAATATGTTGCATAAATATTGTTTACAAAAAGGCTAAGGTAATTTATTATCGATAAAGATAATGATTTTCAATCAAAATCCTCAGAACCGACTTGTTCAATAAGTTTTTGTTTATATTTATCAAGTTTTAAATCTATATCTTTAAAATAATTGTGCTTTTCAGTATCTTTACTAATATTTTTTAAAAATTTCTCATAGTTTTCAACATTAGCTTGTTTTACAACATTATCAATCACAAAGCCCCTTGTATCTTCAAAAAAATTATCATATGAATAAGTGTAATTATCCAAATCTGGCGTTCTATATATAATCTTAAAAATATAATTAAAAAGTGGGTTTAGCGAATTGAAACCCTTTTCACTGTCTCATTTCACTTGTATAAATGCATTATAAACAAAATTAAATAACGATTCACCATCAATAAATAAAACCTTAAATTTATCTTGCTTTAACATTGGAATTTTATCTTTATCAATCATGCATTTCTCCTTCTTATTAATTATAAATTACAACAAAATCTTTTAATATAAAACTCAAATATTAATAATGGTTAGCATATTAAAAATCGTCAATTTATTAATAAAAGTTTGGCCATTGATCCAAACTTTTGTTTTAATAAAAATATTTATACATTATTCTAAAGCATGTTTTCTATAAATAAATTTTTAAATACTTCTTTAAAGTTTTTTACAGCAATTACTTCTAGGTCTTTTCTAAGAATATTCTTTATTTCCAAATAATCATCAAAATTTGTTAAAGGAATAAAAACTTTTTTAATTCCTGCATTAGAACATGCAATTAGTTTTAAATCAATTCCACCTACACTTTTTATTTGTCCGCTCAATGTTACTGAACCAGTAAAGGCAACTTCATCAGATATTTTTCTATTAGATAATAATGAAACTATTGCAACTGTTAAACTCAAGCCTGCAGAATTGCCACCCAATTCAGAATTAATAATATCAGTTGAGATTGTAAAATAGTATTGATCATCATTCTTTTTTAAATATTCTAAAGCTATTTCTTTTGCCAGCATAACCGAAAGAGACATATCCTCATCACTTTTCATTAATATTTTGTCTTCATTTCCGCTTCTTTTTTTAACGATAATTTTAGATATATTAGCCTTATTTAAATATTGATTAACTCCAATTATATTAACAACACCCGGTTCTTCAATGTTTTCAAGTTCATTATTTTTTAATTTGTAATTATTTTTCAAATCTCATAAATCAAAATACTCGTCAGTATAGTGTTTAATGTTTTTGTAGTCTAAAAACTTCAAATAATCTTTTAAAGCACTTTCAATATTATCTAAGTTATTGTCGAATAGAATCGATGTAAATTTATTTAATTCATCCAATGTTATATTAAAATTAGTTTTTAAACATTTGTTGATTAATTGCAATGATTTTTGCTTAATTTTTTCAATCTTTTCTTGGTGATTAAACTCTTTAAAAAATGCAATTTCATAAAAACTGACTAAATTATCTTTATTAAAAATAGGGGCTAGCAAAATTGTGTCATTAAGATTCATTTCAAGTCCCAAATATTCATCGAAGTAAGTTGAATTATTAAAGAAATTTAAAATTAAATTTGTATGTGCATTACTTATTTTTTCAACATCATCGAGAATAATAACAAGATTTTCAAAATTAGATTTAATAAAAGCTTCAGTTAAAATATGAATATCATTACTATTTTTGTTAAGAAAATAATTTATTAAATCTGTTGCACTTACATTAACACTTTTTAGCCTTGGATCATGTTTTATTACTTCAATAAAGTAATTTAAATCACTATTTTGAGTTCCGTATAATTGAAATATTTTTTTTCCTTCTTTCAAGCTATTTAGCATACTATCAAATAATTGCTCAGATAATTCAAACTCTTCCTGCATTATATTAATTATGTTAATTAAACTGCCAAATGTATCTTGGTTATTATTTGGCAGACTTTCAATTTTTTTAATAATATCTCTATTTCGTTGAACTAAATAAGGATGTTCTTTGACATTGATTGATAAATTTTGTTTAACTAGTTCGTTAATACGATTAAGTCTTGCTTGTTTATTCATTATTTCACCCCTACTATTGATAAATCTTTATCAATGTTTATAATAATTTTTCGAATTAGGCTTTGTTCATCATTTAAAATTAAGTCGCTGATTTTTGATAAAATCTCGTTTTGAATAAATGCTTCTATACTACGAGCTCCAAATCCAAAGCTATTTATTTTATTTGTTATATTTTTGCAATCAATAACGTTTAATTCAAAATCTAATATATCAAGGTTGTTTTTAATATTTTCCAATGTTTTATTTAATTTATTAATAAAAATATTTTCAAATAGTTTGCCATCAAGTTCGTTAAATAAAATAATATTATCAAATCTACCTAATATCTCTTCTTTCATTTTTAGCTTGGCTGTTTCTAATCATAAATGCTTATTTTCTTTTAAACGTTCATATTCAAAAAGTGAAGAATTCAAGTTTGTTGTGCATACAATAATTGAGTTTTTTAACGAAATCTCAACATTATTAGAATTTACAAAGGTACCAGTAGATAATATCTGCAGTAAAATATTTAAATTTTCATCATTAGATTTTTCAATTTCATCAAACAAAACAATTGATTGAGGTTTTGATGAAATATATTGAGTTAATGGTCCCGTAGGATCAATTAATTTATGAAATGGTCCAGAATATTCAGACATATTTATCGTGATAAAATTATCATTATTGAATAGTTTTTCTCCCATTAATTGCGCTATTCTAGTTTTACCCACACCAGTTGGACCAACAAATAAAAAGCTTTTTCAAGGTTTTTTAACTTCTTCATTAAATATATAACGATTAGCCAATGACTTAGTAATGTCATCAATTTGTTTGTCCTGACCAATAATGTTCTCTTTTAAAAAGCTGTTTAATTGCTTAATATTTTCTAGCATTTTACTATATTCTAGGGTTTTAAATTTACCTTCAAATGCAAAAACTATATTGTTAAATTCTTTTCTTATAAAGTTTAAAAAGTCTTCTTTATTAACTTCAATATT
The DNA here is from genome assembly GCA_000620005.1 of Metamycoplasma spumans ATCC 19526. Classification (GTDB taxonomy): domain Bacteria; phylum Bacillota_I; class Bacilli_A; order Mycoplasmatales; family Metamycoplasmataceae; genus Metamycoplasma; species Metamycoplasma spumans. Next base: position 9,244 of record JHVF01000013.1, read on the forward strand.
TAGATTACTTTCAATACTAGAATTCGAAAACAAACAGAAATACAAATGCTTTTCTAGTGATTTGGATATTAATCTAGGTTCAACGCCCAATAAATAATTAAATATATTTATACTCAAATCATCATTTCTAATATCAATGTCAATATAGTAATTATTATCCTCATCAAATTCGTCATTTTTATGACGCTCTTTTGTAAATAAGTATAAATTTTTAACATGTTCCAAATTCATATTTAATATTCTATTTTTTTCATTATGCCAATTATCATTATTTTTTATTATTTGCATCTCAGCATCAAACAAGTTTTCTATTTCTAAATTTAAATTGAATTTAAAAGGGTTAATATTGCCAGCAATTTTATAAAAACTAAAACTATCGATTAACTCAGAGTCAGAACTGTTGTATATTGCTATTAATTTTAGTATAAAGTTCAAGCAATTAAGCATGTAATCGCTTAATTCATACATGTCTTTAGTTTCGTTAAAAATAATAATATTTTTGTTTGTTAGTATATCAATAGTAAAGCTGATTTTATTTGCATCTAGAAGATCATCATTAAAATAATTAATTGAATTTAGTTGATCAAAAACTTCTTTAAAGTTATAAAAAAATTCATTTATTTTTTTAAATTCTTCAAAAACCTTGCCCTCTTTATTTAAAAAATGTTCATATTCATCAAATTTATTTTCGATACTATTTTTAAAAAATGTTTCGCTAAAAGAATGAAATCACATAAATTTTTGAACTTCAATACTCTTTATAATTTGAAATTTAACATATTCAAGTCTAGAAACCAATTTGTTAATTATTTCGCTTAGACTCTCTTCAGTACTAATTTTCAGGTTTTGTAATTGCGCATTTTTAAAATATTTATCAACTGTTGCTTTATATGCAAGGTCAATAATGTTATCGTTATAGCTATATAAAGATTTGTTTATTTCTTTAATAAATTCAATTACTTCTTTTTTAATATCTATATTGATATGATTGAATGAAGACAGTCTATTTATTTTGTTAGCAACTGCTTTTTCAATTTTATTTATATCTTCAAGCTCACTACTTTGTATAAATCTTCAGTATGGGTAATCTTTAAAAGATTTATTTGATTTTAAAGCTTCAATCCCAAGTTCATTTTCGACAATGATAAATCTAATTTCATTATCATATTTATTAATTCGTGAAAAATAATCTAAGGTGCTAACGTTTAATTTTTCGCTATTGTTTCCAAAATTTTTATAATATGATAAGTTTTTTATAATTGCATAATATTTATTTTTTTTAAAATTTCCTCTTTTATTTTTTGTAAGATCATCTTTAATATTTTTAAGAGCGCTATCTTCAAAGCCTCAGCAACCTGGGGTTTCTGTTTTCGATCCAAAATTATCAATTACAATATATTTAATTTCATATTTATCATTATTATTATTGTAATAATCAATGTTATATATTAATTGCGAAATTTTACCACTATTTTTATGTCCATAAAAAATTATGTTATTCAAATCATTTTTGAATTCTTCTTGAATATTTTGATTAAACAAAACATCATGATAATTTTCGGAGTTTGTTTCGCTTTTTTTAGACACAAATGAATATTTATCTACTAAGTTTGTTTTTTCTAATCAAGACTCATTTTTGTGACTTCCCAATATTTTTGCATTAAAATCATTTAAAATTCTTTGAATATATAAATCTTTGTCATAGTTATCATTTGACGAAATTTCTTTTTTTAATTTATTAATATCATCAATAAATCTTGCAATGTTATCTAAATAATCTTTATATAATCTATTATTAAATAATTCTTTTTGATAATCATAAGCAAGAATAGATGTATTTAATAAATTAAAGATATATTCCTGCGCATTGATATTAATTTGATTATCCTCAAACTGTGCTTTGATTTTTTGATACAAAGAATTTAAGCTCATTAAATTTCTGTATTTTAAATCTATTTTTTTCATAATTTCTCCTTTTGCCGTGCGCTCTTATTTAGTTGCTCACACAAAAAAATTATATGTTTATTTTTTAAGGAAAAATTAATGATTTTTTAGTAAACATGTTTTGCAATTATCTCTATATTTATTAAATAATCAAAATACGAACACTATCTTAATATATATAGACAATACCGTAGATTTTTTAACAAAAATTATCTTTAGCTATTTATATATTAGAATTTTGTGTTTTCAAATGGATGACATTCTTAAATAAACAATATTATTTGAATAGTAAACAAAAACCAGATAAATAAATCTGGCTTAAATTTTAAATATATTAACTATTCAAATTACAAGTTTTTAGTGAAATCATTAAAAAAAGAAATAAAAAAAATGGCGATCGCGGCAGGAATCGAACCTGCGACAACAGGCTTAGAAGGCATGTGCTCTATCCCCTGAGCTACGCGACCGTCGCATTAATTATTTTAGCACATTAAAAAAATATATGAATAAAAAAAATATTTTTTTACAAAGTAAGTCGTTACTCCTCTAAAACCAAACTTTAATAAATAAAAAATCCACCATAAACTTTGGAGGATTTTACTAATTAAGATTACTAATCAATGTCTTTGAAAATATTAACTAAGGTTTCTTGTAAATTAGCCAAGATAATTGGGCTAAATTCACCATTTTTAGCAATAGTAACGCCCCCGTTTTCTTCACTAACTACAATTGTGGTTGCATCACAAATTTCGCTAATACCCATTGCAGCACGATGACGAGCTCCATAACGGTTATCGATTGATTTTTTTGTTATTTTGTAATATGTTGCTGCGTAATAAATTTTATTGTTTCTAATAATAATTGCACCATCATGTAAAGGTGAATGTTTATTAAAAATAGAGATCATTAACGATGCCGAAATATTTGCGTCAATAATAACACCATCAGTTCTTAATAAATCTAAATTATCTTTGCCTTCAATTGTTATGATTGCGCCAGTTTTATTTTTAGATAAGTTTTCTATCGCTTCTTTAAGTTGGTAGATTATTCTAATCTTAGTTGATTTCCCTAAAGTCTTCTTTGATGTTTTATTTTTATTTAATGCTTTTATTCAAGTAAAAGAGTAGTTAATTGCTAAAATAACAAATATAAATACTACAAAAGCTAAAATTATATAAATTATATTATTCATATTTCACCTTAATTTCTATCATCACTTATTCAATCCAATAATCACAAGTAACATAATGATAATTGCGGCAACAAAAACGCTGATAATGATTCCTCTTGTTAATTTTGTAAGTGGCTTTGCTTTCGTTGCAGTCGGAGAGTCTGATCATTTATCATACTCAATATAGTTTTCGTATTTAGATCTTAATTTATTTTGTCTTTCACGACTTTTGTTGATTAAATCCGAATTCTTTTCATCCATTATTTTCATTCATCTAATATCTTGAAAGAATCCATAAATTTTCATCTCTGAATATTCTTTATAAAAAACAGCATTTTTTTTATAAGCGTGAAACTCAGTAATTATCTTACTTAGATTTTCTTTTTCAGGATCAAATGTTACTGTACGAGTATCTTTTTGTTTTTGCGCTTTTAAAGTCTTTGCCATTGCAACCTCATTTCTATGTATTTGATTATATCAAATTTATAAATGTCTTTTTTTAGTTATAATAGATAATTATAGAATTATATAAATTTAAAAGGAGAAATATGAAAAAAACTATTCAAGACATTGATGTTAAAGACAAAAAAGTCTTATTAAGAGTTGACTTCAATGTTCCAATTTCTAAGGGAGAAATAGTTAACACAAAAAGAATTGTTGCAGCATTGCCAACAATTAAACATCTATTGAAAAATGGTGCAAGCATAATTATATTTTCACACTTAGGTAGAGTCAAAGTAGAAGATGACAAAAAAACAAAATCATTACAAGTTGTTGCTAAAAAATTATCTGAATTATTAAATCAAGAAGTTAAATTTGTAAACAATACAAGAGGAAAAGAAGTTGAAGAAGTTGCTAAAAATCTAAAACCTGGCGAAATTATGATGATTGAAAACACCAGATTCGAAGATTTAAATAATAAAGCTGAGTCAGGATGTGATGAAGAATTATCTAAATTCTGAGCAAGCTTAGGTGATGTATATGTTAACGATGCATTCGGTGCTGCTCACAGAGCTCACGCTTCAACATATGGTATTGCTAAATATGTAAAAGAATCAGCAATCGGTTTTCTTATTGAAGATGAATTAAAACACTTAGGAAAAATTCTTGATGGCTTTGAAAGACCATTTGTAGCAATTATTGGTGGAGCTAAAGTAAGCGATAAAATTAAAGTTTTAGAAAAATTGTTCACAGTAGCTGACAAAATCTTAATCGTTGGTGGAATGGCATATACATTTAAAGCAGCTCTAGGATATAAAATTGGAACTTCATTATTCGAAGAAGATAAATTAGAATTAGCCAAATCATATCTAAGCAAGTATGCTGATAAAATAGTTTTACCAATCGACAATGCTTATACTGATGAATTTGCTGACAAAACACCTCAATTTACAACTCCAGAAGATCAAAATATTCCTGATGGATTCGAAGGTTTGGATATTGGTCCAAAAAGTATTGAATTATTTGATAAAGAAATTCAAAATGCAAAAACAATTTTCTGAAATGGTCCAGCAGGTGTTAGTGAATTTGTAAACTTCGCAAATGGAACAAAAGGTATTGCTATTTCTATTGCTAAAAATTCAGATTCATATTCAGTTGTTGGTGGTGGAGATTCAGCGGCAGCTGTTGAAAAATTAGGATATGAAGATAAATTTACTTTCATCTCAACAGGTGGTGGAGCTTCAATAGAATTCATTCAAGGCAATGTTTTACCTGGTATTGATATAATTAGCAACAAATAATTTTATTAATTAAAAATTTAACCAAGCATCTCGCTTGGTTTTTATTTCTTAATGAATCTTGTAAAAATATTGATATTTTATGTAGAATTAAATCATGAAAAAAGAAAAACTTACTTTAAAAGAAACTCAATATGCTATTGAAAAATTAAAAGATTATTTTTCACATATCCTAAGAAAAAAACTTAATTTAGTCAGAGTTAGTGCGCCTTTATTTGTCAGAAAAGAAAGCGGACTAAATGACGGGCTTTCAGGAGAAAAAGCCGTAATGTTTAATGCTAAAGGAATTGAAAGTGATTTAGAAGTAGTGCATTCACTTGCCAAATGAAAAAGAGATGCATTAGCTCGTTATGATTTTCGCGTTTATGAAGGCTTATACACAGATATGAACGCAATCAGAAGAGAAGAGGACTTGGATAATAAACACTCATTTTATGTTGACCAATGAGATTGAGAATTAGTTATCAATAAAGATGACCGTAATATTAAATTTCTAAAAACAATAGTTAATAAGCTATATCAAACTCTTAAATTAACTGAAGCTAAAATTAACAGAATTTATCCTACTCTATCTAAAAAATTACCAACTAAAATAACATTTATCAATAGTTTAGATTTATACAAACAATATCCAGATTTAAATGCCGAACAAAGAGAATATGAAGCGGTCAAAAAATATGGAGCTATTTTCATATATCAAATCGGAGATGATTTGCCTGACGGCTTACCTCATTCAAAAAGAGCCAAGGATTATGATGATTGAAAATTAAACGGGGATATGGTGGTTTATGACAAAGTTAATGACCAAGCTTTAGAAATTAGTAGCATGGGAATTAGGGTAGACATTTCTTCACTAAAAAGACAATATAATCTAACTGAAGAAGAAATATCAAAAATTAGTCCTTATCACAACAAATTAATAAAAGGTGAATTGCCTTACACAATTGGCGGAGGATTAGGCCAAAGTAGAATTGCCATGTTTTTATTAGAAAAATCTCATATTGGCGAAGTTCAAGTAAGTGTATGAGATGATGAAACTCTAGATTTAGCAAATAAAAAAGGTATAGCAATTTTATAGTTTTTAAAATTCGGAAACAAATCCGAATTTTAAAAACACATTTTTCTATTATGATGTTGGCATAAATACATATATAAAGTTGCGCGGCACAACTACAATGAGGCATGGCACAAGGTAAATAATAAGGGATTTAGCCAATATATAAAACCGAATAATAAAAGCCTTATTCATTCTTAATTTATACTTGCATTTAACATTACTAAGAATAAAGTTTTATATTTAAATAACTAAAAATTGATGGTATAACGTGATAATAACTGTGTTAAAATGGTTTTTAAAATAAAGATATCAAAATCAAAGATTTAAATTTAGCTCAATTTTTCATAAAAAATAATTCAAATGACGAATATTATTCAAATAACGGCAAATTAATTATTTTAGAAGACAAATAAAATTAATCAACAAACAATTAAAAGATGACATTAATTAATAAAATGAGACTGTAAAATTATTTTTTGATTATAATATAGAAATATTATTAAAAATACATAGAGAGTTGCTTAGCATAACTGCAATGAGGCATGCCAACCTACTAAATTAGCAAGGTGGATAGTGAGGGATTTATCTAACATGTATATACTTGTTATTTTTAAAAACCTTCTCTATGTAAGAAAGGTTTTTTATTTATGAAAAAATTACTTACATCAGAAAGTGTTGGAGCAGGACACCCTGATAAAATTTGCGATCAAATTAGCGATGCCGTTTTAGACGGCTTATTAAAACATGACCCTAAAGCAAGAGTTGCTTGCGATGTTTTGGCTAACAATAATATTATTTATATTGGTGGTCAAATTACAACTAAAGCTTATATTGATACAATCAAAGAAGCTTGAAAGGTTTTAAAACCATTAGGATATACTGAAAACGATTTCAATATCATTAATGGAATTTATCCACAAAGCCCAGATATTGCAATGGGCGTTGATAAAAAAGAAGACCATGAATTAGGTGCTGGTGATCAAGGAATATTATTTGGTTATGCAACTGATGAAAATGAATATTTTATGCCTTGACCAATCGTGTTGAGTCATGAGCTTGTAAAAAGAGCAGAAAAATTAAGAAGAGCCAATAAATTTCATTGAGCTAAGAGTGATATGAAATCGCAAGTAACTGTTGAATATGATGATGAAAACAATTCAATTCAAGTTAAAAAAGTGCTTATGTCAATTCAACATGATGAAAACTTTGATGAAAATAAGTTTAAAAAATTCATTAAAGAAAACATTATTGATTATGTTATGAAAAAACATAATTTAAACTTAGATTATGAAATATTGATTAACCCTACCGGAAGATTTGTTATCGGTGGACCAGTTGGTGATACCGGCTTAACCGGAAGAAAAATAATTGTTGATACATATGGCGGATTTGCTCATCACGGTGGTGGAGCATTCAGCGGAAAAGATGCAACAAAGATTGATAGATCAGCCGCTTATATGGCAAGATACATTACTAAAAATTTAGTAGCTGCTGGTGTTGCTAAAAAATTAGAGATTCAACTATCATACGCAATTGGTTTACCTCGCCCTCAATCAATATATGTTGAAAGTTATGGAACATCAAAATTCAGCGACGAAGAAATTGCTAATGCAATTTATAAATTATTTGATTTAAGCGTTGAAGGAATAATCAAAACGCTTGATTTACAAAAACCAGTTTATTTACAAACTGCAACATTTGGACATTTTGGTAGAAATGATTTAGATCTTTCATGAGAAAAATTAGATAAAGTTGATACAATTAGAGAACACTTTAATATATAGGAGAGAGTAAAATGTGCAACTGTCAAAACAATAAATTAGTTACAAATTTAATTGATTCGGAATTAATTAATTTCGAAACTAAAGCTTATCAAAAAAATAAAGGTGTTTTTGATTTTAACATCAACAATATTAAAAATAACGATGGAAAATGAACAATTTTATTTTTCTATCCAGCAAACTTCACATCACTATGCAATAGTGAAGTTTTAGATCTTAACGCAATATTAGCAGATATTGAAAAGGATAATATTCAAGCATTCGTCGCTTCATGCGATAGCGTGCATTCACATTTCGCATTTGCCAATAGTTCGGAACAAAACAAGCAAATCAATTTAACATTTATTGACGATAAAAATTCAAAAATAGCAAGAAGTTTGGGAATTTACAACTTTGATAACGGTTTATCATATCGTGGAACATTCATTATAAGCCCCGAAGGAATTATTAAAGCTTATGAAATCCATGACTTTAAAATAGGTCGTGACGTTAAAGAAGATTTTAGAAAAGCTAAGGCAGCTAGATATGTTGCTAATAATAACAATTCAGCTTGCTCAATCAAAGAAGTTGGAAGACAATAAAACAAAGGCAACGAAAAGTTGCTTTTGTTTTCGTTTTTTTAAAAAAATACTTAATTTAAAATAAAGTGAAAATATATCTATAATTTAAAAAAGTTTTTTTAAATTGTACAATACATTAACAATTAAAATATATTCAATTTTAAGAATAAAAAATAAAACGAGCATCACTCGTTTTATTTTGGTTATTAATAATAATATGGCAGGGGATACAGGAATCGAACCCGTACATGAGGGTTTGGAGTCCTCAGTTCTGCCTTTAAACTAATCCCCTATACTATCACTAATATTATAACAATATAAAAAGTTATTTAGCAACTTTGAAATAACAAACATCGCCATCTTGCATTAAATAATTTTTACCTTCTAAATTCATCTTGCCAGCTTCACGAGCACCTTTTTCGCCGTTATATAAAATGTAATCTTCATATTTAATAACTTCAGCTTTAACAAATTTCTTTTCAAAATCAGTATGAATAATTCCGGCGCATTCTGCTGCATTCATTGAGTTAGTAAATACCCAAGCTCTAGCTTCAATTTCTCCAGCAGTGAAATAGGTTGATTGATTTAATAATTTAAAACTTTCTTTAATAATTGTATTTATTCCTGATTCTTTAATATTATATTCTGATAAAAACATTATCTTTTCTTCGTCGTCAAATTGAGATACCTCATATTCAATTCTTATGCATATTGGAATGATAATTTCATTTAGATTTTCTAGGTGATTTTTTAATTTTAAATAATGTTCTGCTTCGGCTAAGTTTTTAAAACTTTGTGTATCTAAATTAGCTACATAAATTGTGGGCTTAGCAGTCAATAACTGATATGACTTAATGACATTTTTTTCTTCTTCACTTAAGTCCAAATTTTTAATCATTTTTTCATTTTGCAATGCTTCTCTAATTTTAAGTACTGTTGTATATTCAAATTTAAGTTCCTTATCGTTAGTATTTTGCGCTTTTTTTCCAATTCTATTTATCACATTTTCAATAGTTTGTAAGTCAGCTAAAATTAACTCTAAATTAATGACATTTAAGTCTGCAATAGGATCTATTTTATTTTTAACATGCATTATATCGCTGTTTTCGAAACATCTAATAACATGTACGATTGCATCAACTTCACGAATATTAGCTAAAAATTTATTTCCCAAACCTTCACCTTTTGAAGCGCCTTCTACTAAGCCGGCAATATCAACAAATTGAAATGTTGCTGGGACTATTTTTTTAGCGTTTACTATCTTAGCTAATTTTTCTAATCTTTCGTCTTTTAAATTGACAACAGCCACGTTAGGCTCAATTGTTGTAAACGCATAATTAGCCGATTCTGCTTCATTTAATGTTAGAGCTGAAAATAATGTACTTTTACCGACGTTAGGCAATCCTACAATACCTGCTTTTAAACCCATAATTTCTCCTTTAATAATTAATAGATAAATGATATTAATATTATAAATATTTTTACTTTTAATAATCTAATTAAAATTTATAAATGTTATTTTATTTTGCTATAAAATAATTTTACTTTAAATATAAAGGGGGAATAACTATGTATAAAATATTTAACGAAGGGATGATAGAAATCATAACTGGCCCAATGTTTAGCGGTAAAAGTGAAGAGCTTTTAAGAAGATTAAGAACGCTAGAATACGCCAAATTAAAACCATTGGTAATAAAACCAAAATTTGACACTAGATTTTCAGAAGAAGAAATAGTGAGCAGATCTGGTGTTAGACATAAAACACATATATTATCAGACATCAGAGAAGTATATGACTTATTAAAATTTGACACATATAAAGCTATTGTTATTGATGAAGCGCACTTTTTTGGCAAAGATTTAGTGGCCGTAGCTGATAATTTAGCGAATTTAGGTTATTTAGTGATTATCGCCGGATTGGACCAAGATTATTTAAGAAGACCATTTGGTCCAATTCCAGATTTATTAGCAATCGCTGAGCGTGTCACAAAATTACAAGCAATTTGTGTAGTTTGCCAGCACGCAGCTTCAACTAGCTTTAGAAAAATAGAATCTAATCAGCAAAATTTATTGGGCAATTATCACGAATATGAGGCCAGATGTCGAAAATGTCATAACAAAGGCGAAAAACAAAAACAGCAAAACGTAAACTAGTTTGCTGTTTTTTTGTTATTTCATCATCGCTATAATCAAAAAAAGAATAAAAAAAATGGGGCGTTCGAAGGGAATCGAACCCTCGTATATCGGAGCCACAACCCGATGCGTTAACCACTTCGCCACGAACGCCATTAAATTTATTTGCTTAATAATTTTATCATATTTTTTTATTATGTTTAATTTTTGTAAATTATTGTGCGATTAGAATCAAAATATGTTTTCTGATTATGTTTTTTAACAAAATAAAACCCAAACATAAAATGTTTGGATCTAATTTTGTTACTATCTGTTTTTTATTGAATATTTATATTTGCATTCCTTTTTTCAACATATTTTTCAATATAAAACATTTTTATTTCATCCCTTGTTAGTAAATATAAATGTGAAAAGGGATAAGTGATAATTGATGTAAATATTAATCCATGTGTGCTAAATAATATTCCAAATATATAGAATGGAGCTATAATGTCTTTATTTCCTAGATATTCGCTAGCCACAATAAACGAAACATTAAATATTCATAAAAATACCGACATTATAATTAACACAGTTTTTGACAATATCGTATTGGTTTTATTATCTATATTTTTTGCGATTGCAATTGATATAAACACACAATAAGAAATTAATACCAAATAGCATAAAATTGATATTACATTAAATTTATTGAAGCCAATTAATATTGAACTTTCTTTATAATAATCTTTTTTGTAAAACAATAATGTTAAAATAACAACATATCAAACAATAGAAAATACAATGCTTATTATTGTTAGATTGTTTCTTTTTGTTAATGTTTTTATTTCCTCATCGTTCTTTTTTAAATATTTTTTTATTTTTAAAAATCAGTAAAGTTCAAATGAATTATTTAATTTTTTTTCAAATATTTTAGATAATTCCTTTGCCGAGATTATACTTTTCAATTTTCTCTTTGATATATTATTTTTTGAAAGAAATATTGTTACTAATTCAAAACTTATTAAACCGTTTTTATATTCGTTTAATAACATTTCTAAAATTTCATATTTATTTAATTTATCAAATTTCGATATATATTTTTTATATAAATCACTTATTCCGTCAAATTCAAAATAGTCGAAATATTTATAAAATTCTTTTTCATTTTTATTTTGAAATTTAGTTTTTTTGATTTTTTTCTCTTCTGTTAATAATTCTTTTAAATATGAAAAAGCACATCTAATTCTAAAATTCAACTTAATAAATTTTAAGGACTTATATAAATCATAGTCTGAATAGTAAATGGCTTTTTCTGCCGAGTAGTTTCTAATAAAAGATAATATTGAACCTAATATAAAAAATGTAATCAAGGCTACACAAAATAAAATCCAGTAAACATTTTTTATGTTATCCAATATTTGCAAAATAATTCACATTATAAGTGGTCCAAAAAATAAAACAAGTATTAACCAACCTATATAATTTCTTAATATATTTTTTCAACTTTTTAATGGGGTTATCTCTTCTTTTGCGAGTTTTATTATTTCGTGTAATTTCTCTGTTGTTTTCATTTTAATAATTATAATATGAGTTCATATCTTCTATATATCTTTGTTTACTGATTTTTATAATTTTCATCTAAAGGATCTATATTTTTTCTATTTTATTTATCAATATATCAATATCTTTTTTTTGAAAAATTTTTAATTTTGTCAAAATCTTTCAATTCATTTTTTTAAGCAATTCGATCAATTTGCTAAATTATTTTGTTTTTATCAAATTTATAATTTGATTCATTAATGATAATTTATCTTCAATTTTTTGAAATTTTTGCGCTATTTGCAAAAACATATTTACCCTCTCTTTTAATAGTTTGTTCAATAAAAATATTCCTATATCTTCACTATTAAAATTTAAAGCATTGCGATATTTATAGAAATAAAACATCTATGATTTTGCTGAATATACCCGTATAATCTAAATCGTTATTTTTAAACTTTCCATATGACACATATAGTAATTTATTGTCATGAATGATGATACCCGCATAACCATTATCAGCATTCGATAGATCGTCGATATTATCGTTTTTAGATTTATAAATATGTTGAATTTTATACAATTTGCCTTCACCAGTTAAAATATCTTCGTATTTGCCTTTTCACAGCATAGGACCAATTGAATATAATTTCTTATTTAGAAAATTATTAAATTTTTTCGGACTCACTTGTCTAAAGGTTATATATAAATTACCATCTTTGTCATACACTACTTTATGACGATCGCCACCTAAATTTTCATTGACTTTTCCAACAAATTCTCAACTATTCATACCGTCACTACTTTTTAGAACATATCCAGAAGTTTTATTTTTATCTATACTTCTTACTATCATTGTGTATTCATTTAAATTGTTTGGGTTTTGAATTATGCAAGGCTCTGCAAAATCATTGGGATGATTATTAATTATTTTTAATTCAGTAGGTCTGGTAAATTCGAGTTGTTCACTATCATTAAAATACAATTCTGTTTGATAAATTATTCCATTATAAGAATGAAATAAACACTTTCATCTATTTATTTTCTTTCCGTCTTTATACAATTGAGATACAGAAGAAAAAGCAACAATAGCATCGACATTGCCTTTTGGTAAATAATACTGTTTTCTTTTGGCAAGTGGCCCAAAAAAGTTTTCATGGTCAGCTCAATTATCCAAATCATCTGATAAAGGAACATCAAAACCTTCGCCTCTATTAATTATGTAATTTCACCCAGGGCGACCACTTACTGAAATGTATTTTCTTTTATTTATATTTTTGCCATCTTCATCAACAAAGTTTAGTTCATGCAATGTTGGGGTCTCTTTTAAATTATTAAATGAATTGGGTAAATTGAGCTTATTAATTCACGTTTTTCCTAAATCATAACTCTTTTTAGCTATTTGTCTTCCCTTGCCATGACCTTGCACATAAAAAACATATAACACTAATTTATCATTTTCCATTTTTGAAATATAATCAGGATGAGCTAAATAATTGCCTTCAGATTTATTTGAGACTTCATATGTTTCATTATTATTATTTGACAAATTTTTGTAAATTAGATTGGGTTTAGATGGTTCAATAAATGCCAATACAGTCGGTATTGTCGAAATTGCCAATATAGATGATAGCGATAATAAAGATGCTAATTTTACTCGTTTTTTCATTTTAATAAAATTATATCATTAAAATATAACGATAAATTTCTCGCTTCAATATAGAATAAACAAAAAAATCCACTCACCAATTAATTTCTATGAGCGGATTTTTGATACTAATTAACAATATAATTCTCTATATAAAATTGTAGATATTCCTTATTTATATGAATTTTGTCCGCATAAAACTAGATGCGGTTTTCGATAATTTTTTTTGCTAATTTATCACCAACAACATTTCTAAGTTCATCTTCTGAAGCTAAATTAATATTTTTATAACTTTCAAAATGGTCCAATAATTTTTTAAGAGTTATTTCTCCTAATCCATCAATTTTCAATAATGGGTTATTAAATATTGTCTTTGTTTGTTTTTTATTATATTTATTTTTAACAAATCTATCAACTTCAGTCTGCATTCTCGATAGTAAATCAAAAACATCCGAATCATCAATAAATATAACATTTCCAAATCTGTCAATAACAGAATGAGTTTCGTGTCTTTCATCTTTTATTAGCCCAAATATTGGTATATCAATACTTAAAACATTCATTGACTTAATTATTTCATTAATTTGTTGTAGTGAACCATCTGCTAATATTACATCGATATCGTTGCTAAATTCCTTTAAATATTCATAAGAGGTTTGACGCATATATTCAACATCAGCATGTCTTAATAAAGAATCGTCAAGATTATAATAACGATAAAATTTTTTAACTGGTAAGCCCTCTTTAAAATATGCGGCGCCACCTATTACTTCTTTAGTGCCTTTCAAAAAAGAATTATCAAACAATACAATTCTGTCAGTGTTTGTGTTTAAATATGTTGAAAGGTTTTGTTGAGCAATTGATGTTCTTTTCATTCTATTATTAAAATCTTCAATTTTATTTTTATGATTATTTTTGGCGTTTTCATAAGCAAAATCAATTAAAGATTTATGCTGTTCATTGTTTTGAATAGAAAGTTCCAAATTTTGGTTCATATCATTTAATATTTCATTTTCAATATTTGATGCAATAATATCGGGTAAATTATTATTTGCATAAAACTCGTTAAAAAATTCTTCGTAAAAGTTATTTAATGAGGTTTTAATTTCTAAAATAAAATCTTGTTGATTAATTAGTGAACCGCCTCGATAAAACATCACATGAATCAACATCATTTCATTAATTTCATAAAAACCAAATACATCAATGGACTTTTGATTTTTTATAAAAATTTGTTGCTCCTGTTGATTGTAATTTAACAAATCAAGAATATCATTATAAAATTTGGCCGCTTCAAACAAATTACTGTCAATAGCTTCTGATATTTTATTGTCTAATTCTTTTTTAAACTTTAAACCAAATCTCATAATTTCTTTAGCTTCTTCAAATTTTTTGATTGCAAATTCTTTACTTTGATTTTTATTAATTAGTCCGTCTTCAGATAACAATAAATGGTTTAAATATCTAAGTAAGGGTTTAAAATTTTTATTATTAGGCAACGGACCATAATATATCGCATTCTTTTCTTTATGATAATTATTTTTTATTTCAATAGATAATTTGAAATCAGAGCTTAATTTAACTCTTATATACGGAAAAGATGATTGTGAGGGAAATAAAACATTATAAAAAGGGCGGTAAAAGTCAATTAGTTTTCTTTCTTGGATAAAAGCTTCACGATCAGAAGATAAAACTATTGTTGAAAAAGATGCTATCTTTTCTAGCATCTTAGGAGTTTTGTATGAGTTCATCATTTTCTTATCAAAATATTGGCTCATACGATTTTTTAAATTCTTTGCTTTTCCTACATAAATAACTTTGCCGTTTTTATCTTTTCATAGATAAACGCCAGGGCTAGAAGGAACATCCTTTATTAATTCTTTATCAATCATAATTATTTATTTTTAGTTTCAAAAAAGGCTTGAAGTTGTTGATCAAAACGTTTAAATGGGTCAATATTAAAGTTTTTAAATACAACTTGAAAGGCAACGCTTTGATATCATCCAACTTGGTCTTGATTTTTTGTTGCGTCAACAACAGCTGATGAAAAATAAATAGGTTTCTTATTAGTTAAAAAATCATGTTTTAACTCTAAATATAAGTTTTTAAAAGTAATGTTGATTTTTGAATCTGGGAACAAACCATTAAAAGCTTTGTAATAAAAAATGCTATTTAATCCGGTTTTTTGCCCAAATGAAACCATCATTCCATATTTTTTATTATCGTTTTCTATCCCGATTAATGTATATGGTTCTGCTGAAAATAGTTTATTTTCTTTATCATCTAAAATTAATGCAAAATATGGATGAGTAATGTCTTTAATCTGATCATATTCTTCATCACTTAATTCATAAACTAAAATATTGTCACTAATTCCAAATTGAGCAGTTCTTTTTTCAAGCTCAATAAATGACTTTAAATTTTCTTCTGTTGCATTTGGATTTACTGAAAATCCCATATCCTCAGTTGCTAAATAATATTTACCAAACTCTAATTTAGTGTAAACATATACATTTTCTAAAATTTCATTATTTTCTAAATTTAAAACATTAGCTTGCATTCTTTGATATTGAGGAAACATTTCTCAACGATCAACTGCAAACAGTTCATCTTTTGTAATTTCAAATACCGTTCCCTCAACTTGCGATCCAATATCTTTCTTTAATAAAAAGTAATTAGTCTCGTCAACACATTTTGCATAACCATTTAAAATTGCTGGCATTTTTTTAACGCCTTCGTGAAAGATATTTTTATAAAATAATTCTTCTTGAATTGTTCCATAACTAAATAAATAATTTTTTTCTTCTGACATATAACCTCTTTTATTTTCTATACTAAAAAATTATAATATATTATTACTGTTTGTTGCAAAGCATCAACTAAATGGCGAAAAAAATGAGAATTAAAGGCGAAAGTAAAACTAATAAATCTTATAAAAGTTAAGAATTTTAAAAACTGATCAAAAATCAGTTATCTTCCTTGATAGTCATTTGTTTTTTTAATATCATGTGTCTTTAATTTATTCGCATATTAAACAAATTATATTTTTATGTAATCAGGCGAATACACTTTCTTTAAAGCTTAACTTAAAATATTGATAAATTAAAAAATATAATATATAATTATTTATGCCATGAGAATGACAACCTTGTAACTTGGTCAGGATAGAAATATAGCAGCCATATCGAGAAGTGTCGTGTCTTGTGGTTTTTTTATAAGGAGATAGTTATTATGATAGTAACAAAATTATTACAATCATTTGAAAATATAGATGATTTAGAATTACAACCAATATTAAGAACAACGGAATACACTATTTATATTAAAAAGAGTTTAAGTAAACGTCTTAATGAAACATTAGCTTTGGATTTGGTTAATAATCCGACAGAAAAAGATATTGAGCTATTTCAAAATTATTTTATTGATGCTGATGAATATTTTATGACACCAAACGGAACATATGATACAGCACAAAATAAACCTTTAACAAATTGAGATTATAATAATGATGAAAAAAATTATTTTGCTTCAAAAATTCAATTGTATTTATTAGAGAGACTTATGTCACATTTAGAAAACGATAATGATGATAAATTCTCATTAATCTTAATGCTATTATTTCAAAATCCAAATAATGAAAATCAAGTTGCTTTGAGGCCTTTTCATGTATTCTGTCACCCCCAATTAGCACTAGATGAACTTAACTTTATGACTTCTAAATTAAGTGCTTCAAAAAATGGCTCATATTTATTGTCACTATTAAAAATCTATTCTGAAGATTTGAAAAAATCAAATGAGAATTATTTAAATGACGCCGATCAAATTAGAACATATTTAAAAACCAAAGTTGCTATCACCATTGAAAAAGCCATCGATATAATTAAAGAAAAACTCTCAGAATTCAATTAATAATATAATTAATTTTAAAAAAACAACAGACCTTAAATCTGTTAGGTTAGGATAAAAAATAATAGACACATTCCAAAAAGGAGTGTGTTTTTTATGTCAAGAAAACAATTTACAGTAGAACAAAAACTAAAATATATAAATATTGCAAAAAATCAAAATTTTGATATGGCAATTATCACCTTTGTGGAGGACTTTTGAGAAGGACGATACAAGGATACCTATGAAAATAAATCTTCTAAAAAATGTTATGTTGACCCATTTCATTATGCAACAGCATATATAAAGAAGTGGATAAACATATATAATTTAGATATGAAAAATTTAGAATCAAAAACAGGAAAATCAGCCAAAAAAGGTAAG
>JHVF01000014.1 GCA_000620005.1 Metamycoplasma spumans ATCC 19526
CACCCTTACCTTTTTTGGCTGATTTTCCTGTTTTTGATTCTAAATTTTTCATATCTAAATTATATATGTTTATCCACTTCTTTATATATGCTGTTGCATAATGAAATGGGTCAACATAACATTTTTTAGAAGATTTATTTTCATAGGTATCCTTGTATCGTCCTTCTCAAAAGTCCTCCACAAAGGTGATAATTGCCATATCAAAATTTTGATTTTTTGCAATATTTATATATTTTAGTTTTTGTTCTACTGTAAATTGTTTTCTTGACATAAAAAACACACTCCTTTTTGGAATGTGTCTATTATTTTTTATCCTAACCTATTTCAGTTAATGACGTCGTTGATTTTATATTCTATCAAAGATGAGAAAAATTTAAAATTGACAATAAAAATTTAGATTTTAGAAATTATGATTTAATGAAACAAAAAGTAATTGAAATACTAAATCGAAATTTAAATTCGCAAAATAATTAATGAATAAAAAATAGAGAATTTTTAATTGAGTGTCCTCTATTTTTTATTCATTTTTTAGATAGATTTTGATATTTTATTTTAAAATTTGTGTTAAAAAAATATTGCAATTTACATTTTATTTTATTCTAAAATAGATTAAAAAAGTTATTAATTTGCATAGTAAAAGTCCACTAAACTACAAATAAATAGTGCGTGGACTTTTTTGTATCCTTGGTAAAATAATTGGTAGACATAATAAAACTATTAAAAGGTTAATTAAAACCTGTGAAATTCAAGAAATAAAAAAAATTAGACAATAAAAAATGCGCTAAATGTGGAAAACCGCTTGAATACATTCGTGTACTTGATTTAAACAATAAAAAATTTAATATTAGACATTATAACCTTAAAAAGAATGTGTATTACAACGCTAAAAAAAGAAAAAAATACAAAGCTTTTTGAGAATTTTGTAGTAAATATTTGAAAAAGCGATGACAAAACAAATTAAATCAAAATATAACTAAAAAATCAATAAAAAAATCTCTTCAAACACTTATAGATCAATTTAAAGGACATCAAAAACCGTGCCGTCGCTATCGCAATCCTATAGACATACTTATCGAGGTTTAATTTCAATTAAATTTATGCCAATTTTATCAACAAGAGAGCTAAAACCTAAGAAATTAAGCAGAAAACCACAAAGCAAGAAAAAAACCGTTGGCTTGTCAATTTAGTTTAGACCTGACCATATAAATAGGAAATCTGGCTTAAATGATTTTGAATTAGATACAGAGAGATTTAAATGAAATTCTAAGACGTGTATTTTGACATTGATCAACATTAGAACAAGAATGTTTTTACTTTATTTTTTCAGGAACAAAGTCATATGAAGTAGCAGATTCTTTAATCGTATTAATAAAGTATCACGGATTAAATATTAACTCATTAACAGTTGATAATGGTTTCGAAAATCAGATGTTAAATAAGGTTGTAAAAAATATCTATTATTGTTATCCTTACTCGTCGTTTGAAATGGGTTATATTGAAAATTCACACAGACTATTAAGAAGACGGTTTTCGAAAGGAAGGGAAGTTGCAAAACAAGATATAGAAACCCGTGCGTTTATAGGCAATGAAATAAATAATATTGTAAGACATAATATTAAAGAATACCCACTCCCCATGAGTACAAATGAATTTCATAAATTACAAAATAAACTTTAAAAACAAAATTAACAATAAAAAAATATACATAGTGTCCCAATAGATGGTTTTTGTTATGCTTTTTTTTGATCAAAATTTACATTTTCAAGTCTTTAAAGTATAATAAAATCAAAAAAATGAATTATTGGCCAAGGTGGACATTTAAAGTGAAAAAAGATATCAATAACAAAGAATACAAAGATTATCATGTTTAGTTTATATGGTTGTATAATTAAATGATGCGTAAATTAAATTTTTCGCATCATTTAATTAAAATATTTTACCTATTTTATATAAACGAAAATTTGCGAAGAGTTTAATATTGATAACATCACAGTATTAAATATTTAGAACTTTTTATAATGATTATTTCAGAGTTATAGAATAAACAATATGGTACTTTAGGAAATTTAATATGTTATATTTTTGCCCCTATTCATTCATTCTTTGCCTTCAAAATTTCCTTTCTTATTTTGGAGCTAATATTTTATTCGATAGAACATATTTTATTCAAAACAAAATAAAAATTACCAATGAGAAATATTTTTCATTTCTATTAAAAATGACTAAAAAATCAATGTTATTTGGTTCCTTTTTAACAATTTTGATTTATATATTGATTAATGGAATTGCTACTATTTTGTGGCTATTTACACAACTTCTATCGATTTACGACTTAGTAATTTCATTGTCGATAGGATTTCCCTTTATCTTAGCCATTTTTATTATGTTTATTTGTTGTTTATGCTTTATAAGGTCGTGAAAGAAAATAAACAAAAATTTTGAAGTAACGTATGAAAAATTTTATGAAGAATTGTCTAACAATTGAGAGAACGTTAAAGACATTGATCTTAGTGTTTTAAAAATAAAAAGATTAATGCTTAAGACTGATAAAAAAATTTATTCGGTAAGACGAATAATGTCAATTGAGCATATGCTTGGTTTGATTAAAAATAGTAAAGGCACTTTTTCTATTAGTGACATCGTTGATTTTACGTTTTATCAAAGATGAGAAAAATTCAAAATAGATAATAATTATTTTAATTTTAAAAATTATGATTCAACAAAACAAAAAATAGTTGAAACATTAAAAGAAAGTTTAAATACCGTAAATTAATAGAGGAATAGAGATAGCTTTTTGAAGCTTCTCTATTTTTTATTATCATGTTAATAAATTTAAAATATTTATAAAAAAATAATCATATGTATTTTTTTGTATAATCTAAGATTCATTTTGTAATAAAATTTATTACATTATTTAATAAATTAAATAATTTTATGTACTAAAATGAGAAATATGAAAAATAAATTGAAACTATTAACGGCAGGTATATTCATTCCCTTAATTTCTTCTTTAACACTATCTGCTTATGTATTTAGTGAAAAAGATAGAAATGAATATAAAAATGGCGCACATGCTTATTACAATAATGAATACCACCCATTTGATATTAAAGAATATAACTTTTCAAAATGAATGGAAAATGTAAATGATAATAAAAATCTTTTTGATATGTCTATACCAGGAACACACCGTTCAGGAATGGATTCTGGACAAGGAGTAAAATGATTTTTTAATAAAGGCGCAGCAAGAACTCAATCACTAAATATAAAAGATCAATTAGAATCTGGTATTAGAGCTCTTGATCTTAGATTAAATGCTGATATGGTAATAAAACATGGTGAAGTTTTTTCAAATATTGGCCTTGAAAATGTTTTAGATAGAGTTTCTGAGTTTTTGACAATTAATCCTTCGGAGTTTGTGGTTATTAAAGTTAAAGAAGAAGATATTAATATTAATAATTATTCACAGACAGATAAAGCTAGCGAAAACTATAATAGAATATTAAACTTGCAAAAGTTTCAAAATTTTTTATTCAATATAGAAGGTAGGGATTTAGATCCGTATAATTATAATGTAAGAAATTTAAGAGGAAAGATAGTTATTGTTAACAATTGACATAGATTTATAAACAACTCAAGAATTGGTGGATTTTTATATAATGATTATATTTCTAATGATTTCTCTGTTCAACAAAGAGATCATGTTTCTGCTGATGAAAAAGTAACAAGATTCATCAGTTTAGTTGATCGTTCAAATAATTATTGAAGGTCAAATAATAATGATCAATTTTTATTTTTAAACTATACATCAATTAGTTGAAAAGATATTTCTAATAAGCCAGATAATTTTGCTGCCAGTGTTAACCAAAGAATAAACGGTTGATTAAATGAAAATGAAAATGTCACTAAATTAGGCATAGTTTATATGGATTTTCCAGGAACTTCTGTTAATCAAGCAATCTTTAAAAGAAATTATTTTATTAGCAATGAAGAATTAGAAAAAGGTATTTTAGGAAGATTAATTTCTAAAAACGAGATATCTATTGATGAGTTATTTGCTGCTGATAATCAGTTAACTATTCGTGGGCCGTTAGCCAATTTTAAAATTACAATCAAAGATGGCCAAACGATTTTAAAAGAAATAATCATTCCTGAAAATTATTCTGAAAATTTTAAAGTTATTTCTCTTGAAAAAGAATTTAAAGAGAATCAAAATTTAACATTTAGCTTTAGTAAAACAATAAAAGAAAACCAATTCTATTCAGCTAGAAATTATAATGAAATAAACATAGACAAATCGGTTGTTTTGTCAGAACATACGATTAGTGCAAATGATTTAAAAGAAGAGATTTCTTTATATGCTAAATACTATCCAGCTTCATTAGCTGTTGTATCTGAGTATTTGAAAAATGCATTTATTAATAAATTAGAAAATCTAAAAAGACCTAGTCAAGAAAATATTAATAAATATCAAATTATTAAAAACGGATGAAGAAATTTAAGAACTAATTTAGAAAATTTGAAAAATCAATATATAGAAATTTCAACATTAATCTCAAACTTTGAATCTGATTATTTTAAAAACCAACAAGTATTTGATGAACAAACAAAAGAGAATGTCAAACAAATGTTAACCAATTTTATTGCTTTGGTAAACACTGATTTTAATATTACAGAAATTAATAATGATATAAATTTTGAAAAATATAATACATTAATAATAAATATTAAAAACGGCTTAGATAAAATTAGAGAAATAGAAAACCTAGCGCATAATATTGTTACAGGTAATGAATTAAATGAGTTCGAGAATATTTTTTCTAATTTTGATTATGGTAAAGCATATTGAATTAATATTTTAAATAATATAAATAACGACTTTCTTGTTCTTGTTAAAGAAATATTATCTAAATCCAAGAGCAATGTAGAAATAGCTGAATTTTCTAATGTTAACGAATATGTGAACAGAATTTCTAAATTAATTCAAGCGAAAGAATTTTTGAGATTAGAAATTCCTAAAATAAAACAAAAAATCGCAGAGGTAAATATTGGAAATAAAATTACACACTATGAAAATTCTCTTCAAAAGAATATTGAGTCTTTAATTTCATCACAGATCATATTAGATGAGTTATCTAATTTTAAAATCAAGCTAGACGAAGCTAGGGATTATATTAATAATGTTAATCAATTTATTGAAAATAACAGTAATAATAGAAACCAAGAATTGAAAGATGCTTATGTTAATGCAATTAGGCAACTAGAAAATAAAATTAATGATAACGAGAATATTATTGACTATAATACATTGTTAGTTGAGTTAGAAAATATTAAAGATTTACAAAATAATATTGTTGCTGGAAATGATTTTGTTACTTCGAGAATATACATTATCGATAGTCTTACAGAACTTTTTGAGGGCCAAAAGAATATTTATAAAGAAGAAATAAGATCATTGCCTGCAGATTCGTATTTAGAGATATCAAATGTTGTGCGTAACGCACGTTCATTAAATGCTAATGTTTATGTTTCTAATATAAAAAATCTAACTTTTATTACAGAAGCTAGAAAACAAAATATTAATGAAGTTTTCGAAACTACAGTTGATAATCAAGTTTTAAATGTTTTATATAAAGAAAACAAAAAGATAAATGATTTTGTAAATGAATTAACAATGTTGTTGCTTAGTTTTCAAGATTATAGCGATTACGAAGGTTATAGATTGTTAATCGAAACAAGAAAAGAAGCTTTTGTTGCATCATATACAAACTTAGATAAAGCAATTAAGAGTCAGATATCATATGAAGATTTAAAAGAAAAAGCAGATATTTTTAATACTTTTTCTTTTATAAAAGATGAAGAATTATCCAGAAAGATTACTGAAGCTATAGATGATATTTCTAATGATAATGAACTTTTGAATTTTGCTAAAACTCAGTATATTTATAAATTGAAAAATATGATTTCTAATAAAACCGATTTAGTTAATTTGATAAAAGAATATAACAACTTTAAGAAAACTCATAACATTAGTAAAATAGTGTCTGATTATACAAATTTAAATGAGATTCAAAAAGAAAATATTACTACAAAAATGCAATCAGTAAATTCATTAGATGAATTAGAAGAAATAAAAAATTCGGCTGATTTACTTAATGAAACGATGCATGAAGCTTTAACTATTAAAAAACAGAATGAGAATTATCAAAATGAAAGTTGATATGCTTCTAATAGTGAAGATTTAAAAAGCGATTTTAGTAATGCATATAATGAGTATACTAATCAAATTTTACTAGTTGATGATAGTATAACTAAAGTAAATACATTGATAGAGGAATTCAATAGTTTTTTAAATAATATAAAGCAAAATTATTTAGAGCTAGTCAATAATTCTGAATTAATCAAGGCAAAAGAACGTTTTAATAATGCATTAGAGATACTAAATGACAAAATAAATAAGTTGAATATTGATTATTTAGATAAACAAAAAGATATCAAATTGTGAAGAACTGAAATTAATATTTTGTCTGATAAACTTTCATTTGCTTTCGAAATTGAATTAGTTGATAAATATATTGATGATTTAAATGAAATAACAAACAACTTTGAAAGCAAAAAACAATGGCTTGAAAATAAAATAAACGCCTTAAATAATGAGTATGTTCGCAAAGTTGAAATTGTTAAAAATAACATTAGCGAATATTTAAAAAAATTCATAGATAATTTAAAATACATTGAGTTTATAAGATCTGAATTTAACAATTTATTATCAATAGAAATTCAAATAAATAATATGATATTGCTTGATAATCTTATTGATAAACTAAATACTTTAATAATTAATATAGATGAAGAAACAGATCAAAGAAATAGCTTTGAAAGTAAATTAAAGCAAATTTATTTTAAAATAGAAGATTTTGATAAATCACCTTCAAATATTTCTGAAAAGGATTTGGTTTTGAAAAATGATTTTGAATCTATTAATGTTAATATTGTAAAAAGAAAAAACGATGATCTAGCAGGCAAAATAGAGCTTAATTATGAAGTTTCGAATGATAAATATAAAAAAATAAAACATCAAATTATTGCAGGCTTATCAGTTAATTCGGTTGAATCAAATTTAGAAAATGACCAAGACAAATCTAAAAATACCGGACCATCTCAATCTTTAATATACGGATTAATAGCCTTATTTTCTATTATAGCAGTAGCCTTATGCGTCTCAATTCCATTAATTATTAAAAAAATTAAAAAAATAAAGGTAAGTAATAATTTATAAAAAATAAAAAGCTTTATTTTAATGTGCAAAACAGTCTTGAAATCACTTGTATATTTATATTTGAATGTGTTAATAAAGGCAAAATCTATTTTAATTTAAGTGAGATTTTTTAAAATTAAGAATATAAAAAATAAAAGTCAATTTCTAAATGATGGTGAAATTGACTTTTATTATATTAATTATTTAACTTTGTAAGTGTTTATTTGCTTCATTCAAAGCTTCAATGTATTGTGCTTCTGTTACTTCTTCACCTTCGATTGAATTTAAAAGTTCTTGTTTCTTGTTTTCATCAGAAATTTGATTGATTTTTTCAATAGCTCTGTCTTTAGCTTCTTTTAGTTTACGTTCTGAAGTGTAATATAAATTATTTCTTGTATTTGGATCTATTCCAACAATTGCTAATGTATTTAAAGAATAGCTTTTAAATTCCGAAGGGTTTAACCTGCTAACCATTCTAACTGTTTCTTCTCATGTTCTATCTGGCAATCTGTTGCCTTTTTGATCGTTTAGTTTTTTAGCTTCTTTTAATCTATCTAACATTAGCTTAACCATGTTATTAGTTTCAGAAGTGTTAGAAAAGTCGGGAGTATTTATACCTTCTTTGAATTTTTCGATTTCTTCATCAGTTAAATTACTGAAGTTATTTTTTGTCATTTTTTGATCGAAGACTGCAAGTTTGACATTGTTAAATAAGGCTTCATTCATATCATTTATTGTCTGATCGTTATTTGAAACTAAAATTTCTTTAGTCATAACGTCATCATAATTGTTTGCTTCTAATCCTCAATTATCGTGAGCATCTGAAATTAATTTATTTCATTCTGTTAAATATTCAGAAAGATGATCGGGAACAGATGCAGTAATTTCTCCTGCATTTGTTTTATTATTTAAAGATTCTTTTATTGCGTCTTTTCCTGTTTTGGTTATAGAAGATCCTGAATAGCTAGGATAAGGTAAAGAATCTATTTTTTGAATTGTTGTTTTCAATGCTTCTTTTATAGCATTTATATTGTTTAAATTTTCTTCGAATAGTTCATCAGACATATCGTTATATGAAGGTAGAGCGCTAGTCAACGCTTCTTTTGCTTTAGCATCATTATCAGGGTATGGCAATTCATTTATTTTAGCCTTTAAATCTTCATATCTAGCTTGTTTATAAACATCTAGCATTTCATCATATGTTTTATTTTCTAACCTAGAAATATATGAATTTTTGTCAGTCAAGTTTTCCAAGGCATTTATCTTATTTGTTATATCTTGTTTTTCTTGTTCTTTAGCTTCTGATATTTTGGCATCTAAATTAGCAAATTCTTCATTTGAGTCAAATGAATCGCCAACGATTTTATTTGTTCTATTCAATAGTTTAATCAAACTTTCTTTATTAGGATTTGATAATTTATTGATTGCTTCTACATATTTATTAATTATTTCTGGTTTAACCAAACTTAACTGAACTCTTTTTGGACGTCATGATTTAAATTCGTCAAAGGATATTTTGTCTTTATTATTTAAGTACGAAATCAATTCATTGTATTTATTAGAAATTTCAGTTATAGCTTCAACGGGCTCATCGCCTTGTTTAGGATATGGCAACGTTGATAAATATCACTGTAAATTTAGTTTATCAATATCAGAAATTGGACCATATGAATCAAATCTAAAATATTGTTCTGGTTGTTCATTTATTTTAACATACTTGATATTTTCAGGGGTTTTTAAAACAATATTATTTAGTTTTTCAATATATAAATTCAATACTTCATCTGAAACATGATTTGCTTTTAATCTACTAAACATTGAGATTTTGGCACCAAGTGTTTCATAATCATAAAATGTTTTTGCTTTGGTGCTTTCATTTTTTAATCTTTGTTTAAACTCTTCATTAGTAACTGAATCGATACGATTTTCTATTCCTTCTTTAATGCTATCAAACAATCTTGTTGCTTTTTCTGAAGTTTCATTTAACTCATTTTCTGTAGAATTTTTATTTTCTAAAGTTTTAATTCAAATTGGGTACGGAACAGATCCTATTACTTTATTAATAGAAACTCTAGCGTCATCTCTTGCTTTTTTAATAATAGCAATTGCTTCATCTCTTGCTTGAATTGTTTTTTCCAATGTTACATCACTTGAATTAACTTTATCTAATAACTCAGTTTTTTTGCTTTCATCTTTTAATTTATTAATAGCTTCTAATGCTTGTTTTTTTGCTATTGCCAATTTTTGTATATTTATAGTTTTTTCTAAAATATCAATATCCTTTTTTAGCTTATTTAAAGCCTCTTCAACGGCTTCATCTGTAATTTTTTCATATTTGAAATAAGTTTCCTTTGCATCAAACAAATCTCTTTCTGAACGAGCGATTTTATTTTCATTATTTTGGTTTTCTGAAATATCTTTTAAGTCTTCTAAAATTCAATAATCTGTTCTATAAATTTGATGCAAAATTATGTTATCTTCTTCAAGCCCACAAGATTTTACTAGTATAGCTGCAACCATTGTAGATGCAGTAGCTACACCTAGTGTTGCTAATGTAAGTAACATTGCCTTAGATTTTTTTCTACCCATTTTTTCTCCTTCTATATACTAAAATTCTATAGAAAAATATTATAAGGATTCGTTTTTTTTATTGAATTTTCAGCTTTTTTTCACAAAAATTCAATTAAGAATCGTTTTTTTTTTTGAAAAGCTTGCGCTTTATTTCAAAAAAAACAGTGTTGAAACCATCATTTTTTAAAAGTAATTTTTAATATTTAAAAAAAGAAAGTTATTGCAAATCTTTTGTTAAATAACATTTTATTATGATTTTCACAACAATTTTTTAATAGATATTAATAATATATAATTAATGTATATGAAAAAGAAATTA
This sequence comes from Metamycoplasma spumans ATCC 19526, assembly GCA_000620005.1. Taxonomy (GTDB): domain Bacteria; phylum Bacillota_I; class Bacilli_A; order Mycoplasmatales; family Metamycoplasmataceae; genus Metamycoplasma; species Metamycoplasma spumans. Next base: position 10,149 of record JHVF01000014.1, read on the forward strand.
ATAAATTTACATTTGAATAGCACATATTCATTTTTTGAAAGTTGTATACAAGTTGAAGATTTTATTTCTGATTTGAAAAAAAATAATCAGGAATATTTTTCAGTTACTGAACACAATAACTTATATAGTTTAGCAATAGTCAATAAATTATCGAAACAAAATAATTTAAAACCAATTTTCGGTATAGATTGTGATGTTGTTATAGACGGAAATGTTTATCGTTATATTGTTTTTTCTAAGTCAAAAGAAGGATTCAAAGATCTTAAATTATTGTCTTTTGAAGTTTTGAGAAACGGTTATATCGATTTTAACAAATTTATATCTTATAAAAATTTAATTTTTATCGAACATCCAATATTTGGTTATTATGAAAAAACAAATAATATTATTAATTTAGAAAACTATTACTTTTCTATGCAGTCAGTGAATATTAAGCAAGAACTTATTAATAATCATTTTGACAAATGTTTATTAATAAATCATAATTGCATATTATCATATGACGATAACGAGATTATAAATGTATTAGCAAAAATGAAAAATGAAACTAAATTTATTGATGTTTTTGAATCATATTCTCCTGAAATTGAATATGAAAAAGAAGTAATTGAGGCCCTAATAGATAAAACAAATGATTTTGCAAAAAAAATATATTTTGAAATTGAAGATGTATCTTATTTATTGCCGGTTTTTAAAAATGACAAAAACTTATCATCTTATGAATATTTAAAAGAAATTTTAAAAGAAAATATTGTTAAAAAATTTTCAAGAGAAGAGTGAAATGAAGTATATTCTAAAAGACTTGATTATGAACTTTCTGTTATTAAAAGTTTAAACTTTGCTGATTATTTCTTAATTATTCAGGATTGAGTTAGATGAGCTGAAAATAATGATATCTCAATTGGTCCTGGTAGAGGATCTGCGGCCGGATCATTAATTAGTTATTTGCTTAATATCACTAAAGTAGACCCAATTAAGTATGGCTTGATATTTGAAAGATTTTTAAATCCACAAAGGGTTACTATGCCAGATATTGATATTGATGTGCAAGATGATCGAAGAAACGAAGTAATCGACTATCTTGTTGAAAAATATGGCTATGAATATGTGTCTAGCATTGTAACATTTTCATCACTTGGAAAAAAATCGGCAATAAGAGATGTTTTAAGGATACACAACGTATCGCCTGTGAAAATTAATGCAATATCTAAGCTAATTAGTTCAGATGATGTTTCACTTTTAGAAGAATATGAAAATAACAAAAAATTTGCATTTGAACTATCAAAAATAGACAGTAATGATCTTAATCTTTCTTTAAAAATATTAAACCAAGCTAATCGTATATCTGGATTTTATAGACAGACCGGAACACATGCTGCGGGTATTGTTATTAGTGATAAAAAACTTATCGATATTATCCCGGTGCATGATGTTGAAAATAACATGCTTCAAACTCAAGTAAGTATGGAATATCTTGAGTCATTTGGTTTAATCAAAATGGATATACTAGGTCTTAAAACTTTATCTACTATTAAAGAAATTATTAAGTTAATAAAACAAACAAAAAATATCGATGTAGATTTAAATAAAATTAATTTTAATGATTATAAAACTTTAGAAATATTAAATAATGCAAATACAGCTGGCATTTTTCAATTAGAAACACCAATAATGGTTAGGGCAATTCAGAAAATTGGAATATCTTCTTTTGATGATATTGTCGCTACAATATCACTAAATAGACCCGGGCCAGCTTCAAATATTCCAAAATACGCTAAACGTAAGCAAGGGAATGAAGATATTCCGAAGATTGAAAAAAAATATGACGAAATAGTTAAATCGACTTATGGAATTATTATTTATCAAGAACAGATAATGCAAATTGTTCAAGCGATAGCAAACATGTCCTTTAGTGAAGCGGATACATTAAGAAGAATAATTTCAAAGAAAAAAGCTGATGAGATGCAAATTGTAAAAGAAGAATTTATTAAAAGATCTATTGAGAATAATTATGATAAAGCGATAGCTAAAAAAATCTTTGACAGTATAGAAAAGTTTGCTGATTACGGATTTAATAAGTCACACGCAGTTTCTTACTCTATTTTAACTTATCAAATGGCTTATTTAAAAGCTCACTATCCACAAGAATTTTATGCCGCATGTATTAGCGGAGCTCATGGTGCGCATGAAACTATTTCTAAATACGTAAATGAAGCAAAAACTATGAAAATAAACATAGTTGCTCCAAATATTAATTTATCTGCAGAAAATGCGTTGATTATTAATGATGGAATTATTTTACCTTTGACAATGATTAAAGGAATAGGACCTGAAATTGTGAAAAATATAGTTGAGAATAGAAAACAGTATGGCCTTTATAAAAACTTTTTTCACTTGTTAATTTGTTTACTAAAAACTAAGTCATTAGGAATTTCTGTTATTGAAACTCTAATAAAATCTAATAGTTTAAAATCATTGGGCGATTTCAACCAAGCAACTTTATTAAATGAAATTAAACAAGAAAATAGCGATACAATGCTGCTTTTAAAAATTAATAAAGATCAAGAAATTGAAAGTTTATCATCTTTAATTGATTCATACCAACCATCGCAAATACTTGAGGCTAATATTGAAGAAGAAAAAGAAAATGAGATTAATTTGCTAGGCCAAAATTACCATCAAAAACTAAATGGTATATCCAAATATAAAAACGCTACTACATTTTTAGAAGCTCATGTAGGCAATGAGTACGTGGGAATTGCATATTGCAACTTTATTCGTTCAGGTATTGCTAAAAATGGTAATAAATACTATTTACTTCAATTTGAAGATGAATCACAGAAAATTAGTTCTTTTATTTTTAAAGATGATGAATCTATTAAAGAACTAGAAAAAAAATATGTTGAAATTACATATGTTAAAAAAGATAAAACAACTATATATTTAAGAAAATGAAAAATTAAGGAATAATTATGAAAAAAACACTTTTAGTTGTTGATGGAACTTATTTAGCGTACCGTTCGTTTTATGCAACAGCTTATGGGAATAATGCAATATTAGAAACAAGCGATGGCATTCAAACTAATGTTATAGTCGGTTTTTTCAATACATTATTTTCATTAATTAAAACTTATGATGTTGATGGTATTTATATTGCATTTGATTCACGGATTAAAACATTTAGACATGAAGTATTTGCAGATTATAAAGCCGGAAGACAAAAAGCTCCAACAACTTTTTATACACAACTTAATATTATTCATGATTTATTAGATGCTTTAAATATTAAAAATTTTAATTACGATGGTTATGAAGCTGATGATATTATTGCAAGATGCACTAAAACTTACGATGCTGATATATTAATATATTCAGCTGACCAAGATTTAAATCAATTAATTAATGATAATGTAAGCATTATTAAAAAAGTAAAAAGTGAATACATTATTTTAAACAGTCAAAACTTCGAAGATTATTATGATTTTAAACCAGATCAAGTAATTGATTATAAGGCTATGGTAGGTGATTCTAGTGATAATTTCAAAGGCATACCAGGAATTGGTCAAAAATCAGCTTCAGCTATGTTAAAAGAATTTGGCTCAATTGAAAATATTTATAAAAATATTAATAATGTTAAACCATCATGAGCTAAAAAGTTGCTTGAATTTAAAGATAATGCCATGAGAGATAAATATATAGCAACATTGCAATCTGACTTTGACTTAGTGATGCCTGAGTTTAAAGATTTGTCAATTTTTAACATTGATTTATCAAATGAAGCAAATATTATTTTGGATAATTTAGAACTTAAAGCTTTAAAACGCAAAATAAAATCATCATTAATAAATTAAGCAATTTAAAAACCCACAACTTAACAAGTTTGGGTTTTTAAATAATTATTTGTGAAGTTGAGATAAGGCTTTGGCAACACCAGATTTTTTAAAGTTGCCAACAACTAATTTAGCTTGTTTTTTAACATTTTTTGTGGAATTTTTCATTGCAACAAAAGCTCCGATAAATGGAATGGTTGTTGTATCATTACCTGAATCTCCAAAATGAATTGCGTACTTTGGATCAATATTCATAATTTTACATACAAATTCTTCAGCAATACCTTTAGTTGCATTAATGTCATTTATTTCAATTGAATAACCTTTTGAAACGATATGGAAGGCCAAGTTTGAAAATTCTTTTTGAAGAATATCTCTAACGTTTACAATACCTTTTTTACTTACTTTACCGAATGTTAAGATTTTAGTTGAGTCAGCAAATTGAGGTAAATCTTCATAGGTGTGACGATTTAATTTTTTGATTCAATTTCTAATAATTTTCATTTTAGCACTTGGGCCATAAATGTCTCTATTACTATTAAAAATAAAACACATTTGTTCGTCTTTTAAGATGTCGACAACTTTGATAACAGTATCTTTTTTAATTTCTTCTCTTTTTAAAATATTATTATTTTTATCAACAACGATTCCACCATTTTGGCAAATTGCATAAGGCGCGTGAATTTCATTAGTTAATCATAAAACAAATTCTGAATTTGATCTACCTGTAGCCAAAATAAAAGGAATACCAGCATCATTTAACGCTCTTGCCGCTTGAATATTTTCTTTTGAAACTTTATCTTTTTCATTTTTAGCTTTTGGATTGTCAATAAATGTTCCATCTAAATCTGTAAAATAAATTTTTGCTTTAAAATCGATCATAGTAACTCCTTATTAATTGTTTGAACTAATTATTTTTTCAATTGCTCTTTTAACTCCGGCATTTTTATAAGAATTAGCGACTCATGTAGCTGCTTTTTTAACGTTTCTCATACCATTTTTCATAGCAACAAAAGCCCCGTTATAATCTACTGTACTAATGTCATTGCCAGAATCACCAAAATGAACTGTTTTCTTGATATCTATTTTTAAAATTTCATCACAAACATATTTGTTTCCCGCACCCTTTGTTGCATCGTGTATAGTAATTTCAACAGCATAGCCTTTTGAAATAATATCAACACAAAGATCTGGGAAAACTTTTTGCAATTTGTTTTTAACTTTTTTAATTCCACATTTAGTCAACTTTCCAAAAGCCAAGACTTTTGTGGCTGGTTTAAATTCGGTCATTTCTGAATATGGCAATAATTCTAAATTTTTAACTCATGGTCTAATAGTTTTCATTTTACTTTTATTTCCATATATCTTATTACCTGAACTAAATGTAATAAACATATTATCTAATTTAAGAATCTCAGCAATTTTTTGAGTCATATTTGCATCCATTTCAACTCTTCTTAAAATATTATTGTCTATATCAACAATAAGTCCACCATTTTGACAGATAACATATTTTGAATTAATTTTTTTAGCTAATGACATAACAAAGTCAGAATTTCCCCTACCAGTTGAAATAATAACATGTGTTCCACTGTCATTTAATTTCTTCATGTATTCAATATTTTCGTTTGATATTTTTTCTTTTGTTTTTGGTTCGTCTAATAATGTACCGTCCAAATCAACAAAGTATGCAATTGGTTTAAAATTTAACATTTTTATCCTTTCTAAATTATGTTAATAAATTATTATATATTATTCGAATAATGAGTTATGTGATATTAGTAAAACATTTTGCCTAATAATGCGTTTTTGATATTCTTTTCTTACACACAAAAATATAAAAGCCAATATTTGAATTAACTTAATTGCTCTGATCTTTAAATCCATTAAATTTTATTTTTGACAAATACTTTTTATTGTTCATTATAGATAAATTATATAAAAGAATAAATCTCATTTCTTTAAAGACTAAACCTTGAAATTCAATCAAATTTGAAGAATTTTTTTATTGTTCAATAAAAAATATTTATTAAATTAATAGTTATTTAATTTAGACAAGTAAAAATTATTGCCGATAAACTAGAATTTTTTACATTTTTAAAAAAATATATTATAATAATTATGCAATTATGCCAAGTGTTGCCACCATAGCCAAACGGCCAAGGCATAGGTCTGCAACACCTCGATTACCGGTTCGAATCCGGTTGGTGGCTCCATATTATGCGCCCGTAGCTCAATTGGACAGAGTGTTTGGTTACGGCCCAAGAGGTTGCGGGTTCGACTCCTGCCGGGCGCGCCATATCAAGAAATTGTACAAAATGCCAGTCGGCATTTTTTTATTTTTAAAAAATATTAGCAATATAAGTTATAAAGTGCTAATTTAATGCTAAAATTATATTATTAAAAAATAGAGGAGTGTAAATGTCTGAAATTAAAAATAAAAATTTAGGCGAAAAACTATCTAAGTATTTTAAATTAATCGTTGATATGTATATTAAAACTGGAGAACCTGTTGCTTCTAAAAAATTAGTAGCAGAATGCGGCTTAAATTGTAGCTCTGCAACCATTAGAAATATGATGGCAAGCTTAGAAAAAATTGGCTTTTTAGAAAAGCAACATGTTTCGGGTGGAAGAATTCCTTCAACAAGTGGACTTGAATACTATGCAAAATATTTAGCTTACAACGCCAAAGATTACTTTAATCAAAAGTTAGAAGATTTATTGGCTAAGCGAAGATTGAGTGTTGATTCAACTTTAGATGAAGCAGCTAACATTATTTCAAAAATGGCTGGTTTTGCAGTTGTCGCCACTTCTAATAATCAATCCGAAACACTTAAAAGCATTCAATTAACGCCATTAAATGAAACTTCTGCAGTTGTAGTTATGGTAACTAGCACTGGTAATGTTCAAAATAAACTATTTACTTTAGACAGTTCAATTGAAATTAATGATTTAAAAGTAGCAATTAGATTATTTAAAGAAAGGTTAATTGATACACCATTAATTGAACTTGCACAAAAGGCCATTGCTTTAGCACCTGTTTTTGCTCAACAAGTTAAAAACTACGAAGTAATTATTCAAAAGTTTATTAAGAATATTTTCCATTTTGAAGAAAAAATCGAGACACGTTCATTTAATAAAAACGCTATTATTTTAAAAGAAGATATTTCAAGAGAAGAAATTGCAAAAATTTTAGAACTAATTGAAAATCATTCAGTATGAGAAGCAATCGAGAATAACTTAGATGAAGATAATAATCTAAAATTAGATTTTTCACGCCCTAATTTAAGCATTATTTCAAAGAGAATTAATTTTTCTAATAATGAGAATATTAAAGAGATTAGCATTGTTGGACCTAAAAATTTAGATTTCAACGAATCATTTGAAACGCTAAAAATCTTAGAAGATTTAATAAAGGATAAAAAATAAGGAGGAAATATGAGCGATAGTATATTTAAACAATATGATTATGTTTCAGTTAAATTAGTTAATTTAAAAGATAAAATCGAAAAAGAATATCAAGGTTTTATTAATACAAATTCATTAGATAAAGAGATTGAAGAAGCTTTAATTAAAGGGAAATATAGCAAAGAGAAAAACGAAATAAAATATAAAAAAGATAGTAAAACACTAACCTTGGTTATATTGAAGCATAAAAAAACTGATCCTATTTTCCATTCTTTATTTGAAGAAAATGCGAAGCTTTTAGACAAAAATGAATTGTTAGAAAAAAATATAGAATATTTAAATAAAGAAATTGATAATTTGAAGAAAAATATTTCAGACAACGAACATATCTTTAAAAAGCAAGTAGTAGAATTACAAGAAAAAGCCCAACAGCAAATTAATGAACATCGTAAAAAAAATGATGAACATATAGCTAACGAATTAAAAGAAAGTAAACAATATGCATTGCAATCGTTTTTAGAAGATTTGATTCAACCGTTAAATAACTTCGATATTGCAATTAAAGCTGCTGAAAATATTGATAATGCGATTGTTCAAAATTTCGCCAAGGGATTTGAAATGTTATATTTACAAATCGAAAATGTTTTATCTTCCTTTGGAATAAGTAAAATAATTCCAAAAGTTGGAGAAGCATTCGATGCTAATATTCACCAAGTTTATGAATTAGTGGCATCTGATTTTGATAAAGATACAATATTGGAAGTTAAAAATATTGGCTACAAATTACATGACAGAACTATTAAACCAGCACTGGTTATAGTAAGCAAGTAAATTATGTTTTCGCTAATTTTTCCCGATATGAAAAGAAGTGAAAAATAATATATATAATAACAGTAGATAATTTTGAGAGAAAAATTATTTATTAATAGAAAGGTAAATTATGATAAGTAAAAGTCCGTTTATAGCAATTAGAAATCAAATTTCAACGCCATGAACTCTTGAAAAAATTAAAGTTGGAAAACTTAATTCAGTTTTAGCTTTAGAAGAAGCTAATAAATTTTACGAATCTTCTTTTGTTTTAACATTTATTAAATCTGATGTTGCTAAAGATGCTGAAATTACATCAGTAGATCAAATGCATCCAATTGGTATGTTAGCAAAAATCGTTGAACAAGAAAACAAAAAGGGTATTTATTATTTAGAACTAGAACTATATAAACAAGTAAAAATTGTATCTATAGATAAAGAGAATCTTGTTGACGGTAAGAGTGTTTATATTGAAGCCGATTTAGAAAATGAAGAATATTTTGATGCTTCAGATGAACAAATTAAATTATTACGTGACAATTTATATAAAGCTATTAAAACTGCGTCACAAATGGGATATGATTCAGAAGGAATGCCATTAGCTGATCCAATCACTAAAAAAATGATGGACTTTATTAAAAAAGTGGGTGACTCAGGACCAACAAGCAGAGACGACTATTCTGCCGAAGTATGAACATTATTGAATTTAATCGATTCAGAATATACTAAAGAAGAATTAATTAATTTAATTAACAAAAACTCAATTTCAGAAACTTATTTATTTGCAATTAGAATTATTCAAAGAAAAGCTCATATGAAATCATTAGAAGAAGAAATAAATAATGGTTTACGTGGCGACATGGAAGAACAACAAAGAGATTTCTATTTGCGTGAAAAAATGCGTCAAATTAGAAAAATGCTAAAAGAAGACGAGGGCGGAAGAAAAGCTGAAGAGATTGAAAAAAATGACGATCTTAAAAAACAATACCCAGATTATGTTTTAGAAGCTTTAAAAGCCGAACAAGCTCGTGTTGCATCAATGATGCCTTCAAGTCCTGAGGCAAATATTTCTAAAAATTACATAGACTTAATTTTGGCTTTACCTTGAAGAAAAGTAAGCGCTGAATTAATTGATATTAACCATGTAAGAGAAGTTTTAGATAAATATCACTATGGTCTAGAAAAACCAAAGGAAAGAATTTTAGAATTTATTTCTGTTTTAACACATACAAAAGGCAAAAACAGTGATAACGAATATTTGGCAATTAAAAATGATCCAGAACACTTCGTTGATACTAAATTATTTGTTAATAAAGCAGGGCAAACAACAAATAACCCTGTAAATAATATTCCTATTTTAACATTAATTGGCCCTCCAGGAACTGGTAAAACAACAATGGCAAAATCAATTGCTGAAGCACTAAAACGTAAATTTATCAAAGTTTCATTAGGTGGAGTTAAAGACGAATCAGAAATTAGAGGTCATAGAAGAACTTATGTTGGAGCAATGCCAGGTAAGATTATTTCAGCTATAAAAAAATCAGGAGTTTCTAACCCAGTTATTTTATTAGATGAAATTGATAAAATGTCTTCTGATTTTAGAGGCGATCCTACTTCAGCAATGTTAGAAGTTTTAGATCCAGAACAAAATACTAACTTCCAAGATCACTATTTAGATTTAGAATACGACTTGTCAAAAGTTCTATTTATTGCAACAGCAAACTACTATGATTCTATTCCAGCCGCTTTAATTGACCGTGTTGAATTACTTGAATTATCAACATATACAGTTAAAGAAAAGATTGAAATTTCAAAATCACATTTATTACCTAAAGTGTTTTCACAAAATGCATTAACATCTGAACAATATCAAATTAATGACGAAGTCCTAGATTTCATCATTAGAAATTACACAAGGGAAAGTGGTGTTCGTGAACTAAAAAGAATTTTAGACAGCATTGCTAGAAAAATTGTTGTAAGAATTTTGGATAACAAAATTAGCGACAGTTTTGTAGTTGATAAAGATGTTGTAGTTGATTTTTTAGGACCAGTTAAATTCGAAGACGATGAAAATGAAAATAAAGCACAAGTGGGTGTTGTTAATGGTTTGGCATACACAAGTTTTGGTGGCTCAACTTTAGCAATCGAAGTGACGACATTCCCTGGTAAAGAAGGCCTAAAATTAACCGGGCAACTAAAAGATGTTATGAAAGAATCGGCACAAATTGCCTTGGCTTATGTAAGGGCTAATGCTAAAAAGTTTGGTATTGATTTTGATTTTGATAATAATTCAATTCATATCCACGTACCAGCTGGAGCCATTCCAAAAGATGGTCCAAGTGCCGGAGTTACATTTACAACTTCTATTATTAGTGCCTTAAGTAAAAAACCTGTGCCAGCAAATATTGGAATGACTGGAGAAATTACTTTAAGAGGTAAAGTATTGCCAATTGGTGGACTTAAAGAAAAATCTTTAGCAGCCACTCAATTTGGAATTAAGAAAATCTTTATTCCGTGAGATAATAGAAAAAATCTAGTTGATGTACCTGCTGAAGTTAAAAAAGAAGTTGAATATGTTCCAGTTAAATATTACGACGAAATATTCGAACAAATTTTTAATGATAAAAAATAGATAATTAAAACCGTAGCGAGATAATCGCTACGGTGTTTTTTAATTATAAACTATTTAACTTTAGCTAAGTGTTTTAATGTTCTAATGTATTGATTTACAAATGAAGATTCGTTGTCATATCATGAATAAACTTTGTATAGTTTTTTACCATCTTGTTCGATGATTTTTGTTAGTTGTGAGTCAAAGATTGATCCTGCTTTTGATCCAATAATGTCGCTTGATACTAATGGAGCGTCTGAGAATTCAAATGATTCTGAAGCTGCTTTTTTCATTGCTTCATTAATTTCTTCAACAGTTGCATCTTTTTCAAGTTCAACAGTTAAGTCAACAAATGAACCAGTAATTGTAGGAACACGTAATGCAATTCCGTCTAATTTACCTTTTAATCCAGGAATAACTTTTCCGATTGATTTAGCGGCACCTGTTGATGTAGGAATAATGTTTGAAGCTGCTGCACGAGCTCTTCTTAGATCTTTGTGAGGAGCATCTTGTAATCTTTGGTCAGCTGTATATGAGTGAATTGTGGTCATGAAACCAACTTTAACACCGAATTCTTTTTCTAAAACGTTAACAACTGGTGCTAAGCTGTTTGTTGTACATGAAGCTCCTGAAACAATAACGTCTTCTTTGCTTAAAATATCTTCGTTAACTGAGTAAACGATTGTTTTAACACCATCTGATTTAGCTGGGGCTGTAATTAAAACTTTTTTAGCTCCTGCGTTTAAGTGAGCTTGGTTATCTTCAATTGTTAAGAATCTTCCTGTTCCTTCGACAACGATATCAACTCCCAATTTACCTCATGGTAGGTTTGAAGGATCTTTTTCTGAGAATACTGGGAATTCTTTTCCATTAACTACGATATTGTTTTCTTTAACTGAAACTTCTGCGTCGAATTTTCCGTGTGCTGTATCGTATTTTAGTAAGTGAGCTAGTGTAGGAGCGTCTGTTAAGTCATTAATACCTACAACTTCTAGTTCAGGGTCATTTATAATGTTTCTAAAAATTAAACGGCCAATTCTTCCGAAACCGTTAATTGCTACTTTAGTTTTCATATTATCCTCCGTGATTTTTTAAAATTAATACAACATAAATTATAATTTATTTTATTAGCATTTTGCATTTATTATTACTTATGAGCGTTTATTTGAGAATTCACAAAGATAATAAAAAAAATATTTTTTTGTAAAACATTTTAAAAATGTGTATAATAATACCATAGCAACCATAACGAAGGGGTCCCACCTGATTCCATTCCGAACTCAGCAGTTAAGCCCTTCAGTGCCGAAAATACCAAGAGGGAAGATAGGTCGTTGCTTTTTTTTATTATCTTTTTTATTATAATATTGTATTAGGAGGTTAATTATGCAAGATTCATTTAGTTGAGAAGTTAAAAAAGAACTAATTGCAAAAAATTTAAAAACTAGCGATAAAAAGAATTTACTAAGCGGAATTATTGCCTGCTCTAATTTTGATAATGAAACCTCTTATTTTATAATAAACAATGAAATATTATTTGAATATATTAAAAAACTATTAGACTCATTATCAATAAAATATGAAAATCCAAGAAAAAATAGTTTTTTAATCGATTTATCTTCATTTAGTAATAATAATTTAAAAAAAGAGCGTGACTATTTTTCAGGAATATTTTTAGTAAGCGGATCAATTAGTGACTTGCTAAGTACTTCAAATCATTTGGAATTAAAGTTTTATAACAAGGATACTGCTGAAATTATTTTAGAAATTCTTAATAGTCATGACTTAGCTTTTAAAATGATTAAAAGAGTTAATCGTTATATCTTATATTGTAAAAAGATTGAAAGCATTTGTGATTTTTTAAAAGCTATCGAAGCAATTGATTCATATTATAATTTTGAAGATTCAAAGATTCAACGTGATTATTATAATAATATAAATCGGATTACAAACTTTGATGTTTATAATCAGCAAAGAATAGCGGATGCAAATGTTTTGTTTATTAAAAATTTTGATTTTATTAAAAAGAATAATCTTTTATCTTTATTTAAAAATGATGAAGTGTTCTTTTTTGAAACTAAGTTAGAGAATATTGATTCAAGTCTTTCAGAACTTTGCAATATTTTAGAATCTAAAAATGTTTTTAAAACTAGGTCGTCACTTAACCACTCATTAATTAAATTAAAGAGAATAGTTAGCAAATATGACAAACAAAAAAATGGGAAATACTAGTTCCCATTCCCAAATTGTAAATTCAAGTGCAACACTTAAAAAACATTAAAATTTTAAGTGGGGCATTTTTTTTACATAAAAAAATCCCCCTCAGAAAGAGAAGGAAACAAATATGAATAATTATACCACACCAAATTATAAGCATATAAATTTTGGAGAGCTAGCTACTATTTCAAGTTTGTATGACGCTGGATATTCAATTAGAAAAATTAGTTCGATTTTAAAAAGAAGCGCATCGACTATTTCAAGAGAAATAAAAAGAAATACGGACACATATCGGCTTGATTATACTTCTAAAATAGCACAAGAAAAAGTCAATATTAGACATAAGCATAAATATTTATTTAAATTTTCAGATGAAAAATATTTAGATTTTGCAGATCATTTTGTTAGCATGTATGATAAATGCACTTATGGAATCAAAGCAACTTTATTCTTTTTAAGGAAACACTATCCTGAACTTGAACATTTTTCATTTAAAACAGTTTACAATTGGTTTAATTCGGGTCATTGATTTTTAAAAAGAAGTGATAGACTGCGCAGAGGATATGTGAAAGGAAGAAAACGTGCACGAGCCTCAGCTAAGCATAGGCTTGTCCAAGCAAAATATTACATGCCTTTTTGGACCAGAGATGAAGAAATTAATAATAGAAATCAAATTGGGCACTATGAATTAGATTTAGTGGTTTCTTCAAAGAGGGGTAAACACGCATGTATTTTAACAATAGTAGAAAGATACAGCAGATATGGTTTTGCAATAAAAATACCATCTAGAAACCCAAAAAACGTCTATAATGCTTTAATAAAATGAAGAAAAGATCATATTGAAATCCCCGTCTTTTCAATGACCACTGATAATGGTTTTGAGTTCAAAAATATGGGTTTAATTGCCTATAGACTAGGTATTAGGGCCTATTATACCGAGCCTTATGCTTTATTTCAAAAGGGAAGTAACGAAAATTTCAATGGAATAATTAGAAGAAAGTGAAAAAAAGGAACCAACTTTGACGACGTTTCTCAAGAAGAATTAAATGATTATGTTAACCAAGTAAACGCTATGCCTAGGGAATTGTTAAATTGATTAACTGCTAAACAAAAATTTATTCAAGGTTGGCAAGAAGAATATTACCGAAGAGTTAGTTAATTTTAAAATCTTATTAGTAAAGTAATTTTTAAAAATAAGGCTTTGTTCAAATAATAAATTCGATTTTTTTAAAAAAAATTGTATTTTCTATCGGCGTTAGCCAATCATACAAACTGACAATGTTGGTAATAAAATGACGCCAGACTTTTATACAAATACGACTAAGTCGTTTTGATTATCAACTGGTAGGTAAAGCAAATTAAAATTGCGGAATTTAAATTTATTGGCGCTAGCCTACAAGTTTAATGCGACGTAGTCGCCAATAAAAATCTTTGTATTAACTTACTAAAAAATATATCGCTTCTTAAACTTATTTGCGTTAGCAATCGAAAACCGACGCAGTCGGCAAAGAAGAGATTAAATATCCCAATAACTTGTTGGCATCAGCCAACCATAATTAATAACTAAATTACGTAAAAAAATATACATAAAATATTTAAAATTACCGTTTTTGACTAATGACGGTTGTTTTTCCGTATTTTTTGCTAACAAATTAACAAAAAAACAATTTTCAAAACTATAATTAAAAAAGCCAAGTGCTAAGTGTTGCACTTGAACTTACAATGGAGCATGGGAAATACTAGTTCCCATTTTTATTTTTTTGATCTAAATAATAAAGCAAAGGTAATGATGCTAAATTATTTCTATTTTCAATTATGTCTTTAACATCTTTTTCCGACATTCAAATGTTTTTAGAAATTTTTTCCATTAAACTTCCATCAGTTTGAGGAATTTCATTTTCTAAACCTGTAATGTCAAAAATATAACCGTAAACTGTTTCATTCATTTGCGTTGTGGCAAAATACTTTAATTGGTTAACTAAATTGTTTTCGCTTATTTTATATCCTGCTTCTTCATAAACTTCTCTAATTGCAACGTTTAAAGGTCTTTCATTTTCTTCAAATGAGCCAGTAATAGGACAAGGGTATAATTCGTCTCAGCTTTTATTATCTTCGACTTGAACAAGGGGCTGAAAGCGAATTAAATAGTCTTTTGAATTATCAGAATTTTTGCGAAAGCATAAAGCTGCAATGCTGTCTTTATTTCGTCTTTGAGCGTATATTATCCCTTGTTTAGTTTCATAAACATTAATTCTTGAGGAGTTAAATAACAACTTATCTTTTTCGATATTTTTCATTGTTTAATTATATAAAAAAAGCATTTAATTAGTAAATAAAACGTTTAAATGCATAACTGCAAATAAAAATGTATTTTTCGATTAATTTTTAGGCAATATTTAACATTTTTTTTGTTAATTCTTAATCAAATTGCAACATTTTTATAGATTAAAAATGTTTATTAAACTTATGATATCAAATTTATTTTTTAAGACCTAAAAATTTAAGCCAGT
>JHVF01000015.1 GCA_000620005.1 Metamycoplasma spumans ATCC 19526
AGGTTTAATAGTGAATTCTATAGATAAAGTTAATCTAAATTAAAGTCGTATTCAGTTTTCAGAGAACAAAATATAGCCATTTGGCTATTTTTTTTATATTTTTTTGAATCATAAATGCCATGATTTTTTAAATTTGACTATTACAATATATTAAATAACGGAACTTTGATATTAACTTTATCAGTTTCTTTTAATTTATAAATGTTAAAATTATATTATTGATTTTAAAAGGAGTCAAAATGAATAAACAAGATTATTTTAAACAAAGATTAGTTAAATATATGGAATTACAAGGAATGTCACGTTATGAAGACAACATTGTAGCCGAATTAAAAGATTCATTAGGAGATAAAAACTTCGAAATATCACGTGATAATTTAGGTTCAGTGATTTTTCATAAACCTTCTAAAAAAGCAAACGCGCCAAAAGTTATGATCGCAGCTCATATGGATGAAGTTGGTTTTATTGTTAGAAATATTGATAAAAAAGGTCAATTATTACTATCAGCAGTTGGTGGAATTTGACCAGCAACAGTTATTGGTACCAAAGCAATTTTAAAAACTTCTTCAGGTAAAGAATTTACAGGTTTATTTGGTCATACTTCAATTCACATTATGCAAGATGCAGAAAGAGCTAAAGCTCCTTCTATTATGGATTTATACGCAGATTTTGGATTTAAATCAGAAGAAGATGTTTTAGCAAATGGTGTTGGTGTTGGGGATTTAGTATATATGTCTGGAGAAACCATTTACTTTAGTGACCCTAATTTAATTGGCGGTAAAGCAATGGATAATAGAGCCGGCGTAACTGTTTTAGAATACATTGCTAAAAACATTGAAAACCTTGACTTAGACGTAGATTTATATTTAGTTGGTACAACACAAGAAGAAGTTGGAACACGTGGAGCAAAAACATCAGTTAGTTTAGTTGACCCAGATGTTGCTATTGCCTTAGATACATGTGCATCACACGATACACCTAATACAATCCCTGGCAATACTTCATTATTTAAAGGTGCTGCTTTGCGTATTTTTGATAGAGGCACAATGATGGATCCTAAACTAGTTAAATACTTTGAAAACATATCAAAGAGCAAAAACATTCCTGCATATAAATTTGTTGCAATGGGCGGTGGAACCGACGCTCACGAATTACAATTCTCACATGGTGGAGCAGCGACATTAACAATCTCATTACCACAAAGATATTTACACTCACCAATCGGTGTTTGTGCAATTAGTGATTTACTAGCTGCTGGTGATTTATTAACTGAATTTGTTAAATCATTTAATGAAAACGATTGAAAAGAAATGCAATATAAGTAACAAAATTAGTTCGCATAACTGTGCGAACTTTTTTATTTACGAGCCTTATATTTAATTAATTAAATATATAAATAATTGCGTTATAATAATCAAATGTAATATAGGAGATATATGAAATTTATTTTTAAACACAACGAAAAATTAGATAGTCTTGTTGATTATGTTATATCTAAATTAAATAAGATTGAGGCAATATTATTGAATGGCGAGTTGGGCGCCGGTAAAACAACATTTACTGCAGCCTTAGCAAAATCATTAAATGAAAGTAAACAGATTGTATCTCCAACATTTAATACTATTTTAGTTTATGACAAAATTGTTCATATTGATGCTTATAAATTAAAGGGAGATTTATT
Source organism: Metamycoplasma spumans ATCC 19526 (assembly GCA_000620005.1). Taxonomy (GTDB): domain Bacteria; phylum Bacillota_I; class Bacilli_A; order Mycoplasmatales; family Metamycoplasmataceae; genus Metamycoplasma; species Metamycoplasma spumans. The sequence goes on from JHVF01000015.1 coordinate 1,682, forward strand.
CGCATTTGAGGATTATTTTGAAGATAAGTTAGTTATTGTTGAATGATCTGATCTAATTAAACACAACTTTAGAAAGTATCTAAAAATTAATGTTTATTTTGACAAGGATCAAAACCATGTATTTGAAATTGTTGAGGAGATTTTATAATGAAATTATTTATTGAAACTTCACTTTCTGATTTATATATGTCTATTATAAATAATAATAAAGTAATAGCAAAAAGGCAGATTAAGAATTTAGTAAAAAAGACTGATGCTTTTTACGAAAATTTAGATCAATTATTCAAAGAAGCTAATGTTAATATTAAAGAAATAACTGATATTTATACAACACTAGGTCCTGGTAGTTTTAGCGGTGCAAGAATCGGCTTTTTATTTGCTAAAACAATTGCTCAAATTTCAAATACTAATTTTTATGTTGTACCAACTTATAAATTAATTTCTAAACAAAAGCAAACACTTAATTTAGATTGAAAAAATGTATATATTAAAGCGAATCGTTATAGTAGTTATTGAATAAACATCGAAAATAATAATGAATGTTCAATTGTTGAAAATGAAAATAATAATGACGATTTTATTTATGATTTATTTGAAAATGATCCCGAACAATTTTTTATCTTATTTAATAAAGTTGAAAGTAACAAAATACTAGATGTTGAATTACTATATTTACACGAACCACAAATAGGAGTTGAGAAATGTTAATATTCGCAATTGAGAGTTCGCATGATGACACATCATTTGCTCTTTTAGAAGATAATAAACCAATATGAATGTCAACAATATCGCAGATTAATATTCACAAAAAATATGGTGGGACCGTTCCTGAAATTGCCTCAAGATTACATGTTAAAAATATTGGGATTTTAGTAAATGAATTAAAAGAGAAAATAGACATAACCAAAATTGATTATGTTGCTTATACAAAAGAGCCTGGGTTAATTGGTTCTTTACACGTTGGCTATATGGTGGCTAACGCTTTGGCCATTTATTTAAATAAACCAATATTAGGATTAAATCATTTAGAGGGTCACTTCTATTCTGCTTTTATTGAAAAAGAGGTTGAATATCCAGCCCTTGGGTTATTAGTTTCAGGTGGTCATTCACAGCTTATGCTATATAAATCTAAAGATGAATATGAAATTATTGGAGAAACTCAAGATGACGCCGTTGGCGAAGTTTATGACAAAGTTGCTAGAAAATTATCATTAGATTTTCCGGGCGGACCTATTATTGATCGAATCTGAAAAGAAAATCATAATATATATACAGATCATTTTACAATTCCTAAAACAGAAAAATATTTAAATTTTTCATTTAGTGGAATAAAAACAAATGTAATTAATTTAATTAATAATCAAATAAATAGAAAAGAAGAAATCAGTAAAGAAAAATATGCAACTGAATTTCAAAATACAATTGTTTTATATTTAAAAGAACATATGCAAGAAGCAATAAGATTATACAATCCTAAATCTATTGCATTAGTTGGCGGGGTTAGTGCTAATTTTGCTATTAGAAATATGTTTTTATCATTGCATGAAAATGTATGCTTACCTAAGTTAGAATATACAACAGATAATGCAATGATGATAGCTAGATTGGCATATGAAAAGCTAAGAAAATAACGCTATTAAAAGGCGTTATTTTTTGTATAATTTTCATATGTGAAAATATTTAAAAAGTGCTTCAGATCATAATAGTTGATTAGAACATAATGAAACGGAAATTGTTTTTTGAGGTCGTTCAAATGTTGGGAAGTCTAGTTTAATAAATGGGCTTGCAAAACAAAAGATTGCCAAAACTTCTTCAACACCAGGTAGAACAAGATTGATTAACTATTTTGAAACTGATAATAAAAAAATAATAGTTGACTTACCGGGATATGGATATGCTTCAATGAGTAAAAAAGAGCAAGACAAAGTGGCTGGTATTATCGATTTTTATTTTAGAAATGACATCAATCCGAAAACGGTATGTATTTTAATTGATGCAAAAATTGGATTTATGCCAATTGATTTAGAAATGATTGAATATTTAAAGAATTTAGAAATTAAATTTGATATTATAATAACCAAAATTGATAAAGCAAATCAATCGCAAAAATACCGTGTCAAACAACAAGCCTTAACTTTTACAAATGATATAAATATATTCATGGTTTCATCTGAAAAGAAAATCGGATTGCACGATATTATTGAATTTTATAATTTTTAAGAGATTACCAATATTTATATTGGTATTTTTTTAGCTAAATTATATATAATAAGTTATATGTGAATAAAAAAACATAGAAAAACATATTTGATTATTGAAATCGTATTTTTATTTTTATTACCAACAATTTTATTTTTTGTTGGAATTTTTAAGTTAGACAAGGTAGGACAGATTATTGTTTCTGTGCTTTATACATTAGCAATAATTGGTATGGCAATATTTTTATTAGTAAGGTTATCTAACTATTTAAAAAATTCTGCAGTTGCTAAAAATACTTTAAACTATTTTATTCAATCGGAAATTGGTCAGTATAATGTTGGTTTTATTTCCTTTTTAAATAACGGAAAAATAATTTTAACATCAAACTTTATCGAATCAAGATTTGGAAAAAAAATAATCGGCGAAAATATCGCTAATGTTTTTAATGTTAAAGAATGAACGATAAATAATCAAGACTTCAAATTTTCAAAAGATAATTTTGAATATGAAGTACACGTATCATTTGATAAAAATTTAGTTGTTATAAAAGATATTACTACACAAACAAATTTACTAAATGACTATAAAAGACAAAGAATTGTTTTTGGTGAGTTAAGTGTTGATAATATTAATCTTTACCAAGTGCTTTTATCTCAAGAAGAAGTGTTTAAACTATATGCAGGGGTAATTAATGTTTTAGATGATTTAGCTAAAAAATATAATTTAATTTATCGTCAGTATGAAAATGGTCGTTTCTTTTTAATTTCTAACCAAGAAACATTAGAAATATTTGAAAAGGACAATTTCTCATTCTTTTCAAATATTAAAAATAAACTTTTTGTTAAAGACGTATCAGTAACATTATCAGCGGGATTTGCTTATGGTATTTATAAACACGAAACATTAGACCAAATGGCAAAAGAAGCTTTATTACAATCGCAAACTCGTGGTGGTGATCAAATTACGATTATAACCAAAAACGAAAAACCACGTTACTATGGTTCTAGTTCTGAAATTGATGTTAATTTATCAAGAACAAATGTTAATTTTATTGCCAAACAACTTGATAAAAAACTTAAATCTAAACAAATTGAAAAAGTTATTATTTACGGCCATAAAAATGCAGATTTAGATGCATTGGGATCAACAATGGGAATTTATGCGTTGGCTAAAGGTCACGATAAGCAACCTTTTATTCAAAATGAAACATTTGATGAAACAACAAGTAGGCTTATAAAAAACCTTACAAAAGAACAGCAAGAAATTTTTATAAGCCCTAAAGAAGCACAAATGATTCAAGATGAGAAAACCTTAGTTGTTATTTGTGATACGGCCGATGAAAATCGGATTGAGAACCCAGTTCCTTTTAAAAATATTAAGAAAGAAAATATTATAGTTATTGACCACCACAGAATTGGGAAAAATCCAGATTTTGCTTTTAGAGAAAATTTATATATTGACTCATCAGCTTCTTCAGCTTCAGAAATTGTTACAGAAATAATTTCTTTAAGTAATAATAAAGATTTAATTAATGAAGAAGTTGCTCAGTTTTTATTAAATGGTATTTATTTAGATACGAATACCTTCCAAAAACAAACATCAGCTAAAACTTTTGCAGCATCTTCGTTATTACAAGAATGAGGAGCTAAAATAATTAAATCGGTCAACATTTTGAAAATGGACGAAGGAATTTATTTAAAAGTTAAAGAGTTATTGGCTAATATTCAAGAAGTTAAACCTGGATATTACATGGCCTATAAAGATATTGAAGCTTCAACTGATATAATTTCAATTGCTGCTGATGAAATTTTAAGAGTAAATGGTAGAAAAGCTGCCTTTGTAGTTGCAAAATTACCGGGCACAAAACTTTGCAAGATGTCTGCTCGAGGTATAAATACGAATGTGCAGATAATTGCAGAATATGTTGGCGGTGGCGGGCACTTTGGTGCAGCCGCTGCAGAAAGCAACGAAGATATCGAATTGTTCGTTGACAATATTAAACAAGCTATAGTGAGTGTGAAAGATGAAAGTTATATTAATTAAAAACTATGAAAAACATAAAGCAAATGAAATCATTGAAGTAAATGACGGTTTTGGTAAAAACTTTTTAATTAAAAAAGGAATTGCTCAACCGGTAAATGAAAAAACATTAGCTAATTTACAAAGAGTTAAAAATAACATTGCTGAAAATTTAGCAAGAGAAATTGCGGATGCAAATTTAATAAAAGAAGAAATAGAAAAATTAAATTTATATTTCTCTTTAAAATCAAACAAAAATATTGTACATGGTAATATTACACATAAGGCAATCGAAAAAGAATTGAACAAACATAATATTAAAATTGGCCCACACGCTTTAAAAGGTGAGTCATATAACACCTTTGGTCTTCATGTAATTAAAGTTAAATTACATGACCAAGTTGTTGCTAATTTAAAAATAACAATTGTTGAAGAAAAATAAATTTATATTTTAAAAAAAGAGGGAATTATGTCTAGAGAATTAAATGCTCATGAAATAGCGATTCTGAATAATGAAACTTCATTACTTGGGTTGATTATAAATAATAATGATGCTTATTTAAGAGTTAGTGAAATCATTCGTGCTGAAATGTTTTACTTCGAGCAAAATAAAATTCTTTACGAAGCGATTAAAGAAACAAGAAATAATTCAGAAAACTTTGACATTAGCATTTTAATTAATTATTTAAATAGTAATTTATTAATAAATAAGTTGGGAATTTTAGACATGACTGGCTATCAATACATTAGTAAACTAATGCAGAATGCCGGCTTTCCTTCAGAATTAGATAAATATAAAAAAATATTGATCGATCAATACAAAACTAATGAATTATTAAAATTAATTAATAAAACAAAAGATAACATCGAAAATAAAAGATTTGATATTAACGAAGAATTGAATCAACTTCAAATTAAATTAATCAATCTCGACATTTCTGAAATTAATGCAGTTTGAAGAACAATAGGTGACACATCGAAAGATGTTTTAAATCACATATTGAATAAAGAAAATAGTGAAACTGGTGTTGGTTTGTCTTTTGGATTTCCACCATTTGATGAACTAACATTAGGAGTTAATCCTGGAGATTTTATAATATTAGCCGCAAGACCTGCAATGGGTAAAACTGCATTTGCGTTAAATGTGGCTAATAATGTAGCTAAAAAAGGTAAAACCGTTTTATTCTTTTCATTAGAAATGTCAACGCCACAACTTTCTCAAAGAATGGTATCTATTGATTCATTTGTTCCAATTAGTTCGATTAGAAAAAATGAAGTTAGTCCAGACGGAATTAAGCAATTATATTGAACTGTCGATAGAATGAAAGAATGATCAATGTTTTTAATTGATAAACCCTCATTGACAATTTCTGACATTGTTACATTATCAAAGAGATTTAATAATACTAAAAAAGTTGATATGATTATTATTGACTATTTACAATTGATTACCGAATCGGGGAAAAATAATAATGACCGTCAATTAGAAGTGGCCAAATTCTCGAGAGCTCTAAAACAATTGGCGCGTGAATTACAATGTCCAGTTCTATCACTAAGTCAGTTAAACAGATCTGTTGAAAAAAGAGAAGATAAAATTCCAATGATTTCAGATTTAAGAGAATCTGGTGCAATTGAACAAGATGCTGACATGATTATATTCTTACATAGAAAAGATTACTATGCAAAAAACAAAGGCGTTTCGGAAGGTTATAGCGAAGCAACGGGAGAACAAAATAATTTGGGAGCTACTTCGGCCCCTTCATTAACTGATGTTATAATTGCTAAGAGCCGTCATGGTGCAAATGGTGTTGTTAAGCTATTATTTAATCCGGAATGTAATAGATTTTTCTATGATTCGGATGTAGTCAAACAGCAAGAAATTAAGCAAAGATTAAATGTTCCTAAAAAAGGAGGTGAGTAGATGGAAAAATTAACATCTAAACAACTAAAAGCAAAAAATAAAGTTAAAAAACAAGTTTTGACTAAAGAACAAAAGATTAAAAGAAATGCTGAAAGAATGAAAATTCTTAATCCTCAACAAGTTAATCTATTTAATATTTGAAAAAAATATCCTAAAAAAGTTATTTGAATGTTTGTTAGTGCGTTTTTATACAACGTAGCGCTAACGGTCTTTCTTAAAAAAGCTGCAACTATCGCCAGTGGGACATCTTCATTAGCACAAATCATTACCTTTACAGCCCCTTCAACAGCACAATTCTATGGTCTATTCTATGTATTGGTTAATTTACCGCTTATGTTTATATTCTGGAAGATGAATCCGCGGATGTTCATGGTTTTAACATATTATTGAATGTTATTCCAAGTTGTTATTCAATGTATTTTTATTGAATATTCAGGTCGTGGATCTAACCCAATCGTTAACTTTATTAATCAAAGAGTTACGATATACAACCCTATAGGACACGTCGTAGACAATGGCGCTATAGGACACGTCGTAGAAAAAGGGGAACCAGTAAGATTTTATTGAGACCCTTTTGGAATAGATTTGAGAGTGTTGCCTAAAATAACAAGAGATAACTATTCAGAGGTATTTACAAACGCAATATTTCTATCAAATGGTAAAGCTATAAGTGGTTCTACTTCGACAGAAAATGAAATTTTAAGTAGATATTTGTTGAATTTATTTTCAAGTAAAGACTTAAATTTAATCAACAATAATGTAGCTGAAATATTTAAATATTATGAATCTTTAAAATATCTTTCATCCGCTAATATTGTTGATATTTTAAGAGGAACCGAGTTATACGGAGTTTATAACGGAGAAAACTGACCAGTATTAGTTTATGCAATATTAGGTGGAGCGGCCGAAGGTTTCGCTTCAATTATTGCTTGAAGACAACGTGGATCAATTGGTGGTACATCAGTTATTTCTAACTACATTGCGTATAAAAATAAAAAACCAGTTGGAAACGTATTTTTAATGGTCGCAATTTGTTTCTCATCGTTTTCAACAATAGTAATCGGTTCACTAGAATTTACCGGAAATATTCGTGGACACGTGTGAAATTTTGATGAGTTTTTAGTACGTATCATGGGTACAATTGTATATCTATTGGTATTTTCAATGCTTGTTAATAAGTTCTATCCAAAATACAAAAAAGTTAAAATCGATATTTATACAAAAAGACCGGAATTGGTTGCTGAAAGATTTAAGAAAATTGGCTATATTCACTCATTTAATATTTTTAACGGAATTGGTGGATATTCACACGATGAGTTCGGTAAAATTGAAACAGTTGCGCTATACTTAGAATGTGATCAAATTTTAGATGAAGTAAAAAGAGTTGATAAAAATGCTTGAATAACGATTTCTAATATTCACGGCTTAATTGGCGAATTTGATACATCATACGTCGACTAAATAATTTTCACTAGTTATAACAAAGCGTTATAACTAGTTTTTTATTAAAAACTATTTTTATAATGCTATAAAAAATCTTTCTAATTATTTATTACAAAGAATAAAAAAATGTTATTATTATTGCGATATAAATCTGGAGAAATTATGGTTAAAGAAACTGAAGAATTTAAACAACTAAAATTAAACAGGAAAAAGAGATCAAAAAGAGAATTAAATCGTTCAAATGGCATCGATCTTAACCCATATGGCGTAACATTTTTTAATGTATGAAAAAAATTCCCTAAAAAAATGTTGATGATATTTATTTCTGCAATTTTATATAACATAGGTGTGGCAACATTTTTAGCTAAAGCAGCAACAGTTGCAACTGGTATATCGGCGCTAGTTCAATCTATAACATATACTATATCTGCAACAGCTCCTTATTTTGCTTATATATACTTTGCGTTTAATTTACCAATGATTATTATTTTTTGAAAGAAAAATTCTCGTCTGTTCATGGTCTTAACAACTTATTGACTTTTATGGCAAGTAGTTTTTCAATCAATGCTTTTAATACCAGCAGTTCAAAATGCATTCGATAATGTTTCAATCTTATACGTAAACTGAAATACACCAAAAGAGGGTATTACAAACAGCTTTAAATCATTGATACCTTGAGATGTTTATGGAAATTATTTAAACAAGTATAAAGATTTGTGAGAAGGTGTTAAAAACTGAGATCCTGTGTCTAGAGAGGCATTTGTAATTGACAATGTTTCATATACAAGAGAGCAAATGCAACAATTGAGAGATTTCTATATACAACTACAAAATGGATATAACAATCCAACATGACCAATTATTGTTTATGCAATAATCGGAGGTGTTTGTGCTGGTTCAGCCGGTGGACTAGCATGAAAAAACTCAGCTTCAACCGCAGGCGCTGATTTCGCTGTTTATTATGTATCGAGAATAAAACAAAAAAGTGTAGGTAGAATTTCTACAATTATTGCTTTATGTTTTGCTTCTTTTTCAATAGTTTTAATATCATCATTAGAAATTGCTGGTGTTATTCAAAATAATAGTGGTAAACCCGTGAATTTAGCAGCTTTATTATTAAGAGCAATTTGTACAATTGGTTATGTATTCTTATATAGCGCATTTTTAGAACTTATTTATCCAAAATATAGAAAAGTTAAGTTGGAAATTTATACTAAGAAACCAGAAAAAGTTATTAAACATTTTAAAGAAATTAATTATTGACATGCTTATAACATTGATGGTTTAGTTGCTGGATATACTAATACGGAGACGACTAGAATTGAAACTTTTGCATTGTACTTAGAGCAAAATTTAATTAAAGGTGAAGTTTTAATAGCGGATCCAGAAGCTTGAATAACTGTTACAAAAGTTCATAATATATTTGGTAAATTTGATACTTCAAAAGTTGATTAATAGCCTTGTATGGCTATTTTTTTTATATAAAAAAATTTGGCCTAAGCCAAATTATTCGTTTTCGCCGACTTCATCAAGTTTAGCGATTCTTGGGATATGACGATTTCCTTCGAATTGAGTTTTTTCTCATTCGTGAAACATTCTTTGAACTTGTTCTGCCGGAACTAAACGTCCACCAATACATAAAACATTAGCATCATTGTGTAATTTTGCCAAGTGAGCTTCTTCTTCGTTGGTAACTCTTGCACATCTAACATGTTTAAAACGGTTTAGCGCTATACTGATTCCAATTCCTGAACCACAAAAAGCAACGTATTTTGTGTTTTCAGAATCTTTATCGTGAACTAATTCTTTAGCAAATTCAATACCTACTTCTGCATATGATACTGATTTATCTGGAGAAGTTGAACCAAATAATTCTACTTCGTACCCTTCTTTTTCTAATCTTTTTGCTAATTCTTCTTTAGCTAAATGACCAGCGTGGTCACTTGTTATTTTAACTTTCATTATTTATCCTCTTTCTATTGTCTTAAGATTTCACCATCTTCGACTCTTATAATTTTACTTGGTTGTTGCGACATTTCTCCAAAATTATAAACGTTGTCAACTTCAGGAAATAAAGCTTTGGCATTTTCAATTGTTTTGCATACTGGTGCATTTGATAAATTACAACTTGACATATATGCAGGACCATTTTGTTCTAGGAAATCTAATAATTTTTTTTGATTAGGCATTCTAAAACCTTGGTCATTAACAACTAGCGTAGTAGCTCCAGGTCAATATTCTTTAGCATATGCTTCAGCTTGTGTATTTCATTCTTTAAATTGACGAGCTTGTTTAATAGAAGAAACTAATATTATTAGTTTTTTATTACGATCCCTACCTTTGATATCGTAAATAAGATTTTTTACTTCTTCGTTAACTGGTCCACCTATTCCAATAACAGTATCTGTTGTTGAAATGAATAATTTACTATATTTATTTGGCATAATTTTATTATAACAAATATAAGGAGTATAAATGCCAGAATTACCAGAAGTAAAAGTTGTTTGTAAAGCATTGAGTGAAAAAATAACTAATAAAAAAATAAAAGAAGTTTATATATTAAAAGAAAAGTTATTTAAAGAAAAAACTCCTCAAGAATTTATTAACAACTTAAAAAATAAAACAATACTAGAAATTAAAAATCACGGCAAACATATAATTATGTTTTTAAGTGAAGATACGATTTTACTATCACATTTAAGAATGGAAGGAAAGTATCGTTTTTATGAATCGCCAAAAGCAGAAGATAAACATTTAATGGCAAGGTTCATTTTTGAAGATAATAGCGAACTGCATTACTGTGATAGCAGAATGTTTGGAACTTTTCATTTAAGAAACTATCAAAACTATCGAAAAGTTTTACCATTATCAAAAGTGGCAGAAGAACCTGATAGTGTTGATATTATTAGTGTTTATAATAAAATGAAGAACTCAGATGTTGCAATAAAAACAAAGTTGTTAGATCAAGAAATTGTTGCTGGTATTGGTAATATATATGTTGACGAAACACTATTTGCCGAAAGAATAAGCCCTCTAACTAAAGCTAAAAACTTATCGTTTGAGCAAATTAAAAACTTAATCAATCGTGCTGATTTAATTATGAAAGAAAGTTTTAAAAAGGGAGGTACAACATTGATGTCTTATGAAAGTCTAAATAATCAGGAGGGTCAATATCAAAACTTTTTAAAAGTTCACAATGACAAAATTAAAAATTGCACAATTTGCAATGGAAAAATAAGTAAAATTAAAGTTAATCAAAGAGGCACATATTATTGCCAAAATTGTCAAAAGGAGTACTAATGAGTTTTAGATTCTTCCCAATTGTTTTGGATTTACATGGCTACGACACTATTGAAGCAACAGGGGCAATTTTAAATGTATTAAAAGAATTTGAAGAAGATGAATATATGGAATATTTTGATGTGATAGTTGGAGTTGGCACTGGCGCAGTTAAATTTGTAGTTGAAGATATTTTGGAAGAAGAATGTTATCCGTTTGATTATTTAAACCAAAACGGTTCAAAAATCAGAGTATTCAAAAGAAAATAATTGTTCGAAAGAATTGGTAACATTTTTAGTTGGCAATTTTTATTTCTAAACATATTTTTTGAGAAGTTAAAAATAAAATATTTTAGTTTATTAATTTATAATTAATATGAATAAAACTAAAACTATAAATTTTTATAATAGGAGAATATATGGCAAAAAATACATGAGAAGTTGCTGTTAAAGCAATTGAAGCACATGAAAATATTTTTATATTTCATCACATTCGCCCAGATGGTGACTGTTTAGGTTCACAATTTGGTTTACGTGAATTAATTAAAACAAATTACCCAGAAAAAAACGTATTTGTAATTGGGGATAACGGCGGAATTTTTCCATTTTTAAAATGAGATTTTGATAACTTCGATTCAATCCCTAAACAATATTTAGAAAATTCGTTAGGTGTTATTGTTGACGCTAATAATTCAAACAGAATTCAATTTTCAAACATTTTTGTAAATAACTTTACACACAAATTAAGAATTGATCACCACCCAGTAGATACAGATATTAAATATGACTATGTTTGAGAAGATGCAACTTATGCAGCTGCTGCTGAACAAGTGGCTTATATAGCAATGATGGCTAACTGAAAAGTTACAACAAAAGCAGCGGAATATACATATTTAGGTATTAATACAGACTCTGGAAGATTCCAATATGAATATGTTCAACAAAGAACTTTTGATGTAATGAGTTATTTACACGCAGGAAATAGCTTTAGAGTTTGAGATATTAACTTCCCTTTATCAATTAGAGATGAACAAAAAGTTCGTTTTAATGCTTATATGTTATTAAACTATGTAAGTGATAACAAAGTTGTTTGATTCTACGCAAGTAAAAAAGTACAAAAGAAATTTAAACTAAATGAAAATTCAGCAAATGATGTTAATGCTTTAGCTAATATTGGAGATTCAAAAATTTGAGTATTATTTATCGATCAACCAGACGGAACAATTCGTGCACGTGTAAGATCAAATGGTATTTGAATTAACCACATTTGTGAAAAATATGCACCTGGTGGCGGACATGAAGTTGCATCAGGAGCAACATGTAAAAACAAAAAACAAATGAAACAATTAATTGAAGATCTGAAAGCTGAGGTTCAAAAACATGCTTAATATTAGTGAAGAAAAAATGAAAATTTTTAAAGAAATAGAAGCAAAAATTTTAAAACACAAAAATATTGTTATATTTCACCACATTCGTCCAGACGGTGACTGTTTAGGTTCACAATTTGGATTTAAAAATTTAATTAAAGTAAATTTCCCTGATAAGAATGTTTATACAGTTGGAGATCCTAAAGACGTATATCCATATTTAGAATTTAAAATGGATGATTTACCTTACGAAAAATTAGAAGATTCATTAGCAATTATTGTTGATGCAAACTTTAAAGAAAGATTAGAAAAAAGACAATATTTGGATGATAATTGCTTCGACGAAGTTATTAGAATTGATCACCACCCTAATGATGACGACTTAAATGCTTCATTAGTTTGAGTTGAAGCTGAGGCGCCAGCAGCTGCTCAACAAGTGACAGAAATTGCTTATGCGTTAAATTGAAAATTAAATGCAGATGCAGCTACATATTTATACTTAGGTATATACACTGATTCAGTTCGTTTAACAACCAATACAACAACTTCAAAAACTATGTTTTTAGTAAGTTGATTATGAGCTAACGGAGCAAGAAAAGATTTATTACACGCAGAAATGGCTAAAAAAACATTAGAAGATATAAAAATTAATGCCTTTATTCAACAAAATATGAAAATAGCTAACGGCGTTGTATCATACTTCTTTTCACTAGAAAACCAAGCTAAATTAGGCATTGACGATCCTTTAAAAGCTAATCGTCCATTTGTTTTAGCATCAATTGATGATAACAAAGCTTGAGTATTCTTTACAGAAGAAAAACCAGGACAAATTAGATGTGAATTTAGATCAAACGGAGCTTGTGTAAGAAACGTTGCTGTTAAATGAGGCGGAGGTGGACACCACCGTGCTTCAGGTGCACAAATTAAAGACGCAAACGACATACCTTTAATCGTTAAGGACTTAGAAAAAGAAATTCTAAATTTAGCAGAATACAAATAATATATTTAGAATAGTGACATACTATAAATAAAAAATATTCGGAGACCCCGAATATTTTTTATTATAAGTAGTGCTTTAGTATTTAATGTTGTTTTCTAGCTCCAATAAAGTTATCGTAAATAAAATCATCGCATGAGTGAATAATACTTCTAATATATTGGAAATAAAGTTTGTATTTTTTAAAGTCACCTTTTCAAACAAGTTTTTTATTCAATGATTTTGTAAAATCGATAGCCAAATATGTGTCAAACAACCCGTGTTCTTTAGTTATTTCAATAATCATTTTTTCTATTAATGCCCTAATTTCGGGACTGGTAATATGTATTTCATCACGCTTAAATTGCTTTTTTTCTAATTCATATATAAAGCCAAAAAAGATATTTAGCGAAGGTTGATAATTTTTATATTCTTCAATGAATTCTTCGTGAATGTTAGCTTCTTCTTCAGATAAAACAGCATTTTTAAATAGTGCTTCAGTATCTATGGCCTGGCGTTCATGTTTATTTTCTGCTTTTATTATTGTGATAATTTTCACAATAATTAATATGAATAGAATTATGAATATAACACCAAATACATAACATGTTATTTGACTTGCAAAATTTATGTAGCCAAATGTTTTTGTTGCCGCAATAATTAGAATAATGCCGATAATTAAAAATGAAGCAACAAATAGAAAACCAATAGCATTTAGTAAACCGTTTTTAAGTTTAGCCTTTTTTGTTTTATTATTTTGCATCTAATTTTCCTCTTTTTTATAAACAAGAAGTTTTGGATTTTTTAAATATCCACGACCAGCCTTAGCAATATTTTCACCATTTAATCTAGTTGCATCAGCACTAAAATTAACTCATATTTTAAGTAAAGTTGCACCAACACCATAAATATCAACTGGAATGTTTTGTGCTTCAAAATCAGCTATTCTTTCAGCATTAAAACCGCTAGAAACAGTTATTTTAACATGCTCTCCACCGTTTTTATCTAAGGCTTCTCTTAGTCTTCTTACTTGTGTTGGTGTAACACCAAATTCAGCTTCGCCTTCAGTGAACATTTTATCAATCATGGCCTTTGATGTGTCGATTCTTACTCCCTTAAGTTTTTTACCAAACTCCTTTAAACAAGCTAATGAATCTGCAATGACATCATTATGAAAATCAACTAGCGCATATAAATCATCTTTAGGAAAAGTTTTGTGATAAGCACGACAAGCTTCAACTAAATCACCTCCAAACATTTGAATTAAAGCATGTGGCATTGATCCAAATGTATGCGATTTATCATGATTTGAACTTGCTAATGTAGAATGATTATCAATACCCCCTATTTTAATTGCATACGCATCATTTAATTGATTTATATAGTGGTCAGCTCTATCTGCCATGCTGATTACTTTTTTGCCATTAGCAACCTTAATGATTCGATATGCGTTAGTTGCTATTGACGTTTGTCTTGCTAATATGCCATCAATTATTCCTTCTCATATACCAAATTCATAGTATGGACCTTCTAATTCCAAAACAACTTCACGGTTGTTAATTATAGAACCTTCCGGAAGATAACGAATTGTATATTTATCAATATCAGTATTTTTAACTAATAACTCGATAGCCTCATTGATTCCACACAATTTAACGTCGTTGTGTCTTTGAAAAAACTGAAGAGTTACAATATCATTCTTGCGAAATTTTTGTGCTATTTTTTGTGTTTTAAAAAAATAAACAGAAATTTTATCTTTTAGTTTCATATTTTTTCCTTTACAATAATATTTTATTATAAAATAATAAAATAGTTATATTTAATGTTTAAGTAAATAAATGTATAAATTTTAACAAAATAAGAGGTTGTTATGAAAACAAAAAATATTAATCCGTACAAGAAAATGTATAAATCAGGGTTATGATTATTTGCATATTTTGTATTCTTTTTGGTTGGATCTATTTCGTTAATAGTTTTATTAATTTCTAAAAAAAATAATTCTCAAACGATTGTTAATCTTTCGCCTGTAACTATTGTATTTTTAACCTTAACTGCTATTGGTGTAGTAGCAATTATGATATGATCTGCTATTGGATTAAAAATAACTAAAAAATTAGATAACAAAAAACTTAAATTAAAGTTAACCTTATCTTTAATACCATTATTGTTAATTGTGTGAATTTTTTACTTCGTATCATCTATTATAATTTTTAAGGAATTGGAATACAAACCAAATAATGAATATGCTTTAAATAGCTAGAATAATAAAAAGCCGATAATTTCGGCTTTTTATTATAAACGAGGTTCTATTTTATTTTTAAAGAATTTTGTTCTTTGGAAATAGAACACGAAGATGTGTTGGAAGATTGTTCATATACCACCGATTACTCAGTATATTTGTAAACCGGCGCTGAAAAATACACCAATACCAATAAAGATTAACGAAATAATGTTATTTCTACGACTTTCTTTTTTAAGAGCAGCTCTTTGATATGCATCCCCACGTAATGATTTTTTACGTTTCATATTTAATAACTTCGGAGTATATTGAGCTAATGCTTGAATACCAATTGAAACTAAGACAATCGGTATGTAAATATATTCTTTTGATTTAAATATACGGTTTATAGAAGTAGCCGAGAATTGAATACCATATCATGAAGCTTGCTTAATTTCAGGTGATGTTGAAATTATTCTAAATACAACTATCAAGATAGGTAAAGTTATAAACATTGTAATAATTTGTCCTCATGGAGAAATTTTTTCACGTTTATATAGCTCGCTAATTTCCATTTGTTTACGTTGTTGCATTTGTTTGTCGCCTTTGTAAGCGGCATATTTTGCTTCTATCTTAGCTTTCTTTTGGTTAAACTCTTCCATTTTGCTTTGGCTAAATAGAGATTTATATGATATAGCAAATGTGATTAATCTAACAATAATAACTGTTAATACTAATGCAAGAATAATACTTCAACCAGTAGTTCCTAAACTATCAATGATAGCATGCATAAAATGATTTACTGGGTGAACAAACATTCCATAGAATGGTCCTTGTTGTCAATATTCTTTATATGTTGTGATAGGTTTGTGAGAAATTAAAGCACCAGAGTTATATAAATTGTTAGTTCAAGCTTTATCTGAGTAGTTTCCATAACTGTTAACGTTCGAAACTGATAAAACTTGTCTTCCGTTTTCTCTATAACCATTAGAATTGAAGCTTAAGATAGATGTATATAAACTAAATACATTCGAAACTCAAGCACTCATAATGTTTAATTCGCTGCCTTCTAATAAAGTCAATGTTTCTTTATTTTTAGCTTTTTCAACATACTTTGCAAAGTAAGTATTTAAAGCGCTTATTAATTCAGGTCCTGTTGCAGTTTTTGAAACGCCTAAAATTTGATTAAATGTTTTTTGCACAACTTCAGGTTTTTCGGTTGTTCCTATATCGAACTTAGCGCTTAAATGGTCTGTTCTATTTCAAACTAATAAAGTTTCTTCTAATAGTATTTGCAATAGATCACGCAACAATATTGTGTGAACTGCTGAACCACCAGGTAATGTTGCTGGCACGTAGGCTAAGTCAACATTTTCTAATTTTGTGTAATCGCTTATTGTGGTTGTTTTGTCATTATCTTCTTTAATTTCCTTTGTACCGAATATTGGAGTTTTTAAAGGAAGAATTAAATCAGTAAATTGTGAAACAGCATTATATGTTTGAGTTTTGCCAACTCCTGAATCTGTTCCAAGATTTAGATAAGCATAACGTCCTTCACGTTCATAAACAAAACCAGTTTTATCAGAAACACCTTCTGGTGTAGATACTACGTTATTTCAGTTGTCTTCATTTTTTAAATCTGTTGCACCAGGTTTTAATGATTGAAGTTGTAATGCAAAACTGTTCCCGCCATATATACCGTATTCGCCACCAGTTTCCTGGTCTTGATTTTTTAGTTTTGTTATGGCCTCTTTGTCTTTTAAAGCAAGATAAGTATTTACTGTAATTTGTTCATCTACTTTGTTGGGCAAAGTGAATGAGTTTGTTGCTTCGTTGTATCTAAATGTAACAATGTTTGGAGATACATTAGCCTTAGTTGTGTAAATTTCTTGTCCAGACCCAATTTTGGTACTTGACTTAACAGAAAACGACTGCACACAACCAACTAAACCAACGGTAACAAAAACTACAATAATAACAACTTTAAATCACTTTCAAATCTTCTTTCAAAGATTCTTAGGCTCGTTGTTTTTTTGCTTATTAACCCTAAAATCTTGATAGTGTTTAGAGTTATTTTTATTTGCCATCAGTTATCCTTTCGTAGAGTTTATTTATTTCTTTAATCTTTTGGTTAAAATCAAGTTCAAAGAAACCTTTTCTTGCAATGATTACCGTATCGTAATTTATTTTGCTAATATCGATATTTCTAAGAATTGATCTAATTTGGTTTTTGTAGTGATTCCTTTGAACGGCATTAGCAAACTGTTTAGGTATTGATATTCCAACTCTAAAGAAATCAGATTTGTTAAAATAAATTATTAAATTTTTTGAAATAACTTGTTTTTTTGTATCAAGTATTTTTTGAAATTCTCAATTTTTTTTAACAATGTTGCATTTATTCATATGTTTATTTTAAATAAAAAATAATATCAAACTATTTTTCGTCTGATACTGTTAATTTGTGTCTTCCTTTTGCACGTCTAGCTGCTAAAACTTTTCTACCATTTTTTGTTTGCATTCTAGCCATGAAACCATGCACCTTAATGTGTTTACGTTTTTTAGGTTGATATGTTCTTTTCATAACATCGCTCCTTTATAGTGTTTTTATATAATAAAATGACTTAATTTATTTTACCAAATAACATTAAAATTAAGCAAATAAATTATATTAAATATATGCTAGATATTTATTATTTTCCTGTTTAGTTGACAATAATGTGAATTCTCAAATATTTTGCTACATTGTAATTCTCAATCATTTTGCAACATCCTATAGTTTAAAATCATTATAGGAGGTAATGTGAAATATAAAAAAATAGAAATCCAGAATTTAACAGATTTTGAGAAAAAAAGAAAAGATATTTATACAGATATAACTAATGGAAAATTAACAATAAACCAAATCGCCATAAAACACGAGGTTAGTCGTTTTACGGTTTCTAAAATTAAGAAATCTATAAATTTTGACGGAACATTTAATGTCTCGCACAAAAATAAAGGAAATAAATATAGACAAAAGTTTAGCGATGATCTTGTAGATTCT
>JHVF01000016.1 GCA_000620005.1 Metamycoplasma spumans ATCC 19526
GAAAGAATCAACAGTTTCGTTAAGTATTACAACTTTGAAAGACCACAAAAAAATTTAAAATATCATACACCTTTTTCGTACTGAAAAAGTTTTAACAATTATTTATAAAAAGATTTTTAACCAAATTTAAAACTTTCTACAAGCCGTGTAGGCAAAGCTTACTAGCAAAAATTCAAATCGCAAAATAAGCACGCTAAAAAAGTGTTATGCTACTTTATTAACCGTAAGGCACGCCAAAGGCGTATTTTCGTATATTTTTTTTATTTTTTTCATTATAATAAATTTAAAAGAGCACACAATTGCGTGCTCCAAAGAAAAATTTAAATGTGTCTAATTTTTTTATCCTAATATATACTGCTATAAGTATAAATTTTTTATTTATTATTACAATTATATAGTAATCTTTATAGTTATTATCAACCAATGACAATTAATAATTTATTAGAATAAAAGTAGAAACAATTTTGCTTCTACTTTTTTATTATATAAGTTTTATTATATTAAACATTATCTACTTTGATATCGTAAGATCCTTCTAGAGCCATTATTCCATTTGTTATTCTGTCTGGGCATCTGATTTCAAAATGTATACATGGCAATGAATCTTTAATTGTTAAAAAGTATGTAACAGGGTGACCATATACAAAATCTCCTGCAGTTGTTATTTTGAAATATTTTTGAAAATCGAATTCATCTAATATATTTGAAAATTGGTTTGCATTTTGTTCATTATACTCTTCGCCATCATAAAATTTCTTCATTAAATTTTCTACGGCTAATTTTGCATTTTCAGGACTTTTTTCGCCTCATTTAGTGTATGTGAATGATACTTGTCTTTCAATTTCTGAAAGTTGTGATGAACTCAAAATTCCCTTTACAACATTAGAACCGTTTGGGTTGATTTGAATTGTTGCATTATTATCATCTACACTCGCATTAACATCTTCACTTTCTTTATTACAGCTTACTGCAATTATTGGCAATGTTGATGCTAATAATGAAGTCAAAAATAAAATTTTATTTTTTTTCATACTTATCACCTATTTATATATCTAAAATTATATCTCTTAAATCTTCAATATATGTATTTTTTTCATCTCCTCTATCTAAACATAAAATTCGATATTGTAAAACTATTTGTTTTTGATTATTGATATAAAAGCGGTACTGAATTTTATGTGAACCTAGATCACTTATATTTAAGATACTAAAATCAAAATATTCTTGGAATTTTTTGCCTTTAATAAGCTCATGAAAATCCTTAAATTCAGAAGCCTCATTAATATCATCTTTAAATATTTCAATTAACTTTTGCGAATCTAAGTCAGAATGTTGTTCTTTTATTTTAAAATAAGACTGTTCAAATATTTCTTTTAGTTGCGAAGCCGAAATTTTACTAAAATTGCCGGAGTGATTTTGATATATTGGTAAATTATGACACAAGCATAAATTAGATGATTGAGAAGTGCTGTAGTATTTTGAATTATCTTGATTTTTAAAACTTTGACATGATGACAATAAAATGACTGGGGTTATAATGCTTATTGAAGCTAATGAAATGATAATTTTTTTATTAACTTTTCTTTTTAGCATTTTTAATTATCTTCTAAAACAATTGTGTTACTTGCTTCTAATGCGTTATTTCTATCAACACAAATAACCTCATAATTACATTGAATATTTTTTGTACTTGGATCTACGCTAAAGCTAATGTTAAGAGTATGACTAGTGCTTATTCTTGCCATATCCGGAACTTTTAAATAAAAATATTTTTTAAATTCGGCTTCATTTTTAATTAAAAAACCAGCCTTTCTTCCTTTTATTTCTCTATTTAATTTTTCAATTGTATCAACTAATGTGCTATCACTTGCTTCTAAACCAGCTTCAGTTTTCTTAAATTCAAAAGCATTGTGCACTTCTGATAGTTGTGATTCTGATAAAAATAAGTTTGATTTAGAATCATTATTGTCATTTGATTCATTGAAACATGATATTGCAACAGGTGCAATTGCCATTGGTATTAATGTTGATAATCCGATTAATAATTTTTTATTTTTTTTCATAATACCTCTCTATTTGTTTTTTATTTTAATATCCTGTAAGTAATTAAGCCCATCATATTCAACAGGTTTGATTATATGATTTTGGTAAATTGTCTTATAAAATCCTTGTATATTAACGATATTGTCATAAGAAATTATATAAGAAGTTAAATTATTAATTTCATTTATTAATGAAATTTGATCAAAAAGGTCAATATTCTTTAACCATTTTATGGTTAATGTGTAAATATTTTCTTTTTGTGATTTTATAAAATTAATCATTTCGTTGTAATTTTCAAATTGATTAATCTCTAAATTTTTAGATAAATAGTCATATAGCTTGATCAGTTGTTTAAATGGATTTTTATTAAAATTGAAGCTTTTAATTTTTTGCATTCAATATATTAAATTTGAATTCTCAGAACTAATTATGCTTGATATAAATGACTCGCTATTAGCTTGGGGCAATCAGAAATTATTTTCTTTGTATATTGATTTATTTTTTAAAAAGTATTCTTGGTATAAATCAAGATTGTCAATAATAACTATTCTTGCTTTTAATTTGCTTGATATTGAACTAAAAATTTTTTCAATGTTTTTTAATGATAACTTTTGAAATTCGCTTAAATTTTTAGCATAAATTGGAATATCAAATTCAATGTTTTCTTGATTATCATTTTGTTTATAAAAATCGTTAATAATTGAGTTTAGCTGATTTTTGATTAAGTCAAAATTTGACGATTTCAATCTGTGGATATTACTAATGTTTTCAGTATTTTGAGCATAATCTTTATTTTTAAATTGATAATTGTTTTGAATAAATTCATATTCATTATTTACTTGATTAAAAATAATTGGTTTATTGATATTAACAATAGCATCTTTTAAATATTGATAATTTTCGCCTTTGTTTTTAGCGATAATATCTAAGTCGATTGGTGCTTGTGATAATCAAATTTCATCATTATTTTGAATAAATCCATATTGATTAATTA
Organism: Metamycoplasma spumans ATCC 19526; assembly: GCA_000620005.1. Taxonomy (GTDB): domain Bacteria; phylum Bacillota_I; class Bacilli_A; order Mycoplasmatales; family Metamycoplasmataceae; genus Metamycoplasma; species Metamycoplasma spumans. The sequence continues at coordinate 3,038 of JHVF01000016.1, forward strand.
CTTTATTTATTAATGAAGCAAACATTAAATTATCGATATTGTTCAATGATTTTATATTGCTAGTTTCTTTCAATTGCTCTAAATTTACTCCATAATATAATTTTGAAAAATTATTATTGAAATAATGTTCATTGGCGATCGGCAAATAATTATTAATTATTTTATTTTGTAAATAATATTTCTGTATTGGGCGGCTGTAGCTAATATTAAATTTTTTATATTGTTTTAATAATTCTTGTTTTTGTGAAATATTTAAATAATCAAAGTCAATGCCTGAGACAATATTTTGTAAAAATGCATTATACATTTGTAATCCAAAAGTATTATTACTAATTGGAAGTTGATTAAACAAAATATTGATTTCTTTTAATCTATTTTGTTCTTTTTGATAATGATTATTAGCAATTAATTTAATGTGGTTAATATCGTTTGAAGAAACATAGTAATATGAAGCAAATAGCATTTCATTTGATGATTTGCCATATTCTTTTAATCAATTTAAATTCTTAAATGGATCACCATATTTTTTAGAAATATATTCATAAGGCAAGGCGTCAATATAATTACTTTGGAAAAATAAATTATAGAAAAAATCATTAAAGTCAATGTTTTGATTGTTTATTGACCTAAACTCTAATTTGTCATCACTATATTCTAATAATCAATCAAAATCAACTTGATATGTCTCAAATCATTTTTTAATATTGAAATTATTTGATAAATCACTAACTCATTTATATTCATTTTCTGAATCTTTTAAGTTATTTTTCTTTGAAAATTCTTTTCTGAAATCATCATTCAATAAGGCCGTTTTTAAAATCCCAAGTTTAAAATCATTTAAGGTAATTTTATATTGAGTTTTACTACCCTTTGGATTAATTCAGTATTGATTTACGTCTTTTATTTTGATATCAAAACCACTTGCATTGGATAAGCTATTTTTAAAATCTTGATTATTGATTGATGTTTTTGAATTTGAAGGAACAAATAGATATGGCAAATTAAAGCCGTTTCCTTTATCTTTTTTAGGATAATAAATCCCCTCTTGTTTATCTTCTGTATTTTTATAATCAACAATTGACACTCTATCATTATTAAAATTTTTCAATGTTGTATCAGAACTTAAAATATCAATATTTTTTGCATATTCTAATTTCAGCTTAAGCTCGCTAGGTTTTATTACGATATTATCTCTGAAATCAATTTGAGGTTGAATTTTAGTTTCAAAACGGAATAATTTAGCCGATGTTGCTAAATTTATTTCACTTAAATTTTTGCTCATAAAATTGGGCTTTAAATAAGAAAAAGCCACATAATCATTGGCAAAGTTTTTATGAATATTGAATACTTCTTTATTTTTGTTGAAATTATTTTTATAACAAGCAACTACTGATAAAGAAATAAAAGGTGATATTGCCGCTAATGATAAAAAAGTTAAAATTTTTTTATTTTTCATTAGATTATATGGGCATGAAAGGTCAATAGTATCAATGTAAAGACAATCGATGCGGCAAAGATCGAAAATGTCGTATACAGTACCTTTGGTTTTTGATTTCTGGCGTGAATAAATTCAGGAATCAATTCAAAAACTGACATAAACACAATAATTGAACCACCCATGGCAAACAATGATGATAACAATCATCTATTGTTTAGAAGAAATTTTCCGGTAAATGCCCCTATGAAAATAAATGGGATGATTAATAAAAAGGTTAAGAAATTATATAGAATAGCTTTTCTTTTTTTCTCGCCATATTGAATTTGACGATAATAAACAATAATCACTTCTAAAAGGATGTGAATATTAAATGAAATAATTAATGGGATATTAGCATTAGCACTAGTATCTGTTAACGTTAGTGAATAAACACTAAAACCTAAAAACAAACCATCAATAATTCTGTGGCTCATTAGCATTATAATGGCCATTCATGCAGCCTTCGGATTATCAAAATCTTTAAAAGAAATTAAGTGATCTGAGTGGTTATGGGCTTCATGATCTTTATGAAAATGAATTTTTTTGCTTTTAACAAATAAATATCTTCCAAGAATAACAATTAATAACCCTATTGCAGCACCAACTCCGATAATTAATGCCATTCATGAAGGGATTATTTTATCGCTAAATTTTAAATCATGTAAATAGTTGTTTGCTATTGTAAATGCTTCACGAATAAATCCGACCGATCCGATCATTAAAAACATACCCGCTGAAAACGCATATAAATAAATACTCTTTTTTTCGGTTGGTTTTAATTTAAATAATGATAAAAATCCTAAGATGATTGTTGGAGCGCCAAGCATAATGGCAATATAAATTAAAACATTTACCAAAACTGCTATTTGAAGGTTTGGAAATTTTTCAGCAATAATAAACATGACTCTCCTTTCATAAATATTATAATATTTATATCTCACTAATAAAATTAAATTATACAATATTTTTTTAATCGCATGCAATTAAATAATGTTAAAATTATAATAAATTATGAAAAAAAAATATATTTTTAATTCTATATTGTTTGCAAATATTATGCTCACAGGTCCGATATTAGCAATTTCTTGTCAAGCCAATGCTAATCAAAAACAATTGGCATTTTTAGATATTTCAAAAATTTCAAGAGTGTTTTTGAACAGACTTTCATTAGGCCAAATAGCTTCATTGCATAATAGTCAGAAAATATTTTACTATTATGATGAAAAAGATGACAGAAAATATTTTGATTTTGCATATATTAAGGGTAATGATTTGCATTTAGTTAACGACAAGGAAGACATTATTTATCAATTTGATTTTCCATATAAACCTTCATGATATCAAAGCATTAGTAAATTTAATAACGTTAATATTCAAGACAGTAATGAGAAAATGAATATTAATGACTTTTTAAATCAGTATACTTTTGACGAAATTGATTCTGCTAATGGTTTTAATGATGAATGATTCACTGTTCTTTCTGAAATTAATAAACGAGACTACAATCGTAACGGCGATCCTTATTTTGCTGATTTGCAAACAATTATATTTAGATCAATTCAAGATATTGCTTCAAATTATTCGATAATGAACCGTCGTTATATGAATAATAAAGATGGTAAAAGAGTTTTATTTGAAGATCTTTTTCAAACTCAATACATTGAAGCTAATGCTTGACTTTCAGAAGAGCATATTGCTCAAAGAAAAAATTTCGAAGCGATTGTTAGCTTGTATTTAAATAAATTTAATGTCAATGTTAGCAAAATTGAATTTGATTGAGAAAATGCGAAAGTTAAAAAATCATATTCTGGAGCTACAGATTATGTTGAAGTTCCTTTAAAAGCAATTTATGATTTCAACAAACAAAATATACTAAGCGAAGATAAAAAGAATATTAAATATTACATTAATAATTTTAGAACATACGCAACTGATCAAAAATTTGGCGTTGGCTTACAAGGTTTAAATGAAGAACTACCTTTGTTTACTAACTATGTTCCTAATCCGGTTTTATTTATAACTGGAGGGAAATATTTAAATGTTATTGATAATATTAATTATTTTATAAAAGGAGCAACTAATTTCGATTTTTGAAATGCAAAAGGATTAATTTATTTATTTGAAAACTTTAAAGACGAGTTTTTCCACATTAATGTACCTGAATATAAACAAAAAGAAGATCGAGCTTATAAAATTATTGATTTTAAATTTACGCCATATTTTAACACTAATCAATTAATTAAAGCAATTGTAAGAGTATATAAGCATAGTGGCGAATACAAAGATTATGTATGAATTAGTTCTAATTTTGATGACCATGGTCACAGATTGAAAGGAATGATAACTAAAAACGTTGCCCCAGAAGAAGTAAAGGTAAATGACATTTATAGTTTTAATGCAAATTTAGCGCCGATTGCTCAAGGTATAAAATTAGATGAATTTTTAAATATAAAAGATCCTAATTCTGCATTTCTTTTATTATTAGAAAAAGCTGCTGAAAAGCTACAAAATTTATTCATATATTGAAATAATAATAGTAGAAATAACTATGAAGCAGCTCTTTTATCATCTTCATCATTTCAAATTAAAATTTTAGCTTCATATATAAATAACTATTTATTAGCTTATGAATTAGAAAATGAATTAGGAAAAACCTATAGCGGAATAAAAAGAATTGATGTTAGTGTGTTAGAAAATAAAAATAATTTAGGTCGAGCTTATTTAAGATTGGACTTTAAAGCATTTGCAAATGAACATGACTTTGATTTTAAAAGCGAAAATGAGAAAACTATAAAATCTGTTTATTTATATTGAAATGGATTTAAAGGATATGACACAAGTATAAGTGATAAATTTTTTACAGTTGATAAAATTGAAAATGGAGGCGAAGATGAAAAAGAAAATTAAACTACTAAATTGATTAATCGCACCAGCCATTTCGCTTCCTTTATTTGCTATTTCATGTCAAAAAAGTCATGATGGAGAAGATAAAGAAGATAAAAAATTTAGAGATCCTAATATTAAAAATAATAATAAAACATTTATAATGAAAAATGATCAAACTAAAGAAATTCAAAATATTTATAACACGGAATTAACTGAGCTATTTAATTTAGTTAAAGAAAATTACCGTAATTACCGGGTGGCTTACGTTCCTTTAAAAAGAAGTTGAGATATTTTATCTAATAAAATTAAGAAATTAGCTAGAGAACAAACCGTTGAAGAAAATAAAAATATTGTTTGAGATTTTTATCAAGGTTGACTTAGCAAAAATAGTGAGCTGATGAAAGATAATGAATTGGCAATATATTTATATAAATATAACTTAGTTTTTCAAGACGTCGATTCAGTTTTGGTTGATACTAATTTAAGTTTTGAAAATAACGAATTTTTAGAACATTTAAAAATTGTTGATGATCGTTTAAGCGGAGTTGATATAACATTAGGCGAAATGCAAAAAAGTTTGTTGGCATTATGAACATTTTTAATTAGCTACATTTTTAATGAAGCTAAATTAACAAAATTTGAATCGCTTCAAAATATTAATATTGAAGCAGATAAAAACTCACACAGCCATTCACATGCGATTATAAATTTAACTTACGAGATGGGACTGTGACATGATGCTTTGCAAGCGAAAAAGAATAATGGATTAGAAAGTTTAAGCCAACAATATCTTCAAGCTAAAAGTCATATAGTTGATAACGTAGATAAAATAGAATACAATAATAACTATAAAGAAGTTATAAGGGTTTTAAATATTAATGGCGCTTGAAATGAACGATACAATTTGATTAATAAAAAGTTCCAAACACAAGCGATGGAAATATTAAATAAGATTAAAAAAATTATTATAAATATTGCAAAAAGTCAGGGCATTGATAAGAACTTAAAATTAGATTAGATATTATTTATTATATTAATTAGTTTATATCAGTATTAATATTGATATAAATTCAAACTAAGTGATTTAAATAACTTAAAATATAAAAAATAAAAATAGCAGTGAAAATAACAAATTTATTCAAAATTAAGGTAGATTTGTTATTTTTTTGTATTAAAAATTTAAAGAGCTATAGATAAATTTTTAAACTACCGTTTAGTATTTTAAATAATGTTAAAAAAATAAAGACCACTACGATCTTTATTAATTATTAATTTAATTAAGCTTGAGCTTGTTTTTGCATTGCCTCAATTTCATCATCAGTTGGCATATCTAAATTTGAACCGATGTATGAAAAGATTTCTGGGTTTTGTTTAATGAATTTACCTTCTAAAATTCTTATAACACTTTCAACTGTATCTTCTAATTTAACAAATACTCCAGGAGATTTAGTGAAGTGTTCAGTCATAAAGAAGTTTTGAGTAAAGAAGTTTTCAAGTTGAATAGCTTTTTTAACGATGATTTTGTTTTCTTCGTCAAGTTCATCAAAACCTAAAATTAAAATGATATCTTCTAAATCACGGTATGCTTGTAAAATTCTTTTAGTTTCAATAATAGCATCTAAATGTCTCTTGCCAATGATTTTTTCGTTAACTGAGTTTGAAGTACTTGCTAAAGGTTCGAATGCTGGATAAATGTTTTTAGCAGTTTGTTCTCTTGAAAGAACAAGGTTACCGTCTAAGTGGTTAAATACAGCAACGGCTGATGGATCACTTAAGTCATCCATAGGCAAGAAAATAGTTTGGAATGATGTAATTGAACCATTTTCATTTTTGTATAATCTTTCTTCAATATTAGCAACGTCACTTTCTAGAGTAGATTGATATCCACCTACAGATGGTTTTTTACCAAGTGATGCACTAACTTCATTTTCGGCTTGAACAAAACGATAAATGTTATCAACGAATAATAAAACGTCTTCTTTTTCAACATCACGTAAATATTCAGCAGCAGTAATACCAATTGGAACAATTGAAGTTCTAGCGCCAGGATATTCGTTCATTTTTGAAATATACATTGATGAGTTTTTCATTAAATCAGAATCTTTTAATTCATCATATAACTCAATAGCTTCTCTTGAACGTTCTCCTGAACCAATAAATATATTTGATGTTTGTTTATTTGATCTGTTAACATTAAATATAATTTCTTTCATTAAAACGGTTTTACCAACACCGGCACCACCAAAAATACCTAACTTATGTCCTTTTAAAATTGGCATAAAGAAGTCAATGGCTTTAATACCAGTTTGAATAATTTCTGGTTTATCGTTATTAAAACGGCTTTTATTAGCCAATGAATTCATTTCAACATAATCTGGCTTGGTTTTATTTTCTTTAATTAATGGTTCACCTCAAAAGTTATAAATATTATTTTTTGAGTTTTTACCAACTGGGACCATAAATGTTTTCTTTGTATTAACAACTTCATCGTCTAATGAGATTGGTTGATTTGCATAAACAACAATGGCTAAAATAGTGGTTGCATTTAAAATTCTTTTTACTAGTAAAAATGTTTTTCCATTGTGTAATGTTAGTAAGTCATTAAGTTTTGGTAATTCATTTTCAGCAAATTTTACTTCAATGATATCACTTGAAATTTGAGTAATTTTATTAGCCATTATTTATCTCCTAATCTTTTTGATATTTCTTCTAAAAATTCAGCATCAAATGGAATGAATTCGTGTTGATATTCAATATCTCAGCCTAAGTTATTGTGATCTGAGTATTGTTTTAATGCAAATGCAAAGTAGTTTTTCATGATTTTATCGTCGTATTTTTCGCCTGATTTAATAACTTCGAATGATTTTTTAGATTCATCATGAATTTCAATTAATAAATTCAAGAAATTTAATGCTTTTTGTTCATCTTTAATACCTTTTAAAATGCTTCATGATATTAATTTAGTCATAAACATTACAAAGTTATGTGAGTATAGTGAATAACCTCTTTGTGAAAACATTTTGTCAATCATTTTACCTTTGTATAATAAAGTAGATGTTTCTTTATTAAAATCATAATCTATCATAGCAAGTTTAAGGTGTTTTTTATACATACGATAAATTTTTCCGATTTCACCAGCAACTTTTGTTACAACTCTGTTTTGTACGCTCGAACCTGTACGAGAAACTGATAAATCTAAATTAATTGCTGGCAATTTACCTTGAGCAAATAATTCTGAACTTGTTACAATTTGACCATCGGTGATTGATATAACGTTTGAAGCGATTAATGAAGTGATATCTCCATCAATTGTTTGTAAAATAGGTAAAGCAGTAATAGTTTTTCTATTTACAAACGATCCGGCTCTTTCTAATAATGAAGAGTGAGAGAAGAAAATGTCTCCTGGCATAGCTTCTTTTCCGACTGGTTTATCAGTTAATAAGGCTATTTCACGAATGATATTAGCGTGTTTTGTTAAATCATCAAATATAACTAAAGCGTCTTCTTTATATGAAATATTTTCAGCATGAGCCATACCGATATATGGAGCTAAATATTGTTCATATACACTAGTTGAAGGAGCATCAATAATGATTGTGTTTTTCATTACGTCATATTCTGATAAAGTGTTGTATATCATTGTTAATGATTCACGTTTTTGACCAATTGCTACATAAATACATTTTGTATTGTGTTTTGCTTGATTAATAATGGCATTAATTGCAATATGAGTTTTACCAGTTTGACGATCACCGATAATTAATTCACGTTGTCCTTTTCCGATTGGAATTAATAAATCAATTGCAACTATACCAGTGTATAATTGTTCATTTAATTTTTTAACAGTCATTAAGTTGTGGACATGTCCAAATATTGGGTGTTTGTTTTCGTATTCTACTGAGTTTGTGATAGTTTTTTTATTGTCAATTGGATAAATTATATTGCCGTGAATATCAATAATTTTTCCAAAATATTCAGACTTAGTTAAAACGCCTTCATCGTTTTTAACTTCAATAACTTCGTCTTCGATTAAAATATTACCTTTGTTATTTGCTAATAAAAATGCTTTATTTTCATCTGCAAATATTAAAGTCATTTCAATATCTTTGTTTGATTTTAAATAAAAATGTTGTCTTTGTTTTCAATCATATTTACCGCGAACTTCAACAATATAGTCAAAAACTGCAAATACTTTTGGATTTTCATTAATTTTTGTCATATATTTTCCCTTCTATAATACTAACATTACAGTTAGTCCTAAAATTACTAATAGCATTGCTCCTAAAATTAAAGCTAAATAAATTCCGCCTAATTTTTTATTAGATTTCAATGATTTTCTATTAATTATTAATAGTGATAGCGATATCAGAACAAGAAGTATTCCGATTAATAATGCAAAGATACCCAAACCTCTTGTAATACTATTTTTGGCTACTTTGGTTTCTTGGTTTATTTGTTTAGCTAGTAAATAAGCTTCTTTAAATTCTTTATTTTGTTTAGTTTGTTCTTCATTTTCTGGATTAACTGGAACTTGTTTATCAGTTGTTAATGAAGATAGGATATTAAATCCTTTTTGAATGAATGTAATATTTTCTAAATAAGAATCATATCAAGCAAATAAATTTAGAGGTTTTTCGTATGCAATTTTTGATGTTTTTAATATTGCTTTTTCGATATTTTGATATAAATTCGAAATGACTGTTGTGTCATATTTAAAATTATCAAAATTATTCTTTATAGTTTTATTGATATTAGCTTCTATAAAGCGTTTAAAATCAATTAATACGCTTTTATATGCTTTAACAATTGAATATCAATATGGATTATTATCAATTGTTGAAGAACTTAATGCATTTAAGAAATTGTATTTCACTTCATCATTTGATTTGTTAATAACATCATTTTGATTTGAAGATCTTAATTGTTCTGCAAATGTTTTAAGAGAACTAATTTGTGAATTTCTAAAATTTGGGTTAGCTACTCCGTGTAAAATCTTGATAGCAAGATCTACCATTGTAGAAGTTGAATCAATTAAATTTTGATTTCTTAATTTTAAATAATCAATAGTATCATCCAACGAAATTGATTTATAAAAATCATTAAATATTTTTCTAATAGTTTCAATTTGATTGAATAAAATTATTTCTTGATTTTTAAATGAAATTGTATTAGAAATTGGTTTATTAGTAATTTCTATTTTGTATCTACGTTTATTTTGACTATTCTCAACTTTGTCGTTGATTGATACATAAGCAAATAGTTTACCGTCTGTTATATCAAGTGAATCAACCTCATAAGCAAATCTGGTGTTAATTGGATTATTAAAGAAAAATAATTTTTTCTTATCTTCATTAGAATAATTATCAAATGTGTTTTTAATATCATTTAATGAATAAGAAGCAAAGTCGTGAAAAATATTTGGCGCTAAATCAGGTAAACTTTCGATAACTTCTTTATTATTTAACTTCTTTTTATCATCAACAGGCTTATCTGGAACTAATGGTTGAGGAGCGGGAGTTTCGTTACTTGCATTATTGTTTTCTTGTTTTTCTTCTTTTTCTTTTTCTTTAACGATTTCTTCGTTTAGTTTCAAATCAAAAGGCACGAAACGTTCTTTAATTTTCGTTGAAAAGTATTTTTCAATCGTTGAGTATTTACTTTTAAATTCGTCTTTGAAAGTTACTTTTAAACTATTCCCATCTTTAGATGTTTCTAGTGATATATCTTTATCAAGTGTTAATATATCTTTTTGATCATAGATTATTTTTTTGAACTCACTTATTAGGGCTTGTATATATTTATCAATGCCTGCTTTAAATTCGTCTTTTGTAAAAGTATTTTTTTCATCTTTGGGTGATTCTAATTTACCGTCAGGCTTAATGGCTTCAACATAATTAGTATCAGAAGTTGTTCCGGTTTTAATTCCTTTATATAATTGATTTCCGTATTTAACATCATATACTTTAAAGTTTCTGACAGTTGAAAGCACTTTTGGAGTCACTGTATATAAACTAAAATTGTACGGGTTTTTAACCATTTCTGATTTATTGTTTTTAAAATGATTTAAAAGAGCACTTGTATAATAAACTTTTTCAATTCATTCTTTATGATTGTTATCTTGTGGGGTCTTATTTTTTTCTAATTCGTTTTCTAAATAATTTATTAAATCGTCAATTGCCCCTTCTAAACCGACTTTTAATTTTTCATCCGCATATTCTTTAAAAGTATCAAACTCTTTGCTTATTTCCTCTTTTGGAGCTTCTGCTGGTTTGTTTGAAGAGCCTGTAGCATTTGTATCTGCTGCAACTAGTGAAATTGATGGAGTAATAAATGCTGAAGCAACTAGTGGTGCACAAAAAATCATTTTTAAATGTTTATTTTTAGCCATTAATTTCTCCTTTCACTAATTTAAATAAGCTGATCAATTTTAGTTTATATTGTTGGATTTCCATTTCTCTTAATTCAATTATTTCATCAGCTGTTAAAGATATATTTTCTTTAGCTTTTAAGTAATTAATATTTTTTGATAACCTAGACATTTCTTCTTTTAAATTGATAATATTTTTTTGATTAAAATAAAATTGAGGTTTGTGCAATAATTCTATATCAATGTTATTTAAATTTGATTTAATACTTGCATTGTTTAAAAATAAATATATGTCTTGATTTTGATAATTTATTTTTGCTAAAACAACGTTAAAACTTGCAATTGAATCATTAGTAAAAGTGATTCAGCTTTCATCATCTGGTATATAAAATTCTAAACTTGCATTTGCAAAATTAACATTTTTATTAATTTCATACCGTATGTTAATAAAAAATCTTCCGTTACTTTTCATTATTAACCTCGTTTTTATTAATTAAATCAAGTTTATTATTTCTAGTTATCATTGTGATTTCTTCAATTTCAAGTTCACGTTTTGTAGAAATAATTTTCTTTTTCAAATTTAAAACATTTTTATCAATTTCATTTGACATTTTATTTAAAGATACAAGTCCAACTTTAGCTGTATAGAAACTTGATTCTATGAACAAAGCGTGCAGAGCATTTAGTAAAAATAAATCAATTTGATTATTAAAATAGTCAGATATATTTGGAAATATTTTAACTTTTGTAAAGTTGTTTTCAGGAATTTGTAGTTCTTTATTATTTATTAATTCCTGGATATTGAATTTTTTAATAGGTAAAACAGTAAAGTGTCCATTATAGTTTTTATTAGAGTTAATTACAAAATTTACTGTACGGTAGCCTTTTTCTAAATAATAGGTTTTAATTAATTGGCACAATTGTTCAGTAAATTCTGTATTATTAAGTCATGTTTGATAACTTTTTAAAATAGTTAATTTTTTCTCTTTGCAAAATTCTATTGCACGGTTACCAATTACAATAAAGTCTGCTCTTTTTTTAGATATATTTTCTAAAATTTTCTTTTCATATCTAGAATACGAGTCAGTTGCATATTTTTGTTCTTCTGTAACATAAATTCATAATTCTTTGGGTTTTTGAAATGCGTTAATTATTTTGTCAAAGAACTTATTTTTTCTTAAACCATTGTCATTATCAACAATTAAGTTTTTGAATCTATAAGCACTAAGTAATTGGCTAATTTCAGCCTTTAGTTCAAGTGCTCGTTGTGCATGATAATTTAACCCTTTTGTTAATTTCATAATATTAATTAACAAAATATTTCTATCATTATTGACTTTCTTTTGAATATGTTCTAACTTTTTTGATTTGTTTAATAACTTAATTAATTGCATTTTGTACTTTTGCTAATCAAGATTTAGAAAAATATAGTTTATAAACATTTGTTTCGTTAGAAATATACATTATCAATTCGGGCATGATTTCAACATTTTTACCTTGTTTGAATAACTCATTAATTAAATCATTTAAGGTTCTTAAAAATATTGAAATATCTTCATGATCATTTGAGTTTGAAAAATCAACAGATTTTGCATGGTTGGTTTCAACTTTTTTAATAATTGGAACTAAACTTTCGCTTCCGTACTTGCTTTGAATTCCAAATGATATTACGAAATCACTAAATATAAAGTCATATTTTTTTTGTTTTGCTAAATTAATATTTTCGATTAAGTATGAATATTGAGAAGATTCAAATCCTGATTTTATCTTAAATAAAACTGTAGTAATTAATTTTTCAAAACTTATAGTATTTTTATCTTCTGACAGTTGCTTATGTTCATCAAATAAATTAATCAACTCTACGTTCTCAATAACATTTTTATTTTGCTTTTTCATGTTGATTTTCTCCTCTTACTTTTGATAATTTTATAAATTTACTTAAATTAATTAGCATTTTTGACATTGCTAATATAAAAGTAAACATAATAATTACTACTTCTAATAATGTAATAATTAGGGTTAATGATAAATTAGAATTTATTGTATAAAAGATTAAGTTAAAGTTTTCAGAAACTAAAAACATTTGGTTGAATCCGAATATTGCTAATACAGTTGAAATGGATACGAAATTTACAATAAAATAAAGCGATGATAGTGCACTGGTAATACGATATTTAGCAAAATAAATAGCATAAGAAATAATTGTAAATAATGTTAGAACTGCCAAATTAATCATATTTATTTTGGCTGATCCATTAATAAATGAAATAACCAAGAAGCTAAATCACATTACAAATTGTTCAGTACTTAAAACTATTAAACTAGTTAAATTTACTTTTTGATTGTTTTTTATTTTTCTTATACTTAAAGCAAAAGCTAGAAATGCAATAAAAATAAATGGTATTAATAAAAGATATAAATAATTTTCACTTTGATTTATTTCTAATGTGTAATTAGGTTTTGCTTTATATAGTATTGTTCTAACAAATCAAATTAATGAAGAAAATGCTAAAACAAGTGCAACTTCAGTAAATGGTTTAAGATTTTCTGATTTGATTTTTTTATTGATTAAATAAACTATTAAGTAAGCAAAATTTCCCAATACAATAAGCCCTGTCACTATAAATATAGTAATAATTAAGGCTAAATTTTTTGCACTATTGATTCCAAATAAATCTCTTATTAGTGTATACATTTTATTATTTCCAACTTCATTAAATAAATAATTATTATATGAAGGTCAAACCATTAAAAATGAAACTAATAAAATAACTAAAAGTAATTTTGAAACTATGGTAATTATTAAAGGTTTTTTATTTCTATATAATGTAGGATCTTGTTTTTTACCAATCAAATATCTAAGATAAACATCAATTATTCTTGTTAAAAATAACGGTATTAAAATAAATATTAAGCTTAAGATTTTTTTACTTTGGTTATTTTGATTGTTAACAAAATAAGTGAACATTAGTATCGTTGATACTATACTAATTGCAAAATACAAGAAATAAATAGCCCCATATTTTTTAATATTTTGTCTGTAGATATTCAAATTATTGTAGTTTATTGCGCTCGCATATATTAAAGTGAATAATAATATAGAAGCACGGAAAATAATTAAAAAGTTTATTGTTTTATAATATTGACTTTCGTAATTATAAAATTGTCTTAAAGTATTACCTGGCAACATAGATTTAGCAAAAATTGTTGTAGGTGAAAGTAATAAAATTACTGTTAATGATATTCCTAAAAAAACTAATATCAAATATTTTAATACCTTATGAGCAACATTTTTTTGTTGTTCTAATTTTAAGGAATTAAAATCTTCAAAATGAATTGTTTTGCTCTGCTCTTTCATTTAGTCTCCTTTACCTATTTTTGTCCAATAAAATAAATTATTGAATTTCTAATGAATCAAGTAGAGATTCATATCTAACTTTAAATCCATTTGATTTTAAAGTGCTGTATAGACCTTCAGCCCCTCTTGGAACTAAAATTTCTGTAGATGTTTTTGAGAAATTGCCATCTGAATAAGAAATTAATGTGTTCAAGTTTCTAATTCCTGAATAGTTAAGATTTAATGTATTTAATGTAGGTGAGATTCTAATCTTATTAGTTGTCTTACCATTACTAAACATAATTTTTGAACGAGGTTGTTGTGGCTGTGATGTTACTAAAACATCTGAAAATTGTGCCTCATTTAAATCAATTGTACTTATTGCAAATACTTGTGAATCATTAAAGAATTTGATTTTATTTAATTTACGTTTTAATGAAGGATTTTTAATATCATAGAAAATCATTCCTCTTAATGATCTTATCTCTGGAATACTTGAAAAATCAACACCCATTGGATATGAGTTACCTCCGGCTTCACGGTCTGGCTTTAGACCAGGTCCAAATGAGCCTTGGAAAATTCTTTCGTTATTTCTTGTTCAATAAGCCATTCTCAACCCGTTATTGATTATTTCATATGATTTATCTTCGAAATCTTCTTTATCAAATCTCAAATTATCAAAAGTTATACGAGAATAAATCGTATCTCACGAGTTATAGTCGAATGAAACGTTATAATCGGCCATATTTACTCAAGCAACACCTTTAATTGCTCATGGGTTAATTGCTCAATCGTCTGCTAATGAGTTAACTTTGTTGGTTGTAAACATACTCAACTCATCGATTTCTTTATCTTTTAAATATTTAAGCGATGAAGTGTTTTTGCTTTCAAAAAATAATTCAACCATAGGTATTTTTTTAGGTATAGCTTTCATTAATTCATCCATATTTTGATCGGCACCAGTTTTACCAATATTCATAATTCTATAACCGGTTATATCGATATTTTCTGATTGGAAAAGTTTAATTAATTCTACGGATTTAGCGAATGCAGAAGAATTTGCGACGTCAATTGTAACAACTCTTGCTTCTTCTCTTGATTCTCCCTCAATTGCTTCTTTACGGGTGTATTTTTTAATACCAATACCGCCACCACGTAATAGTTTTTCAAATTTAGGATTTGTCTTAAATCTTCCGGTTTCATCAATGTCATCTCAGTTGGCGTATTTGCCCTTAAGAATATCATCTCCCGATCTACTTCATTTGCTATTATTTCCAAGCACACGTTTGTGCATGTTATTTCTTTCAATCTCACCAACTACTTTATTTAGAGCTGATTCAAATGTTGAAGATTCTCATTCTCCACGATCATTTACTCAGGTTTGAGCTCCGTATTTAGGTATTGTTTCACCTCTAGCCAAAGCTTTTTTAACTTGGTCTGAAACTTCTGTAATTTTACTGTGGTCAATATGCATCAGTAAAAATAGGTGTCCTAAAGGTATAACTCTAGCGTTATAAGATCTCGGTGGATATCATGCAAATTTTTCTGTACTATTTCATCATTCATCAAAATGTGCAAGTGCGACATCATCAACATATTTTTTAATTGTATCTTTGTTTTTCAATAAACGGTAGTATCTTCATCATAGCATTTCTAATTGTTCTGGTGCATTTCCATCACTGTTATAGTAATTTTGTTTTTCAGTTAAACTAATTCCTGTGTTTTCTAAAATTTCTCTATAACTACCATTTTTACCAAATATATAATCTTGTGCACGTCCACCATCTTGAGCCCTAGTAACAGTCGCTGCAATGTTTTTATCAGTTAATGCTCCTGTTATTTTACCTACATCAGGAACAATTTCTGCACGATATGGAACTCTGTTTGTAATGCCTTTATCAATGTCTGATTGATTATCAACTCTAGGGGGAATTGATATTTCTTCAGCATAATATTCAATTTCATCTTTGGTAATTTTTTTAATAACCACTTCCGGTTCTTTTGGTTTTGGCTTAGGTTCTTCTTTTGGTTTGGGGTTTTCCTTAGGTTTTTCAATTACCGCTGGTGGTTTTGGTTCTTCTTTTGGTTTTGGTTCTTCTTTTGGTTTTGGTTCTTCTTTTGGTTTTGGTTTAGGTTTTTCCGGCTCTTTTTCAATAACTGCTGGCGGAGGTGTTATGATAATCGGATCTTTAACAATTGGTTTTGGTTGTTCTGTTGCTTTAAGATTTTCATTATCAGTTGTACCAATTACATTTGAGTTATTAGAGTACTTGTCACCTGACGAAACATAAGGTCTGCCTACAGACCCTGTATATGATTTTGATCCGTCACTTTTATTTGTGATTCCTGCATATAATGCAGATCCTAACATTGCCGATGCTACAACTGTTCCCAATACTATTGTTGTTGATAATAATTGTTTTCTTTTTAATTTCATGATTCCTCCATAATAGCTATAATAAAAATAATTTTATTATAGCACAATATGAAAAACACGAGCAAATTAATGATAAAAAAAATAAATATTTCAATAGATTATTATATTAGGATAAAAAAATTAGACACATTTAAATTTTTCTTTGGAGCACGCAATTGTGTGCTCTTTTAAATTTATTATAATGAAAAAAATAAAAAAAATATACGAAAATACGCCTTTGGCGTGCCTTACGGTTAATAAAGTAGCATAACACTTTTTTAGCGTGCTTATTTTGCGATTTGAATTTTTGCTAGTAAGCTTTGCCTACACGGCTTGTAGAAAGTTTTAAATTTGGTTAAAAATCTTTTTATAAATAATTGTTAAAACTTTTTCAGTACGAAAAAGGTGTATGATAT
>JHVF01000017.1 GCA_000620005.1 Metamycoplasma spumans ATCC 19526
TTTTTCTACCAACACCCTTACCTTTTTTGGCTGATTTTCCTGTTTTTGATTCTAAATTTTTCATATCTAAATTATATATGTTTATCCACTTCTTTATATATGCTGTTGCATAATGAAATGGGTCAACATAACATTTTTTAGAAGATTTATTTTCATAGGTATCCTTGTATCGTCCTTCTCAAAAGTCCTCCACAAAGGTGATAATTGCCATATCAAAATTTTGATTTTTTGCAATATTTATATATTTTAGTTTTTGTTCTACTGTAAATTGTTTTCTTGACATAAAAAACACACTCCTTTTTGGAATGTGTCTATTATTTTTTATCCTAACCTATTCCTTGATGGAATGTGTTTTATTATTCAAATTTAATAATAAAAAAAATGGCGGGTAAGAGAGGATTTGAACCTCCGCGGGTACGTTAATACCCCTACAGTCTTAGCAGGACCGCCTCTTCGACCACTTGAGTACTTACCCAACTTATTGCCATTTGCAAATAGAATTATATATTAAAAAAGCACCTAATTTTAAAATTTGGTTGCTTTTATATATATTTTTAGTTTTTTGGATATATTTCATTGAAATTTGCTTCTTCTGAATAAATTCCAAGATGGTTATTTTTTGCATTCTGATCAGCATTTTTAAGTATTTGATAATAGTCTGTATTATTTGTATAGAATTGACTTGACTTAGATAAGCTTATATAATGCATTCTTGCAATTCCGAAAAATACTATTTCTTCATTTAATGAATATATTTTATTATTAGTCTTATCACGATAATAAATTATCGCCACAATTCTTTTATAAGGATCAAAATATTCGTGTGTTTCATCATTTGCTTTTGATTTTGTTTTTTGTGGAGATACATAAATTTCTTTAGCATTAGTTAATATATTTGCGCTAAAGTTTTTTGCTATAGTTCCATATTTATATTGTTGTCCTGTTGTTTCTATTCAAGCGCCTGAAGATTCTTTTTTTCTGGTTTCTGGTGTGTCAACACCATTGAATCTAAAAGTATTACCATCATTTGAAGAAAATGTATCACCATCTTTTATTGCTAATATTTCAACTTTCTTAAGTTTGTTTACTTCATAATTTTCACTAAATTGAAGTTCGTTTATGTCAACTGGTTTAAAACTATTTATTTGAATTTTCGAAGATCTTATTTTATCGATATTTTCTTTTATTTTATTTTCTCTATTTTCATAAAAATCATCAAAAACTTCTTTATACATTTTTTCTAAATAAGATTTATCGTTTGCGATAAATTTTTCATTTAAAAGTCTATTTGTTAATTCATATATTTCACTATACAAAATGAATTTATCACCTTGCTTATTTGGTTCGTATATTTTTTTATTGCCATATTGTATGAAATTGCTATTAGAATCTTCTTTTATTATTTCGTTTTTATTTTCGTTTTCTTTTTTAACTTCATCATTTTTCTTAGGTTTTTCTTTATCGTTTTGGAAAATATTTTTGATAGCAGAACATGATGAAATTATAGGTGCAAATGTTATTAATGTAGCCGGAATTAAAAATTTAAAAATATGCTTAATTTTCATTTCAATCTCCCAGTAATATTGATTTTATGTAATCTTCCATTGCCTTATTTGAGTTGGCGTATAGTTTTCGAGGATTATAATTTTTATTTTGCATAATTTCATTATTTGAAAAATATTCTTTTAAAGCCATGGCATTAATAATTTGCAGTTCTGTATTTATATTTATTTTTGAAATTCCTAATGAAATAGATTTTTTTAAATCTTCTTTACTAATTCCACTTCCACCATGTAAAACTAGGGGCATATTTAAATTAACATTTAAGTTTTTTAAAAGATCAAAGTCTAAGCCCTTTCAATTTTCAGGATATTCGCCGTGAATGTTACCAATTCCAACTGCTAACATATCTACACCGGCATTTTTTAATTTAATAGCTTCATCTATTTTTGTTAGTTCTCCATAATAAAATTCAGAGTTTTTACTTTTTCCGATTTTTCCTACTTCTGCTTCTACTGAACAATTATTTAACTTGGCGATTTCACATATCTTTATTGTGTTTTTCAAATTTGTTTCAAAATCTTCTTCACTGCCATCATACATTACTGATTTAAATCCGACTTCAATTGCCTTGATACAATCTTCAAACTTACCATGATCTAAGTGTAATATAACTAAGTCATTAGCTTGATAGTCAATTATTAACCCTTTTATCATATTAAATACAGTATTAAAACCACCGCAATATTTAATTGCTGCTGGAGTTGCCCCAATAATTACTGGCTTGTTTAAACTCTTAGCAACACTAATGATTGCTTTTGATCATTCAAGATTATTTAAATTTATATGAAATATGACGTCTTTATTTTTATACGCATCATAAACAATTTTTCTTCCATTAATTAATTCCATAATTTCCTCACTTTTAATTTTACTATGTAAATAAAAAAACTAACTAGCTTTACTAATTAGTTTCTTGCGTCTGGACGAATAGCGGTTCATGTACCATCTTCATTGTGGAAAAATCTGCCGTCAATTGTCATTAGACGATATAATTCGCCTCTTTTATTTTCTAATAACTTTTCGTCATCAATCTCTTCAGAAGCTTCAGATCTTCATCTTTCGAAAAGTTCGTTTTTAACGTTTTCAAATAATTCGCCAAAACGTAAATTCTCATGATTTAGCAAAATTTCCTTAGCGACATCAACAAGTGTTTTATATTGCATAATCAACTCCTTATAAGTAAATTATTACATAATTTTAAAAATATAAATTCACAAAAAAATTAAAGTTTAAACTAAAAAATATTATTTTTTTTGAAAATTTAATTTAATAATACCATAAACGCTCATCAAAAATATAAAAGATAGTATAATTGTATTTGTATAAACTCCCAAATGCTTTATTAAAGTTTAAAAATTTAAATATTCAAATTAAAAACAAAAATAAGCAATTTTTAGGATTATACACTTAATATAACATCTATATTTGAAAGGAATCCAAATGTCTGTATTTGACAGTAAATTTAAAGGAATTCATGTTTATTCAGAAATTGGTGAATTAGAATCTGTTCTAGTTCACGAACCTGGACGTGAAATCGACTATATAACCCCAGCTCGGCTAGATGAATTATTATTCTCAGCTATTCTAGAAAGCCACGACGCAAGAAAAGAACACAAAGGTTTCGTTGCAGAATTAAAGAAACAAAATGTTAATGTTATTGAATTAACAGATTTAGTTGCTGAAACATATGAATTAGCTTCAAAAGAAGCACAAGCAAAATTAATTGAAGACTTTATTGAAGACTCTGAACCAGTTTTAAATGCTGAAGAAGCACAAGCTGTTAGAAAATTCTTATCAGAAAGAAAATCAACCAGAGAAATGGTTGAATACATGATGTCAGGTCTAACAAAATATGAATTAGGATTAGAATCAGCAGATCGTGAATTAATCGTTGACCCAATGCCTAACTTATACTTTACACGTGACCCATTTGCATCAGTTGGAAATGGTGTTACAATTCACTACATGAAATATAAAGTTAGACAACGTGAAACATTATTTGCTAAATTTGTATTTTCAAACCACCCTAAATTAGTTAACACACCAAGATACTACGACCCATCAATGAAATTACCAATCGAAGGTGGAGACGTATTTATTTACAACAATGAAACATTAGTTGTTGGTTGTTCAGAAAGAACAGAATTAGAAACTATTACTTTATTAGCTAAAAACATTAAAGCTAACAAAGAAGTTGAATTCAAACGTATTGTTGCAATTAACGTTCCAAAATGAACAAACTTAATGCACTTAGATACATGACTAACAATGTTAGACAAAGATAAATTCTTATACTCACCAATTGCTAACGACGTATTCAAATTCTGAGACTACGACTTAGTAAATGGCGGAGAAGAACCACAACCAGTTGAAAATGGTTTACCTCTAGAAGAATTATTAGCATCAATTATCAACAAAAAACCTACTTTAATTCCTATCGCAGGTGAAGGTGCAACCCACATCGACGTTGAAAGAGAAACACACTTCGATGGAACAAACTACTTAGCTATTGCACCAGCATTAATTATTGGTTACTCACGTAACGAAAAAACAAATGCTGCTTTAGAAAAAGCTGGTATTACTGTATTACCATTCCACGGAAATCAATTATCATTAGGAATGGGTAACGCACGTTGCATGTCAATGCCTCTATCACGTAAAGATGTTAAGTGATAATATAAAAATTATTTAAATTTTATATAGATAATCAAAAACCCCGGTCTGACCGGGGTTTTTGATACTTTATATTCAAGGTTGAAAGATTATAAAAGTTAAGATTAAATTAATAATAATTATTGCTCAAAGTGGTAATTTTTTTCTTGCGGCAATAAAGCTAAACGTTGAACCGAATGGAACTCATAAATACAAAATGTATTCTCTTCAGCCTCTAAAAAAAGCTACTTTTTCGCTATTTATTTCATTAATTAAGCCAGCATATTTTGCTGATCCATTATTAAATGAAATATATGGAAACATTGTAGAAATTATTAATTGAATAGCCAAAGAAATTACAATTCCTGCAACAACTGGATTCATAATTAATAAAAGTTTTTTTATTGTTATGTTATCGCTTAATTTATTAACTTTTTTCATTGCAAAATACATCATTAACATTGCTGGTATTATAAATACTAAGTATGTTAAAATCATTGCCAAATACCCTCATCATTGACCATTTGAGACTAAATAACCTGTGATAAGTCCGAATTTTGTCGATACAACTCCTGGCGTTGCATTGCTTATGGCAAAAACTTGGTTGATAATATCATCTGAAATGGTAAAGTGAAATATTTTAGATAAAAGTTGTCACATTCATTGAAAGACCGGCATAAATACTTGTCCACCGCCAAATATTGCAAGTGATATGAATATTAATAAAGGAATTGATAATAATAAGGCTAATATCATTATTTATCCCCCTTATTATTTAAATTATTGCTTTCATTTTTTACTTCAAAAGAAACATTTTCCACGTCTTTACTATATTTTTTATTGCTATCTTTTATTAAAATTCTTGCATTGCGCTTTTGAATTTTAACAACAATAAAAAATATTGCAATAATCATAACCATAACAAATACTGGCATATTGTAAGGGACTGGAATAAAAATAGAGAATAAAAAAGTGATTAAAAATAGAAATATTCACAATGCTGTATTTATTTTTTTATAGCTTTTTTTCATGTAATTAATTCCAAAGTTTACCAAAAAGCCAATAATTGAAACTAAAACTCCTAACGAAACAACATACAAATATTTTTTAGGGACATAACTTATTGCTAAGAATAGACCAAAAAATAATATACAATGTGGCAATATTCCGATTATTGTTACTAAAAATCCTTTTCAAAAACCAAGACATTTTATTGATACATAACTAATTGCTTCAATAACCGAAGCTCCCGGCAACATATTTGTAATAACAACTACTCTGTCAAATTCTTCCTCGGTTAGTCATTTATATTTATCAACTGCATCACGTTTAATAACGGGCATTAAGGCATTGCCTCCACCAAAACCTACAAAACTAATAAAAAGTATAAAAGCGAAAACTTTTCAAAATGAAGGTCTTATAGCTCCAGTATCTAAAAGTTGAGCTTGCTTATTTTTATTTTTTTTCATACGGACTAAATTATAAATAATAATTCGATTTGTGAAAAGAAAATCAGGCATTGGCCTGATTATTTAATTATTTTTTTAGAAAAGACATAATTTTTAGATAAATAATAAATTGCTTCGGCAACAGTAGGGTGAGTAAATGGATACTCTTGTAATTTTTCAAATGTAATGTTATTTGAAATTGCTAATGCAATCTCATTGATAATTAAATGAGCTCCTTCTATAAATAAAAATGCACCTAAAATTTTGTTTGTTTCTTCTTCAATTAGGAATTTTATAAATCCGTGTTTTTTATCAAGATTATCAGCGTGAGCTCTTGGTAAAGAAGACGCATTTATTATTAAGCTTTTATATTTAATATTGTTAGTTATTAATTCTTGTTCTGTATATCCAACCCCGGCAAATTCGGGATTTAAATATACTGACCACGGAACTTGTTTAACATCTACTATATCGTTAGAATCAATATTTAGCAAATGCTTAGCAACAATATCAGCTGTTTTATAAGAAATAGTTGATAGCATCATAATTCCCGTTAAATCACCAATTGCATATATATTGTCAATGCTTGTTTGCATATTTTTATTTACCTTAACAGTTTTGTTACTGTTCAATTCTAAATTTAAATTTTTAAAACTTTCAATATTGGCGCTTCTGCCAACTGCTGATAAAATTTTTTCAGCTTCAGTAAATATAATGTCACCATTTTCATTTTCATAGAATACTTTATTATCTTTAATCTTACTGATTTTGATATTTTCAAGGATATCAATATTTTTTGATAATAAATAGTCTTTAACATTACTTTGCAAACTTATGTCAAAATTATTCATGAATTTTGAATTATCAATAATTGTTACTTTTGATCCAAATGTTGAATAAAAATATGCAAATTCTAAAGCTACTGGTCCCGATCCTATAATTAATAAAGAAGTAGGGATTTTGTCTAAACTCATCGCTTTTGTTGAGTCAATAATAATACCCTTTTCTTTAGAGTCATTATATCCTTCAATCAATAACTCTCTATTTTTTGAACCAGTTGCTAAAACTATGTAATCGGCCTTTATTTGTTTTTCGTTTACTTCAATAGTATTTTTATCTATAATATTGCCCTCTCCCATTATTATGGTAACTTTTGCTTTTTCTAGAGAATTTTTAATAGCGGTGTTTAAAATATCTTTATTTTCAATTCTTCTGTGTTGAATATCATTTAAATTAAATGTTATATTTGACGCTAAAATTCCAAACTCCTTAGCCTTATTTATACTTTCATAAACTTTGGCACTTTTAATTAACGTTTTAGTTGAAATGCACCCTTCATTAACACATGTACCCCCTAAATGTTTTCTTTCAATTAAAGCAACATTCTTGCCGTTATTCGAAAGAATTGCAGCTAATGTATAGCCTCCGGGACCTGCTCCTAAAATCACAATATCGTATTTTTCCATACTTATTTTCTCTCCTTGTTTTTTGTTTTTTCATAAATATTTTAAATGAATATTTTTATGATTATGAAAAAATTACACGAAATGTTGTATTCTTGTATATTTTTTATGTTATTTTAACAATTTAATTAAATTAAATTTTCATAGTACTAAAATTATTTATATATAAAAAAATTGAATATTAAGGAAGGAAATGAAAAATGACTAAAAAGTCTAAAATTGTTTTAGCATCCTCAATTATTGGGGCTGCTGCACTAACTGCAGGGATTCCTCTATTCGCTTGAGGACTTCAAGTAGGAATTCAAAAATCAGAAGATAAAAAAGCTGCATACAATGCTTTGAAATCTTACAATACAAAAGTATTTACAGATTCAACAAGTGGAGTACAAAACGCATTAAACGCAGTATCTGAACATAAAAAATTAATTTCAGCAGCAAATAAAAAAGTTGCAGAAGCAAAAACAGATGATGAAAGAGCAAAAGCAAACGAAGAACTTAAAACTTTAACTGATGCTCTACCAGCAAAAAATAGCGAATTAAAAACTGCTATTGAAACATTAAAATCACAAATTGATCTTGCTTCAGACATTGTTAAATATGATTTCGGTGGAAAAGAAGTTGGAAACAAAAATATTGAAGCTATAACAGCTAACTATATATTAGCAGTTAAGATTATTGCTGATATTGAAAAAGGTATCGAATTAGAAGGTGTTAATGAAGATTTCCCTTCAGAAGAAGAAGTTGAAAAAATCGTCAAATTCTACAATGGTGTTATTTCAAAATTAGAATTAATCAATGATGCTAATTTAAATACTATAACAAAAGCATGAGCAGCTGGTGTTAAATTTGACTGAGAAATTATTATGAGTAACTATAATTCAGGCGGAAGATATGTTTTAACATGATTCAACTGAAACCCTTCATATGCTTATCCAGCTAACTCATTCTTTGGAACAATAGGAAGTATTGATGAATCACAAGCAGAAAGAGTGTTGCAAAACTTAAAAGAAGCAGTTCAAAATAATATTACTTTATCAAAAGTAGTTATTAAAAACAATATTAACTCTATTATATCAAAAGTATATTCAAACGAATTAAAAGAATTTGCTAAAGATGAAACTAAGAGTGAAATTTCTGTTGTTGATTTAATTGCTATGAACAAAAAATCAACAAAACTTAATGAACTATATACATGATATGCAACCGAATACTATAACGCTGCAAAACATGGTGTTGGTGAAGATTTAAAAGAATTAAAATTATATAAAACTAACGTTGTTAACGAATTAGAAAACACACTAGAAGTTGTTGTTGATAACAACAGTAAATTAATTTACGGTCTAGGGTTAACTGATAAAGATTTAAATGCTAAAAACATTGGTCTTTCAGGAATTCAAGGAAATGAAGAAACAACAAATGGTGACAAATTATATAAAGCTATTTTAAAAATGTCAACAACAACAAACGACACTGCAGACGAAGTTTACCAATCAGGTTATGAAACTTCAAAAACAGCATCAAAAAATATGAGTTTAGTTGCTAGTGAAGTTGCCGATTTAATTGCTGGAAAAGGTAAACCATGAACTGCAACATTCAAATACGACTCAGACGGTGTTGCTTCAAAACCTGTTGAAGAAATAACATTAACCATCAGAAATGAAAATGGTGAAATTAACCTTGAAGCATTTAATAAATGATTAAACCAAGAACAATTCTTCTTCGGTAGAGAAGATAAAAGTTTTTACTCAACAGAAAGAATGCAAGAACTTGATAATGATGAAAAATTAAAAGAAGCTCGTGAATTATTAGTTAAACTTGGCTACTCATTCTTAAAAGACAGTGACAAGGCTTATGGATCAATTACTGAAAAACAATTCTACTATGGTGTTTTAGAAGCATTTAAAGGATACTACCAATTTAAAGCTACAACCGAAGAATTAGGTTACCAATTCTTTGCTTCTAAAGTACAAACATATGGAATTGATACATATGAATATGGAGAAAGAACAGAAGCTGGTGTTGGTGCATATAATGGTGGAAAAGCTTACTTCCAATTCAATTCGGATCCATACTTCTCATTACCAAAATGATCAGTAACATCATTTGCTAACCACGAATCAGTAATGGGTCACCACAACCAAATTTACTACGCAAAAGAATACCTAGAAAAATACAACAATACAAACCTAGGAAATATTTTTGACTATACTTCATATGTTGAAGGTTGAGCATTATTTGTGGAATGACTAGCTATTGAAACTGGTTGATATGGAACACCAGATTACAATAACGCAAACAACGACTATTATGCTTTACCAGTTGATTTCTCATACGCAAAAGGAATTACTAACTTCTTTACAAAAGAAGCTGCTGAAGCTGATACAACAACACCTGAAGGACAAGCTAAAGTTACAGAATCAATGATTAATCAAATTAAAAACTTACATGGTGGAGTATACTGAACATTAGTTGATTCAATTAATCAATCTGCTAACGAACAAGAACATGCTCAAAAAGCCGTTAAATTAACTAACATGCTTCAATACTACGGAGCATTAAATGAAGCTCAATTACGTAACATGCGTAGAGCAATTGATACAGCATACCACGGAACTGGTGTACAAGGAAAAGATGATTTACCAGCAGCTCCTTCAATTAATGAAGTTAGAGCATTTATGAAGGCTAACTCAGCTTTAGGTATTGGTGATATATCATCAGAATCAAAACGTTACTTAAACTTACCAGGTCAAGCAACCTCATATAACGCAGGTAAAGAAAATATGCTACACTACTATGACAAAGTACGTAACAAACTAGGATTAAGCCGTGAAGAAATGGTTAATGCAGTTCATGGATTCTATATTGAAAATAAACACTTCCCAGATAAAAAACACGGATACATACAAGAATTCTTACAATACATTTTAATGAACGGTGCTTTACCTCTAGGTGCATTAGACGCAGTTTTAGACTTAGCTTACAATCTTAAAAAATAACTATAATTAACAAAAAAAACTAGAATTTTAACAATAGTAAATTCTAGTTTTTTTTGTTATTTTTTATTACTGTTTTTGTACTTAGTTTTTTGTTTAATTATTATAAAAACAATCGATGCAAAAACTGCAACAATGAAAAACGAAATCAATACATAGTATCCAGTATTAATATGACTATTTTGATGTTTTTCTTCAGGAATTGGTTTATTGGGTTTATTACTTTGATTTAGTTCGTTTTTTAGACTGATAAAATCGTTATATATTGATAAGCCATCATTGGCTTTTTTTGCTATATTATCAGCTTTTTGAATAAATGCAAGTTTTTTTACTTCATCACCTTTTTCAAATACTTTTTGATCAATTAAATTATTTAAATCATATTTTAATGAATTTAAAAAAATTGAATTTTTTAATTCTATAAGTTTATTTTGATATTCTTCAGCCGAAACTTCAGCTATTTTATTAATATTAAGCTTTATAAACTCAAAAGTTTTTATTAAAGATTTTTTATCATCTTCACTGAAATTCATAAATACATTTTCTATTATTCTATTTAGCTCTTCAATTAATTTTTTAGATAAATCTTTTTCTGATCCTTGGATTAGTAACCCACCATCTTGATCAAATAATTCAAAATTCATTGAATTATAACTATTTGTATAAAATGAAAGAGGTTTACTAAATTTATTCTCGTTAATTGCATTTAATATTTCAACACTTTTATTATATATTTCATCTATTTTAGATTTATTTACTGATTCATAATAGTAGTTGTTTTCTCATTTTATATCTGCATTATTAGCTAATTTTGATTTTTTAATAATATCATTGATTTCTATAGATTTATTTTTAGCAATTTCTAGTAATTGCTCAATTTCGTTATTTTTATTTCTATATTCATTGATTATTGCATCAGATTTACTTATATAAAAACTATAGTATCTAGGTTCAAAAGCGTATTCTAAGTATTTTTTAACCTCGCTTAGATAATTATCAATATTATTAATATCTTTTTGCTTATCAGCATAGACAATTTGCTCGTTAGCAAAATCAAAATATTTCATTTGCTTAATTTCTGCTACACTATTTTCTAAACGAGATGTATCGCTATTGATTTTGTCACGTAATTTTTTATTTCTTTCTTGATATTTTTGAATATATAATTCAGGATTTTTTTCCACTGATTTAAAATATTCATCAAATTCTTTTTTACCATTATTATAACTATGAAGACCCCAAATTTCAGTTCCAATTTTATTTGTTCCATCTTGTTCAAAGTTGTTTGATATAACTACT
The DNA here is from genome assembly GCA_000620005.1 of Metamycoplasma spumans ATCC 19526. GTDB lineage: Bacteria > Bacillota_I > Bacilli_A > Mycoplasmatales > Metamycoplasmataceae > Metamycoplasma > Metamycoplasma spumans. The sequence continues at coordinate 11,419 of JHVF01000017.1, forward strand.
TTATTATCAATAGTTGTAATGTTATAACGTTTCATTTTTTGTTTAATTTCAGATCCGGTCGCATCATCTGAATCAGTTACGTAAATTCCTGATAGAACTCCATCTTTATAATCTGCTCCTCAAACAGAAATGATGTGTCCATATGTATTAACTCTATATGAAAGAGCTAATGCTTTACCTTCAGAAATGGCTTTTTTAATGTCGTTTCCTAATTTATTAATATCAGAATATCCAAGTTGACCATTTTCTTTATATGCTAACGAATCTTCAAACTTTGCCATTTTAACATTTTTAAATACATCAACAAAATAAGAACCATTTGGAGATAAATTGTTCTCATCTCAATATGATTTACCATAATTATACCCATTTAACATCATATTAATTAGTTGATCTCCTCTAGCAGGACGCCCACTTAATAAACCCTTAAAATATTCAAAAAATCCACTGCGTCCTTCTTGTCAATTATATGTATTCAACTCATTAAAATCCTTACCCGATTTTTTATTGAATTCAAATTCATAAAATTTCTTGATATTGTCTTGATTTTGATCATAAAATCAATGCAAATAATTAGCAGCTACAGCAGCATAGCATAAATAAATATCATTAAGGCCACCTGATGTAATTTTTTTATTAGCATCATATCAATTTTGACCATTTTGACCAACACCATAAATATAAGAATCTTCTATTTTGAATTGCGAAATATCAGGAGCTTCAACACCATCAACTCACGCAAATTCATATTTACCCTCAACTTGATCTTTCGCTGGATTATTATTCAATAATTCTTTTAATTTATTTTTTAAGGCTTGCTCATTATTAATTTGATTTTCGTTATTTTCATTTGCCATTGCTGAAATTAATGGCAAAGAAAAAGAACTTAATAATGCTGAACCTAGCGAAAATGAAAGTAATTTATTTTTCCTCATAATGACCTCAATTTAATATTGTTAATTATAAACTTTTCAAAAAAATAGGCTTTATAAAATAAGCGAACTCATTTTATAAAGCGAAAAAATTAGTAATTGTCTTTGATTCTTTGGTAATTTTTTTTATTTTTTTCAATATAAGATTTAACGATATCATCATATGATATGTTCATAATTTGACCTAATGCCAAATAAGCTCCGTATGCTTTTGTAATACTTTTTTTATTCATTTTTTTAAATAGCTTAGTAAATAGTTGGTATGTATAAGCTAATTGAACACTAAAATCGTCGTGGTGTTTAATTAATTTAATTTCAGGGCTTACGTGATTTTTATATGCAATACTTGTAAGAAAATGAATGCCATCAGCAAACTCTTCAAGCATAGCTTGTCTGTTAATGCTTTTATCTTTTTTTCAATATTTAAATGCTTTTACCTCGTTGGCAAATTCACCTAATTCAACTAATAAAGCAATAACAATTTTCTTATCAAAATATAGCTCATTTTTATCTCGGCTATCTCTAAAAGCTTTATCTAAATCTACTTGGGCATTAAAAATATATTCTAAATTCATAATTATGATTATAAAACTTAAAAAATTAAAATAACATAATTTAATAAAAAAACTTATATTGTGAATTCTCAAATATTTTGCTACATTGTAATTCTCAATCATTTTGCAACATCCTATAGTTTAAAATCATTATAGGAGGTAATGTGAAATATAAAAAAATAGAAATCCAGAATTTAACAGATTTTGAGAAAAAAAGAAAAGATATTTATACAGATATAACTAATGGAAAATTAACAATAAACCAAATCGCCATAAAACACGAGGTTAGTCGTTTTACGGTTTCTAAAATTAAGAAATCTATAAATTTTGACGGAACATTTAATGTCTCGCACAAAAATAAAGGAAATAAATATAGACAAAAGTTTAGCGATGATCTTGTAGATTCTGAA
>JHVF01000018.1 GCA_000620005.1 Metamycoplasma spumans ATCC 19526
CTTTGCAATCCCTTATTCCCAGCTGATTTCTATGCTCTATTTTTTGACCTTCAGCTATGTACTGTTCAGCTGAGTGCAAGTCAAACTCTTTTATATAATAATGTGTGTGCTTTTGTACAAAAGTTTTTGTTGCGTAAGATTTTACTCTTGTTGTTACGCATAAAATATCTGAAAATTTCATATATAATTAATTTGTATCCTTTCATTATGTTTTTTTTATTATTTTACCAAGGATACAAAAAAGTCCACGCACTATTTATTTGTAGTGTAGTGGACTTTTACTATGCAAATGAATAAATTTTTCTAATTTTCATTAAGTTTTATTTATTTTTTAATACCTAAAATATAATTTATTTATAAATTAATGTGGAGATAATCATGAAATTATTTATATTTGCAGAATCTCAAGAATCAGAGAAACTGCTTAAACATTTAGAAATTATAGAAAATATTAAACTACCATTTAAAAATAATTATCAATCATTGTTAAAATGTAATTATAATGGTAAATCTTTTTTAGTTGGACATAGTGGGGTTGGAAAAAGTAATGCAGCCCAATTTCTATCTTATGTAATTAGTCAGTACAAGATAGATCATATTATAAATTGTGGGCCTGCAGCTTATTTAAACAAAAAAGATATTGGAACGCCAATTCATATTATTAAAAGCCATTATTACGATGTTGATTTAACAGCATTGCCTAATTATACTATTGGAAAGTTACCAGACTTGGATCTATACTTTGGTTGTGATAAAAATTTAATACATAAACTTAATTATGAAATTGCTGCATGCGCAAGCGCTGATAAATTTGCCTCAGAAAATGATGGCAAATTAATAGCTCAAAACTTTGAATTAACAAAAGTAATAGACATGGAGTGCGCTTCTTATAATCAAGTTGCCAATAATTATGGAATATTATTTAATTCAGTTAAAGTAGTTTCGGATTGTCTAGATAATTCTAATAATTTAGAGTATCGTGAAAGCAAAAAGATATGAGAAGAATCTATTGTTAATGTTATATTAAAAATATTGAAGGAGATTTTATAATGAAATATATTGACATTCATACTCACCCTTTTAAAGAATATTATGAAAATCCTCACGACGTTGTAAAGCAATGATATGAAGATAATATGGAAAAAATGTTTGTAGTCGGCACAAGCAGAAAAGATTCAATTGAGCTAATGCAATTATGTCAAAAAGAAAATTACTTGCATCCTATAATTGGTATTCACCCAACTTTAGCTAAAGGAAAAGATGACGGCATTTTTTTAGAAAGCATTATAAATAAAGACATAATAGGTATTGGAGAAATTGGGCTTGACTATCATTATGATGATTCTCCAAATGCAGAAATTCAGAAAGAAAGCTTTAGATCGCAACTAGAAGTTGCTAAAAAGCACAATATTGTTGCAATGCTTCATATTCGTGATGCTTTGGAAGATGCTTTTGAAATAGTTACACAAAAAGAATATAAAGATCTTAAGATTGTTTTCCATTCATTTAGTGGAGATGCTGAATATGTTAAAAAGTGTTTATCATATCCTAACATATATTTTTCAATTAGCGGTGTTGTTACATTTAAAAATGCAAAACCATTACAAGAGGCAGTTAAATTAATTCCTGTTAATAGAATGTTTTGCGAAACAGATACACCTTATTTGGCTCCAACGCCAATGCGTGGAAAACCAAACATATCTCCATATGTAATGTACACATATAAATATATAGCTTCATTAAAAGAAATTAATGAAGAAGAATTTGTTAAACAAATTCGCAGTAATGTAAAAGATGTTTTTGGAGTTTAATTATGGAAATAAAAGCAAAAAAATCATTGGGACAGAACTTTTTAATTAATAAAAATATCCAGAATAAAATTGTGCTTAGTGCGGAATTAGAAAATGAGGATGTTATTGAAATAGGCCCTGGCCTAGGGGCTTTAACTTATTTAATTATTCCAAAAGCAAAATCATTAGTCGCTTATGAATTAGATAAAGAATTATATGAACGCTTTATAAATGAAAATCATCCCGAAAATATTAAATTTATCAACACGAATTTTCTAGATGTCGACTTAAATAATTTAAATAAAAAAGTGATTGTTATAGGGAATATTCCATATAACATCACTTCTGATATTTTGTTTAAATTATTAAGATCATCAAATAATATCAAGCACACTGTATTAATGATGCAAAAAGAGGTATGTGATCGTCTTTTGGCCAAACCAAATTCAAAAGAATATAGCAAGCTATCAGTTTCTTTTCAAATCTATTCAAATATCAAAAAGATTTTAATAGCTAAAGCAAATGAATTTAACCCAGCCCCAAAAGTTGATTCTGCCGTTGTTAGAATAAACTTTGATTGTCAAGATGAATATCTAATAAATAATCAAGAAAAAATTTTGAACTTTATTAAAATTTGTTTTCAATTCAAAAGAAAAACCCTATACAATAACCTAATTACCAATTATCCAAAAGATAAAATTTTATTTAGTTTTGAAAAACTATCTTTATCGCCTCAAATTAGAGCAGAGGCGCTTGAAATTGCGCAATTTATAGATTTATTTAAATCTCTAAATTAAGGGCAAAGAATATGAAAAATAGCAGCAGATGCTGCTATTTTATTTTGTTTAATTAGTTACTTGTAGAACCATTACCATCGTCAAAGAATTTACTTTTTACATAAACCCCGAATACGCTGACTTTAGTTTTGTTGCCTTCTTGATCGAAGTAATCGGCTGGTAATGTAGGTTGGTTTATAACGTCGCTAACGATATCTGTTCCACTGTTGTATCAGTTACCAATATCAACATTATCCAATGAAGTTTTTTCTTGTTCATTTAATGTATATTCTTTAGCACCGGCTATAAATGCGTTAACATTTCCATTACCTAGTGAATATAAGAATACTACACGCATCACAATTGCTTTTTGACCATCATCACTTAGCGCAGCTGTGTAGTACATAAATTTACGCGATGTTCTTCCTTTGTTGTCTGCAATAAATTTAGTTTTAACAGATCATTTATATCTCATTGTTTGATCGGCACTTAATCTTGGCGTACCAATTAAGAATTTAATATCTGTTGTTTTAAATACATTACGTGCTTCATCGTTAGTATCAATATTTCTGTTTGTTACGGCAGAAGAATTAAATCCCACTCTTCATTGATTGTATCCGTCATTAGAATCGACTACAGTAGGGTTATTTGCTCATAAAGGATTACCCGTATTAACTTGATTACGGTTAGGGTTGTCATAAATACCCATTGGTCTTAGTTTAAAGTTGCCTCTTGAATATGCTGTTACACCGTCTGATGCTTCTAAGTTTAGACCGCTTAGTTCTTTTATAACTTCGTTTCCTTTAGATAAAGTAACTTTATATTCTGTGCCATATTTTAATTTATCTGATAAATCTAATTCAAAAAAGTTTTTATTTGATTCGTTTATTACAATTGGTTGTATGTCTTCGGTAAATCTATCTTTTTCGGCTGTTGGGAAAAATATTGGATATTCAACTTTAAGAGTATATTCACCCTCTGGCGCATTGAATAATTTAATTTTTCTTACTTGAGCATCGTTATCTCCTGATTGAGATTCAAGTTCGGCACTAAATACCGTATTTTGTGGGTTAGTAAATCTTTGAGTTGAATTATTTATAAAGGCTTTATCTTTAGAAACAAATCCGATACCTGCGATTGCTGTGCCTGGAGAATCTGGGTTCATATATTTATTAACAGTATGTTTGGTTGCTAATTTTGTAAATTTATCTCAGGTCAAGGTTTCTAGATTAATGTTATTATTGTCTAAATAGTAAACATAATCATCTAACATACCTAATGCCCCACCATTACTTCCATCAGCGTCGTTTAATGTTAATCTTAACCCCTTTAATTGATTTCCATCTTTTCAGATTAAAAGTTTTACAAATGGGAACTCTGTTAGATATTTATCGCTATATACAGATGTTTCGTCCGCAAACATAACTATATCTTTGCTGTTAAAGAAAATTCAGTCTTTATTTACAACATCAGCACCTGTAAATCTAATTTTTCCATTTTCTTTTAGATATCTAAAGAATTTTTCACGCAATTGGCTGTCATAAATGAATGCTGGAGCATAAATTTTTGGATCATTTGCGTATAGATACTCATGGCTAGAAGGCGTTAATAGGAAGTTAGCATTAAATGGCAACAATCTATTTCCTTCGGAAACATATTGTTTGTACGCAATATCATAGTTTGACTCGCCGCCAGTGTAATTTCCATATTTTTCTCTTTGTTTTTCATTGCTTAATTTAATGAATGAACCCGCATTGCTTTCTTTAGCAGTTTTCTTATCTAAACCAGGCAATGCTTCTTCAACGCTGTATCTAAATACTTGAGGAACATTGAAATCATTTTTTCCTCTCTTAGCTGTTGTTGCATTAAATTTAAATCCGCTAATATTTATAAAGTGACCTGCAACATCTTTATCGCTTTGATGCACAATACCATTTGCGGCTTTATATTCAAGATTATCTGTTAGTTCACTTCATTTATATTGTGAAACAACAACTATCTTATCAACTATTTCCGGTTTTGCTTTTGCTTCTAAAATTTTAACTTGAACCGTATTTCCTACTAGTTGTAACTCAAATTTCAAACCTTTAACTTTAGCTTTTCCGTCAGGTTGGCCAAAAGTATCTACAAATATATATTCATAAATTAGTTTTTCGCCATCAACTCTATAATATCTATGAGTTGTTCCTGGCGCTATTAATTTATGTCAACCATAAGCAGGACCATTAGATACTTCTGTTCCGAAAATTGCAATTTCGCTTAATGATTTTTCTACTTGTTCTTTTCAGTTTGATTGATTTGCATATATTTCTTGCAATGTAGTAATTGTGTATCATCTGTTTAGTTCGTAATTTCCCAATGTTCTAACATTGGTTGTAACAGTTTTATCGCCACTTGAATAATCATTTAAAGCAGTAAATTCTGTTGCTAACAATGATTTTATTTCTTGTCCATTTTCATCTAATAAAAATACTTCTATTTTATGTTTATTTTGAGCTTCTAAATTATCAAAATCTCATAAAAATTCGTTATTTTCATTAGTTAAAACAGTTTCGACGTCTTCGCTCACTCTTTCTGCGCCACTAATAATGTGGGTTTGTTTGTGTTTAATTTTAATTTTTTGGCCTAAATAGTCATTAATATTTGACAATTCTAATCTCTTGTAAGTATCACCAATTGAAATTATTCTAGATTTAATTTCACCTTTAACTTTATCAGTTGTAAATAATCCATTTGCTAATTTAGAATTATCTAATAATGATGTCAATGAATATTCATAAACTGTTGAAGGTTGTAAGTTATCAAGTTCAAACACGACTTTTCCATCAACAAGTTTGTAATCATATTTAACATCATAAATATTTGTTGAATCTTGCTTTTTAAAGCTTAAGTATACTTCATTTGCTCCATTTACGCTTGGAACATCAAATGATAATGTAGACCCATTTAATGTTGATGAAATGTTTGTGGTGGTATTTAATGTAGTAAATGATCCAGTTAATTCAGGATGTTCAGTATCTAAGTTTTGAACTGGTTCTTCAATAATTCCACCGCTACTTTTAACTATATTTGCCTTAACTGTACCTTTTACTAATCTGTAGTAGTATTTTGTATTAGGTTCTAAATCTTTTAATTTAATAGCTAATAAATTAGCTTCGTTTTCAGATAATGAAACACTAAATTCTTTGTAATTTGTAAATTCTGAAGATGTTGAATATTGCATTTTTAGAACATCTAAAATTGTTTTATCTGCATCATCAGTTCCTACTTGTCCTCTTTTAGCAATACTGTATGAAGCTTCACGTAATGTGTATGAAGGGTTTAATAATTTAACGATAGCAAAATCATTTCCAATTACAGTTTCTTCACTTTGAGATTTGTTTGTTCTAAAAATATCTTGGAATGATAGCAATACATTATCGTTTTCTTTATTTACTAATTTGTAGTCATATGTTGTGTTAGGTTCCAAACCATCTTGTAAAGTAAATACAACATCATTATTTAGATTTGTATCTTGAGCAAGAGTAAATTCATCTGATTTATAATCAAATGAACCATTTTTACCATATTTAATTGCATACGTTCCGTGCGGAATAAATGATTCTGTTCCCTTTAGACCAGAAAGTGTATAACGCATAATGGTGTCACCAAGAGTTGTATTTCTCAATCTTGGAACTTCAGCAGTTTTAACTCTATCTTTTGAAAGAATTAAGTTATTTTCTGAATCAACAAAAGCAAAGTTGTAATATGTGTTGGGTTCAAGATTTTCAAACGCAACTGTTGCAATACCATTATCATCAGCGCCTGGAGCTTCAACAACTTTTGCCTCATGTCAAATAGAAGGATTTGCGCTTGCTAAAGTATCATTACTTTTTACATATACCGCTTTAAGTTTTGGACTTCCTTCAGCTGTTTGAATATATTGTGTAACGTCTCTCAACTTAAACTCAACTTTTGCAGTAATTTTCTTAGATTCATCTTGACTTTGAACTAAAGTATTTGCAATATTTCCTTCAAACTTAGGAGCACTGTAATTCATGTGAATTAAATTACTTGATGTGTTTGAGGCGACAACATATTCTTTGTTGTCTTTAACCATTGTTAAAATTATTTGGTAATCATTGCCATCTGTAAATCATTCACGCATTTTATCATTATTTGCGCCAATAAAACTTTTTATGCTTATTACCTTGCCTTGATGACCTAAATCATTAAAGTTATTCTTTGTGAATTTTAGATGGTTAAAATCTAGTCCGTTTGTACTTGGCCCAAATTGTTTTTCTGTAATTTTATCAAATTCTTCAAATGGTTTGCCATCTTGTATTTTTTGTGCTCTAATAAAGAATTGGCCATTGTAATTTGTATTAGAATTATAGTTAAGTTTTTTAAACGCTTCTAAGTTCTCTAATTTAAATTTAGGATCATCTGTGTTAGAACCTATAATTTCTAATTTTTGTACTTTTGCCAACTCAACATCTGGAGTTCTATAACTTCTTTCAGTAACAAATTCAAGCTCGTCATTATCTTTTACTTCAAATACCTTAATTCTATAATCAGTTTTAGCAGTTAAGCCTGTTATTCATTGACCTCCACGATCAACGTGGCCATTTTCATCAGATAATTTTGTAAATGATTTTAATCCCTCTGCGTCGTAATTGCCCGATGTTTCAGCAGCTTTCATTTGTTCTTCAGTGCCGACAACTACTTTCATATTTTTATTAGGTCTTGATTTAAAGTCTTCTAAAATTACATAAATTTCAGTTAATAGATTTAAACGATTAACACCTTCATGTTTAACTCAAATTATATTAGTTTGTTCTTTTGTTTCAAAACTTGAAGTTAATACAAGTTTATCAGTTGCGCCATTTCCGAAAAATTGAGCACGTGTTTCGTCTTGTTTAGAACTCTTAAATTCAATATCTTTTGAATCTATTTCTAATCATAAATCATATGTGCGTTCAGATCTTAAGTCTGGTAGTTTAACATCGATTTGGTTGTTAGTTACATGTGCAACTAATGATAATACAGCTTCTGAACCATCATTATATTTAATGGTAATGTCTTTATCGTTAAATGCATCTAAGTTATTAATTGTAAGTTTGCTTGTTTCTGAGTTAAATGAAATTTCTGGGTATTTATAGTTAATATCAAATGTTTTAGAAACTAAAACTTCATTATTGTCTTTGTCAAAACCATTTTTATATGAAACTTCAAATGTGTAAATACCTTCGCCTAGTTCATTAATTTGTTTTGTGAACAATTCTTTGTTTTTAATATCACTTAATGTAACAAATAATGTTTCTGTTTGAACTTCTGCTGGATTGTCTTTTAGATAGTATTTAATCGAAATTTCAGTTGGGTAGTATTTGTTTGCGTCGTCATTTGTTATGTATCCAAATGTATTTTTAACAGAAACAAATACACCATCTGATAATCTGTTGTCAACTGCTACAAAGTTTGTTTCTTTATCTTCATAAGCATTTGTATTAGCAGAATCTTTTTCGACATCTGATTCTAATCCAGTTTTCAATGTGCCTGAAGAAAGGATTTTATCCCCTTCATTTAATGATCATGCATACATTGAATTAGCTTCTAATTCTGTCAATGATGCTTGTGCAAATACATCATCATTTTTAGCAACTTTTGTTAAAGTAAATGTTTTAACTTCTGAAGCACCAACTTTTGATAATTTTAATGAAACGTTTTCATATGTTACGTTAGCTAATTTATTATTATCTCTAAATGATAATAAAGCTTTTTTAGAACCTACAACTGATTTAGAAATATCAAAAGTAAAGTTTTTGTTTGTCCTAAATTCAACTTCACTTAAGATTGTTGTTGTAGTGGTTCCTGAGTTATCAGCACTTGGTTTTTTATAAATCAATTGAGCTTCATAATTTGTATCTGATAATAAATCAGGTAAAGTTAAATTACCAGTATCAAATCCAGGGATTGTATTAACTGGTTTTTCAATTCAAGTATTTGAATTTTCTTTATCTTTATAACGAATAAATAAATAGTCTTTATTAACACTTGGGTTAACTTGGTCTAATTTAATATTTAAACCATTTTCTGTTTCAACTTTAATTGTTGGAGCAGCTTGAGTTGTGAATTTTTCAGATTTTGTTTTGTTTTCAAAATCTAAATAATCAGATTCTGAAGGTTGTGTCCCTTCAGTTGGTGCTGGATATTTAACTTTGAATTCATAAGTGTTGTCAAAACCTAAATCATTTTCGAATGTAAATGATACTGAACCATTTTCAACATTTTCTTTTGATTCTAGTTTTTTAAATTCAAGTTGTGTTCCGCTTGGTTTGTATTCTAATTCTAGTTTTTTTCCACTTTGTTTTAATCCATATAAAGTTAGTTTGTTTTCTGCTGGATTAAATAGATAAGCAACAGCTGTAGGTTGCGCAGTATCGAATTTGATTTCTTCTGATAAATTTTCAGTTTTGTCATTTTCTTTTAAAACAACAACAGCTGAATAGTTAGAACCTGGTTCTAGACCTAAATTTGCATTTTTTAAATCTAATAAAGCGTTACCATCTGTTAAATTTAAATCTGATGCCTTAATAGTAATTGGTTTACTTTCTGGTTTAGATTCGTTTTTAATAACAATTTGAACATTTTCAAGTGAACCTGGTAAATCTTTTAGGTTTGTTAATAAAATTGTCGCACTTGTGGCTGTTTGGTTGTTAGAAGAAATTTTTGGTCTAGCTTTTGTTGAAAAGCTTTGGCTTGCATAAGTTTGACTGTCGTATTTAATTTCTACTGTATAAACTTTATTTTCTGTTAGACCATCAAAGGTAATTTCTTGTGAGTTTCCACTAATTTTAAATACTTTCATTTGTGGACTATTAATTGTAGTTTTATCTATTAATAAAACTTGAACGTCTTTGTCTTTAAATTTTTCGACGTTTAAATTATCAATATTAAATGAAAGGAAATTATACCCTGAACTTTTTAATGAAAGTGTAGGTACAAATTTTGTTTCTTCTCTATTAATATCTATTTTTTTTCTCATAGCAAAAACTGCTATTGTTGCCGCTGTAGCAATTGCAGCACCAACACCTAATGCCGTCGATAAAATTATTCTAGATTTTTTAGACATGTTCCTCCTCTTTTTCTTATACAAATTGCATGATTTCACAATTTGTAAAGACTATTTTATAGTCTTTTCTATATTCGTGTTAAAAATTAGCAAAATAATCGAAAAAATGTTAAATTTATTAACCTATTGGTTAATTAAAAAAGAATATTAACTTTTTTGGATCAAATTATAAAAAAGCCTTTTTAAATACAATTTTATATTAGGATAAAAAAATTAGACACATTTAAATTTTTCTTTGGAGCACGCAATTGTGTGCTCTTTTAAATTTATTATAATGAAAAAAATAAAAAAAATATACGAAAATACGCCTTTGGCGTGCCTTACGGTTAATAAAGTAGCATAACACTTTTTTAGCGTGCTTATTTTGCGATTTGAATTTTTGCTAGTAAGCTTTGCCTACACGGCTTGTAGAAAGTTTTAAATTTGGTTAAAAATCTTTTTATAAATAATTGTTAAAACTTTTTCAGTACGAAAAAGGTGTATGATATTTTAAATTTTTTTGTGGTCTTTCAAAGTTGTAATACTTAACGAAACTGTT
>JHVF01000019.1 GCA_000620005.1 Metamycoplasma spumans ATCC 19526
TTCTACCAACACCCTTACCTTTTTTGGCTGATTTTCCTGTTTTTGATTCTAAATTTTTCATATCTAAATTATATATGTTTATCCACTTCTTTATATATGCTGTTGCATAATGAAATGGGTCAACATAACATTTTTTAGAAGATTTATTTTCATAGGTATCCTTGTATCGTCCTTCTCAAAAGTCCTCCACAAAGGTGATAATTGCCATATCAAAATTTTGATTTTTTGCAATATTTATATATTTTAGTTTTTGTTCTACTGTAAATTGTTTTCTTGACATAAAAAACACACTCCTTTTTGGAATGTGTCTATTATTTTTTATCCTAACCTAATCAAGATTTTTTTTGTGATTTTTTTATTAAATAATTAATGACCTTATTTTTTATACTTTTTATTATAAAAATATTTTTTAGTTATAAACGCATTATAAAATTTAATATTTTTGATCAATATTGTACTAAATATAATGTTTTTATAGACATATCTGCATAAAAAAGTGTATGATTTTATTTTAATGTTAATTAAAATTAAGAAGGTGAATGTTATGAACAAAAAAATTAAAATAGCTGCTCAATTGGGATTATTATCAGTTTCGTTGCCACTTTTTATAATGTCTTGCGAAAGAAAAGAAAGACCAAATAGTAATAGAGAGGATTTTGAGTCAACATTAAAAGAAAATGCTACTAAACTATTTTCTGAAATAAGGTTTGATTATAGAAAAGATAAGTCAGAAGTCTTTGCTAAAGATGTGTTAGAAAATGACTTATACGTATCGAATGATAACAAAGATTTTAATGTTGTCAATATTAAATTATCAGCTTTTGGGAATGTGCTTAAAATAAAATATTCATTACAATATAGAGATTCTAATATAATCATTGAAAATAGTAATTTCTATGAAATTAACGGTTTTAAAAAAGAAGATAAAATAGAGGAAATACCTTCAAACAATAAAGCTAAGATTCTATTTAAATTGAATACTGATTTAGATAATTTAAAGTTAAATTTTATTGGCGATAAAGATAAAACTACACCACAAGATGTTAAAAACGAACAACTTGTATTTTCTGGGCTAGGAAATGAAAATCATGAAGTTATTATTGAATCAAGAGAAGCGTTTGAAAACAAAATTATCTTTGTAGTTAAATTAAGAGACAAAGAACATAATTTCTTTTCGAAAACAAAGACATTTGTTATTGAAAACTTAAAAAGCGAATTTATTTCGGATTCGCCTTCTGCTTTGGATAATACAAGAATTATAATAGTGGGAGATGATCATTTTAAGAATAAATATTCAAAAATATCAATTTGATACAACATGCCTAATGGGATTGAAAACCCCTCTTTAAATTGATATATAAATGACAAAGTTTTTAAAGAAAATTCTGAAGCTGTTCTTGCAATTTCAGTGGCGGATATATCAGAAGATTCAGAGATTTATTTAAAAATTTCTTATCATGAAAACGGAGAAGATAAAGAATATACAACAAATAAAATAAGCATAAAAAAATATGTTTCAGAAAAAGAAAAAATTGATGCAGAATTAGAAAAAGTTGTTGTTGAATATGCTCAAGATAAACACACATTAAGAGCGCAGGATGCTAAAGCATCTGATTTTACATATTCAAATTTTGATGAAGAAAAATATGAAATTATTTTACTTAATAAAACTTATGAAGGTCATACAGTAAACTTGTCTTTAAAATTAAAAGACAAAGAAACTGGATTGGAGTCTGAATTAAAAACTTTTGAAGTTTCGGGATTTTTAGAAGAACTTCCAACTCCAATTGCCAATAGTTTGGCAAATACAAGAATAAGTATTGAAAACGACGGTGATTTTGGTGATACAAGAACTTCTTTATTGGTTAGTTATAATGGGCCAGAAAGTAATGGTAATTTGACATTTAAATGATATTTAAATGATGTACTTTTAAAATCAGCAACCGAAAGAACCTTAAGCTTAAAATCAAATCAAATATATAAGGATTCAACGGTTACCTTAAAAATTTTATATAGAGAAAATAAACAAGCTAAACAGTATGAAACAAATACGATTAATGTAAAAAGATATATCTCGCCAAGAGAAAAAATAGAAGCAGAACTACAAAAAGTTACTGTTGAATATACCGGAAATAAAGAAAGATTAAGAGTTCAAGATGCTGAATTATCGGAATTTAGATATTCAAATTATGATGACAATAAATATGAAGTTGTTCCAATTAGAAAAACAGGTAAAGGTAAAACTCTAAACTTATCATTTATTTTAAGAGATAAGCAAACTAAACTACAATCTGAATCAAGAATTTTTACAATAACTGGTTTTATAGAAGAATTACCTACTCCGATAGAAGATAGTTTACAAAATACAGCTATAACAGTCAATAATAACGGTGATTTTGGCGATTCTACTACTTTAACTGTAACATATGCAGCCCCAGCAAATGCTGAAAACTTAACTTTTAAATGATATAGAAATAACCGTACATTTAAAACAACAACCGAACCTGTTCTAAATATTACACCTGCAGATATTCCAATAGATTCAACTGTGTATCTAAAAGTCCTATATCAAGAAAATAAAGAATCTAAGGAATATCAAACTAATGCTGTTCAAGTTAAAAAATATGTGTCTCCACAAGATAAAATTGCTAAAGAGCTAAAAAAGGTTAACGTTGAATACAATGGGAATAAAAATGAACTTAGGGCGCAAGACGTTAATGAAAGTAATTTAGTTTATTCGGGATATGATGAAACTAAATATAGAATTGTAAAATTATCAACTTCAGGAGAAGGTAGAACTTTAATAGTGAGATTCAAACTTGAAGAAGTAAATAGTCATTTATTATCAGAAGAAAAACAAGTTGAAATATCAGGCTTTTTAGAAAAATTACCAACCCCAATTACTGACGAATTAAACAATCATTCTATAAGAGTGCAAAATGAAGGCCGTTTTGAAAACTGAAATTCAAATTTAACCCTGTCATTTAGTAATCAAATAAATAATCATAATTTTACATATACTTGATTTAAAGATGGTGAAGCAATTGCTAATAGCAACGATGTTAATTTAACTATAAAATCAAGCAGTATAACTAAAGATTCGGTCTTTTATTTATCAATTTCATATGTTGAAAATGATGAACAAAAAACATTTAAAACAAATGAAATTACTGTATATAAATTTATTACCGCAAAAGAAGCTATTGATGATGAAATAGATAATTTAGAAGCAACTTATATAGGTAATAAGTCTAGAATATCGCCTCAAAATGCTAAAACATCAGATATTCATTATTCAAATTATAATAATGAAAAATATAACGTTATTTTGATTTCAAAAGAGCATGATGAGTATAATTTGATATTGAAATTAAAACTAAAATATAAGAATCTAGATATCGAATCAAAAGAAAGAACAATATCTATATCTGGTTTTGCTTCAGAATTGCTAGATTCTATAAGCAGTATATTAACAAGATCTAATATTACTGCCACTAATGGAGGATATTTTGGCGAAACAAACGATAGAATTAAAATTTCTTTTGAATCGCCAATTAATCTAGAAGGTCTATCATACCAATGATATCAAGCTGGTTTACCTAGATATAAATCAAATGATGATCATATTTTTATAAATAGAAATGAAATAATAAAAGACACAGAATTTTATTTAACCATTACTTATTCCGAGGATAATCAAACTAAATCATATAAAACAAATACTGTTACAATAAGAAATATTAACCCATTATCTAAATATGAATTAGGTTCACTAAATGATGGGCTTATAATAGATGGCTCAACCCAAATTTATTTAAAAAATTATCAAGCTGACACTGATAATGGATTATATGTGCAATGATTTAAAGATGATAAATTAGTTAGTGACGAATTCCAAAATGCTTTTACTGTTACTGAAGATGGCGAATATTATGCCTTAATTATTGACCAAAACAGTGTAAAATGAAAAACTAATATTGTAAAAGTATCAAAACTACAGCGATTAAATAAAGACGAATCTTTTGCATCAAATTTAACTGATGAAGTAACAATAACAACAACAAGTTCGAAAATATTAGGTTATGAAGATAGAACACCTGTTACTCAAGTATATGAAACAACACTGCTAAATGAATATCAAGCATCAGGTTTTAGATATCCTGCTTATAATTTCAACTATGAAGGACGGAGAAATGAAAATTCTTTCATAAGACATAATTCGCAAAGAGTTAATATATCTAATTTATTGTTAAACGAAAGAGTAAAGGATCAACCAAATTATAAATATAATGACCCTAACTGAATAAAATCAGAAATAGCAAATAATAGATTAAAAAAACACCCATTTGCTTTAAATTGATATGTAGAAAACGTCTCCGATTCTACAAAAGCAGTTATTAAGAAATTTGAATTAAATAGCAATATATTAGGATATAACACTAGTGGTCTATATGCGGCTGCTGGAGAAGTTATTGAAGTTCAATTTGATGAAAGCACTTATGAGTTATATAGAAAAAATTATGCCAAAAATAACTCGGTAATTAATATAGACTTTGTTATTAACAAAAGCTATTGAGATAATAGAAACTTTAATGATAGCGGTAGAATTTCAAACCGTTATCCATTCTTAATTTCGCAATTTTCATTTAGATTTAATGATATTAGCGCAGATAGAAAAATTAAGATTGGAAGTCCATTTGGCGGGGCTATATCATTTAATGTTAAAAGTGCAATACATGATAGAGGAAAACCACAGTCTATTAATTTTACAGTTAGAAATGCTGTTCAAACTGTTGAATATATTCATAATCAAACCACTAAAGAAGATTGAGAAAACCAATTAAGAGATTTCAAAAATAAAAAAATAACAGCGCCAATTTTCTCATTGCAAACCACATACTCTTCGATATGATTGCCTCTAACGGATGTTAATAGAATAGCTGGTGTGGCTGTGGATAGTATGGTTTATCCTAAAGAAGTTATTAGTAAATGAGAAGACTTCTATGAAACTTCTTATTTATGAAATGACTATTCTGGCAAGAAAATGTCATTAAACTATAATGACGATATCTGAGGAAATGCGGCCGCTTGAGGTGGTGGAGATTTTAGTCTTTATGCGCCAATATCTTGAGGTTCGGGCTATTTAAAAGGTGTTCATGATTTTAACTTTTCAGGTTGAGGAAACTACCACGAAGTAAATCACAACTTCCAAAATTATCAAGACCCTTTTAATATTAGAGATCATGGTTGAACAAATATCCCTTCTTTAATTAACTTAAGTTTTATAAATGATGGAACAAGACATAGAAATATTGCAAACTTTGACGGTTCATATAGTTCTGGCTGAGCTAGATTAGCTAATCTAAGTTCAATAATAAAACACGATAGAAGTTGATATGGATTTTATGGTGCATTAGTTTATACTTTCGGCCCAATAAACTTTGTTGATTATACAAAAGCTTCAGGTAGAAGAGGATTCTCAAATAAAGGTGTAAAAACAACCAAATTCTTGTCAGACTATTTTGAATTTGATTTAGATTATACAATGCGCTCATTTACATGATTAATCAATGGAAGAAGTGCAAGACCTAATTTCAAAAATGCCCTACCTCCAATAAAAGATGGTCATATTGACGCGACTGATAAAATCAACGAAGTAAATGCTCTTATTGCAACTTTAAGAACTAATATTGCCGAATTAGATCAAAGAATTCAAACAACTCAACAAGCCTTGCAAAGTAATCCTAATGATGAAGAGAAAAAAGCAGACTTAGAGTTGGCAACAAGATTAAAAAATGAAAAAACTCAAGAATTGGAAGCAAAAGTAAGATTATTAAATTCATACGAAGATCGTTCATTCTTTGGAGAAGATGAAAAAGCGATAGTTGAAATGAAAAAGAAAATGGCGCTTGATATTGTTGGTAATATTTATGCATCTGGTTCTTATAGATATATACCTTCAAAAGATAAATATGAATATACAAGTGACACCATGCCCGCATTTCAAATTCCGGCTGGAGCACCATATGTATTTGATTTCGAAAAAGCAATTTCATCAATAAATACTAATTTTAGATTTAAGGCAGTTAAATTTGAACCAACTACAAAACTAGGCGGAAAATTAAAATTAGATAGTCAAAATTCTAAGAAATTAATTTATGAAGCAAACATGGACTTTATTGATCAAATAGATGAGTTTGATGTGGATATTATTCCTGATGAATTTAGTGGAAAACCAGAAAATTATATTCCTGCTTATAAATATAAGATTAAGGTAAGAAATATAGTTAATAAACCAGAAGTTTATATATATAACTCGCTTCCTGCTAATCAAAATCCTGCCAATATTGATCAAGTATTAAATATAGTCAACACAAACGAAAATATAAAAAATAACTATTTTGTCATTGCAGATGATGCTAACGGACAAATTAATCATGTAAGGCAACAAAAACAATTAGCCATTCAAAAAATGAAATTTGTTGCTCCTGAAAGCGGACAATTTGATTTTGTTGCCGTTGTAGATGATTATATAAGTATTGAAGTTAATGGCACAAAGATTGGTGAATTAAATAGATATGTTGGAAATGAAACAAAAATAGCTTCATATACATTTGAAAAAGATCACATTTATAATATAAAAATAAATTATTATAATTCTGGTGGAGGCTCTTCATTTGGTTCAAGACTTAAAAAAGGCGATAAATATTATAGTTTTTATGATTATTCATTGCCAAGCAGTTTAAATACTGATAATTTAGATTGATAAGATAAATGAATATCTACATGATGAAAAGTATAAATATAAACGTAGATACAAAGAGTATGATCCTAGATTTAATGGTGAACATTCAAAATATATATTTGCAAAACAACCAGAAGCAACATATACTAATGAGCTATTAAGTAAACACACACCTTATTCACAAAAATGGACCCCTGTAGAAAAAATGGTTGACAATAATTATGAAACATATTTTGAAACTTGAAATACAAGTGAAATAAAATACAAATGAATTTTTGATAAACCTATCACAGCAAATTATTTAGAAGTAACTAGAAGAGACTATCCTTCAAGAATTGCTTATGTACCAAATTATTATAAAATCACCGTATTAGATGAACATGGTGACACATATACTGTTTTTGATGGAGTGGCCGATGTTAATGGATATTCTAGATTACAATTTAAAGTTCCATTTAATAGATTAGTTAGGGCAAAAGAAATTACTGTTCACGGTATTAGACAAAACCCAGACCGTTTAGGGCTAGTTATTGTTGATATGCGCTTTGGTTTGCAAGGAACAAAAGAAAATTATATATTACCTACAACAAGCAATAAAATTGACTATTATGGTCGTTGAAACTTCCATAAGAGTAATTCAGAAGATGGATCATCACCAATTAATAATAAATATGTAAAAACAAGTAGTGCTGGCGATTATTTAACTTTTGAATTGGATAAACCAAACTTTACAATATATGGAAAAGTTGGCGCAGATCAAGGAAAATTTGATGTATATTTGGATGGCAAACTAATCGGAGAAGATATATCTTCTCAAGCATCTTGAACAGATTTTAATAGTGCTTTATTTACATATGCGGTAAACGATAGCGCTGACGAAGAGCCTAATAAAAAATATACAGTTAAAATCGTTACCAAAGAAAACAAACCGGTTATATTGAATTATTTCTCATACCAAAGAACAAAATAACAAAAATAGACACAATAAAAAGGTGTCTATTTTTGTTTTAATCTTTGCATTTAAAACTTTGAAATGGTTATAATACAAATTTTATAAATTGCTTTTACATTAAAATAGAATTATTAGTAAAAATATAATGATTGTCCGATTTTTATTTTTTTCTTATACTTAAAAGTAGCTTAAATTAAATTATATTTATTGTGTTCGCAAACAAAAATAAAAAAACCTTTTTCATATTAAAAATTGTATTTAAAATAGGTTAGGATAAAAAATAATAGACACATTCCAAAAAGGAGTGTGTTTTTTATGTCAAGAAAACAATTTACAGTAGAACAAAAACTAAAATATATAAATATTGCAAAAAATCAAAATTTTGATATGGCAATTATCACCTTTGTGGAGGACTTTTGAGAAGGACGATACAAGGATACCTATGAAAATAAATCTTCTAAAAAATGTTATGTTGACCCA
>JHVF01000020.1 GCA_000620005.1 Metamycoplasma spumans ATCC 19526
ACAGACTGTTAAGAAGATGATTCCCGAAAGGAAGGGAAGTTGCAAAACAAGATATAGAAACCTGTGCGTTTATAGGTAACGAAATAAATAATATTGTAAGACATAATATTAAAGAATACCCACTCCCTATGAGCGCAAACGAATTTCATAAATTAGAAAATAAACTTTAAAAACAAAATTAACAATAAAAAATATACATAGCGTCCTAACAGACGGTTTTTGTTATGCATTTTTTGATTGAAATTTACATTTTCAAGTCTTTAACGATATAATAAAATCAAAAAAATGAATTATTGCCCAAGGTGGACATTTAAAGTGAAAAAAGATAAAATTAGAAAAATTTGCTTAAAATCTATGATTTTTGGTCAAAAAATCAAAAAAATTGAAAATATTTATTTTTTTTAATCAGCATGAAAAAAATACGATATAATAATTAAGCATTGAAACACACCTTGCCCAGGTGGCGGAATGGTAGACGCTACGGACTTAAAATCCGTTGGCTGTAATGGCCGTGCTGGTTCAAGTCCAGTTCTGGGCACCAGAGCGCCCTTAGCTCAGCAGGTAGAGCAAATGGCTTTTAACCATTGGGTCAGAGGTTCGAATCCTCTAGGGCGTACCATTTAAAAAAATCAAGGTAATAACTTGATTTTTTTTATTTAATTTCTTGCGCTTATCTTTCTTGAATAAAAAGATTTAGCACATTAGAATGATATAATAAATGTATTGATTTATAAATTAAAGAGGTGTTGAATGAATAAACAAGAATTAGCTTCAGAAATCTGAAAAATTGCGGATAAATTAAGATCTAAAATTAACTCAGATAACTATAAAGATTTTATATTAGGTTTTATTTTCTATAAATTTTTATCAGATAATATTGAATCATTTTTTATTAGTGACGGTTGAGAAAAAGATGAATTAAAAGATTTGATTGATTATAATGTTGAAGAAAATTTAACTGAAGATGAAATTCAAGAAAGTAAAGATAATATTAAAAGATCTCAAGATAAAAATGGATACTTTATTTCTTATAAAAACTTATTTTCAACTTGAATAAAAAAAGGAAAAGATTTTAGTGTATCAGACATTACTGATGCATTAAATGCATTTGAGCGTTTAGTTTCTATTAGCCATAAAAAAGTTTTTTCTGGTATTTTTAGTAGTTTACAGTCACTAATGCGTAGTCTTGGAGGAACCGTAGGAGAACAAACGAGCTTAATTAATGATTTATTAGGAAATATTAATAGCATTCCTGTAGGTGGTAAACAAGGTTATGACGTTTTAGGTTATATTTATGAATATTTAATTAGTAAATTTGCTGCTAATGCCGGTAAAAAGGCAGGGGAATTTTATACGCCTCACGAAGTTTCTGTTTTGATGTCAGAAATTATTGCTAATCATTTAAAAGATCGTAAAACTATCGATATATACGACCCAACTTCTGGATCTGGCTCTTTATTAATTAATATTGGTAAATCAGTTTCAAAATATTTGACTAATAAAGATGCAATTAAATACTATGCTCAAGAGTTAATTCCGGCAACTTATAACCTAACTAGAATGAACTTGGTTATGAGAGGGATAATAGTTGATAATATTTTTGTTAGAAATGGTAATACTTTAGAAGTTGACTGACCTTTTTTTGAAGATAATGATGTAGAAGGAACATATAAAACTTTATATTTAGATGCTGTTGTATCTAATCCTCCTTATTCACAAGCTTGAGAGCCTAAAGATGCGCTTTCAGATGCTAGATTTGCAAACTATGGTATAGCCCCAAAAACAAAAGCTGATTATGCATTCTTATTACATAGTTTATTTCATCTAAAACCAGATGGAATTATGACTATTGTTCTGCCTCACGGTGTTCTATTCAGAGGTGGCGAAGAAGAAAAAATACGTACAAATCTAATTGAGTCAAACAATATTGATGCAATTATCGGTTTACCAGCTAATATATTTTACGGAACATCAATTCCAACCATTATTATGGTCTTAAGACAAAAACGTCAAAATGATGATATTTTATTTATTGATGCTTCTAAGAATTTTGTTAAATTGGGCAAAAATAACCAGTTGCAAACATCTGATATAAAAAGAATTGTCGACGCATATATTAATCGTCAGGATATTGAAAAATTCTCAAGAAAAGTATCGCGTGAAGAGATTAGAAGTAACAAATATAATTTAAATATTCCTCGTTATGTTGATTCATCGCCTAAATCAGCACCTTATGATTTATATGCTTCAATACTTGGTGGCATTCCAAATGACGAAATTAATCAATTTGAAAATGTTTGAAAAGATTTGCCTTCATTAAAAGAACAAATATTTGAAGTAAAAAATGATCGCTATTCTAATGCGATAGAAGGTGATGTTGAGGAAATTATCAATAATAACAGAGACGTAATTTTGTTTAAAAATAAAATTGAAGAACAATTTGATAATTTTAGAGACTTATTAAAAGAAAGATTACTATTTGATTATTTAAAAATTAACATAAGCAAAGAAAAGGAATATCTAACGAATGAAATATTTAATTTAATTAAAGATATGCCTTTAGTTGATAGTTATAAAGCATATCAACTATTTGATGATGAGTGAGAAATTATTTCAAATGATCTTGAAGTTATTCAAAATGACGAAAACTGAAAGAAAAATTTACTAGATGAAAATTCAATCAAAAATTCATTATTCAAAACTGAAGCACATGAAATTGATAAATTAAATGAATATCTTGAAAATAACAAAGAAGCTTATAAACAAATTTGTGAAGAAATAGATGAAGAGGATAAGAAAACTTATCAATCATTATTCAAAGAAAACGGCGATATTATAAACTCTGAAGTTTTAAAATTTGTAAAAAAATCTTTAAAAAATGAATTAGAAGAAAATTCATTAAATACTCAAATTATTGAGATTGCTAAATTATTAGAAGAAGAAAAGTTGATTAGCAAACAAATCAATCAGAAAAACGTTCTTTTAAAAGTTAAAATTGAAGAAAAACTTAAGAGTCTAGACGACGATGAAGTTAAATCAATCTTAGAAATTAAGTGAATTGAACCTCTAATTAATTCACTTAAGAAATTACCAGATTTATTATTAGAAGATTTAATTATTAAAGTTTCAAAGTTAATTTCTAAATATGACGGAACATTGGTTGAATTAGATGAAGATATTAAAGAAATTTCAACAACAATCTCTAAAATGATTGATGAGTTAGTTGCTAACGAATATGATAAAAAAGGTCTAGAAGAATTTAAGAAAATTTTAGAAGGCGAATAGTTAATTTAAAAAAATTAAAACCCGTTTAAACGGGTTTTTTCTTATATTGACTAATATTGATTATTTCTATGCCTTGATAATAAATGAAATAGTTTAAAGTTGTTTGAAATTTTAGCTCTAATTAAATAAGAGGCTAAGTTAATAAGAGCGATAATTACAAATGAAATTCATAAATAAATAGCAATGTCGCTTGTTCCTTTAATGCGGTTCTCTGTTGAAGCTAAACCAAGCGCTGATGAAGAATAAAGTCCATAAGTAATAAAGTTTCTCGTGGTTTTTTCGATTTCGAAACTTAAAAGTGTTATGTAATCTAATTTAATTGAAGGAAGAACATAGTTAAAATAGATTTTAAAAATATTATAGCCTTGTTTTTTTAGTTGATTAAACACAGAAATTGGTAATTTTCTTATTGAACTTTCAATACTTCTTGAAAGCGTCGAAGCGCCGTGTATTGCAAAGGCTAATACAAAAGCTGCTGAAGAACTATTATAAAGAGCTGAAATTATTATAAATAATGATAATGTTGGTATAGCACGAACAAAACTATTGCTAAATCTAAAGAATATTGATGTATAGTTGGTTACCAATTGTTTTGTCATTAAAAACATTTTAACACGCGTTATTAAATGAATAATAGTCAATGTTAAAAAAACTAATGCCGCTATTTCAATAACCATATATATTATTCCATTTTCGTTTCAAGCAAATGAAATGCTTGAAAGATTAGGACTAAAAAAGTCACTAAAATATTGCTTAGCTTGATTAAAATAAATTTTATTATCTTTTAATGAAATTACGGCAAAGGTAATAATTGTTATTGAAGCAATAAAAAATAAAGCAATTAATAATCTTTTGATTATTTTAACCTTTTCATATTTTTTAATATTTATTTCTTTGATGGTTCGTGATTTAAATAAGCTATTAATGGCAATATTTGATATTTCCAATAAAAATATAAATACAATCAATACCATTAATGGTGTTAGCAATTGATTAAAATAATTTTTAGTACTATTTTGAGCTGGTGCTACTAAAAGACCGATTCCTAAAAAACTTAGTTTGGATAAAATAGTAGACCATCTTAAATTTGACTCAAACGCATAAAAGATATAGTTTATTACCTTTATTTTAATTTGTGGTCATATTTCTAATAAAAACGCTTTAAAACGTGATGTTTTAATGCGTTGCAAGTGATAGAAAATTGTAAAATTACTATTTTCTATAGCTTGTGAAAAATATTCATGTAATCAAAGCCAGGTAAATCATGAAAATATTAAATTTATGGCTAAATTTTTATCGGCTGATTGTGTAAATAAATAAATAAAAAATAGTTCTGGAAATATTCTTAGAGCAATAATAAATATTTTTATCGGGATTGCTATATATTTACTATTCATTTTCAAATTTGAAAAATAGGCAGTAAATGAAGCTATTAAAAACCCGATCGTTGTTCCTAGAAATATTAATTTAATACTCTGCCATAAAAAACTTATTGACAAAAGAAATAAATTTTGATTTTTATAAATTGAACTATATTTATGTGGGCTAAAAAAATCTTTTAAATTATATATAAATATATTTAACCCATATTTGGTATTAGAAAAGTTTATCATTCAAATAGAAAAAGCAATTAGTGATAAAAATAATAATCAAAATAACGCCCTTCATATCAACCTTAAAGGACCTCTTATCTTAATATTTTGATTAGATATTTTTTCTCTAAAAAATGTTTTTTCTATTTGTATTTTTTTCATATTTATATTCCAAATGTTTTATGGTATGGATCAATAACTTCTTTTTGAGGGTCATTGATTATTTTATAAGCAAAAAATCCGACAGTTTGACCGTAATCGTCTTGTCCTTCTTTTCATGTTTCATAAATAGATTTTGCCAATCCATTAGCTATGTTTTTGTCAAGGTATTTTGAAGTTGCAAAAACGTTGTATTTAATTGGATCAGTAGCTGTTAAAAATTTAATTTTTGCTTCAGCATTTTCTGGTGTATAGTAATCTAGCACTTTACCTTTTTTATTGTTTTTTGTATATGCAAAACTTCCTAGTTCATCAAATACGATGTGATATTTTGCTAAAGCGCCACGCCCGATATCTCTTGCCTTACCTTCTATATACTTATTTGAGTTGGAAAGTTTATCTAATTCAAATGATTCAAATTTATTACCTTCTTTATTGAAGTGTTTTTTAAATAGTGCTTCTTGTACGTGGTATTTTGAGCCACTATCTTTTGAACCTGTAACAATTCCAAAATTTCTAAATGCATTTCAATCTTTGTCATTTCATGCTTTGGTAATGTTATTTAACTCTTCATCAGTACCTTGAATCATGATTAGGCCACGATAATAATCTGTAAAGGCTTCACCTTTTTCATAGAATTTTGTGTAGATACTGCCGTTTCATTCATATGATTCATTGGTTCATTGTTTATATGGTTTTTCAGCAAACAATGCATAGGCTTGTTCAGCTACTAAACGAAGCGGGTCATTTTCTGAACCGTTTTCATAAAATGATGCTTGTTTATCAAAAACAAATTGTTTAGTCATTGTTTGAATAATTGGTGTAATTTTATTAGGATTATCACCTAAGTTAAATAATGTGCTTGTTAAAATTGCAACGTCACTTTTACCTTTTAATAGCGAAGTTGCTAAGTCATTATTTTCACCAATAAATTCGGTAGCTATTTTGATTTTTGTGTTATTTTGTTCATTTTTGTTATAGTTATTTTCAATTTTTTCAAAGAAACCTGTTTTATTTTCACCGTATCATGGTTTATTAACTGAAAATGTAATTGTTTGTTCGCTTTTATGTGAACATGATGCTGCAACTAATCCTGCAGAAGTCGCTAAAAAAACTGTAGCGACGGTTAAATGTCTAAATTTTGACATAAAAAATCCTCCTAATTGAGGATGCTAAAAATTGAGAAACTCACTACGCCAGTATTAACTGGATCAGCTAATGAGGGTATATCTCAGCCATTCGGCACCCCTGTTCTTTTTACATATCTATTATAATATAACTGAAACTAAACCAATGTTAATTCTTAATCAAATTGCAACATTTTTATAGATTAAAAATGTTTATTAAACTTATGATATCAAATTTATTTTTTAAGACCTAAAAATTTAAGCCAGTAATCAGGAAAAATTAGCAAAGTGTTATACTTTGCTATTATTTTTTTAAATCTATATATCTCAAAATAAAAATTAAAATCTACTTAAAATATTCAGATAGGTTATTATCAACATCTTTAATTGCGTTTTTAAACATTGATTTTAAGTGGTTCATTTCTTCTTTTAAACCCGAAGTATTTAATTTAAATTTTTCTAAATTTCTAATCAAGTAATTAA
>KK211049.1:0-379 GCA_000620005.1 Metamycoplasma spumans ATCC 19526
GATTAGAAATTTAGAAAAATTTAAATTAAATACTTCGGGTTTAAAAGAAGAAATGAACCACTTAAAATCAATGTTTAAAAACGCAATTAAAGAAGTAGATAATAACCTATCTGAATATTTTAAGTAGATTTTAATTTTTATTTTAAGATATACAGATTTAAAAAAATAATAGCAAAGTATAACACTTTGCTAATTTTTCCTGATTACTGGCTTAAATTTTTAGGTCTTAAAAAATAAATTTGATATCATAAGTTTAATAAACATTTTTAATCTATAAAAATGTTGCAATTTGATTAAGAATTAACATTAGACAAATTAAGTTCAGGGTTATAAATAATATTCATTTTAGTACTATACTATTCTTAAGCAAGGTTAGACT
>KK211049.1:2865-6847 GCA_000620005.1 Metamycoplasma spumans ATCC 19526
TATTTTAGTACTATACTATTCTTAAGCAAGGTTAGACTTGACTATTTTAAATTTAAAATTAAAAACAAAAAACATAATTTACAATATTTGACATCTGTTGTAAATTATGTTTTTTTGTTTTTATTCTTAAATAATTTTATTATTTATTTTTATGGCTTTCTTTAAAAATTTATTTATAACAATATTTAGCACATTTTCACTATTTGTTTTTTTGTTTATTAAATTAAAACTCAACCCTTGATACATATAGTTGTATGAATTTAAATAATAAACATTGTCGTCTTCTATGTATTTAAATAACATGCCTTTATAAAAAACATCAATAATTTTATTATTTACAGGAATATTTCAATATTTTTTAATCTTATTTAGATTTTAAAGATTGTAATTATCCTCATTTGATAAATCAACCTTTTTATCATTACTAAATGTATAAATCTTTGCATTAACTGGTATATATGCGTAATTATTTTTGTTATCTTTATAAATTAGTAATGCTATTCAACTTAAGGATTCTCTAAATGATTTATTGCTATTTTTATCAAAACAAACAGTATTTTTATGTTTCTTTTTATCTATTATTTTTAATTTTTTAACCATTTTGACTTTATTATTTTCAACGAGTAATAAAATTTGGTTATTTTTACAGAAATCTTTGTACTCTTCTGAAATTAATTCACTATATGTTTTTTGTAAATCATTCATATAGGCTTCAAAAGGATTTTTTTCACCCTTGTATTCTAGATAAATATTTTTAAGTTTATTAAACTCTTGAGGGTGGCTTCTGAACATTAACACATTATCGTGTTTATCTTCTTTTTCGAAGTAATCTTTCATATCATAGACACTCTTACGCTCAACTTTATAAATTATATTTTCATCGTTTGGATCTTTGATAGAAGAGTATAAAGTTGCATTAAATAGTTCGATATTATGATCTTTTGTTAATTTTCTTGTAAATCTTACTTTAGATTTAATTTCTTGTTGTCTATTTTCACCTATCGATTTCTTTACTTTATCTGATATATCCTCGGTATTAACAGTTAAATCGGAACGCTTACAAATAACTTCACCAGTTTCTTTGTCAATAATGTTGTTGTTTTTATCAACATAGTAGTTTTCTAAAATCGCTCATTTATTATTGTTCATTTTCATATTGTTTGCTGCAATTGCCAATATTGAAGCATCAATAGCATGGTGATCAAATTCATCACGGTTCTTTTTATCCAATTGAGCTAATTTTCTAATTATGCTTGTAAATTTACCTCTAATAGGTTTTATTGTAAATTGATTGTCATGATTTTTAGCATAGTTTGCTAAAATGCTTAAAAATTCTTTACATGCATAACGCGTGTCGTTTAAATTTCTAGAAGCAAATTCAATTTCATCGTTTTGAGAAAGTGTGTCATGCAATAAATTGTTGTACTTTGCAATTAATTCGTCATATGTTTTAAATCAAGGTAAATCCTTGATTTTATCTTTTTTAGAACTATATTTATCGGCTTTTGATTTTCAATGTACATATAACCATTTTTTTAGCTCTTCAAATTTTTCGGTTGATAAAAAGTCTTTTGGAACCTTATTTTTCTTTTGTCTATTTGATTCTTTTAGCACTAAAACCTTGTTTCTAATTGAATCATCAAAACTTTTACTTTGGGGAAGAATATGATCAATTTCTGTATATCCTGGATCTTTATAAACTTTTCTTAAATCAATATCTTGAAGAGAATATAAATCAATTCCGTCCTGTTGTAATCATAGTAATAATTTTAATTTTGTATGATCTGAGCAATTTGAAATACTGAATGAATTATCCATGGCCCTTTCTTTTACTGCTGCTTCAATTAAATCATTAACTTTTTTATTGTGCTTATTTTGAGCACTGATTTTTTTAGCTTCTTCCTCGCCGTTTTTATCCCTTGGCATTTCTAGGCCAACTTTTGTGATTAAATATTCTTTTCCAAATTCTTTGATAATTTGGTTAAATACCTTAACGCTTTCTCTAATTGAACTTTTAACTGCTGGAGAAACAACTAAATCGTCTAAGAAATTGGCTTGTAAATATTTGCCAGTTTGTTCTTTTGAAATTAGTTTAATTTCATTTTCTTTATTATATTCGCTAACTGCTTTATATAAATCGCTTTCTTTATTTCATTTCAATGACTCTAGATTGGTGATTTCATCAAATAACGCCTGCAACGTATGTTCAAAAACACGGTATGAAAGCGAATGTGTTTTATTGCCTTTTAATTTAGAACTTTGAGCAATATCTTTTATCGTGTTCTGAATATCACTGTCATTTAATAAATATTTATTGAACACTTTAATACATTCTTTATCGTTTAACTTGTTAATACGGTCATCAATGCTTCTATTATAAAATATTGGTTGATATAGCTTATCTAAATCTTTGATTACATTGAATAAATTTTCACCGTCAAACATTGAAGCAATACAATTATTTTTTACAAAGATATTTAAAATTTCATTTGTTATATTTAGGTTTTTATAATCAATATCTTCATTGCTAAAGCTATTTGTAGTTAAATCATTATTAATTTTTTTCATTTCTTTAATAATTGATTTTTTATCTATGTTTTTAACTTTTTTATCGTTTTTAAATGAATTAAATCAATTTAAAATTAGATCTTTTTTAACTTTATTGTCTAGATTTATTTTATTTTGTGAATTTTCGTCAATATAAAAAGTTGTATTGTTTAAATTGTGTAATAAATTAAACATTTCTGCACTTGGTGTATTAATGGGTGCTCTATTGTCTTTTTTAAACACGCTACATTTTCCAGTAGTTTTTTCTCATATTACAGTATATTTTTGAATAACTTCACCATTTTCATCTCTTTGAAAAATTCCGTATTCACTCGGACTTTTTATATTGCCAGGTCCTTGTTCAAATGAACGTATATATTTAAATAAATTTAGATACTTATCACTAAATTCTTTAAATAATTTTTGATCATATTTTTTAGACTGAACTTCGAAAAGTTTTTCAAGTTCGGCAACTCATCTTTTGTTAGTAAATAAATTACCTGTATTTGCTTCAATGTTTTTGACAAATCCGAATCTATCAAAGTATTTCTTTTCAATTTCGCTTGGATATTTTGAATCGTCTTTAAATTCGGCAAATGAACTTTTATTCTTATCGCCGTCTTTTTTATCTTTAGTCTCATCTTCTATTTCATAAAATACGCCACGATTTTTTAAATAATCATGCAATATTCAGATTAATTCTTCTGATGAAATTTCTTCTAATAATGCTTTGTATTTTAAATTTATAATATGTGGATGTTTTTGTGAAGATTTTAAATAAATATTCAAAACATCTTCAACAGATTTTAAATCTAAATTAAACATTTTGCTATATTCAATAACTAATTTTGCATAAGTATTTTTCTTTAAAGCTTTTCTTCTTATACTCCTTCTAAGAGATCTGTGCGCTCTTCTATCTTCAGCTAAATTAGGTTCATCAAACAATCTAGAACCTAGTGCAATAACTTCGTTAGTTTCATTATTAACAAGTGACCAACCTACTGAACCTATTCCTAGATCTAGACCTAATGAAACCTCAATTTTTTTATTATTTTCCATAATTTCTCCATTCTAAAAAAGTATTTATATTATTTATTATAAATTACAAATATAAATATTTATTTTTATCACTAAAATTTAGCGAATGTGAATTCTCAAATATTTTGCTACATTGTAATTCTCAATCATTTTGCAACATCCTATAGTTTAAAATCATTATAGGAGGTAATGTGAAATATAAAAAAATAGAAATCCAGAATTTAACAGATTTTGAGAAAAAAAGAAAAGATATTTATACAGATATAACTAATGGAAAATTAAAAATAAACCAAATCGCCATAAAACACGAGGTTAGTCGTTTTACAGTTTCTAAAATTAAGAAATCTATAAATTTTGACGGAACATTTAATGTCTCACACAAAAATAAAGGAAATAA
>JHVF01000023.1 GCA_000620005.1 Metamycoplasma spumans ATCC 19526
ATTTTTTTGTAAAACATTTTAAAAATGTGTATAATAATACCATAGCAACCATAACGAAGGGGTCCCACCTGATTCCATTCCGAACTCAGCAGTTAAGCCCTTCAGTGCCGAAAATACCAAAAGGGAAGATAGGTCGTTGCTTTTTTTATTACTTTTTTTAATTTTAAAACTCCGATAAAAATCGGAGTTTATTTTTTATATTGTGTATTTTTTGATTTGCATTTCGTTAATAACTTCGTCTTCAAGTTGATCTAGTAAATTTAGCTCTTCTTCAAGACGTCTAGCTTCTTCACGATTAGGTTTGGTAACGGGGTTTTTAGGAGCAAATAGTTCGCAAGTTTCGCAAGCTCTTTGAATTGAAATTTCCATTGTGTCAATTTTTTCAGCTATTTTTATTGTTTCATTTTTATCAAAAGAAAGAAGTGGTCTAAAAATAGGCAAATCACAAACTTCTGAAATGGTATAAATTGATTCAAGGGTTTGTGAAGCAACTTGGGCTAAATTTTCTCCGTTAGATATAGCTTTGATATTGAATTTATTAGCAATTTTATTAGCAATACGGTAAAAACTTCTACGCATTAAAGTTATTTTATATTTTTGATTTGAAACTAAACCAATGTAGTTCATAATCTTTGTGTAATTGATTTGGTATAAAGTTGCTTGACCTTGATATTTAGTAATTTGATTAATGATGCGATCGATTTTATCTGTTGTCAATTTATCAGTGTGAGGTGGAGTAATAAAGTTTAAAAAGACAACTTCAAGCCCTCTTTTTTGAAGCAAGTGAGCCGCAACAGGCGAATCAATTCCACCACTGATTAGATGCAGTGTTTTACCTGAGCTAAATACTGGCATGCCACCTAGACCATAAACATAGTCGGTAAAAATATAAGCACTATGATCTCTAATTTCAATATAAATTTTAAGGTCAGGTGATTTTAAATTAACTGTTTTATTTTCAGTGTTTTTTAAAACCACGCCACCAAAATGCATATTTAATTCCGATGAACTCATGTGAAAGTTTTTATTGTGTCTTCTTGCATCAATTGCAAAAGAGTTGAATGTTTTTTCTTTAATAATATTTTTAACAACTTCTTCAATATCCTCTAAATTGTTTTTTACTTCAAAAACGGGTGAATATGACGAAATTCCAAAAATATATTTAAGTGCTTCGAAATTTTCAGGACTATATTTTATAAACGCACGATCATATTCAACTTTTATGTCGTCTTTTTGAATATATATGGCCAAATTCTTTTTAAGTTGTTGAATAAAATCTTTTTTATTATCACCTTTTAAAGTTAGTTCGCCATATCTAATTAAAATTTTTTGATACATATATTCTCCTATTTAGTTAATACTATCTTTAATAAAATTATCAACTAATGAAATTGCTTCTTCATTTTCATTTTGATTATACTTATCAAGAATTTGTTTATATAAAGTCATAATGTTTTCATCTTGCCCTACATATCTAGCAAGTTCTTTAATTAAGCTGTTAAGCAAGTCTTTAGTTTCTAATCTAATTGCTATATTATAAATAAAAATGTTCATTTTTAAAATCAAAATTTCTTTATACTCATAATCTAATTGATTGATTTTATTCTCTTTTATCAAAGATTTCAAATAACTAAAGTATTCAGCTTCTTCTTTTAATAGTTTTAGATTTTTTATATTTATCTGAGCAAGCAAAATATTGATTAACTTTTCATACGATAAAATCTTTGAATTAAGATTATTTTCATCGCTTGTTAGTTTATTTTTTATAATTTTGTTCTGTAAATCACTAATTAATAAAATTTCTTGAATGAAATTAATAACTTGCTTATCAAAACTATCTGGATTGTGTTTAATAAGCTTATCAAGTCAATTTTCTAATTGCAATATTTCTATTATGAATTGATTTTCTCTGTTAAGTTTTTATATTTATTTAGATAATTAATGTCTATATTATTTTTTAAATTAGCTAGTATAACATCATGATTTATTTGAATTTTTTTAAAAATAATTACTATTTGCGAAGCTTGTTTTTTAATTAATAAAACCTGACTTATTTTTTGATATATAAAAGTTTTAATATCTTTAAACTCTTTTAAAAAATTATTAATGTATTGATCAACTTCGTTTTCTCAAAATTCAATATCAAATTTTTCTATGTGATGTTTAGTTTTTTTAATAAGATTGATAACATTTTGTTCTATTAAATGCTCGACTTTTTTAACAAAAACTGAGCTAAAAATATTTTTATTTTCATCAAATAATTTGATGGTGTTTTGATAATCTTGTGTGCAATAGATGTTAATAAACTTTTGGTATTGAAAAGTTTTGTAAATTAGCTTGCCATAATGTTTAATTAAAGATTTCAAAGTTTCTAATTTTTTTTCAATTTCAATATCATCACTATGTAAATAATTATCATTGTTAAATCATGTTATATTTTGAATGATTAAGTTTTGAAGTTTAATAACTTTTCCTTTAATTAGTTCAGTATACTCATAATCAATATTTTTTTTAGTAAAATCTTCGATTTGTTTATAAAAGTTATTATATTCAGAAATTAAAGAAAAAATTTTGCTTATTTTTTCAAAATCAAAATTTGAAAAATTTTCAATATCATTATAAATTTGATCCATTTGTTTAAATAATTTACTCGTTTCTTTTTTCTTAATCACAATCTTTTTTAAACACTTAAATTCAAATGCCTTGTGGTTTAAATTATGATTATCAAACTTGCTTTTTATTTCGTCATAGTTAATTATGAATTGTTTAAAAAGTTGTTCAAACTCAACATATTTTATCGAAGTTTTATGATCAAGCTCATCAATTTTTTTATTTTTTTTAGCTAATTCAGAAAAACGGTATGACATTTTTTTAATAATTTTGTATTTTGAATTTAATTGTTCATTTCATCAATCAAATTGCTCTATGCTCTTTTGTAATTTGTCATTTAAAATGTAATAAATCAACGCTATTACATACAAGATTGTTAAAAGTACTAAAAAAAATATTAGAATTCACATATCTAATATTATAAAAAATAATATTATTATTAAAATTCATTAACTTAAAAAAATAGAAAAATTTAATATAATTAATAAATATGAAAAAAACAAAGAAAGTTACATTAGCATGTCAAGAATGCTTACAAAAAAATTACTCAGTTAATAAAAGCAGTTTAGCAAGGCTGGAAATAAAAAAGTTTTGTAAACACTGCAACGTTCAAACATTACATAAAGAGGAAAAATAATGTCTGAAATTAAAGCTAATGACAAAGAACAAAGAAAACTTCTTAAAAAACAAAAAAGAGAAGAAGCCAAAATGAAAAAAGAAGCTTTGAAGTTAGAAAAAAAACCAAAGCCTTCTACAATGAAAAACTGAGTTAAGGAAATTAAAAGAATTATTTGACCAAAATCTTCAAAGGCTTGAAGATGATTTGGAATAACAATAGCATTTTTACTAATAATGGGACTATTTTGTTTCTTAATCACACTAGGATTTACGTCAATGTGAAATGCAGTTGGAATTAAAGTTTAAGAATATGGAGAATTAATATGGAATTAGAAAATAAAGAATTTAAGTGATATATGATTTCTACAGTATCTGGAAAAGAAGATAACGTTATTGAGGCTTTAAAAAATAAAATTGAAGCTCAAGGTATGAATGAATATTTTAGAGAAATCAGAATTTTTAAAATGCCACATCTATCTAATAAAGAATTAGAAAAGAAAACCATGGGAGAAGAATATAAAATTAGCTATGTAAATATTTACAAAGGTTATATTTTTCTAAATATGGTTATGACCGATGATGCATGATATTTAGTACGTAATACTCAATATGTTACAGGGTTAATTGGTTCGAGTGGGAAAGGTGCTAAACCAACTCCTATTAGCGAAAGAAATTTCCAAAAAATGGTTCAAAAAGAAAGTGATCTAATTGCTAAATTTAATGCTGGCGATATTGAAACTGCTTTTAAAGAAGGTACTTTAGTAAAAATCAAGAGCGGAATTTTTAAAGACCAAGCTGGTGAAATTATCAAAAATAATGATATTACTCAAAAAGCTTTTGTTAATATTGAACAATTCGGAAGAAAAGTTCCAACAGAATTTTCATATGATGAACTAGAAATTTGTGGATAATAATTTATGAGTCAGCATATGCTGACTTTTATTATATTTTTTAAAGATTATATATAATAGAAAAGCAAAACATTTTCAAAAGGAGGGTTATGCTAAAAAATCTTGATTATGAAAAACCATTAACTAATATAAAAGATCTAAAACATCTTAAAAAAATATTAGCTATAGGAATTTTTATTTATTTTTTATTATATGCGATAACTTTTTCATTTATAGTTGTTGCCTTATTATATATAATGAAAAACAAGTTAATTTTTGGAATATGTATATCGCTTGCTATACTGTCATTAGTTGCGAGCATTATTATTTATATATATAATATTAAAAAATCATCGTTGCATTATTTTGCCTTTCGTTTTGCACAAACTAATAAAAGGAAATACTCATTATTATATTTTTTATTAAATAGTCGAAAAATTAGAAGTGAAGTATTCTACTTGCTATCGGCAGAATATGCCAAAAATTTAGACTTGATTAAGCAAAAAATATAATTTTGCGCCAGTATTAGCTATTTAAATAACGCTAAAATAGCGCATAAAAAATATTTATTCATTTGCATAGTAAAAGTCCACTACACTACAAATAAATAGTGCGTGGACTTTTTTGTATCCTTGGTAAAATAATAAAAAAAACATAATGAAAGGATACAAATTAATTATATATGAAATTTTCAGATATTTTATGCGTAACAACAAGAGTAAAATCTTACGCAACAAAAACTTTTGTACAAAAGCACACACATTATTATATAAAAGAGTTTGACTTGCACTCAGCTGAACAGTACATAGCTGAAGGTCAAAAAATAGAGCATAGAAATCAGCTGGGAATAAGGGATTGCAAAGAGATTTTTGACATGCTAAAAGAGGGCGAAGAAATTTATAAAATCTCTAAAATAATT
>JHVF01000024.1 GCA_000620005.1 Metamycoplasma spumans ATCC 19526
TTTGAAAGACCACAAAAAAATTTAAAATATCATACACCTTTTTCGTACTGAAAAAGTTTTAACAATTATTTATAAAAAGATTTTTAACCAAATTTAAAACTTTCTACAAGCCGTGTAGGCAAAGCTTACTAGCAAAAATTCAAATCGCAAAATAAGCACGCTAAAAAAGTGTTATGCTACTTTATTAACCGTAAGGCACGCCAAAGGCGTATTTTCGTATATTTTTTTTATTTTTTTCATTATAATAAATTTAAAAGAGCACACAATTGCGTGCTCCAAAGAAAAATTTAAATGTGTCTAATTTTTTTATCCTAATATACAAAAAATTTATGACGCTTTATATTTAGATTTAAATAAATCTAAAGTTGAAGCTGAAATAACTGAAATTATTCCGATTATTAAAGAACTTGATTTATATATTAAAAAAGTATCTTTGTGAGCTAAGAAAAAAAGAGTTAGAGGATCTTTAGCAACGTTGGGAACAAAATTTTATAGCTATCCACAGCCTTATGGAAAGGTTTTATTAATATCTCCTTGAAATTATCCTTTTAACTTATCATTAATACCTTTTATTAATGCATTTGGAGCTGGTAATTCTGTTTATTTAAAACCATCCGAATTCTCTTATCACAGTTCAAAATTATTGCTAGAAATGGCTAACGAGCTTTTTCCTAAAGAAATCCTTTCGGTTCACCTAGGCGATAAAAATGTGGCAATAGATTTATTAAATAAAGATTTAGACTTTATTTTCTTTACTGGCAATAGTAATATAGGCAAAAGAATATATGAAAAAGCTGCTGAAAAAATGATTCCTTGTGTTTTAGAATTAGGGGGTAAATCACCGACAATAATTGATAAAAATGCAAATATTGAACTAGTCGCTAAAAGAATTATTTTTGGCAAGATGATGAATGGCGGACAAACATGTATTGCTCCTGATTATATTTATGTTCACAAAGATGTGAAATTGCCGTTATTAAGATCACTTAAAATGAGATATCAAGAAATTTATGGTAAAAAACCATTGGATAATGATGCATTACCAAAAATAATATCAGAGCATCATTTATCAAGAATTAAAGAATATGGCTATCCATTAGAAGTTAATGAAAAACGTCAAATGAGTTTATTAATTAAAGAAAGTAAATGAACTGATAGAGAAATGCAAGAAGAAATTTTTGCACCTATCTTACCAATACTTCAATATGATAATTTAGAAAAAGTAGCTCAAGAAATTAATCAACACTCAGCTCCATTAGCATTGTACATTTTTAGTAATGATAAAAATAACATCGACTATTTATTAACTAATATAAAAAGTGGCGGTGTTGCCATTAATGATACAATTTTGCAAGTTTCCAATCATAATTTAGGATTTGGCGGAATTGGTTTATCTGGAATTGGAAAATATCACGGCAAGGCGGGTTTTGAAACTTTTAGCTCGATTAGAAGTATTGCAAAAAGTTCATCTTTTGATATTTCTTTAAGATATAAATATGCATCAAATGATACAAAGATTTTAAAAATTATAAGAAGATTAACAAGAACAAATTAAAAATGCCCGCACGCGGACATTTTTAATTACTTAAATTCATCTTAATTATTATTCTTTATTTTTAGCAATAAATGCATCTAAACGGCTTGCTTTTCTTGCGCCATTGTTTTGGTGTAAAACACCTTTTGAAACTGCTTTATCAATTTCGTGGTGAGCTTTAGCTTTTAATTCATCAACTTTAGGATCGTTTGATTGTGCAGCTAATTTAGCTTTTTTGATAGCTGTTTTAACTGTTGATTTGATAGCAGAATTACGCGCATTTGCTTTTTCGTTAGATAATATTGCTTTTTGTTTTGATTTAATATTTGCCATTTTTTTGCCTTTCTTGCTATTAATAATTAGCATTATTTATTTTATAATAAAATTAAGTTTTTTTTAGTTTTTCTTTAAAAAATATAATTTTTTACTAAATCGTTGATAATTTTACTAAATTTTGCAATTTTTGAATAACAATTTATCTAATTTTATTTAAATTTAAAGCTAGCAATTTAATCTATAATTAGATATCATGAATGAGACTAATAAATTTGATTATCTAGTTGATAACAAAAACTATCAAGTTACTGTTGTTTTTAAAAAACGAAAAACATATGCTTTGAAATTTGATAATTCACTAGGCTTGCAATTATTAATTTCAGAAGAAAATTGAAAAAAATATCGGCCTATTGTCGATCTTTTCATTGTTAAAAACATACCAAAAGTGATTATTAAATCTCGAAATTATCTAGATATTGATTTATTAAATAATTCATTTTATTTATTCGGTAAAAAAGTTAAGTTCACTATTCTTGATAGCTTTATTTATTTCACTTATGAAAATGAAGTTCATTATATAAAAATTAAAAAGTCCAAAAATTTAGATGTTGGTAAAGAAATTAAAAAGTATTTGAAAGAGCTTTTATTAAAAAAAGTCACAGAATATAGCCAATACTATTGGAAATTGATTTACGGAAAAGAAACTACTTATGAAATAAAGATTATGAATAGTAAAACTGCGTGAGGAAAACATAACTTCTTTAAAAAAATTCTTAGTTATGATTTAAAATTAGTACATTTTAAAGAAGAAGCTATTAAAAACATAGTAGTTCATGAGGTTGCGCATTATCGCCACCATAATCATAAAAAACCATTTTATGATTTAATATTAAAATACAAGCCTAACTATAAAATAATTAAAAAATTTATTAATGATAAAGATATTTATCTAGGCGAAAAAGATGAGGAGGACATGTAATATGTTATTAGAAGATAAACCTTATATTATAGGTATAGCTATAGGCCTTTCTGTTTTATTTATATTAATATTAGTATTTTCGATTGCAATGCTTAAATTAATGAATAAAAACAAAAAAAATTTTATTAAAAAAGCTTTAGCTGATCAAGCGGTTTCCGAACAGATTATTAAAATATCTAAAGAAATGGAAAATGCCGAAATTATTTCTAAAAATAAATATCGCTTTGGTGAATATGCCGATTTTGAAATTAACAATATCTTAATATCAAAAAAATCTATCTATTTAATAAATAATACATATATAACAGAAGGAAAAATCTTAGGCTCTGTAAAAGATAAATATTTAGATATTAAAATAAACGAAGAAAAATATAAAAAATATCAAAATCCTTTTCTAAAGGGCAAAAAATTAATCAAAAAAATTCATAGAGTTTTTAATAAAGAGACACCAATTAAATTAATTTATGTAATTAATAATAATGTTGAACTTCAAATCGAAGGCATTTTTGAAGATATTTACATGATTAAAGAAGATCAGATTAGAGATTTTATTTTTGATTTAGAAGATAAAATCGAACATGATTATTTAAAACAAAAAATTGGCAATGTTAGCTAAGTATTTAAACAATATATAAAATAGTTTTTGAATATATAAAGCAACATTATTGATTATTAAACTTTAATCACTGATTTTTATACATATATTATTGATTTTATCTAATATATTTTTTTCAATACGTTGACCAATTAGTTCGTTAAAAAATGCGTCAAATTTGAAAAATACTAAAAAAATATCTAAAAACTTAATTTTTAGACAAAATTAGTGTAAAATAACGGCATATTTTATTTTATAAATGTATATTTTTGTTAAAATAGAATTGAAATTATTAATAATTAAAGAATGGAGTTCGTATGAAATCACAAAAAAAATCGACTTTAGAAAAATACTATATTTCTGAAGCGTTTGACAAAGATAGAAATGTTTCATTTAACTTTAAAAAAGCTAACCAAAAAATCTCTGGAAATTTTGAAGAATTTACAGATGCTGTTGAAAAATATATTCAAGTTAGTGAATTGACAGAAAATGACACAAGAGTTTGATTCCACCGTGACGGCGCATACCGTGGAAGCGTTGGTATTGAAAAAGCTCGTTTAATCATTGAAAGAGTTAAAGAAAAACAAGTTAAAAACCAAGATGTTATTACATACATCGAACAAGAAAATC
Source organism: Metamycoplasma spumans ATCC 19526 (assembly GCA_000620005.1). Classification (GTDB taxonomy): domain Bacteria; phylum Bacillota_I; class Bacilli_A; order Mycoplasmatales; family Metamycoplasmataceae; genus Metamycoplasma; species Metamycoplasma spumans. The sequence continues at coordinate 4,015 of JHVF01000024.1, forward strand.
TTGTTGATAAACCAACACCTAAAGCAGTTGATCTAGATGAAAAAGCTTCAGAAGTATCATTTTATGTAGAAAACGTTGAAGGAAAAAAAGCTTCAGAAGTTAAAGCTGAAGACATCAAAGCTGAGTCAGAATACCCAGTTGTTGTAGAAAAAATTGTTGCTAACGAAGAATCATTAGATATCTACTACTACATCAAAAATAAAAACAAAAAATCATCAACAACAGTTTCAACATTAACAGGCTTCTTAGCAGAAGAAAAAGTCGAAGTATGCGAATGCGAAACAATGGCTTGCCACAATACAACTGATGCTATCCAATACACAGGTAGAAGAAGAAACAAAGGTTTTTGAGTACTAGTATCAGCATTAATCGTATTAATTTTAGTAAACATTATCTTAATTGCATTGCGTGTTTCAAAAGCTATTTAATGAATGATTTTAAAATCAAAAAGATTAGTTCTTTTTGATTTTTTTTTATAAAAATATTGAAAACTTGAACTTTTTTATAGAAAATGTTAATTCTTAATCAAATTACAACATTTTTAGAGTTTAAAAATGTTTATTAAACTTATGATATCAAATTTATTTTTTAAGACCTAAAAATTTAAATCAGTAATCAGGAAAAATTATGAAAGCGTTATACTTTCTATTATTTTTTTAATTCTATATATCTCAAAATAAAAATTAAAATCTACTTAAAATATTCAGATAGGTTATTATCAACATCTTTAATTGCGTTTTTAAACATTGATTTTAAGTGGTTCATTTC
>JHVF01000025.1 GCA_000620005.1 Metamycoplasma spumans ATCC 19526
CATTATGTTTTTTTTATTATTTTACCAAGGATACAAAAAAGTCCACGCACTATTTATTTGTAGTGTAGTGGACTTTTACTATGCAAATGAATATTGTTTTTTAGCAACAATTATGTAAATATTATCATCAATTCACACTGTGTCGCCCACTCTTATCTTAGCATTTCTGCCTTCTGCAATTCTGTCGTTAATTCTAATATTATGGATTTTTACAAAAAACTTTGCCATTCCACCTGTCTGACATAATTCTAATTTCTTTAAAAATTGACTCAGAATTATGTATTCGCCAGTTATTTCTACTTTCATCTAAAAACCTTTCTGTGGAGTAATTAGTTGTAAAACATTAGGTTTAGAAGGTGAAGTAATAACAATTCTTAAATTATTTTTTGTAAATGAAATAACCAAATTATCATCATAAACAGCAATAGCTTCTTTTAAATATTTTCCGTTTAATGCCAATTTCAATTCTTGACCGTTATATTCAAATTTTTGAGTTTTAACTTTGGCATTTCCAATTTCATCTCGAGTCGAACTAATCGTTAAAGTATCATCCAAAATATGGAATCTTATTTTATTGTAATTTTCAGTGATTATAACAGAAGCCTTATTTAGTAAGTTATTCAATTCTTTTTTAGATATTTTTAATTCAGTTTCAAATTCTTTGGGAACAATTTTTGAAACATCTTGATATGGTTGATCTATAACTTTAGATTGAATAATTGTATTGTCAATTTGGAATAAAATTTTATGTTCTGAAATGTGCAAAATAACATCTGAACTATATTCAAAATTCATTAAATCACGCAAGTTTTTTGAAAGTATTGAAATATTAAACTCGGCTGGACTTTCAGTATCGTTTATAACTTCAGCATAACGATGTCTATCAGTTGTTACTAGCTTTAATTTATTGTTGTGAGCCATTATATTAACACAACATAAAATTAATGTTGTCTCGTTATTTGATGCCGCAAAAATAACGTCTCTTATCATTTCTTTAAAGTCATTTCACTTAATTTTTAGCGTATCACCATAAACTTCAAAATCTATATCAGGATATTCATTTGTTGGATACAAATTCAAACAATATTCATCGTTTTCAGTGCTGATTTTCAAAATTTTATCATCGCTGTCTAAAACAACATCGCCATCTAATTTTTTAATAATATTTCTAAACAAACTCAACTCTACTAAGAAAATTCCAGGCACAGTAATTTCAGCATCAAGTGATGTTTCAACTTCATGTTTAATACTAATTTCCCCGTTTGATCCAATAAAAGTTATTTTATTATCTTGTGCACTAATTAAAACACCCTTCATTGATGGTATAAATGGGTTTGAATCAATTGCTTTTGCAACTCTTTCTATTGCATGTTCTAATAATAATTTATTGATTTTTAACTGCATAATTTTCCCTCTACTATTAAATAATTTTTCTTAAATTTTCCTGTATTTTTTCAATTGCAATTTTCAATGTTGAATTTGTTTGTATATTTTTGTCTATTCATTTTAACGAAACAAGAATAGTTGAATGTGATTTATTACCCAACATTTTTCCAATATCAACTAATGTATAATTAAAGTTATTTCTAATTAAGTATATTGATATTCTTCTAGCAATAACTATATCTTCAGTACGACATGTACTCGTAATTTTTTTTCTATCAATTTGATAATATTTTGATACCGCATCTATAATACGCTCTGGTGTAATATTATCTTTTATCTGAGTTATATTTTTAAAAATTGTTTGAATTGTTGTTATGTCATAGGTAAAAAAATCATCGTCTTCTGAGAATAACTTAACCCGGTTGATAGCACCTTCGATACTTCTTATTGAAGATCCAAAATTTCTTGCAATGAATCTTAATGATTCATCTTCTCACAATTCAGGATTAATATTATTTTCTACTAATTTAAATTTTAGTATTGATATAACATCATTAACATCTGGTGAGGTTATTTCTACTACTAAACCAGCCTGGAATCTAGTTATAAACCTTTCTTCAAACCCACCCAAGTCGTTTGGTTTTTTATCGCAAGCAATAATAATCTGCTTGCCACTTGTTATCATTCTATTTATTATATTGAATAAAACATTCAATGTGCTATCGCGATTGCCATACTGTTGTACATCATCGAACATCAAACAATCATAACTAGTTAATTCTTCTACAATTCTATTAATTTCAGCTTGATTTTTATTTCGCAATTGCTCAACTAGTCTAGTTGTAAGTAAATCTGGATTAATGTATAAACTTTTCTTGTTTTTTAAAGCAAGCTCATTGCCAATTGCATTTAACAAGTGAGTTTTACCCAATCCACTTGGTGAATAAATAAACAAGGGTGAATAAATTACATTTTCAGATTCACAAATTGTTTTTGCTGCTTTTAAAACGACGTGATTAAATTTGCCTTTAACGTAATTTTCAAAAGTTAAGTCATGCTTCAAATTATCAACTTGCGGTTTCTTTATTTCCGATTTTTGTTGACCCAATCTTTTTATTTCCGCTTCGTCGGTAATAAAAATAATGTTCATAGGCCTATCGTAAATATTTTTAATAACCTTTTCGATATTTGAACTTTGTGTAGTTTTTACATAATGCATAATAGGTTCAGGCGCAAAAATAAAAACCGTATCATTCAATTCTTCAATAATATATATTGTTGATAAAAATGAGTTATATGTCATTTGATCGACAGCATTATTTTTCAACTCATTTTGAAATGAAGTATTAATAAGCTTTAGTGAGGCGGGTTTTTCTAGTATTGTTTTCATAGTCTTATAATTATAAATAATGAGGTTCAATAATTGGTTAATAAACATAAATTTGTTTGTAAATAACCACTTATGAACATAGTTATTAACATTACAATAATATAATTTATTACATAAAATAAGGCATTTTTTTTATTTTTTTTAATAATTCACATTTTTAAATGCTAATAAAATTGAAATGTTATTAACTTTCTTATTTTAAACAATAAAAATTTTAAAAATATCTTAAAATTCAATATATTTAGCCTAAAAACCAGTTTTAGTAAATTTTAATTTTTTACACATAAATAATGGAATAAAATAATTAAAAAATATTTAAATTTATAGCTTAAATTTCTAGAAAAATTAAGCTTTAAAAGTGAAAAAAATGCTAATAATAAATGTAGAATTTATTTTTATTGTCAACTAAACAGGAAAATAATAAATATCTAGTGTTAATTCTTAATCAAATTGCAACATTTTTATAGATTAAAAATGTTTATTAAACTTATGATATCAAATTTATTTTTTAAGACCTAAAAATTTAA
>JHVF01000026.1 GCA_000620005.1 Metamycoplasma spumans ATCC 19526
TTTTATATTTCATTTTACCTCCTATAATGATTTTAAACTATAGGATGTTGCAAAATGATTGAGAATTACAATGTAGCAAAATATTTGAGAATTCAAACTTTAGGTTTTTAAAAACAAGAAATATAAATATAAAAAAATATATAATTAAAATATATTAAATATTCGGAGGCAAAATTGAAAAAAAAATTTATTAATAAAATTGCGCTTTTGGCATCAATAGGTTCGGTTGCATTGCAGTCTGCAGTTATCCCTGATAATGGTTATATATTTATTGATCCTGATTATTCAGTAGATTTTAAGATATCACAAGAAGAGATTACAAAAAAATCGTTAGGAAGTCACTATTGAAAATATAATGCACGTTCTTTCGGATACGATAATTGAATAAAATTAACAGAAGACGAACTTAATTATTATGATAGCAATTATCTCGGTAAACCTATTTTTGAAATTTATAATAAAATTAACAAAAATAAGGATTCTCTTACATATAGAATTTTAACTTTTGATACTGAATTCCAAAGCTTAACTAAAAATTTAATAAATAAGGAATTAAATTATAGGGAAAATACCGACGAAAATAATAAAATCAAATTAGTTAATTCAATAATAGAATTATTACCAGTATTATTGGGTCATATTAGAAACGACCCCGGTTTTAATTTTAATGAGAAAGCATTTATTAAGGAAGTAAAAAATAACATATTATACAATTTTGATGATAACAATTATTCTGCAGGCAGTTCAAGTGATTTTATAACCCTTAATCCCGAAAAAAACATTTTAATTCAACCCAGAAGTATAGCTAAATATAAATCGATAAAAGTTATAATGAAAAATGGTGAAGTGAAAGAGTTAAATATAGAAGAAATACTTTCTAAAATAAAACAAGAAAGATTTGCGGCCACATTGGCTGTTTCTACATCAGCATTAATTATTACCTACTTAATAAAAATAGGCGCCATAGCAGTTATAACCACTGGAGCAGCGGTATATACTTTTTCTACGGTTAATTTAATAGTACTAAATATTAGATACAATAATTTTTCACACAACAAGAAAACACATGTTTTTATGGATAAAAAAAATTTTTACTGAGAATATAGCTTATTTATGGAATATGTAGAAGATATAATTTTAAACAATAAAGATATTAATAATTATAAATTTAACGATATTTATGAAAGCCCAGAATATTGATATTTATCAAATTTAAATGATTTTTTTAATAATAAAAATTTAAATTTTAGTGAAAAATTAATAAGTTTTACATCTATTATATCCGATAAGAATATTTACTATAAATCAAAGAATTTGATAATAGACTATATAATTGAAAAAATAGTCGATAAAATGATAGAAGAATCAGATACTTGTCCTTCATTTGAAAAAACCGAAATATCTAAAAATATAGATAAAGTATTTGATTTTTTAGATATGGCAATTAAATTAATACCCTTTGATAAATTCGAAGAAGAAACTAGAAACAAAATTTTTAGTAGTAATAATAATGAGGTCGATGTCAGTGATTTTAAAAATGAAATAGAAAATTATGAAAATGATGAAGAAGAAAAAAGAAGAGAAGTAATCTCCGACTTTTTTGAAATAGAAAAAGATTTATTAAAAAAAATGCATAATAAAAATGAAGAAAATTCAATAAAGGAATCAATTAGCAATTTTTGTAAAAATATGCAAAAATCCATAATAAAAAATACTATTTCTCAAACTATTCAATTTATAAATGAAATATCTCCAAATGAAGGAATTTTAGACGATAGAGAATCTCAAAAATATGATTTTGTAAATATGCTAGTTGATGATAAGACCAATAGATTTGATAAAAAGTATATATATGCATCCCTATTTAATAGGGAATATATAAGTGATTACATTCGTTTGAATAAAGGAAGAGATATTTGGCTATATTATGACTCGTATAATAAAAATTTAAGATTTTACAATAACAAAGATAGATCGAAAATATTGATTTTCCACAATGGAACAGATGAATCGGGGAAAAATTAGACATGAATAAAAAAATTCAAGTAATTTTATTTGTTAAATATTTCATGCAATTTGTATTATTTTGCGCTATTGGTGTTTTATTTTTTCTAAGTATTAAAAACATCAATTTAAAGAGCGATATTAAAACCAATGTTTATTTTTGATCGACAATTTCTTTATCGATTATATTTATATTGTCGAGTGTTAATGTTTATTATTGGTCAATTATCTGCTTTTCTATTATTTTAAATGACAAATTTTCTCAACGCTGACTGAGAAAGAGGCTGTTGATATTTAAAATGGATTTATTTTATTTATTTATAAGAAAGGAATATCGTGAATACTTATCAAGAGTTTAAAAGATTGAAAAATAACTGAAAGAAATTTGAGATTATTCATTATATTTCCAATATCAATATTCTTTTATTTATTCCTTTCTTTATTTTGTTTATATTTGGTTGAAAAAGCTTTCAACAAAAAGTTATGCCGAGTCTTTATATAATTATTCCTTTCTTTATCATGTGTGCGTATATAGCAACATCGGGAGTTTTATATTTTGTTTTAAAATCAGATTTTGGTCATATTAATAAATTAATTACCAAGAAAAATAAATTGTTATTAGACTTTAAAAATAATAAATTTAATAAGAGACTTATTAATGTAATACTTGAATCATCAAGATTATCTAGTCTAGATTATATTTTTAATTTCGTTGCTTCACAACCCAAATCTCCAAATCCAAATTTATTATTTTTAGAAAATTATTTTAAGAATTTATCTAACCCATTTATTATTTTTAAATTTGATAACGAAGAAAAAGTTATTAAATTAGAAAATGAATATATAAAAGTTGAAAAAGGTGAAGATGATATTTATAAAATAACTTTTTCAAAGGAAAATATATTATATTATGAGTTTTTGAACTTAATAAAGGGCTTTGATAATATTCAACTTATTTCAACTAATGACAATATCTTAAAAGAGCTTTTAGCTTATAAAGGTTTTGATATTTCTAATTTAGAAATTAAAGATGAATTAGAGTGACAAAAATAGAAAAATAAAAAAAATAATTTTTTTGTAAAACATTTTGTTAATTCTTAATCAAATTGCAACATTTTTATAGATTAAAAATGTTTATTAAACTTATGATATCAAATTTATTTTTTAAGACCTAAAAATT
>JHVF01000027.1 GCA_000620005.1 Metamycoplasma spumans ATCC 19526
TGTTAATGATTCAGCGCCTTCAAAAGCAGCGGCATCTAAGTATTCTAAATTAGGAATATTTATTGATTTCAATTTAGTTGAATTTTTAAAGGCGGCATAACCTATACTTGTAGCCTCTGGTAAATCTATATTAACTAATGAAGTATTATATGAAAAAGCATAAGACCCAATTGTTTTTACTTTTGGCAAGTTGACAACTGAAAGATTTACTAAATTTCCAAATGCGCCTTCATTAATTGCAATTGCATTTGGGAAATTAACTCTTTTTAAATTTCTGGCAGTTTTATTAAAGGCACGGTTTGGTATGATTTTCACATTTTTCAAATAAACATATTCTAGGTTTGGTAAGTTTCACAAATAATTGTTATGATTATCATCATATTGGATGCTACCTGCGTTAATTTCAGCGCTAATATCTGAGTATAACGATCTAATACTTTCTTTATTTACATTTTCATCTTGATTAATTAAGTCGAATATTTCTCTATCTATTCTTTCTCTTTTAATATATATTCTTTCATTTACAACGGTATAATCAACAGTGTCGTATTTAACCTTATCTATTTCAGCTTTAGCTTGTTTATTTTCTTCTAATTTTTGAGTTAATATTGATAAAAGGTTTTCTAGTTGTAGTTTAGTTTTATCATTAATAACCGGTTTGTCATTTTGTTTATAATTATCAAAAACAACCAAAATATCTTCTCTAATTTCATTGTATTCTTGAGTTGTAATTGTTAATAAAAAGTCTTCTATTTCAGCTTCTTTTAATGCAATATTATTTTTTAAACCATTCTTAACGTTTACCATTTCATCATAACTATTCTGAACTTCACTTTTAATTGATTTCAATGTTTCGGTTGATTGATTTATTTCTGAATTTTCCTCACGTTTTGGTTCATGATTATAAACCAATTTAGAAGCTTCAATTGCTTGGTTTAGTTTTGATCGTTCATTATTTAATTCGGGTTCTGGTAACATTAATGATTTAAGTTCTTCAGATTGTTCAATTGCTTCATTAAGCAATGATAATAAGCGATTAGTATTATTATCAACTTCGGATTTTGAATTATTAGCCATATCGATTGCCAAATTTAGATTGGTTGTTTTGCTATTGATTAAAGAAATTGCATCATCATTAGTAATAGAATTATTTTCGTTAATACTTTGATTTAGCTTCCTTAGTAAATTGACATAGTTAACTGAATTAATATCGTTAGTTAAGCTCGCTAGTTTTTCATTTGCTGATTGAAGTTTTGCAAAATATGCACTTTTAGCTTGTTCTAATCTTTCTAAAAATTCAGCTATTTTGTTTTCAGATTCAGTTTTTAAAGAATTTAGATTTTCAAGATTAGATGCATATTCAGATTTATTTTCTTGAGCTATTATATTTTGAGCATAAGCAATCTTATCGTCAATCTTGTCTTTTAAAGATTGCATTTCTAAATCATTCGATGTTATTGATGCTGATATTTTTGATAAGTTGCTAATTTGTAATTCAATAGCTTTTTTATTATCAATTTCAGCCTTTGCTAATGTATTTTTATTAATTGAAGTGGCTATTTTGTTTATTTTTGTTTCAATTTCCGAAATTGCATCATCATTGGTAATGTTTTTATTGCCTTCAATAACTTGATTAATATCGGCTATTAATTTGGCATATAATGAAGAGTTAACATCGCTATTTAAAGTATTTATTAATTGATTAGCTTCAGTTAATTTTTGAGCATGATTTTTTTTAACTTGTTCTAATTTAGCTGAAAATTGTTGAATATTAGTATTGGCTTTTTGATTTAAATTTCTTAATTTTTCTAATTCGTTAGCATATTCTGCATGATTATTTAATTGAATAATATTTTCAGCATAGTCATTGCTATCATTTATTTCATCATTTAAGGTTGTCATTTCAGGATCGTTTGAAGTAATAGAAGTCGAAATAGTTTTTAATTTTTCAATTTCTAATTGTAATGATTTTTTATTATCAACATCTTCTTTCGAAGAATTAGTTTCTTCAATAGCTTCATTTAAAGAAGTTGTTTTTAAAGCGATATCTGAAATACTTTGATTGTCATCTATTGCTTGATTTGAAGATATTGATTGTCTTAATTTTTCGATGATTTGAGTATAAAGAGCTGAATTATCATCGCTTTCTAAACTATTTAATAATTGATTAGCTAATAGTAATTTTTGCTTATGTTGATTTTTAGCTTCTTCTAATTTAATGTTAAATGACTGAATTGTTGAATTTGCTTGATTTTGAGCTTGAACAAGTTTTTCTTTTTCATTAGTATACTCATCTTTATTTTCTGAACTAACGATATTTTTAGCATATTTAATTTTCTTGTTCAATTCATTTTTTAATGAAGTCATTTCTGAATCATTTGAAGTAATTAAATCAGAAAAAGCTTTTAAACTGTTTATTTGTAATTGCAATAAAATTTTATTTAAAATATTGGTTTTTGCTAAATTACTATTATTAATAGCTTCATTCAAATTATTTGTCTTTAATTTGATATCGTTAATTGGATCATTATTATCAAACGAGTTATTGCTATTGATTTTTTCAGTTAA
>JHVF01000028.1 GCA_000620005.1 Metamycoplasma spumans ATCC 19526
AAAAAAATAGCCAAATGGCTATATTTTGTTCTCTGAAAACTGAATACGACTTTAATTTAGATTAACTTTATCTATAGAATTCACTATTAAACCTATCAATTTATTAGTACTGGTCAGCTGAATGCATTACTGCACTTACACCTCCAGCCTATCAACCTCATAGTCTATAAGGAATTTAAAAGGGAATACTCATCTTTGAGGGGGCTTCCCGCTTAGATGCTTTCAGCGGTTATCCCTGCCGCACTTGGCTACCCAGCTATGCTTCTGGCGAAACAACTGGCACACCATCGGTGCGTCCACTCCGGTCCTCTCGTACTAAGAGTAGCTCTCATCAATATTCCAACGCCCACATCAGATAGGAACCAAACTGTCTCACGACGTTTTGAACCCAGCTCGCGTACCGCTTTAATGGGCGAACAGCCCAACCCTTGGAACCGACTCCAGCTCCAGGATGCGATGAGCCGACATCGAGGTGCCAAACCTTCCCGTCGATGTGATCTCTTGGGAAAGATAAGCCTGTTATCCCCGGGGTAGCTTTTATCCGTTGAGCGACGGCCTTTCCACGAAGAACCGCCGGATCACTAAGTCCTGCTTTCGCACCTGCTCGACTTGTAGGTCTCGCAGTCAATCACACTTCTACCTTTATGCTCTAAGATACGGTTTCTGACCGTATTGAGTGTAACTTTGAACGCCTCCGTTACCCTTTAGGAGGCGACCGCCCCAGTCAAACTACCCACCACACACTGTCCTCTACCCGGATGACGGGTACAAGTTAGAAGTTCAACGTAACAAGGGTGGTATTTCAACGGCGACTCCACTTAGACTAGCGTCCAAGCATCACAGTCTCCCACCTATCCTACACATGTTAAATCAAACTCCAATATGAAGTTATAGTAAAGCTCCACGGGGTCTTTTCGTCTAGATGCGGGTCTCCGGCGTCTTCGCCGGAACCATAATTTCACCGAGTCTATTGTCGAGACAGTTAAGAGATAATTACTCCTTTCGTGCAGGTCAGTATTTAGCCGACAAGGAATTTCGCTACCTTAGGACCGTTATAGTTACGGCCGCCGTTCACCCGGGCTTCACATCAATGCTTCGCATAAGCTAACACCTTTGCTTAACCTTCGGGCACTGGGCAGGAGTCACCCCATATACATCATCTTACGATTTAGCATAGAGCTGTGTTTTTGATAAACAGTTCCCCCTTACTATTCACTGCGGCCCACTTTTTAGGGTGGGCATCCCTTCTTGCGAACTTACGGGATGAATTTGCAGAGTTCCTTGACAATAGTTTTCTCGCTCGCCTTAGAATACTCATCTTGGGGACGTGTGTCCGTTCTCGGTACGGGTTTCCATGAACTTAAGTTAGAAGCTTTTTTAAGAGGTATGGAATCATCCAATTCGCTACTTTGTCGCCATTTCACTATGCATCATAACTCCCGGTTACGCCGTGTGGATTTGCCTGCACGACCCAGTCATTATTTACCCCACAATCCAATAAGTGGTAGTACTATCCTCCCCCGTCACTCCATCACATTCATAGAAAGTACAGGAATATTAACCTGTTGTCCATCGGCTACGCC
>JHVF01000029.1 GCA_000620005.1 Metamycoplasma spumans ATCC 19526
TTCAAGTGAAAGACTATCAATATTTATAATATTAAAAAACTCTCTTTGAAAAATAGAAAATAAAAACTCAGAAGGTCTGTTTCTTAAAGAATTGCCTTTAGGCGACATTGACTGTTGAATTTTATTTTCATTTAAAAAGTTAAGAAAATTATAATTAGCATATTCTATACCATGATCAGAATGAAAATATTTGGGTTTAATTTTATATTGTTTTAAACATTTATTTAACAATTCAATAGTTGAAGTCGAGGATCTATCGGTGGATAGACTTCATGTTAATATTGAATTAGAAAATGTCTCAGTTATTACATGAAGGTAATGTCAAACATTATTTATTTTCACATATTTTATATCAGCATGTAGAACTTCACCAAAATAGTTCGAGTTAAAAACGCCATTAATGTAGTCATTTGTTCATATTTTTGAATATTTCTCTTCTTTAGGCGGTTTATTGTTATATTTCTTTGTATAAGCCGATGATTTATAATTTAAGGTTTCAAAATTCAATCTAAAAACATAATATGAGAGAACATTTCCGCATAAATTTATATATTTTCTATACAATTTATCTCTGCCAATTGTGTTGTTGGATTTTGATATTTCTTCCTTAAGCCAATTGATTAAATTACTATCTATATAGTTGGGTTTTTGCTTAGATTTTTTTACTGATATATATTTTTTATAAATGGATGTTCTATTAAATTTAAGAACAAATGAAGCTCTAAGAACATTGTTAAACGATCTTTCTTTTTCCTTTTTTTCCTTTATCTTTTTGATTATGATTTCAGGATTAATTCCATGGTCTTTTAAAACTTCCTCCATTATCTCCTGATAGAGTTCTCTATCATGTTCGTCTAAATCATTGATAGTGTATTTTCTTTTTCTACCAACACCCTTACCTTTTTTGGCTGATTTTCCTGTTTTTGATTCTAAATTTTTCATATCTAAATTATATATGTTTATCCACTTCTTTATATATGCTGTTGCATAATGAAATGGGTCAACATAACATTTTTTAGAAGATTTATTTTCATAGGTATCCTTGTATCGTCCTTCTCAAAAGTCCTCCACAAAGGTGATAATTGCCATAT